>JASGDY010000098.1:0-36711 GCA_047606825.1 Chitinophagaceae bacterium
AGCAGTGCATTGCAAATGCACGGATAAGCGTTCGGGATTGCAAATCCCGAACAGCACAAATGGATTTTTGGTCTAAAATATAAATCAAAATCGTATAAAATCCAAGATTGCATTTCCCCTTTCCCCGTCAGGTTTTTACCATCGAAAAGAAAAATGCCAGGAGGAACAGCTTTAAAACTGTCCTTCCTGGCATGGATGCACCTATTTTCTATCAAGAAAGAAAAAGACTGCTTCAATAGCAACCTATCCTTTCCGCAATTTTTTATACTCGTTAATCAGACCATTGGTGGAGGAGTCGTGCGAGGTCACAGGGGCATCGTCTTCCAGTTCGGGAAGGATTTTCCCAGCAAGCTGCTTACCGAGTTCCACACCCCATTGGTCAAAGCTGAAAATGTTCCAGATGATACCCTGGGTGAATATTTTGTGTTCGTACAGGGCAATCAACGAACCCAGACTTTCCGGCGTGATTTCCCTCAACAAGAAAGAGTTGGTCGGTTTGTTGCCTTCAAACACCTTGAATGGTGCTATTTTCTTGATTTCTTCTTCGGTTTTGCCTTGTGCACGCAACTCTTCCTTGACAACAGCTTCCGTTTTCCCGTTCATCAGTGCTTCCGTCTGTGCAAAGAAATTGCTCAACAGCTTTTCATGGTGATCGCCGATCGGATTGTGGCTGATGGCCGGAGCGATAAAGTCCGCCGGCGTGATGACCGTACCCTGATGTATCAACTGATAAAAAGCGTGCTGGCCATTTGTTCCGGGCTCACCCCAGATGACAGGTCCGGTGCTGTATGAGACATCGCCGCCTTTGCGGTCCACGTGCTTGCCGTTGCTCTCCATGTTGCCTTGCTGGAAATAGGCGGCAAAACGATGCATATATTGGTCGTAAGGCAGGATGACCTCTGTCTGTGCCTTGAAGAAATTGGTGTACCAAGTGCCAATCAGCCCCATGATGACGGGAATGTTTTTGTCAAAAGGAGCATTTTGGAAATATTCGTCCACTTTGTAGGCACCTTTCAGCAGTTCCTCAAAACGATCGTAACCGATGGTCAACGCGATGGACAAACCAATCGCACTCCACAGGGAATAGCGTCCACCGACCCAGTCCCAGAACTCAAACATATTGGCGACGTCAATGCCAAATTTGGTCACTTCTTTTTCATTGGTACTCAGTGCCACAAAATGTTTGGCGACATGTTTTACGTCTTTTGCGGATTGCAGGAACCAGTCACGCGCCGTGTGGGCGTTGGTCATGGTCTCTTGCGTGGTAAATGTTTTGGAGGCAATCAGGAAAATAGTCTCCTCGGGATTGACCAGTTTGAGCGTTTCGGCAATATGGGTACCGTCGACGTTGCTGACAAAATACGGATGGATACCTTGGGTCCAATAGGGCTTGAGAGCTTCTGTCACCATGACGGGACCCAAGTCACTGCCACCGATACCGATATTGACAATGTACTTTATTTTTTTGCCCGTATAACCTTTCCATTCGCCGGAATGCACTTTTACACAAAAATCCTTCATCTGTTTTTGCACCCTGTGGACTTCAGGCATGACATCCTTACCGTCGCTGTATATCGGTTGTCCCGAGAAGTTCCTAAGGGCGATATGCAACACGGAACGGTCTTCGGTTTCATTGATTTTCTCACCGCTGAACATCGCTTGGATGGCATCTTTCAGGTTGCAGTCCTCAGCCAATTGCAATAAGAGGTGGAGTGTCTTTTGGTTGATGATGTTTTTGGAATAATCAAAAAGAATATCGTCCAAACGGAGGGAGAACTTGCTAAAACGACCCTCGTCCTGCGCAAACAGATCCTTGACCTTGACGTGGTTCATCTCTTCCTCGAAATGTTTGCGGAGAAGAAGCCATGCCTGTGTGGTAGTAGGATTTATCTTAGGTAACATTCTAATTATGGTTTAAATTTAAGTGACGCAGGAACAGATGGAGCCAATGCATGTCGGCTGTCTGTTCGGCTGCAAATATATACGCTAATGGTCAAATAGACGTTAAATTTTTCCAAGAAGGAATCACCAGACAGGTAAAAATAAATGGCGGACATCGGAACTGAAGACTCACCGCAGGAACCCACTTTGGACGATATAAGCCTTATGGGAACGAAAAAGGTCGCTCCTATGTCTCTTGACTAAGCAGTCCAGAATATTGGCCACCAAAAGTTCGTCCGCCACGGCGGACTATTTCCACTCTATTGGTATGCTTTGTGACACCATATCAAAGCCGATGGTACAATCCGTCCGAACGGTTGACCGCTTTTTGTTTTTCCTTTTTACTTATACCGACTATTATACCACAAAAAAGACATTTTCCACAACAAACCGATGGAAATATTCCAGAAAAAAAAGAATATTTTAGTATCTTTGCACGCTGCACTTGAAACAATTTGTTATTTAGAAAAAAATTCCGCATTGTCAAAACAACATTTCGGGATTTTTTATGTTTAATAAGGCGTAGCACGCTGCTGTTTCCTTCTACTGAAAAGCAGGCGTTTGAATATAAAAAATTAAGGATTAATATATGAGGCAGCTCAAAATTGCCACCCAGATCACCAACCGTGATTCACAGGCCGTCGAGAAATATCTACAGGAGATTTCGAAAATCCCCATGATCACGCCAGAAGAGGAGACAACCCTCGCCCAGCGTATCAAGATGGATGACCAGAGAGCCTTGGACAAGCTCGTGCAGGCCAACCTACGCTTTGTAGTATCCGTAGCCAAACAGTACCAGCACCAGGGGCTTTCGCTCAGTGACCTGATCAACGAAGGGAACCTTGGACTCATCAAAGCCGCCCAGCGCTTTGACGAAACCAAGGGCTTCAAGTTCATCTCGTATGCGGTGTGGTGGATTCGCCAGTCCATTTTGCAGGCCTTGGCCGAACAGGGACGCCTCGTGCGCCTGCCGCAGAACAAAATCGGCACGTACAACAAAGCCAACAAGGCTTACATGGCTTTTGAACAGGAACACGAAAGAGAACCAAGCACGGAAGAGCTTGCGAGCCTCCTGGAAATGAGCGAGACTGAGATCAACAACATTTTCCAGAGTAACACCCGTCACACCTCTCTCGATGCTCCCGTACACGAAGCCGAAGACGTAGCCATGGGCGACCTCCTAGAAGGTAGTGACGACACCGACGACGACGTGATGAAAGATTCCCTACGCGAAGAAATACGCCGCGTACTGAAATCTCTCAGTCCGCGCGAAGCCGAAATCGTCAACGCCTATTTTGGCCTCGACGGCGAAAACGGCATTACCATCGAACAAATCGGGCAGAAATATGACCTTACCAAGGAACGTATCCGCCAGATCAAGGAACGTGCCATCAAGCGCCTCCAGAAAGCGCGTTACAGCAGTGCGCTGAAAGCATATCTGGGTTAGCGGTTCCGCGACATCTTGAAACATAGTTTTTTGTTTTTTGCTTGGCTGGTCTTGCGACCAGCCATTTTTATGTGCGGATGTTTTGGGGTTTATGCCATAAAATCACATCGTAAGCCTTAATTTTACGATTTTTAATAGACCGTGGCATTTTAGCATTCAACGTTGGGCAATTTTTACTTTGGCCTTTTAACTTAACACTCGGTGACAAAAGAGACTTATGCATTCGTTTAATGAACTATTGGATCAGTTTTCGGATTTTTTCCAGACACAGAAACTACCGGGAACGCCTGCCGGGCTATATGACCCCTGTGGCTATTTCCTGGGCATCGGCGGCAAGCGGATACGCCCTGTCTGTTGTCTGATGGGCAACGAACTTTTTGGCAACCTGCACCCTGACGTGTGGAATGTAGCGATGGCAATTGAACTGTTCCACAACTTTACGCTGATACACGACGACATCATGGACAAAAGCGACCTGAGGAGAGGGAAACCTACCGTCCACAAAAAATACGGGGACGAAACGGCGGTGCTGAGTGGCGACGTGATGCTGATCATTGCGTACACCTACCTCAACAAAATAGATTCGTCTATGCTGCACCAGACAATGACCTTGTTCAACAAAACGGCGACCGAGGTCTGCGAAGGGCAGCAATACGACATGGATTTTGAAAAACGCAGCGACGTGCAGCTCTCCGAATACATCGAGATGATTACACTCAAGACTTCGGTACTGTTGGCGGCAAGTCTTTCGATGGGCGCATTCCTTGGAGGCGCATCGAACAGCAGTTGCGAAAAAATATACGAGTTTGGCAAAAACCTAGGTATCGGTTTTCAGGTACAGGACGACTACCTCGACGCTTATGGCAACCCCGAAAAGTTTGGGAAAGTGCTCGGCGGTGACATCCGACGCAACAAGAAAACGTTCCTGATGCTCTATGCACTGGAAAATGCCAATGCACCACAAAAACAGGAGCTGGAAGTACTCATGCAGTCCGACACCGACGACGACAAAGTGCGGCGCGTATTGGAAATATTTGACGAAGTAGGTGTGAAAGACTGGGCTTTGGACCTGAAAAAACAATACAGCGACAAAGCCCTGAAGGCCCTGGACGAAATCGTCGTGACCAACAACCGAAAAGAGCCGTTGCGCGAGCTGACGTTCCAGTTGTTGAGCAGGGAGATATAAGGAAATACGGCAAGTAAGACGAAGATAGTCTGTGGTCAGTTGCAGGTTTCACGTTACAGGTTACGTTTTTTCAACTTTCGGTCTTTCCGACCTCGGACTTCCGGACTAAAACCTAAAATCTCATTTCAAAAATCATATATCTAAAATGGCTAATTACTTATTCAGAAAAAAGACCGTTGACCAAATCCTTTCGGACGCGGAGCAATCCGGCGAATCGGGGTTGAAAAAGGTTTTGGGAGTAAAGGATCTAATCTCCTTGGGCATTGCGGCCATTGTCGGCGCAGGCATATTCAGCACGATTGGCCTGGCGAGCTACAACGGCGGGCCGGCCGTTTCGTTGTTGTTTGTCACCACGGCAGTTGCGTGCGTGTTCACGGCGTTGTCCTATGCGCAGTTTGCGAGTACGGTTCCAGTGTCGGGAAGCGCATATACGTATGCATACGTGGCATTTGGAGAAATCGCGGCGTGGGTCATCGGCTGGGCGTTGATACTGGAATACGCCGTTTCCAACATGGTCGTTGCCATTTCGTGGTCGCAGTATTTCGTAAGTATGTTGGATGGTTTTGGAATACATTTCCCCAGGTGGCTGGCAATTGATTACAGCACGGCGCATGAAGCATTTGTAAAAGTCAGCGAACACGTCAAGGACATTTCCCAGGCGGACAGGGTGGCAGCGGTGGCGTTTGAGACTGCACCACGGTTGGGAGGCCTGGCGATTATATTTAACCTTCCGGCAGGCTTGATTACCATTTTGGTGACTTGGCTGTGCTATATCGGCATCAAGGAATCCAGAACGGCAAGCAACATCATGGTGGTGCTCAAGCTGGCGGTCATCGCATTTGTCATCATCGGCGGCGCATTTTATGTCAAACCCGAAAACTGGATACCTTTTGCACCGAACGGAGCAAAGGGCATATTGAGCGGCGTGGCGGCGGTGTTTTTTGCTTTTATTGGTTTTGACTCTATATCCACGACGGCGGAAGAATGCAAAAATCCACAGCGCGACCTTCCCAAGGCGATGATTTATTGCCTGTTGGTGTGTACCATTTTATATGTCGGGATTACGCTGGTATTGACGGGCATGGTCAACTATAAGGAACTGAACGTGAGCGACCCGTTGGCATTTGTCTTTTCCCAAAACGGGCTCAATTTCATGGCAGGTGTGGTGTCCGTGAGTTCGGTCATTGCGATTACAAGCGCGTTGCTGGTGTTCCAGATTGGGCAGCCGCGCATCTGGATGACGATGAGCCGCGACGGACTGCTTTGGAAAAAGTTTTCGCATATCAGCCCCAAACACAACACGCCGACTTTTGCGACGATTGTTGCGGGTATCGTGGTCGCCGTTCCGGCCTTTTTCTTTAAGATGGATTTCTTTGTAGACCTGACGAGCGTGGGAACTTTCTTTGCATTTATATTGGTGTGCGGTGGCGTGCTGTACCTGGACCATACCGGCTTGTCCCAGCAGTCCAAATTCAAGGTTCCCTACATCAACGGCAAATACCTCGTGGGGCTAGGCTTGATTGGGGCAGCTCTCCTATTGTGGTATACGCCACAAGGGATGGAGGTTAGACATGAATGGAGCCAGCTTTCTTTAAATCAAATATTGGAACACAAATTACTGACGATTTTCTTCTGGTTAGTATGGGTGGGATTGACGATTTTCTCCTTTCTGAAAAACTTTTCGCTGCTGCCGGTCATCGGCATTTTAATCAACCTGTACCTGATGACCGAACTTGGGACGTCGAACTGGAAAATATTTATCATCTGGTTACTGATCGGTCTTGTGGTGTATTTCGGGTATGGCAAAAAACACAGTAAGTTGGGAAAAAAGACAGACAAGCCAGAAAGTCCAACAATCCATGAATAATATGTGCTTTATCAACGCAAATGAAAGACCGTAGACGTTCTCCGAAACTTATAATCAAACCTTAATAAAATGTCATAATTTATTTCCATAAACAATTGAAAATCAGAATTAAAAATCTAATTTGTTATGACGGATTATTCAGGTTCAACTATACTTACCGGTTGAAGAACGTTATAAAACAAAAAGGTCGCTCTTGTGTGAGCGACCTTTTTTAAATTTTTTCCTTTATTTTTCTTATAAAGTAAATCCTACATATACGTTGGCGGCGTTATTATACAACTTATAGCTGCTGTAAGTATCCATGTCTTTAATAATATTGGTCAGACCATATTGAAAAGAAGCTCCGACGCGCATGTCATGCAAAAAACTATGCACCGGAAGTTTGTATTCCAAACCTGCGACACCAGCCCAGTCGCTGGACTTGAGATAAGATTTTACGTTGGCATTGGTAGAACTGACCTGACGCCTAGCGGAAAGCAATACACCAAATTGAGGCCCTGCCAGCACACTCCAGCCACTGGTACCTATGTTGTAGCGTGCCAATATCGGTATGGTGAGATAGTTGTATTTAAGATTCTGCGAAACGGTATAATTTTGGTTGAGATAATATCCCTTCTTCAATTTGGTACCGAGAGACGCATAGTTCAACCCAAGCTGGACACCCCATTTTTCGTCAAAGGGAATGTCCAAATACGCTCCGACTCCCCAACTGAGTCGAGGCCCCATCGAAGTCGCGGCTTCGGCCGTAGAATTAAGAAAGGTCACTGAATTGAACGCACCGATAAAACTACCTTTAATCCCAATTCGAGGGTTGAGCGACGATGATTCCGTGTCAGTTGAATCCTGAAAATCCTGGGCCTGCGCCGCATGGTACACACACAAGGACAATAGTAATGCGATTGCGCACTTTTTCATTTTGATCATGTACAAGAGTTTTTTGAGTACGCAAATATTGATTATTTTATTGATACAAAGTTTAATATTCGGCATAAAGTGGTCAAACATCGACAAAAAGCCGTAGAACAACGTTGAGAATGACGCCTTAATCATTCTTAGCCATTTGCTCTTTTAGGGTGTCGTACAGCCGTTTTTTGTGGCTCGGCCTCAGGAAGTTGATATAAAAAATCCGCATCCTTGCATCGTACAATATGCAGTACGGCAAGTTGATTCTTGTCCAGTCCGGATTCAACTTGCGTTGCAGGGACAGCAGTTCCTTCCTCAGTACTGCGTTGGCGTTTCGGTTGTGGATTATACTGATTTTCTTTTGGGCAAGGTATTTCCCGGCGGCGGTCGAGTCGTCGTCCACACATAGCATCTGGTAGCCGATGCCCAACTTGGCGAGGGAATCAGGACATCCGCTGTATTTTTGTAGGTCCAGCATACAGAACATACACCACTTGGCCCACAGGTCGATATAGACAAAACGTTTTTTATGTGCCGCCAGCAATTTGGTCAGTTCGGGGTATTCGCCCTGCCCGACTTCGACCGGAACGCACATCTTGGCGTAACGGGGGGCTGCTATTTTGTTGATTTCCGAAATGTAGGTACTGTCCCCTCCGGCATTGACGTACTCCTCCAGGTTCTCGTCAAGCTCCCCTCCGAAGTTGTAAAAAGTTCCGGGAGAGTAAAAGGCATTGTGGAGAAATGCACCCCATGCCGCATACCGATACCTGCGGTCGTACCGATTGAAGTAATACAGTGAACTTTCCGTTTTGTGGGCAGAGTCTATACTTGGGTCCTCCCAGTTCACGGTCTTGAGGTACCTGTTGTACAGAAACGTACCCGAATTGGTCCTCAGCAGACCGGGGTCGAAGCTCTGGCTCATCTGGAAAAGCACTTCCCTTGTCTTTATGTATTCGTACAGCACCTGCCATATCTTTAGGTTCCGTTTCAGCACGGAGTCCCTTTTCGCGTCGTAAATCTTCACGAGTTCCCTAAATCCTTCGTCGTAGGATGCACTTATGATTTCCGTTTTGTACAGTTCGCATATCTCCCTGTTTTCGTTTTGGACATCAGCCATCGAGTCCCAGATGTTTCCAGTTTGCCCTGTATAGTCCTTCAGCACCTGTACAAACTGTGCGTAGCTGTTCTTCCCGTATGCTTTCGTCGGCAGCACGATCCGGTCTATCCGCCTGTTCACGAAGTAGTTGTGTGCATAGCCGTTGCTGCCGACAAACGTAAAAGTCGGTTGGGACTTGGCAGTATCGTTGTCAAAAAGTACATGGACACTGTCGCCGTGCAGCAGGCCTATCTGGAACTCCTTCGGCCCCATCCTGAAATGGTAGAGTATCGGGGATGCGTATGCGGGTATTTCCAGCTCGATGGTGTCGCCGGCAAAAGACCTTACGAAGTTGGGCGTGTCCGTGTTGACACAGTAGGCGTTGATCGGCATGAAGACCTCCATCGTTGTTTTCTCCGGGACTTTTTTCCTGACGAATATGTGTGCGTACTTGGGGGACTCCTGGGCATGTAGCACGAGACCGACGAAGGACAAAAGCACACAGAGCAGATGCTTTCCGATTCTGTTGTTGAAACAAATCATAGTCATAAAACATTTAAAAGTTCTATCAATATACTGCGCAGAAAATTTTACAACGCAAACCCATTCACGTATGCCTGTATCGTTTCGTCGTCTATTTCATGGAATACCTTTACCGTCCCGTCCTGCAACAGAAGACCATATTGCGGTATTTCCGTGATGCTTGCCGTCAGGTCGTTCCTATGACTTTTGTTGATGCGGTAATTGGTAAAGGAAGATAGCCCACGCTTGGTGATTGCCACTATCCAATCGTTGTGGTCTTTGTCAAAGGAGAGGAACATAAGATTAAGGGACGGATACGCATCATGGTATCGCCTTGTTTTGGGAAGACCTTCGATACACGGTCCGCACCAGCTTGCCCAGAAGTCAATCAGCAAAGGCTTTCCTTTGAAACTTTCCAATACTTTGGTGAGGTCGACAGATTGCAGGTGCTGGTCATACAACGTCTTGTCGGATGGTTTGTTCTGTACGGTGGTATTGTACTCCTTGGAAATCTTGTTGAGTGCAATCTGTTCCAATACGTCCTCTTTGAATACAGAATTGCTGGCATCTTGTTTTAACTGCCGCATCATCGGTAGGTCGAGGCTTATTTTGTGTCGGTTGGCATAAAATTCCAACGTTGAAACCCAGAACTGATAAGGGATACTTTTGTTGTTGAAATATTTACGTACTATCTTATAACGATAATTTATTGTTTCTAAATACGAGGTAGAATTGTCTTGTGCATCTCGAAAGTAGGGTAAGATTTCAAGTAGAATACCATTGACGCTGTTGCGGATAAAATTGTCTTTTGACATCTTCTCCATTTGTTGCACAAGTTCCAAGATATTTTTTCTATAAAAGGCAGTGTCCAAAAATTCTTCGTATATCGTATTCTGAAAATAAGACTTTTTTAGATAGTAGGCATCGATGTCCTCAAAAACTTTATCTCTTGTACTGTCCGGTATTTTGTGTTGGCTGCTCAACAAAGCCGCCATTTCTTTTTCACGTCTGCGGTTAACATCCAAAACCGCCTCTACATATTTGAATTTTCGTAAAAACAGTTCTCTGTCGTTTACGTCATATATCTTGGTGTCAATCGTGTCATTGCTCTTCCTGAAAGATTCTGTTTCCTTTTTCAAAAAATAATAGGCGGAATCCTGTAGTGGTTTATTGCGTGTATTTACCGTAAATCCATTCGCAGCTACTTCAATCCTGATAGAATCGGGTTGATATAGCTGAACAACAGTGTCTTTGTCCTGGTACTTCAAAAAGACATTGATTCCAGTCTGGCTCATCGGGAAATCAGCTTCCAGCCCAGGTTTGAGAATCGTATTTGAATAATAAAAGCCGGAGAAATTACTCGTAACACCCATCTGAATAAGTGGATTGTCCGCAGTTGTGTCCAGGTAGACGATAGATATATGGGTTGACTGCTGGCGGCGTTCGCCAGACTTGCAACTATAGATTGCCAATGGTATCGATATTAAACAATACAGTACATTTTTTATTTCACTGACACTCTCGGACATCATTTCTTGGTAATTTGTAATGGTGGGCTAATAAATGGAAAGATAATGTTTTTATAGGTTCTTTCCTATTGTTTTTTCCAGTGGCTTGTCTATTGGGCGCGTCGCGTCGGCACTTAATATTTTCCCTTTTGCCCTTATTCATTTCCGATAATTTTTTACTTTAAAATACAGCCCTGCCATTTTAGTAAAACCAACTTTCTTTGCCTCGTCACTCGGGTTTAGACAGAAAGAAAATATTTTAGAGGTTCTGCTCTATCAGTTTTTCCAACGCTGGTTCGCTTGGGCGGGGCGCGTCGGAGGATATCATTTTGCCGTCCTTGCCGATGAGCATGTAACGAGGGATCGTCTTGATATTATACCTGTCATTGAAATTTTGCAAAGAACTACCTGAAAGACAGAAACTTGAACCGGGGTCGAGGCCTTCCTCCCGGCTTGCCATTTTCCAGCTTGAGGTTTCCTTGTCAACGGAAACGAACAAGAACTTAACAGGTTTGTTTATGTATTTCCTCTGTAGTTTCCTGGAATAGGGCATTTCGTTCCTGCACGGCATGCACCAGCTTGCCCAAACGTCTATGTAAACAAGACTCCCTTTCATTGCTTTTACCAAGGAATCCAGGTTGTTTATTTTTTTATTATCGTAGGTTCGGATTGATAGCTGCGTTTTTCGGTTTTTCAAGTCCGTATTGTCGTCAATGATATTTTGAATATATTCTTTCAATACCCTATCGGATGCCGTGTTTATAAAATCCTTGACAAACCAAGCATCATATAGTTGCCTATCCACGACCGCTTCTTTGGCAGCCAGGAACTGCAACCGGTCCTTCATTTTTATGTCAGACACGTTTTTTCCGATATAGGCATATATGGAATCAAGCAAATGTTCCTTTTGTCCACGGTATTGGTACTTGATGTACAGGTACCTAAAACGATAGGAACTCCTTTCATAGTCTCCCAGAATGGAGTCGGTCACAAATGTCTGGAGATTGTTGAGGTAATCTTCGTATTCAGGTGTTAAATGACCATACCGGGTAATCCAATTCATTTGATCTTCCAGCAAGGAGAGTCTGAACCAGGTTTTCATGCCGTTTACAAAACTATCCGACATATTGTTTTCTTTTGCGAACACATCCAAAAACTGTAGATTACTATTATACTGGAGTGTTGATACGCTATCCAATACGTTGATATCATGTTTTATTTTTATTCCATATAAAACACGTAGGTCTTCCAAATAGCGGATACGATATACCGTATTGTTCATTTTGTTCGAAAAGTCCAATTCTGCATTTCGAATTGAATCCCCACTGTATAATTTTGCGATGTCTTGGCTAATCGTAGCTTTCAAATTTTCTCTTGGGTTTACTATAAAATATTGGTATGTCCTTGGTGTGATACGATAAAATACGATAGGCATGTTGCTGTAAATCACTGTTCTTTGTTTTGGTCCTAAGTGTACAAACGACATATCGCTTGTTTCGTTTAGGTAAGACATCACAATCGTGGTGTCTGAGATATTTGTCAACACTATGCTGTCCCGCAAACTGTCGGTATCGAAGTCTATACTGTCAACAGCATCCTTATTTGATGAGCCATTTCTGTCTTTGTCGGGTTGGCATTGCATCAATAGCAACCCTATAGGGAATGCAAAACACCAGAATCGTAAATATGTCATATTGGATTATTTACAGAGCATGCAAAAACAATTAATTACAATATCAACCTTGTACCAAAAACGCGGAAATACAACATTGGATTAGCTATTGAACAACAAAAACAGAAACTAACCTATAAAATTAGTTATATTTTCATAAAGTACAAAGAATTTTTTCAATCTGCCCACAGCCAGGGAATGAAGCCTTCCTAAACAACTTATGTTACGGACTGGCAGCGTGTCGCCATAGGAAGCAGAGGAGATTATCCATCTCGCCTTGTTCGAAACGAGTTGCATTTTTGGGGAACAAATGCACAACTTATTGAATAAGGGAAGCTTATTTGAGCCCTTTGCTGATGATGCTTGTGACCCAGTCGAGTCTACTGGTCAATTCCTCGATTTTGCCAAAAAGAAAAATTTCCTGTTCTAGGCCTTTCAGTGCATAGATGAGGTTGGTAGTAAGGAAATTGAGGTCTTGCACGGAGATGGCGGCGATGTCGTTGCTTTTCATCCCAAGGACGAGCATCTGCCGGAAAATAGCGTATTCCTGTTGAAAAGTAGCATTTCGGACGATATGCAATATTTGTAGGTTTTCTCGGACATCATTGAGCAGGTTTTGGTAATCGTTGAGCAGGTTGACCAGCAACCTCAAACGTTCCCTGTTGAAGTTCAGGAAGTTGTCATAAAAAGACCGGTTGACCTTGATTTTGGATGCGGCCTTATTGAGGATGTCGGTCAATTCCTGTTGGGTAAAAGCGGTGAAAACCTGTTCCTTGTTTTTAAAATAATAATAGAGCGAACTCCTTCCCATCCCACAGGCTGCCGCAATATGGGCCATCGTGACATCGTTGTAGCCCCGCAACTTAAATACCTGCTTGGACGCTACGACTATTTGCTCTTTCGTGACGATGGTTTTTGTATCCATTAGACAAAAATAATGAAAATGTCGAAAAGATGTTTCGTATAACATCCTTCGTCAGAACAAGGCATCTGGCCCGGCTTTGAATGTATTCTCCTTACTTTTTGCTTGAGAAAAAATGGCAAAAAGTCAATCCCGAAAAGTTATCATTTGAGGCGTTGGTAATTTTGCGTATTCCCAAACCGTCCCATTTCCCTACTGCCAGAGCTAATGTCCCAACACCTACTTAAATCCAGCTTTTTGCACTAATTTTGCCTTAGAAAAATCAATAGGGACACACAGCTCTCAACAAAATAAAGACAAACGATGACGGAAGCAGATATATTAAAGGCATTAAGCAACGTAGAAGACCCGGATTTCAAGAAAGATATCGTCACGCTCAACATGGTGAAAGACCTGGTCATCGATGGCGACAACGTATCGTTTACCATCGTGTTGACAACGCCTGCGTGCCCGTTGAAAGAGATGTTTGAAACAACCTCCACCAACGCCATCCGTCTGTTGGTCAACAAAAACGCCCAAGTCTCCATCAACTTTACATCCAATACCTCCACTAAAAGGGTCGATACACAACAACTGCTACCCGGCGTGAAAAACGTCATCGCCGTCGTCAGCGGCAAAGGCGGCGTAGGCAAAAGTACCATCTCCGCCAACCTGGCAATGGCACTTGCAAAAGGCGGCGCGAAAGTCGGACTGATGGACGCGGACATCTACGGCCCAAGCGTTCCTATCATGTTTGGCGTGCGTGGCGAACGCCCCAAAATGACCAACGTCAACAACAAAGGCTATATCGTCCCACTGGAAAAATACGGCATTAAACTATTGAGTATCGGTCTGCTGGTAGACGAACGGCAGGCTGTCGTCTGGAGAGGCCCGATGGTCAGCAGCGCCATCCGCCAGTTTATCACCGACGTCGCCTGGGGCGACCTGGACTACCTCATCATCGACATGCCGCCTGGAACGGGCGACATACACCTGACCATTATGCAGACTGTCCCGGTTACAGGTGTCGTCATCGTGACCACACCGCAGGACGTCGCACTGGCAGATGCCAAAAAAGGAATCGCCATGTTTGGACAGGCGCAGATTGACGTTCCCATATTGGGTCTGGTGGAAAACATGTCCTATTTCACTCCAGCCGAACTGCCGGACAACAAATATTACATCTTCGGAAAAGACGGCGGTAAAAAACTCGCCAGCGAGTACGAAATTGAGCTGTTGGGACAGATTCCCATCGTCCAAAGCATCCGCGAAGGCGGCGACAAGGGCCTGCCCGCCATGGACGGCGACGACACCATCGTCCGCAAGGCTTTTGCAGAATTTGCAGGCAACACCGCCCGCCAGATCGCCATCCGCAACGTCAACCACAAACCGACAAAGAAAGTGGAAGTGGTGGAGTAAGGTGGAAATTGGGCAACCATCGTTGTTGCTGCCGTAGGTGACGCATAGTGTATAATCGTCCGATACAAAGAATAAAGCCGTTCAAAATTTGAACGGCTTTATTCTTTGTATCGGACAGCTTTTTGCCTTTTTACTTTTAACTTAAACACTAATCCAGTTTGAGCACCGCGAGAAAAGCTTCCTGCGGCACTTCCACGCTACCGATCTGGCGCATACGTTTTTTACCTTCTTTCTGTTTTTCGAGGAGTTTTCGTTTACGGGAAATGTCGCCGCCGTAACATTTGGCGGTCACGTCCTTGCGGAGTGCGCTGATGGTCTCGCGGGCGATGACTTTGGCACCGATGGCAGCCTGTACGGCAATCTGGAACTGTTGACGCGGCAATAGTTCTTTCAGTTTTTCGCAGAGCCTGCGTCCGAAATCCTGTGAACGGCTGCGGTGAATCAACGCGCTCAGCGCATCGACCTTTTCGCCGTTGAGCAAAATATCCATTTTGACAATATCGCTCACACGATAGTCAATCGGCGTATAGTCAAACGAAGCGTAGCCGCGTGTCTGGCTTTTCAGTTTGTCGTAGAAGTCAAAGACGATTTCCGTCAACGGCATTTCAAATGTCAGTTCCACACGTGTCTGCGTGAGATAGGTCTGGTTCATCAATATGCCGCGCTTGCCGAGGCACAAGGTCATGATGTTGCCGATATATTCAGGCGAACTGATAATCTGCGCACGGATAAACGGCTCTTCGATGCGGTCAATCTTGGTGATTTCCGGCATCTGAGACGGGTTGTTGACGATGATTTTTTCGTCGCGCGTGGTATAGGCGTGGAAACTCACGTTAGGAACAGTCGTGATGACCGTCTGGTTAAACTCTCGTTCGAGACGTTCCTGTATGATTTCCATGTGCAGCAAGCCCAGGAAGCCGCAACGGAAGCCAAAACCCAATGCCTGTGAGGTTTCCAGTTCAAACGTGAGAGAGGCATCATTCAACTGTAATTTTTCCATACAGTCGCGGAGTTCCTCAAAATCCTCGGTCACGACCGGGAAAATACCCGCAAAAACCATCGGCTTGACTTCCGAGAAACCCTTGATGGGCGATGCCGGTGTTTTGACCAGCGTAATCGTATCGCCGACCTTGATTTCCTTGGCATTTTTGATGCCGGTGACGATATAGCCGACGTTGCCCGCGCTGATTTCCCTGGTCGGCGAAAGTCCGAGTTTCAGCACGCCGATTTCGTCCGCATGGTATTCTGCCTTGGTCGCGAGGAATTTAATCTGGTCGTTGGTGCGGAGCGTTCCGTTCATCAAGCGGTAATAGGCGATGACACCTCTGAAACTATTGAAAACACTGTCAAATATCAATGCCTGCAACGGTGCCTGAGGGTCTCCCTTGGGCGCGGGGATACGTTCCACAATCGCATCCAAAATCTCCTGAATGCCAATACCGCTCTTGCCGCTTGCCAGCAAAATATCGGAACCCTTGCAGCCAATCAGTTCGATTATCTGGTCTTTCACCTCGGGAATCATCGCGCCGTCCATGTCGATTTTGTTGATGACGGGAATAATCTCGAGGTCGTTGTCAATTGCAAGGTAGAGGTTGCTGATGGTCTGCGCCTGTATGCCCTGCGTCGCGTCCACGAGCAGCAGCGCACCTTCGCAAGCCGCGAGTGCACGGCTCACTTCGTAGCTGAAATCGACGTGTCCCGGCGTATCGATAAGATTAAATGTATAAGTCGTGCCGTTGGCCACATACTGCATCTGTATGGCGTGGCTCTTGATAGTAATGCCTTTTTCGCGTTCCAGGTCCATGTCGTCCAAGACCTGGTTCATCATGTCACGTTCGCCGATGGTTTTGGTAAATTCCAACAGACGGTCGGCAAGCGTACTTTTCCCATGGTCGATATGGGCGATGATGCAAAAATTCCTGATTTTGTCCATAGGTGGCAAAGATATACTGTATAAGGGATAATTTAGTGCGTTGGTAGAAGATGAACACCTTTCTTCTCCACACAGTATCCTGACGGCGTGACGGCGAAGCAGCACCGAAGGTGACTAAGAGGACTTTGCGGGAAGAAATCGGGGCACTCGGTACGGGAAGCGAAGAGATTGAAACGGTTGAATTGGACGATATACATAGTTTTATCGGGTCAAAAAACTACTGTTGGATTTGGATTGCTGTTGATAGACTTGGAAAAAGATTCATCAGCTTCGTTTTTAGCGACAGGGGAAAGAAGACGGCAGAACAGCTTTGGAACGAAATAAAACATCACAAAATGACCAATATAGCAACTGATTATTGGAAAGCTTACGAACATATTGTCCCGCCCGAAAAGCATATTCAATCAGAAGCGGAAACCTTTACCGTGGAGGACTACAATAGCTTGTTCAGGCATTTTTTGGCAAGAATGAAGCGAAGGTCAAAATGCTATTCAAAAAAGATAGAAATGTTGAAATTGTCAATTCTGTTATTGATGCACCATAGAAACAATACACTAACTCTACTTGATTAGCAATGCCAATATTTTTTGTCAATTCTCTTGTATTTTTTCTGTCCGCAATTTCCACAGAAATTTTCGGTAATTCCTTGGTTGCAGTTTGGACAATTATTAATGGGAGCAAGATATAGTACGGATTTTATTTTCCGAATCCCAATGTTATCAATGCTTTCAGAATTACAAATGCGTACTAATTTACTAAACGATTAATATATTTCATTTCTCATTTCAGGTTTCGGGATTTTAGCGCTTTTCTAACTTTGTCATAATGTGTCCAAAAAATCATAGCAACTCCCAGAAAAGCGACGGGAAGAAAACTAAACAACTATGGATTTTCAATCCATAGTTGTTTACTCTTGTATTGCTCATTTTCGAAAATGATATGACCGGATTAAATTTGAAAGTGCGATTTATCTATTGTGCCATTTTTCAGGAAGGCAACCACTCCTCCATCCACCAAAATATCTGTACCGCTAAGGAAACTGCCCGCAGGGCTTAAAATAAATTCTAGTACGCCTGCAATATCTTCGGGTATGCCAATTCGCTGAACGGGGCTGTTGGCAAGCATATAATCTATGGTCGAGGAACTTTGTCTTTCTTTAATGCCCATCGGTGTACTGATAACACCCGGACTTACAGACATAACCCTTGCATTTTTCTTCCCCCATCTGATAGCGGCAACGGCTACCTGAAATTGGTTTAATCTTTTAGAAATCACATACGCATCATTGGCGTCTTTGATTTCCAAAGCAGGAACATAATCTTTCAATTCTTTAGCAGAAAAAGCCGTAACAGTCCTTATTTGTTCAGGGGTAAGTTCTCTTCCTAAATAAGCCGATGAACTTGAAATGAACACCCCGCAAGTGCCTACCGATAAGTACGGCTCAAATGCCTCAAGTATGCGTGCCGTACCGATTAGGTTTACATCTATAATCTGTTCGGCAGAAGCTGTATTGGGCGACAAGCCTGCGGTATGAACAACGGCATAAATTTCGCCCGCTTCTGAAGCCTGCTTAGCAACATTTTCAACAGACTGCTGGTCGGAAACATCTATTTGTGCGGTCGTTACATCATAGCCTGCTACGCTTAATTCTTCGGCAGCTTTGTCAAGGTTTGCTTTGTTAAAATCGCATAACAAGAGTCTAAAACCCGCTCCGATCCTTCGTGTTATGGCAAGCCCGATACCGCCAATTCCTGTGATTACAATTACTTTTTTCATAGTTTATATGTATTAATTATTTACTGATGCCAAATGGTTCATAGCGATATAAGAGAAAGTACAAGCCGCCCCCAATGTTGCACCGGGGCCGGGATATATTCTTCCCATTACAGAGGCTGTATTATTGCCGGAGGCATACAGCCCCTCAATAGGCGTTGCGTCCTTACGAAGTACACGTCCAAACTCATCCGTAAGTAGACCACCCTTGGTACCTAAATCAACAGGATAGAATTTAAGCGCATAAAAAGGGGGATTTTGGATAGGTGCAAGATTACTGTTTGGCTCCACACTGCTTTCGGAATAATATCGGTCGTAAATATCATCGCCACGTTTAAAGTCGGGGTCTTTGCCCTGATAAGCGTAACTGTTGAACTTTTTCACGGTTTCTTTCAGGTTTTCTACATTGATATCGCATTGCTTTGCCAAATCTTCAATGCTGTCTGCTTTAATTATTTGCCCGCTTTTGATTAGTTTTTTCGGTGTAATTCCGGGTGGTATCATTCCCAACAAATAACGTCTTCTGTGGTTGCCGTCCAAAATGTACCAAGCAGGAATAGCACTGCCTGTTTTAAGATGATGGTCTAAGATTGTACGTCCTAATACCACATAAGAAGTGGATTCGTTTACAAACCGATGTCCAAGTTGGTCAACAATCATTGAGCCGGGCATTGAACGGTCAAATACCGAGAAGAAAGGTACTCCGTCAATAAAATAACCACCGCCCCACCAGGCTTCGTCCATAAGTGCCAATTCGGCTCCCAACTTTTCACCAAGTTGGGTAGCATCGCCAGTGTTTCCCACTGAACCCAAGGTGTAATCAGCGCCTACGAACTGGTGTTTTCTGCGGTATTCGTCATTTCGTTCAAAACCACCTGCACCCAATAACAGTCCTTTGTTGGTTTTTACATAAACTTCTTTTCCGTCCTTTTCCACTAAAACACCTTCGACTTTTCCGTTTTCTACTATGATGTCTTTGAGGGGACTTTTCAGCCAGATATCGGTGTGGAATTTATTTTGCAAAATGTACATCATTTGCCCTGTAAGGCTTCTTCCCATTGTAAGTGGCACTTTGCCTCTGATACCCCACCCGATAGCCTTTGCCACGATAGCCAATACACGCTTAAACGCTGACCATTTTCGTATAACAAGCGGCAACACTGCGGCATCGCTGGTATAAATGGGAATAGTCGGCAATCCTACACTTTTCGTTTGAGTATTTAAGAATTTTCCCAATTTCTTTCCGTCAAAAACATCGCCTTCCACCGCACGTCCGGTTTTTCCGCCCGGTTCCAACGGATGATAGTCGGGATATTTTTCTGCCATCTTCCACCTAAAGCCCAGTTTTTCTAACAACAGCATCATTTTGGGGGCATTTTTTATAAATGCTTTTTTTCGTTCACGAGAACTTTCCTGCCCCACATTATGAATGATTGCTTCCATATACTGTAGTGCTTCCTCCTCAGAATCGAGATACCCTTTTTCTTTCATTAAATAATGGTTGGGTATCCAAACGCCCCCTCCTGAAAGTGCCGTAGAGCCGCCCCATTTATCAAGTTTCTCTATGACTAATGTTTTTAGTCCGTTATGCTCTGCTGTAATTGCGGCAGTAAGCCCGCTTGCTCCCGTGCCAACTACAACTACATCGTAAGTTTGTTCCCATTTATGTTCCATGATAATTCACTTTTGTATGTTAAAAATAGCTACTTTTACTTTCCATTTTATAGCAGTTTCCTAAAAGAAAGCGATATTTGTAAAAAATCAACAACGACAAATGAATAAGATTTATGACGAAGAAGAATATGTGCGTTCTCTGCGTGCCATAAGAGATGCATTGGATGTAATCAGCGGGAAATGGAAACTGCAGATTATTGTTTCATTGTGGGTGGGAAACAAAAGGTTTAGGGAAATTGAACGCAGTATTCCGGGTATGACACCGAAAGTTTTGACAAAAGAGTTGAAAGATTTGCAGGAACATCAACTTATTAAACGAACGGTTTTTGATGATTCGCCTGTTTTGGTGGAATATACGTTGCTTCCTTACGCAAACAGTTTGGCAACAGTAATTGATGAACTTAAAACATGGGGCATTAATCATCGGAAAACGCTTTTCGGGAAATAACCAACAGCAGTTGCCTCGTTGTTATTACTTTGGAACTATGGAAACAAAACCACCGAAAAAACTATTAACTAAACAGTAGTCAAAAGATGTATTGTTTCCGTTCTCCAAAAAGAAAAGCATTCCTCTTGGTTTTCGCTTTATGTGTTCTAATACTTGTATCTCTACGCTTTTGGATATTTTTATCATCTAACCATGTCTCAAATCTTTACTAAATTACGACAAAATAAGGCTTACGTTCTGTCAATTAAACGACTGTCTGAACTCCGATGGCGAAAGTTTCGTTTTTGTCTTGAACAACTTGCTGAACGATTGCAAATGTCCAAAGCCCAATTCATAGGCAATTTCGCTAACTGTCAAATTGGTTGTAGATAATTTTTCTTTGGCTTTGGCAATCAATTTGTCGTGAATATGCTGCTGTGTAGTTCGTCCTGTCAATGCCCTTAACAAACTAAGTAAATAGGTTGGCGAAATGTTTAAATTGTCTGAAATATACTGAACAGTCGGCAATCCTTTTGAAATCAAATCATCGCTGTTGAAATAATCGGACAATAATTTTTCTAACCGTTCCAAAATTTGATGATTAGCCTTTTCTCTTGTGATGAATTGGCGATTGTAAAACCTTTCTGAATAGTTGAGTAATGCCTCAATATGCGAAATGATGATTTGTTTACTGAACTTGTCAATGTTAGCGTGACATTCCCGCTGAATGTTGGCAATAATTCCGTCAATCGTTTCTTCTTCTTTTTCTGAAAGAAACAAGGCTTCATTTACAGAATAATCAAAGAACTCATATTGTTTAATGGACTTTGCAAGTGGCGTGTTCCAAATAAAATCGGGGTGGATAAGCAGCACCCATTTCCAACCTGATTGTTTTGCAGTTTCGTTCGGGTTGTGCTCAATTCGGAAAACCTGATTGGGCGACATAAAAAACATCGTGCCTTCATTAAAATCATATTCCAGTTGTCCGTATTTGAATGTGCCTGTAAAATTTCTTTTTAATGAAATGGAATAAAAGTCAAGCACCAAACTTGAAATACTTTCGGGGAATTTTTGTATGTCTTCAAGATAGACAACGCTTACCAAAGGGTGTGCAGCCTTAGGCAAATTTCTCAACTGATGAAACTCGCTGATTGTTTTTATTCTAAGTGGCATTTTACTTGGCATACGCAATTAGTTTAAGGAGTTTCTTTATTGAATTTTTTAATTGCCTCGGATGTTACAGGCGTGAAGAAATTTACCAAATTTCCGTCAGGGTCACGAAACAAAAGTGAACGGTTTCCCCAAGGCATTGTGGTTGGTTTTTGCACAATGTATGGTTCAAGAAAACCTGCCAATCTTTCGTAGTCAGAATCTACATCTTTTACCAAAAATTCAATGATAGCCGAGCGGTTTTGTCCCGCCTGAGCTACGGTTTCGCCCCCAAAAAATTGCAGTGTTCTTGTACTACCGATTGCCAAAGTTGCATTTTCGGTTTGGAGTTCGGCAAAGTCGGGTGTGAATTGCGCAACTGTTGCTCCTGTCGTTTCTTTGTAAAACGCAATTAACGCTGTGATGTCAGCCGTAATAATTCTTATGGAAATTAGATTCATAATTCTTCTTTTTTGTTACCACAAAAGTCTGCATTAAGTAGCGAACAAATTTAGTCAAATCAACTTTTTGTTTAGCCAAAAATGAGGCGTAATTGTAAACAGTCTAACTATATAGGGTGCTGGGTAGACCTGGTTTCTGAAATCGTCAACGGTAAGTCTGAATAATGTCTGTCCGTGATAATTATCTAAAAGTCAGCGAAAGACCGTCATACACGAAGTGAACAGTCTTTTGTTGATTTTTCGAGTGTTAGACTGTGCGGTCGTTTAGCCTTGCTGGTAACGGAAAACGCATTGGCGAAGTGGTGGATAAATTGAACCAAAAGTTCGATTTTGCACGTCAGCCCCGCTATTACAAAACCGATGTTGGCGGCAGTTAAAATTCATTGTTTGAAACGACTAAGTCGAAATAGTCTAATCTGCAACGGTTCGAGAATACATCTCAAAATTCCTTGGCTTATTCGCCACCATTCTATAATATTTAAGAGAGCCTTCAAATACAAATCCACATTTTAAAAGCACCCTTTTTGACGGCTTGTTGGTATCTAAGACCGTTGCCTGTATCCTTACCCAACCTCGGTTTCTGAATCCCCATTCTGTAACTATCTTACACACGGATGTTGCTATTCCCAGATTCCAATAATCAGGAGACAAATCATACGCTATTTCAGCAGTTTTATTAACATCGGAAATAGTATGAAAACCAATTGTGCCGACTAACCTCTTATATTTAGTGTCTACGATAGCCAGCCGAATCGGCGAGTTCACGGAAGTTGATTCGATTTCGTTAAATAATATTTCTAAATCCTGAATAGATTTTAAATTCCAACTCGTCTCTTTGATAACCTCAGGTATTGAAAGATATGCAAACCATTCTGCTATATCTGCCTTGCCAAGTTGTCGAACATCAATATTAGGGAGATGAGTAACCGGGAATGTTTCTATTTTCATTAAAAAATTAATTGGTTTATGTAAGTGTCAAGTCAGTGAAATTGCCGCCAACACACGAATATACGCAACTCCCAAAACAGTCCAAATAAACTTCGTTTAAAGTATGAAAATAGTAGTTATCATGCATGTTTTGCCGCAGTTGCGTATAACTTCCAATCATCAAGATTCTCCGCTACCGCAAGATAGCCGAGCGTAACTTATGGAAATAAGTACGCCCAGTTTGTAACTGGGCTATAACAATTTTATATTTTTTATGGCAAGTTACAAACTTGCCTTATCTATCGTCACAAGTCACGCTTCGCTAAACTTGCGACGGCGAAAAACCTGAAACTTGCAACTACTTCAACGCATCCAACGCTGCCTTGACGTTTTTCCAGGCTTTTTCAATGTTCTCGACGCTTGCCGCAAAGGAGAAACGCACGCAGTCGGGTTCGCCAAAAGCAGCACCGTCCACGCTGGAAACGTGTGCCACGTTCAACAAATACAAAGTCATGTCCTCCGCGCTGTTGATGGTGTAGTCGCCGTTGCTACGACCAAAATAAGCGGAGATGTCCGGGAACACGTAAAACGCGCCCTGCGGTGCAAACACTTTCAGTTCGGGGATTTCGGCAATCAGTTCCAATACGCGCGCGCGTCTTTTGGTAAACTCGGCCGTCATCTCCTTGGACGGTGTGATGTCGCCCGTCAACGCCGCGACCGCCGCTTTCTGCGCAATGGAGCAAGTCGCGCTGGTTTCCTGGCCTTGGATTTTGGTCATGGCTTTTGCCAGTTCGACGTTGGAAGCGGTGTAACCCACACGCCAGCCGGTCATCGCAAAACCTTTACTCAGACCGTTGATCAAGACCACGCGGTCTTTCAGGTCAGGAAACTGTGCAATACTTTGGTGTTCGCCGACGAAGTTGATGTACTCGTAGATTTCATCGGCGAGGATATAGATATTGGGGTGTTTTCTGAACACCTCCGCCAAGCCTTCCAGTTCATCCTTGCTATATACTGCACCGGAAGGGTTGCAGGGCGACGAAAACATGAACAGTTTGGTCTTGTCGGTAATCGCCGCTTCCAATTGTGCAGGCGTGATTTTGAAACCCGCGTCGGCAGAGGTGCGCACCGAAACGACCACGCCACGCGCCATCTTGACCTGTTCGGAATAAGTTACCCAATACGGCGTAGGGATGATGACTTCGTCGCCATCCTCCACAATCGCAAAAATCGCGTTGAGCAAGCTCTGTTTGGCACCTGTGGAGAACACAATCTGTTCGGGCGTATAGTCAAGGTCGTTGTCCCTTTTCAGTTTAGTGCAAGCCGCCTGACGCACGTCGAGATAACCCGGAACGGGCGTATAATGGCTGTGGTTTTCGTCGATGGCCTTGATAGCTGCGTCCTTGATATGTTGAGGCGTATCGAAATCCGGTTCGCCCAGACTTAAATTAATCACTTCTATGCCTTGGGCAGCGAGGTCGCGTCCCATTTGGGCCATTTTGAGCGTGGCCGGCTCGTCAAAACGTTGCAAAAAAGAGGATAATGCCATTTTTGTTTTTATTTAAATAATACAAACTAAATTTATACAAAACGGAAGCAAATATAAGGTTTGATTTAATCCTATTCAAGAAAAATCAGAAAAGACGGGATGGATCGAGGATGGAAAGACAAAAGCAAGAAGCAAAGTTACAGTGTGCTGTTCACGGACTACTGATTACCTACAACCTACTTCCGTCTTTCAATCTATCCCACCTACTTAAAATACTCCATAACCAATGCTCCTGCACCAATCAGCGCATTGTTTTTGCCCAATTGGGATACTTTGAGCTGTGTATTTTTATACAGACGGGGGATGCAGTACTGATTTAGGGCTTGTTGTATCGGAGCGAGCAGCAGGTGTCCGATGGCAGCGCCTCTCCCACTCAGGACGATAAGTTCTGGATTTTGGATATGAATCAGTATCGCCAAGGCTTTCCCGATTTTGTAACCCATTTCGGAAAAAAGTGGAATTACTTCCTGGTTGCCTTCATTAGCCGCCTGCATGAGTTTTTCGCTCATTGCATAGCTGTTGCGAGTGATTTTCAGGGTTTTTACTTTACCGGATTTTATTTGTTCGATTGCCTGTTGTGTTACGACAAGTAAGGTAGCTTCTACTTCGAGGCATCCTCTTTTGCCGCAGGCGCACATTTTGTCGCTGTCGGAAATCGGAATATGACTCAACTCACCGGCAAAACCGGAAGAACCACGGAACAGTTTGCCGTCCGCAACCATGCCCAATCCGACACCCCAACCGATGTTGATGACCATGACTTCACGTCGTCCTTTTGCCAGACCAAAACGTAGCTCTGCCAGTGCCAATACGGAAGAGTCGTTGTCCAGATAAACCCGCAAATCCAGCCGCGCGCTGAGTTCGTCGCGCAGGGATTTTTTGGCCGGCATTTCGAGATAGGAATAGTTCATGCCTTTCGCAACGTCGATAAACCCGGGCATGGAAATACCAACGCCCAATATATCGGAGCGATGGACGGCCGAACGGTCAATTACCGCATTGATTTTTGCGATTATGGCGTTAACGGCTTCGTCGTCTTTTGTCAATTCCACATCAAAATGTTGAGGCTGCACGACCAACTGGTTCTGGATATTCCAGACAGCAACACTGAGTCCCAAGCGCGTCATTGCCACGGCAACGATATAACAGTCGTTTTTCTTCAGCGCATACAACATCGGGCGACGTCCGCCACTGGAAGGTGCCTGCCCAGCCTCTTCCAGCCAGCCGTCCGCAATCAGTTCATTGACCGCCTTGGTAACGACAGGGACACTTTTGCGAAGCGCGATGCTCAAGTCAAGGCATGACAACTGGTTGTCAAAGTACAACTGCCTGACAATCCCCGCCTTCCATGCAGAATCAATACCTTCCAAACCGTTCCATTGTGTTGCGACCATAACCTATTTTCCTTGGGAACAAATGTAGCGAATGAGACTACGACACTTAATGAATATTTTAAAAAGTTTCTGAAATATAAAAAATACAACTTCTTGCACACGACAGAGGCATTTGCTATTTTCGCCATCTCAACAGACAACGCACCACACAAAGAACTGATTTAAATACTATTGATGAAAACGTCCAAACCACTGTCCTTGATGCTCAAACGTAGTTTTACAGGTTCCATGTTTCTTTTTTTGTCCATCTCCTGCCTGTCGCAAGAGACCAGAAAGATAAAAATAGACAATCGTTCTCGCCACCAGACGATTGACAACATTGGAACTTCCTCTGCATGGTTTACGGAATTTATTGGAAAATATTGGGCGGACAGCCAACGGGCGGATATTGCCCGTTGGTTGTTTAGCCAAAAGTTTGACAAAGACGGAAACCCGGAAGGCATTGGATTGTCGTCTTACCGCTTCAATATCGGAGGAGGCACTACCGAATTGGGAGATTCCAGCAGAATAAAGGATTTCAGAAAAAGAGCAGAATGTTTTTTGAATGCAGACGGCACTTACGATTGGTCCAAACAGCGTGGGTATGTGTGGTTTTTGAAAAAAGCAAAAGAATATGGCGTAGGTCAGCTTATTGCGTTTTCCAATACTCCACCTGTTTCCATGACACAAAACGGCTTAGGGTATAAAACAGCAAAAGACTATACCTCTAATCTGAAAGCGGACAAGTATCCTGCATTTGCCCAGTTCCTGTCCAAGGTTTTGCAGCATTTTGACAACATCGGTCTGCATTTTGACTATGTCAGTCCTGTAAACGAACCACAATGGAGCTGGTACAACAATGACCAAGAAGGATCTCCCTGGACAAATGCGGAAATACATAAAATAGTGACGGCATTGGACAGCACATTGACAGCCGACAAGGTCAACGCAAAAATCCTGTTGCCGGAAGCAGGACACCTGGAATACTTATACGCCAAGGAAGGGCTTGCGGGCAAGCAGATACAGACACTTTTCAACAAGAAAAAAACCTCCAGCGTCAACCATTTAAAGAACGTTCTAAACGTCGTCGGAGGACATAGCTACTACACCGACGACAACGACACATCCAGGATCAGGATTCGGAAAAATGTCAGGGACTCCGCGCTGAAATATGGTACGGCTTACTGGCAAACAGAGTATTCCATGTTGGGTGACGGCTACAAAGAAAACAGGAAAGGAAAAATTGCCGCCATGGACTGCGCTTTGTTTTTGGGAAAAGTCATCCATGACGATTTGGTCTATGGCAATGCAAAAGCGTGGCAGTTCTGGAACAGTTGCGAACCAGGAAGTCCCGACTTCGACACACGTTATTGTCTCTTGGCATTGCAGTCACGCGATACCACCTTTCATTCCGGCACGATATTGCCGACAAAGATGCTCTGGGCATTGGGCAATTATAGCCGTTTTGTCCGACCAGGCATGACAAGAATCGAAGCCACGGTGCAAGACGGCCTGAGTGAAGAAGAGCAAGCACAGAAAGTCATGGTTTCAGCTTTTGAAGACAAGACGCATATTACAATGGTATTACTAAACTACACGGAACAACCACAAACGATGCTGCTGCCCGATATCGCAGTCCATGGATTGCTTAAAACATTTAAATATTACCTTACCGACAACAAACATAACTTGCAATACAGTGCAGGCAAGAACGTCGAAAAGGGTTTCAGACTGACGCCGAGAAGCATCACAACGATAGTCCTGGTCAAAAAACAATAGCCAAGCAGGCAGCTTGCCAACCGGGACGGTGAGCAGGTTTGTGGAGAGAATGGGTAAAAAATAAAAAACTTTCAAAAATACTTGTTTATTAACCAAATGGTTATTACCTTTGTAGTGTCAAAAACAACAATTTATTTTTTAAACACAAAAAAATGAGCGAGGCACTAAAAAACATTATCGTCAAAAAAATGATGGTAAAGCACGCTTTGGAACAATTCAGGAAACTGATGCTTTTAACAGGCAAAAATTACGAAGATGGAGTTAACAAGCTGTTAGACCAGTTGGACATCTTAACCAAGATTGAAAAAGAGTTGGAAAAGAAAAAACATTAATCACCAAAGCCCCTGTAAAAAGGGGCTATTAAAAACTTTCAATTATGTTACAAAAAGAATTAGCCACCTTGAAAAAATACATCGGCAAAGACGATGATAAATTTGATAAGCATCTGGCAATCATCAAAGAAAAATATAAATCAGAAAAGGACATTGCACAAATTGACAAGTTTATCCGTGACGGACTAAACGAATTGACACAAGACTTGATGGAGTTCAACGAAGACTTGACAGTCAAAGAGAAATTGAGAAACGTCAGCGAAATCGTTAGTTTGTCTTACATTGCCCAAACTTATTTCGGTAAAAAAAGACACTGGCTTTACCAAAAAATAAACGGAAACATCGTAAATGGGAAAGCCGCAACGTTCGACGAAAAGGAACTGGAAAAATTGGATTTCGCATTGCAGGATATTTCTAAAAAGATTGGCTCGGTTAGCGTTTCGCGTTAATTGTTGTTTTTGACACCCGCCCCGCACCTTGCCAATGTGCGGGGCTTTTTGTTTTCAAGACTACCCTTTCCGCTTCCTGATCCTCCTCGTATGGTTGCCCCTTTTTATCTCCACGTAGTCGCCGTAGTCGGTGACCGTCTCGCCGTCCCGGTTGGCAAGCTGCTCCAAACGAATAAAAACAAAAAAAATGAAAATTACATTTTTTTTGCTACATATGTACCTTCCTCCTTTTCCCCCATCTCACACACCCCCTGCCCTTATACCCATTCTAAGAGCCTAGGATTAACCCCGGTGTCCCCATGCCGGGGTTTTTATTTGTCTGAAATAAACGACGGCGATTTTTCAATAATCAACCGCTTGTTTATCTCCCGTAACTGGGTAATATACCGTTCTGTCATCTGGCTGGAACTATGCCCATACATCGACCGTAGGGCTTCAAGGCTTACCCCGGCAAGTATCTTGTCGTCCGCTCCAGTATGCTTCATTGCATATTGGTGTTTTTTTATTCCCAATCCAGTCTTCGGTGAAATGATAAGCATGTTCCAAAGTTTAGTCGCCGTATCGCGCAACATTGGGTATGGCTGTGGCCTGAAATACCGTTGGTCGGTTGCAGGTGGCCGGCGGCGGTCATTAGGGTCTGCTGTAGACCCGAAAACATAATAGGTTGACGGGAAGCATTCCAATTTCATCTCCCTAAGAAAAGTATAAAGCTCGTCATTGACAGGTACATATCGTATTTTCTTAGTCTTGCTATTGCCTTTCTTAATGTCTGGGACTATACGCACCTCACGGCTTACCAAGTCAACGTCCTTTATTTGTATCATCAGAACTTCTTTTGGGCGTATGCCAGTATGATAAATCGCCATCAAATAAACGAAATAACTGTAATGCGTAAGATAGAGGTGTTCCTGTATCCTTTTCTTTTCTTCCACTGTCAAAGGCTCATACTTACGGGAGCTTTCGGCGACAGGGAGCGTCTTTACTTTCTTGACTACGTTGTTTTCGACGATTTCCCACTCCTCAAGTATGGAAAACAAGGCGCAGAGGTAAGCCCTGTTTTTGTTGTATGAGTAGTTGGACCATGTATGACGCGTCTTTAACAAGTGTTCGCCTATCACCAAAATGTCACGTTTGGTAAATTCATGGATTGCTTTTTTGTGGAGTTTCAACACGGAACAGGCATCCGAATACAGTTTAGCCGTATTGGAGTAATCCAGTTTCGTCTTGACCGACCATTTGCCTTTTTCAAGCGCAAATTTCATTGCTTCCGAAAAAGTCAAATCAATACTGTCGCGTTTGCTTTCGGCTTTCTCGTTTTCATTTTCTTGCAAAAATTCCTTGATGGACTGCCGGTAGGGAAGCCATCCGGCCTCTATGGATTCCGTTATGATTTTTGAGATCGCCTTTCCGGCAGTATAGCGCAACGTCCTGGTCTTGTGCCAGTTCAGCTTCATGCGCACTTGTACATGTGTACGCACATGCGTTTCAGGATGGTTATAGGAAAAACCCACATACCATTCTTTTTTCATGTCCCCTCCGAAATCATGTAGTTTAAGGTTGGAGATTACGATTTTGTTTTCTGTCATATCCAAAGCTTTAAATAAGCGTCTTGACTCTCGTCTTGACTTTTTTAACTTTGGCACTTCGCAATTATGACAATCAATTACTTATGTAATCTGGTGGAGAATACCGGATTCGAACCGGTGGCCTCTTGCATGCCATGCAAGCGCTCTAGCCAACTGAGCTAATTCCCCGAAAGGCTGCAAATGTAGTCGTTTGCATAAAAACATCCAAAAATATTGCGCTAACTTTGATGGATTAAAAAATTCAATCCAATGAAGTTTTTGGACCAGATAGCCCGTTATCTCTACATCAAGAAAAAAGACCCCGACGAGGAGGTCAACACCAATACCAAACTGATGCACGGTATGAACAGGATTTCCATCATCGTGTTCCTGATTGCTGTGTGCATTGTCATCATCCGACTGATTTTCAAACACTGAACTCCGTAAAAATAAAAGTCAAAAACAGGTGTCGATACAACTAACCTTGCGCCAGCCTGTAGACAATGTCCGCTGCTTTTTCGGAAGCACTGCCGCCCGCATACAGTTTATAGTGGAGTTCTTTATAGTCTTTTTGTAGTTGTTCCTGCGTGTTTTTGTCTTCCAGCAAAAGCTTGAGCTGGGCGGTGATGTTGGGGACGTTAAGCGCGTCCTGTATCAATTCTTTTACGACTTCCCTGTCCATGATGAGGTTGACCAGCGAGATGAAACGCACCTTGATTAAGCGTTTTGCGATTTCATAGCTGATTTTACTTCCTTTGTAGCACACGATTTCCGGTGCAGTAAAGAGTGCGGTTTCCAGTGTCGCCGTCCCGCTGGTGACGAGCAATGCTTTGGCTTGCTGCATGATGTCGTAGGTACGGTGTTGCAGCAGTTGCACATTGGGATAAGCCGCCATGAACGGTTGGTAAAAATCCGCATCCAAACCTGGGGCCTGTCCTATCACAAACTGATAGTCAGGAAACACCGCCGCCATCCGCAACATAATCGGCAGTTTTTTGGCGACTTCCTGTTTGCGGCTTCCGGGAAGTAGCCCGATGATGGGTTTGGAGGAAATGGCTTGTTTCGGTTGTGATTCACTTTTGGCAATCTCCTCCAGCAAAGGATGTCCCACATAGTCAACGTCCCAGTCCCATTTGTTTTTAAAATACGCTTTTTCAAAAGGTAAAATAACCAGCATCTTGTCTATGCAGTGTTTCATCTTGGGCACTCTCCCCTCCTTCCACGCCCAGACCTGGGGGGCGATGTAAAAAACGACTTTGATATTTTCTTTTTTTGCCCATTCCGCAATGCGCAGGTTAAATCCGGGATAGTCAATCAGGACCAATACATCCGGCTTGTATTGCAGAATATCTTTTTTACAAAATTTAATATTTCCCAATATCGTGCGTAAGTTGGCGACGACTTCCACAAAACCCATAAAAGCCAGGTCCCGGTAGTGTTTGACCAAGGTGGCGCCGGCAGCCTGCATCCTGTCTCCACCCCAACAACGAAGGTCCGCCTGTTGGTCTTTCCGGAGTATGGCCGTAATCAAGTTGCTTCCGTGCAAGTCGCCGCTTGCTTCTCCTGCTATGATATAGTATCGCAATCTTTTAATTTGATAATTTGATAATGAATTTGTAAGCATCTTCCTTCTCAGCACCGTCTCCAGAAAGAGACTTTGAAGAAAGATGTGAATAATTTTATGCCGTAAGGTGGTGTCTAAACAACCTCAATATAAACACGACCGAAGGGTTATTGTATCGTTGATACAATTGTCTGGGCCGCCGTTTTTTCTTCCGGAACGGATTTAAAATAGATACGCACCGTTTTATAAAACCAGTTGTTCTGCTGCGAAGTGCCGGAAACGCCCGCATCCGAAATCCCTTGCAGACCAAACAATCCAGCGACATTGCCTTTGTTGATGGCTATCTCTAGGTAACCTGCGGAGTTGAACCATGCAAATTTTTCGCCAACACCGACGGAAGCATAGTTTTCGCTGATCTGGTTGATGATTTCGCTCCTGGTAAATACGATTTGGAAATTGCGGCTGGCACGATGCTCCTCAAATTCTTCTTTCGTGATATTGACGACCACATTTTCATAATGGTCGATAAAGATGATTTGACCTTCTATCCAATCGGCTCCGATGGTCGCACGAAGCGAATATTTTTCGACGATGTTGTCGACGGGTTGTCCTATTTCGGAAATATTTTTTCCTTGGTCAATCAAAGCGACCGTCTGCGCCAAAGTATGTGTGAAAGCCAATGTTGTCATGCCTTTCGCGTTAACGACTGGAACGGAAACCAGTTCTTTCGGCACTTCGCCGGCAATCATGGTCAATATGCCGTTGTCGGGACAGGCAATCGTCTGGTCGTTGTATTTTGCCAGCAAGAGCCTATCCGGGTTCTGTTCAAACAAATTCAATATGATGGCATGTACCGTCCCTTGGGGGAAATGCTTGATAGCGTTGCTGCATATATAGGCCGACTGCGGATAGTTGGAGGACGAAAGATGGTGTGTGATGTCCACGATATTGAGTTCGCGCGTGGCGGATACGAGCTGTCCCTTGATAGCTCCGACGATGTAATCATTCAATCCAATATCCGTTGACAATGTAAGCACTGACGCCATTGTAGATTTACCTCCTTATTTTACCAATCGGTTGTCCTTAAAATAAAACCTGCGCACGAGCCTGTCGGCCCAAGCCGGGAAAAGTCTGTTGACCCACACGGTTTTCTTTCCTTGGATAGTCATCACAAGGGTTCGTTTCTTTTTTGCAATTGCGCTTAATATTTGACGTACACATTCCTCGGCACTCATCAGATTGCCTTCGTCCATCAGCGATTCGGCTTCCGGAATCGCGTCTTTGTTGAGTGCGACGTTTCTGATATTGGAACGTGTAAATCCTGGACATACCCACATGACATGAACCCCGGAGTCCAGCAATTCCGTCCGCAATGCTTCCATCCAGCCGTTGAGCGCAAATTTGGATGCGGAATATCCCGACCTTCCAGGAAGCCCCCTAAAACCAGCAATGGACGAAATCGCGACGATGATACCGTTTGACTCTTTGAGATAGGGCATGGCATATTTGGTACAGGCGACAGCGCCCCAAAAATTGATGTCCATTACCTTGCGCAAGGTGTCCAGTTCCGTTTCGTCAAACAAGGCACGCATGGATATTCCTGCATTGTTGATGAGGATGTCAATGCGGCTATATGTTTTCACGGTAAGTTCTATCAGCCGCTTGCAGTCCGCCTCGAAACGCAGGTCGGCACGGTGTATCATGAGATGCTGCTGGGAATACTGCATCTGCAAGGCATACAGCTTGTCATAATTGCGGCTACAGGTCGCCACGCGCGCGCCTTCCTGTATCAAGGCCTCAACAAAAGCCCTGCCGATACCTTCAGTACCGCCCGTGACCAGCACCACTTTGTTGCTAAAAAAACCCATACCTGTTAAATATCGGCAAAAATAAACACTTCGCACCGCTTCCTCTTTTAAAACTTTGAAAAAAGCGGAAATAGTTTTTTGTACGAAAACTTGTTTATTCCCTAACAATCCTTACTTTTGCACCCCCGAAAGGGAATGATTCCGTAGCTCAGTTGGTAGAGCAATACACTTTTAATGTATGGGCCCTGGGTTCAAGTCCCAGCGGGATCACAGAAGGCGCAATTTCTTGCGCCTTTTCTGCTTTTAATAGCCTAAAAACAGCGTTCAGAGCTAATTTTTAAATCATTTTTCATCATATCAGACCATAGTGACTGGTGCCCAATCATTATGCGTAAATTAGGGCACCAGTTTTTGTAAAAAGCAACTGATTGATAGAGGTTTAAAGAACATTTTTTGTTCATTTAAAACGAGTCGGAAATAAACAAATAACATATTTACAATCAATTAAATATACACTTTTATAGTTAAGTGGGCAATTTTTTTACTTTTTTTCCTAAATGCACAACGGGCAATTTTTTTACCTGCCCTTTTCATTATTAAAAAATATTGGATATTTATTTAAACGTTTAAATAAATATCCTACTTTAGCACTTTCAAACAAACGATTGTTCGTAATAAGTAAAATGAAAAAGGTATCCCTCAAAGACGTAGCACAAAGAGCCAGCGTGTCAACCGCACTGGTTTCCTATGTTATTAACAATCGTTTGGAAGAGCGTATCAACAAAGAAACAGCTGAAAGGGTACGAAAAGCAGTAAGGGAGCTTGGTTACCAGCCTAACCGCATCGCTCAAAGCCTGAAATTACAAAGGACGTTGACACTTGGCTTTATTGTCCCGGACATAGCCAATACTTTCTCTTCCTGCCTTGCCCGTCTTATAGAGGATGCTGCCAGCAAGAATCGGTACACGCTTTTGATAGGGAGTTCTGATGAAAAAGAAGAAAAACAGCAGGCGTTGATAGACCTTTTCCTCAACAGGCAGGTGGACGGTCTAATCATCGGCGCCGCAGAGGGAACCGAGCGGCAATTGGAAGCCTTACTCTTGAACAAGATGCCGGTAGTGCTGATCGACCGTTATTTTCCCAGTTTGCCAATAGATGGTACCATTATTGACAATTACGGCGCATCCCTAAATGCCATAGAACATTTAATCAGGCAGGGACGTAAAAAAATAGCCATCGTAGCTTACGACACCCAAATGTTCCACTTGCAGGAACGCGTGCGCGGATACCGGGATACCATGCATAAAAATCAATTGGCAGTTGACAACCAATGGATCGGAAAAGTAGCTACCGGACAAGCAGAAGTGCAAACACCGGAAATAATAGAACAGTTCTTTGCGGGGGACAATACTCCTGACGCTGTTTTTTTTATTAGCAACAGCTTGGCTGTTGCAGGATTGAAGAAATTGGTCGCAATGAATATTTATATACCTGATCAGCTTGCCGTGGTGGCATTTGACGAAACAGAAGCCTTTGACCTATTTGACTCTCCGGTTACTTTTATTCGCCAGCCACTGGATCTGCTTGCCCGCAATGCGGTTAACTGCATACTGAATCGCATACAGCACCCTGAAGGGGCTGTCCAGCTTAGGCAATTTCCCACGGAATTGGTCATTCGGAAATCGTCCACCCCCTCAACTCGTACCGTTTAATTCATAATGATTCTAAATATTCACAAATGCCTACAAACAATGCAATGCCGCAAAACAAGATTGTCGTGAGCTACGGAGAGGTTCTCTGGGACATTTTTAAAGATGGGAAAAGAGCCGGAGGTGCTCCTTTTAACGCTGTTTACAACATGAAGAAAATGGGGCTCGACTCCTATATGATCAGCCGAGTCGGAGACGATGAATTGGGTGGCCATATCCTGCAAAAAATAAAAGCGTGGGGGATTCCTGTTGACAGTCTACAAATCGACCCCCAATATCCCACAGGGACGGTTATTGCCAACATTGGTGACAATAATGAAGCACAATACGACATTATCCGACCGGTGGCCTGGGATTTTATAACATACCGACCCGAGGATGCGGAACTGGTCAGCAGGTCGGCCGCGTTTGTCTTCGGCAGCCTGGCAACGCGTAACGAGGTTTCCCGGAACACCCTGTTGAAACTGGTAGAATATGCTTCCTATAAAGTTTTCGATATTAATCTCCGGGCACCGTTTATTGATATTAAAACAATAACGGAATTAATGGAGAAATCGGATCTGGTAAAAGTAAATAAGGCTGAACTACGGCAGGTGATTGCCTGGCTGGGCAGGGAATTTACTACGGAGGAAGACGCCATGAAGTTGTTAAGGGAAAAATACCATCTTAAAGAGGTGCTGGTAACCAAGGGCAGTAAAGGTGCGGTCTATCTGAACGATGATGGATTTTTCCGGTCCTCCGTCATTAAAGTGGATATCATGGATACCGTCGGAAGTGGTGATTCTTTCCTGGCTGGTTTTCTTTCCGGTCGCATGCTTGAGCTGAATCCTAAAAACCAACCGCTCTATAATGCCTGTACCCTGGGTGCTTTCATTACGAACCATCGGGGAGCCTGTCCCGATTACACGCTGGAGGAATTTAATGCATTCAAAGAAAAGCATCCGGCTCATGTGGAAGTCGTGCAAAATGAACAAGTAGCGACCTTCGGCTAGGCATTGATGTGAACGGCGTGGTACTTACTATTGTCTGATCAAAATAAAATAATGTATGAAGATACCCGCTTTCTGAAAACAGGCGGCCGTTTTCTTTCAGGAGGAAACGTGCAGCATAACAGCTGCGTGCGAATGTCTTTTTGTTTTCTACTGCCATTAAACGTTTAAATATACTATTTACCCGTATCAGTCTTTAAACCAAGAATTTGGAAAAAGTAAAATTCACGGAAAAGAAATACGTAGCCATATTATCTTTTGTGGTATCTCTTTTCTTCTTATGGGCTATTGCCATTACGATGGGGGATGTTCTGAATAAACATTTCCAGAGTGTATTGCATATTTCCAAATTCAGGTCCCGACTGGTACAGTTCTCGATCTTCGGTGCTTATGCCGTGATGGGTATCGCTGCCGGATTGTTCATGAAAAAATACGGCTACAAAAAAGGGGGTGGTACTCGGTTTGTCCCTGTATGCACTGGGGGTATTCTTGTTTATCCCGGCAGCCAACCAGTATTCTTTTAATTTTTTTAGGTTGGCCTTATTTGTTTTGGCTACCGGTCTGGCAACATTGGAAGCTACATGCAGTTTTTAATATAGCCGCAGTTGCCTTATTCGGTATTGTTAAGTAAATATACTTTTTGTATATTTGCATCATGAAATGTGTGAAATGTAATTCAGAAAACAAGGTAAAACGTTGCTTACCCTTTACAAAACCGCGTTTTACCTTGTTTTCTGAATTACATTTCACACATTTCATGATGCAAATATACAAAAAGTATATTTACT
>JASGDY010000099.1:0-18606 GCA_047606825.1 Chitinophagaceae bacterium
ACCGCAATCCTTACACGTAAAACGTTGCTTACCCTTTACAAAACCGCGTTTTACCTTGTTTTCTGAATTACATTTCACACATTTCATGATGCAAATATACAAAAAGTATATTTACTTAACAATACCCAATATTAATGATGACAAAGTCTTTCTGGCGGGTCATTCCAACGGCGGAACAGGAACAATAGCTTATTTATTAAAAGAACCTTCGTTTTTCGCGGGTTTCTATGGGTTCAATTCGAATCCTCAAATAAGAACGGGCGGCACATTTATAAAAAATGCGAAGAACAGAAGCTATTTTAATGAAGCAACGGACAAAGATTATTATTTCCCAGTAAGCGGACATGATACGCTTGCAGCAATCGCAAAGCGTCTCGGTATTGGTTGGCAAAACCATGTGTACAAAGGATTCCCGCACTGGTTTCCGCAATTCAAAGAATCGAAACCTGCGTTTGAACGGATGTTTGCAGACATGGCAACAAGAAAAAGAAACTCTTTTAAATCGGACTTGTTTTGGGAATGCGATGATGTAAATTTCGGAAGATGCGACTGGATAAAGATTGACGAGCTTGACACTTTGTCCGAAAAAAAAGATTGGCAGACTGAAATCAATTTCTCAACAACACATTGGATAGACAATATAGATACTTCAAGAGTGTCGGATACAACCATTATGGCGTTTAATTTTCCGCGCTTGTCGGGAGCTGTAAAAGCCCATTACAAAAATAACATGTTTGACATAGAAACTTCGTGTGTGAAAAGGATTACCATTTTTCTTTCGCCCGAAATGATTGACTTTGCCAGACCAATTTTAGTTAAAGTAAACGGCAAATTTTTATTTCATAAAAAGATGAATTACAACCGCGATTTTATTCTTCAAAATTTTGATAAAAATTTTGACAGGACACAAATCTTCGTCAATAAGATTATAGTCGATGTCAATGACTAATGGAACAAAGGTGGTCTCGTTGTATTATGTATTTTTTGTGTCTTATCATTCCTCAATATAGACTCTTTTGATACGCTGTCCGATACTGGTCAGTATTTCGTAGGCGATTGTTCCGGTTGCTTTGGCGACCTCTGAGATGCTTATGTGCGGTCCGAAAATTTCTACGGAATCGCCTTCGTAGACGTTGGGTATGTCGGTGATGTCCACCATTGCCATGTCCATGCAGATATTGCCAAGGATGGGAGCTCTATGTCCTTTGATAAACACAGAACCATTGCCATTGCCGAGCTTGCGGTTGAGGCCGTCGGCATAACCGATACGTATCGTGGCAATCGTTGCGTCTCGGTGTATTTTACCTTTTCTGTTGTAACCCACGGTGTCGCCGGCTTTTACCTTATGGATTTGGGCGATGGTCGTGATGAGTGTCGCCACGTTTTCTATTTTGTCCTGGATGAGATTGGCACTGTCAATACCATACAGACCGATGCCTAACCTAACCATGTCCAATTGGTATTCGGGAAAACGGACAATGCCGGATGTGTTGGCGATGTGCCGGATAAATCGGTAACCCAGTCCTTGTTCCAAAATTTTTATTCCTTCCAAAAAAAAGCGCACCTGCTGTCTTGTGAAGGCATCTTCGTTAGGGTCTTCGCTGGCAACGAAATGGGAAAATGCTGAGCGGACATGCATGGTATTGTTGGTCGTTAATAATTGCACTATTGCAAGTATTTCTTCCAATTCGAAACCCAAACGGTGCATCCCGGTGTCTATCTTGAAATGGATGGGGTAGTTTTTCAGCCCTTGGTTTTGCAGGAAATGGTGGAAGGCATGGTATATCCTGAAAGAAAAAATATTGGGTTCCAAATCATGGTTGACAATGGCGTCAAATGCTTCCTCGTCAAAGTTCATGACCATAATCGGCAAGGTAATGCCCGAATTGCGCAGTGCAATGCCCTCGTCGGCATAAGCCACGGCAAGATAGTCCACATGGTAATATTGCGCCATCGCCGCCACTTCGATACTGCCGCAACCGTATCCGAAAGCTTTTACCATAGCGGCGATTTTTGTTTCCGGAGCGATGTATTTTCTGTATAGTTGGAGGTTGTGGGCAAGTGCGGGAATATTGATTTCCAGCCTTGTCTGGTGCACGGAGTTGGAAAGAAAACGGGCAATGCGTTCAAAAGAATATTTTCTTGCGCCTTTCAACAGGATGGCTTCACGGTTGAAGTTGAGCGTCTGTATATTGTCCAAAAAAGCTTGTACATCGGGAAATATATCGAGCCGCCGGAACTTGCCTTGCAACAAATCCTGCAACATCTGCCAGCTATGCCCAATGGCGACGACGCGGACAATATGGTTTTGTTCCAACAGGGCAGCGATGGCTGCATAGTTTCTTTCGTCGTAATATGCCAGGTCGGAGATGATGACCGCCTGTTCAATATTTTGTTGCCGAAGAAAGGACAGGGCGATATTGAAAGAGTTGATATCAAAACTATAACTGTCGTTAATCAGCGTGCAGTTGTTGAGCGCGGGGACAATCTGCAAACGCATATCGACCGACTGGAGTTGCAACATTCTTTTCTGGGTCGTGTGCTCCTCCATGTCAAAAAGCAACAACAGACACCAGCAACTGATAGCGTTTTCGATGTAAGCCTCGTCGGTAAAAGGAATCGTAATGGTGATTTCCTTAGATTGATAGTGCGCTGTTATCGTCGTATTGGCTCTTTCGATTGCGATGTTTTTTATTTGCAGATTGTTGTTTTCTTCTTTTCCCCAGGAAAAAATGGCGGCGGATAGTTGGTGCGTCGCCGGTACATATTGGGACGGCATGATAACGGTTTTACAGTTTTTGAACAGTTGGAGTTTTTCCAAAAGCTTTTCTTCCCTGTTTTGGAAACCTTCGTCATGCGCCGCGCCGATATTGGTCAATATGCCAATGGTCGGTTGGATGATTTTCTGTAAGCGTTCCATTTCGCCCGGCAGGGAAATGCCCGCCTCAAACACGCCGAGGTTGTTTTCTGCCTTTATTTCCCAGACGCTCAGCGGTACACCTATTTGCGAGTTGAAACTTCGGGGCGTGCGCACGATGTCCCAGTCGGGGGACAGGAGCTGGTTGAGCCATTCTTTTACGATTGTTTTTCCGTTGCTTCCGGTAATGCCGATTATGGGGAATTTATATTGGGCGCGATGGTATTGTGCCAATGTCTGTAAGGCTTCCAGCGTGTCCGGGACTTTTAAAATATTGGCATCGGAAATATCGGATGGTATGTGGTGCGCGTTGTTGACGACAAAATTACGAACGCCTTTTCTGTATAGTTCGTCCACGAAGTCAAAACCACTGCGCAAAGGAGTCTCCAATGCAAAAAACAGCGAAGTTTCCGGAAAAGACAACCGGCGACTGTCCGTCAATAAATGCACAATTGCCGTTCCGGGCGTTGCCAATCGGGCGTCTGCGCCCAATATCGTTACAATCTGGGAAATGGTATATGACATGGTAATGTTGCTTGTCCAAAAAAATAAAGAGGTATCTCTGTTTGAAATACCTCTCTATTTTCGGGAGTCAAAATGTTGTAAAAATAAAATGTGGACGATTAGAAATCGTCGTCTTCGTCATCAAACTTGTCGAAGCTGTCGAAATCGTTGAACGTATCATCAAACGAGAAGTCGTCATCATCGTCCTTTGTGGCTTTCTTGCCGCCCTTGGAGGGTGATTTGCTGGAGGGAGATGATTTGGACTTGGATTTGGGAATGTCAAACTCGTCAAAGTCGGGGTCCCAACTGTCGTCATCGTCCGTATTGTTCCAGTCTTCTTCTTCGTCTACGAAGTCGTCCTCGTCATCCTCGTCGTCTTCTTCTTTTTTCTTGGAAGATGCTTTCGTAGAAGATGCTTTGGGCTTCTTCTTGTCTTCTTCTTCGTCAAAAAGCAACTCGTCATCCTCTTCCAGTTCTTTTTCCTTGGAAGTCACTTTCTTCTTGCCGGTTGCAGCTTTCGCTGAAGTTGCTTTTGGGGTCGTGCCCTTCTTTTCTTTATCGGATTTCGTTGCCATAGTTCATATAAATTGTCGATGTAAAATTTCAACGACTTATTTAATCTAACAAATTTTTCCCCAATTTTTTTTCTGCAAAAATGTTACAATTTTATAATCTGTTCGCGTCCCGGGCCGTTGGAAACGTATTTGACGGGCGCTTTGATGAAATTATTGATAAATTCGATGTATTCGGCCATGTCTTTTGGCAGTTCTTCTTTCGTTGAGAGGGCAGAAGTGTCGGTGTTCCAGCCTTTGCAGTTTTGATAGACGGGTTGCAGGTTGAGACCTTCCATTTGGTAGGGCACTTCCTGTGTCTGTTTGCCGTCGATGTCGTAGGCAACGCAGGCTTCCAGTGTTTCAAACTTGTCCAAGACATCCGCTTTGGTCATGACAACTTTGGTGACGCCGTTAATCATGCAGGCAAATTTCAAGGCAACCAAATCAATCCATCCACATCTTCTCGGGCGGCCTGTCGTCGCACCAAATTCGCTTCCAATCTGGCGAAGTTCTTCGCCGGTAGCATTGTGCAGTTCGGTTGGGAATGGGCCGCTGCCGACGCGCGTGCAATAAGATTTCGTGATGCCGATGATGTCTTTTATTTTCTGCGGAGCGACACCCAGACCGGAGCAGACACCTGCGGATATAGTGCTGGATGAAGTGACGTAAGGATAGGTGCCGAAATCGATGTCGAGCATCGCGGCCTGGGCGCCTTCCGCCAATACTTTTTTGCCGTCGTTGATGGCGTTGTTGACAAAGTATTCGCCGTTGACGATGTTGAGGGTGCGCAGGAACTCGATGGCTTCGAAGAACTCGTCTTCCCACGCTGAAATGTCTTCCGTGAAATGGTAGTTGTCGAGGAGCTTCTGGTGTTTGAGACGCAACTTGATGTATTGGCTGACAAAATTTTTGTTGAGGATGTCACCGACTCTCAAGGCATTGCGTCCGGTTTTGTCCATGTAGCTGGGTCCGATGCCTTTCAGTGTAGAGCCGATTTTGCCTTCGCCTTTGGAAAGTTCGGATGCCTTGTCTAGTGCGCGGTGTGTAGGCAGTATGAGGTTGGTCCTTTCGGAAATGAAAAGGTTTTTGCGGACATCGACGCCAAAGGAGCTGACAGTGTCACATTCCTTTTTCAGTATCACGGGGTCCAGCACGACGCCTCCGCCGATGAGGTTGACCGTATTTTGGTGGAAAATGCCGGAAGGAATCTGGTGTAAAACTACTTTTTTGCCATCGACATACAGTGTGTGTCCAGCATTGGGGCCGCCTTGAAAGCGCGCAACAATGTCGTAGTTGGATGCGAAGAAATCGACGATTTTACCTTTTCCTTCGTCTCCCCATTGCAATCCCAATATAACGTCTACCATTGGTATTCTGAAAATTAGTGAGCAGCAAAAGTAAATATTCTTTTGAATTGGGAATGGGGAATTTAGACGGAAAGACCGAAAGCCCGAGGGCTGAAAGGTAGAATAACACTTCGGTCTTTTCTGCTGTTCGACTTATACCAGAGACCATTGCTTTTTGTTTTTGCCTTTTTACTTTTACCTTAAAACTTCCTGTCCGTTGTGAAACGTACCAACTGTTCCAGTGCGTTGCGTGCCTCGCTTTCGGGATATTGGTGCAGCATGGCCAGTGCGTCGTCGCGGAAAGCGTACATTTTTTCCGTGGCATATTGGATGCCGCCATGCGACTTGACAGCGTCCAATACATATTTGATGGTGTCTTTGTCGGTGTTTTTGTTTTTGATGGCGTAGATGATTTTGCGCCTAAGGGTTTTGTCGCAGTGGTTGAGCGTGTGTATGAGCGGCAAGGTCAGTTTTTTTTCCTTGATGTCGTTGCCGGTCGGTTTGCCCACGTCGGCTTTTCCATAGTCAAAAAGGTCGTCCTTTATCTGGAAGGCCATGCCGACTTTCTCGCCGAACTGCCTTAGCTTTTCGGCATCTTCCATGTTCCGGAAAGTGCTGAACGCGCCCGCGCTACAGGCCGACCCAATCAGAGAGGCGGTTTTGCCTTTGATGATTTCGTAGTAGATGGATTCGTCGAGGTTGAGCTTGCGTGATTTTTCTATTTGCAGGAGTTCGCCTTCGCTCATTTGGCGCACGGCTTCCGCCAATATCTTCAATGTTTCAAATTCGTTGTTGTCAAGAGAGATAAGCAATCCTTTGGACAAAAGAAAATCCCCTGCGAGTACGGCTACTTTGTTTTTCCATACGGCATTGACGGAAAAAAATCCCCTGCGTTGGTCTGCCTCGTCTACCACGTCGTCGTGTACCAGTGTTGCGGTATGCAGCAGCTCCACCAATGTCGCTGCGCGGAAAGATGCTTCGCTGATATGTCCACCGAGGCGCGCGCACAACAGCACAAACATCGGGCGCATCTGTTTTCCCTTTTGACGGATGATATATTTGAGTATCTTGTCCAGCAACGGGATGCGGTTTTTAAGCTGTTGGTTGAGGTACTCGTTGAACTGCCGCATGTCATCCACAATAAGGGTAGGGACTTTTTCCATGAAATTCCTTGTTTTACGGATGCAAAGAAAGGAAAAAGTATAAAGGTAAATCGAAAAAATGCCCTAGGCTGGATGCCTAGCGCTCAATGCAAGACGAATATAAAAGCGCAAAACCAATACCCGCCGCCTACGGGCCGTTGATTACCGACTCCGGACCGGAAAGCAGCGGCGTATCCACTGACGACTATTTTTAACACTACCTTTATGTCCTTATTTCTAACGATGTTGGGCAAATAACAATCATTCGCGTTACATTTGTCCTACCTTTAATATTAATAATATTAGTTAATCAAAACATTATGGATTATCGTATTGAGCGTGACACCATGGGTGAAGTGAAAGTCCCATCCAATGCTTATTGGGGTGCCCAGACGGAACGTAGCCTGGAAAATTTCAAGATTGCACAGGACACCGACAAGATGCCGACGGAAATCATCAAGGCATTTGCGTACCTGAAAAAAGCCGCCGCGCTTGCCAACAACGAACTTGGCGTACTGTCCGAAGAAAAAACCAAGTTGATTGCCCAAGTCGCCGACGAGATATTGGACGGTCAACTGGCCGACCAGTTCCCGCTCGTTATCTGGCAGACAGGTAGCGGTACGCAGAGCAACATGAACGTCAACGAAGTGATTGCCAACCGCGCCAACATCATCAACGGCGGTTCGTTTACGGACGACAAATCCCAAAGGGTTTTGCATCCCAACGACGACGTCAACAAGTCCCAGTCTTCCAATGACACTTTCCCGACCGCGATGCACATCGCTGCCTATAAGATATTGGTAGACGTTACGATTCCCGGAATCGAAAAACTGCGGGATACCTTAAAGGAAAAAGCGGAACAATATATCAACGTCGTCAAAATAGGTCGTACACACCTGATGGATGCAACGCCGTTGACATTGGGGCAGGAACTGAGCGGTTATGCATCGCAACTCAACCACGGACTGAAAGCCATCAAAAACAGTTTTGCACATTTGTCAGAACTGGCATTGGGCGGTACGGCCGTCGGCACGGGCATCAACACGCCCAAAGGTTACGACGTGACCGTTGCGCGTAAAATCGCCGAACTGACAGGGCTGCCTTTTGTCACGGCCGTCAACAAATTTGAATCCTTGGCGGCGCACGATGCTATCGTGGAAGCGCACGGCGCGTTGAAAACCGTCGCCTGCTCCCTGATGAAAATCGCCAACGACGTAAGGCTATTGGCGAGTGGTCCGCGTGCGGGTATCGGCGAAATATTCATCCCCGAAAACGAACCCGGCTCTTCCATCATGCCGGGAAAAGTCAATCCTACGCAGTGCGAAGCGATGACGATGGTTGCTGCGCAGGTTTTGGGTAATGATGTTGCCATTAATATTGGTGGAGCGACAGGACATTTTGAACTGAACGTGTTCAAGCCTGTGATGATATACAATTTCCTGCATAGCGCAAAGTTGATAGGCGATGTGTGTGTCAGCTTTAACGACCATTGTGCCGTAGGTATCGAACCCATCGAACCCAATATCCAAAAACATGTGGACAACAGTCTGATGCTCGTCACCGCGCTCAATACGCATATCGGTTATGAAAAGGCTGCCAAGATTGCACAGACCGCGCACAAGAACAACAGTACCTTGAAAGCAACGGCAATCGAACTGGGTTTCCTTACTGCCGAACAATTTGATGAATGGGTCGTCCCTTCTAAAATGGTTGGAGAGCCCAAGGTAAGCATATAGACAAAATAGTCATATTATAAGTGGTTTTTCAAAGTTGGCACAGCAATTGTTAATGGTGCGATAGGTTTTCAGTAGTAAAAGATTAAACATTTTTTTAAAAAATTTGTAGAATTGATTGTATTTGATACCTTTGCATTGTAATTAATCCTTTGCAAAAATTATATAATTCATTTAAATTAACCTTATGGCACGTAAAAAGTATGGTTTGATGCTTGGTCTTTTAGGAGGTCTTGCCACAACTACGGCAATGGCCCAGGACAGTACAAGTTCATCTACTAGTGATGATTGGTTGTGGGATTCATCAAAAGTTTCTTCTTCTAAGTTGGCGCAACACAATGCTTGGGTTGCGAATGAAACACCTTATCCTGCAAAACCTAAAAACATGTGGGAACTAGGTATCGGTGTAGGACCTACATTGGCATTCACCCCTATCGATCCACAGATTGGTTATGGTGCATCCTTATCTTTAAGGAAAGCAATCAGTCACATCTTCTCTATTAGAGGTCAGTACAACTATGGTATCTACAAAGGTCTTGACTATAGAGCAAGAAGTGCAAGTTATCTGCCTAGCAGTATCGCCGCAGCATACAGAGCGAACGGTGGTAGTTCCTATGTAGCTAACTTCAAAGCTGTCATCCAGCAGGCATCTGTTGACCTTATCGCAAGCCTGAACTCTATCAGCTCTTACAGAGGAAATCCTAAATTGGACGTTTACCTGTTGGCTGGTTATAGCTTGGTCTGGGGCAATAGCAGTATTAACTTGTATAACTCCAGCGGTGGTCTGTACTCATGGGCTAGCGATGCTGACAATACAAGAATCGACAAAGCGACAGCCAAAGACGCCTTGAAAAGTGGTCAAAGTAGCAGCTTCCTTTCCAATAAATCCGGCGATGACCAGCAGTATGAAACTTCTTTGAGCAGCGCGGCTGATGGACACAATCAAGTATTTGGCGGTAGTGGAAGCACTCTCAAAAGGCATGGTGCTGACTTCGGTGGCGGTGTTGCCTTCAAAGTAAGCAAGCACTTCAACATCGGTGTCGAACAGAAGTTCACGTATGTATTTGACAATGGTGATTTCTCTGGTATCAAAACTTCTAGTGCCAAAAATACGTTGTTGAGCAACACGCAAGTGCGTTTCAACTTCAACTTGGGCTCTTCTGCCAAGAGAGTGGAACCATTGTGGTGGATCAATCCAAACAACTACATCTACAACGAGTTGAATATTCCTAGGCACATGAAGATCACTCTTCCTGATGCAGATGGAGACGGTGTAACAGACGCACTGGATCAAGAACCCAATACTCCAGCAGGTGCTCCGGTCGATGCACACGGCCGTGCTTTGGATACAGATGGTGACGGCGTTCCTGATTACAAAGACAAACAAAAAATCACGCCTCCGAGCTGGTTCCCTGTTGACGCTGACGGTGTAGGTACCGAACCAGAACCTGCATGCTGCAAAGAACTTCGTGATAAAATCGCTAATTTGCAGGTAGCTCCTAAAAATGAATGCGCTATCACAAGTCTTCCAAGCGTACAGTTTACTAAAGGTAGCGTTAAATTGAGCAAAGCTGCCCAAGCTTCTTTGGCAAGCGTAGCTGCTCAGTTGAATGCAAACCCAAGCTGTAAAGCAAAAGTCATCGGTTACGGTGCATCCAACAAAAAAGCACAGCAGTTGAGCTGGGATCGCGTTAACTCCGTTATCAAATATCTGGTAGAAAAACAAGGTATCTCTGAAAGTCGCCTGTTGTTCTACTACGGTCAAGATGGTGACGCTAACACTGTAGATCTTCAAGGTACTACCGAAGAAGGTCCTAACACAGTACCTGCTCCACATCCAAACTTGCAGAAATCCAATTAAGCAATTATTTGGAAACAATATAAAGAAGCCTCTCCTTTATGGAGGGGCTTTTTTGTTGGAGTTTTTTGCCACGAATGCACAACGGTAAGAAGAAAAGAGAAGCTAAAATTCCGCTCTTCAGGATTTGCAATCCGCAAATAGCAGTGCATTGCAAATGCACGGATAAGCGTTCGGGATAGCAAATCCCGAACAGCGCAAATAGATGTTGGGTCTAAAAAATAAATCAAAATCGTATAAGAAGAGAAGTTAAAATCTATATTGTACGATACGCCATAATATGGAATCCGCCAAGGTAATGACGGCAAGATGTTCATGTTTTTACATTGTATATATACATCTGTATGGAATGTAAGCAGCAAAACGTTGCTCCTTCGTGCTTTTTCGGAATATCAACTATAATCATGGAAATATTGGAAAGTACCTTTTATGGTTTGTATGGCATTAGCACTTATTTTTGGGAAGGCGTGGTTTTATTTTTGACTTAACAATAGTATTGGAAGAACGTTTTTAATTTTACCTTTTTACTTAACAATAAAGTATGTTTAAATCATTTGGTTTGGTCTTTTTAGGTGTATTGGTTGTCAGCCAGTTATGCCATGCGCAGAATGAGCAGAAATTATATGGTATTGTAAAAGATAGTCTCATGCTTACCCCTATTTCTGGCGTTTCTATACACAATGTGACCGCAAAGAAGTATTCCTCAACGGGAGAAGCTGGCATTTTTCAGGTTATGGTCCAGGAAGGCGATACTTTACGTTATCATGTGCCAGGTTATCTAAGTGGATATTATTTGGTTCCGAACAAGAAATTGCGGATGGACACAGTGGAACTTTGGCTTAGGCCGATGGTCCATGAAGACCTGCCCGGGGTCTATGTGTCGTCTTATACCTATAAAAACTACCAAGCGGACAGTACGGAAAGAATGAAGGAGTTTGGAGAAAATGTCGGTTTCAAGACGCCAACATTTTCGCAGTCTAATTCCGGTGCGGGTCTTGGGATCGGACTGGATGCACTTTTCGGCAAAAAGAACAAACAAAAGAAAAAAGCCTTTGAGGTTTTTAAAGACGAAGAAAAGCAACGCTATATTGATTTTAGGTTCAACAAGGTATTGGTGCATGGGTACAGTGGCCTCAAGGGCGCACGCCTACAGGAATTCATGCATAAATATCGTCCCACTTATGAGTGGCTACGTGAAAATCCAGACACGGAAGCACTGAAATATTATATCAACGACCGGCTGAAACTCTATTTTCAACGACCGAAATAACTCTTGAGTGTTCTTCTTTTTAATGCGAATCAAGGGTTGACAAAGTCCGCCGCCGCGGACTTTGTCAACCCTTGATTCGCATTTTTAACTAACTTAGCTTCCTATATCTAAACGACAGTCCTAATATGGCATATATCGATTATTACAAAGTGTTGGGAGTGGACAAAAACGCGAGTACGGACGATATCAAAAAAGCCTACCGGAGATTGGCGCGGAAACATCATCCCGACCTGAATCCCAACGATGCGAATGCAAAGAAACTGTTTCAACAGATCAACGAAGCCAACGAAGTGCTGAGCGATCCGGAGAAACGCAAAAAATACGACATATACGGCGAAAACTGGGAACATGCCGAACAGTTTGAACAGACGCAGCGAGCACAGCAGCGTCAAGGTGGCAATCCTTTTGAGTCCTTTGGTGGTGGCGACGAAGGTTGGTCTTATTCCTCTGGCGACGGTAGCGATTTTTCGGATTTTTTCCAGTCGATGTTTGGCGGCGGCGCATCTGGTTTTTCGGGTGGCGGTAGGCGACGTACCGCTTTCCGTGGGCAGGACCTGCATGCGGAGTTGCAGTTGAGCCTTAGGGACGCGGCGGTTACCCATAAACAGGAAATCGCCGTCAACGGCAAAAAAGTACGCATAACGATTCCGGCCGGCGTCTACAATGGACAGCAGATCAAACTGAAAGGCTATGGCGGTGCTGGAGTGCAGGGCGGCCCGGCTGGAGATTTGTATATAACGTTTTCCATTTCGGAAGATCCTGTATTCAAAAGGGTTGACGACGACTTGTACGTGCATAGGGACTTGGATTTGTACACGGCGATATTGGGCGGAGATGAAATTGTCGAAACGCTCAACGGAAAAATCAAGCTGAAAGTCAAGCCAGAAACCCAAAATGCTACAAAAGTGCGCGTTCCTGGAAAGGGTTTTCCCGTGTATAAACAGGACGGAAAATCCGGAGACCTCTATGTCATCTGGGATATACGCATACCGACCAACCTCACGGAGGAACAGAAAAGCCTTTTTAGGCAAATCGCGAACCTCAAAAGTTAAGTACCATGCAAAAGAACCATGTCTTATATTCCGTAACCACCTATTCTTCCCAATACAATATTCCTTTATCCTTTGTACAGGAACTTTATGACCGTGGTTTGATCGACCTACAAAAAGAAGCGGAGGAATATTATATCTTCGAGGATCAGTTGCCACAGTTGGAGCATTTTACGCGGCTACATTGTGATTTTGACATCAATGTCGCCGGTATCGAAGTCGTGGAGGATCTGCTGTCCAGAATCAACGAATTGCGGGAACAGACGCGTCTGTTGAAAAGCAAGGTTTCCTTGTTGCGCGAGCTAAATGGCTAAGTCAAAAGTAAAAAGTAAAAGACAAAAAGCACTTTCCACCGAGGTTCGTGCAGACACGAACCTCGGAAAATCCTATTCTCGTTTGCGCCCTCGCTTCCTTACGCAAAAATTTTTTCGCTATTTTTTACTAAAATATTTAGTATTTTTAGCCAAAAAAACAGCAATATGGAAACGGAATATTTCTTGATCATCAGCCCCGACAACGCGACGCAGGAAAAACTGATGGACGAAAAAAAGCGTTTTGCACAACTGTACAACTGTCCGCAGATCCTGCATTCCAAACCACATATCAGTCTCGTCAAGTTTTTCAATATCCGGGAAAACGAAACACGGATTGTCCAATACCTGCACCGTAAAATTGCGGTCTATCAACCATTTCTCGTTGACCTCGAAGGATTCTCTGCCTTTCCCACGCATACCATTTTTGCAAAAGTCCAGACCAAGAAACAGATTGTGAACATCGTCAAAAGCATTGGACAGGAAAAACAGAAACTTAAAGGCGCGTTCGACAGGGATGTCCATTGCATCACCGAACCACATATCACGCTTGCACGCTCGTTGCAGCATTGGCAATATGAAAAAGGTTGGCAGGAATGGCAGCACGTCCATTTTTCCGCAAGGTTCGATGTCCGCGAAATATTGCTGCTCAAGAAAGACGTGCTTCGTCCTCGTTTTGATGTCGTCGCTTCGTTGCCTTTGCTGGGACAGAAAAACGAAATGGTCCAAGGTGCGTTGTTTTGATTGGCAGGACAGTATTTTTCATGGTTTTCACAAGATCGACGAAGCGCAGCACCTGACGGCATTTTTGCCTTTTACTTTTTTACTTTTATATTTACACCTTAACTATATATTATGTCGTTTACGATCAGCACAACAGGTACGGGAAACAATCTATCCGTCAAAATAAAAAACGAAAAAAGCGGTGCTTATATCGAGGTGTATGCTCTCGGTGCAGTCTTGAACCAATATGGTTATGAAACCGAAAACGGTTCGTTTAACTGTGTCGATGCTTACCGACAACCGACAGACGTGCTGTCGCGGATGATTCCCGCATTCAAGGGTGCAAAGTTGAGTCCTTTTGTGTGTCGGTTGACGGACGGCCGTTTTTCTTTCCAGGGAAAAGAATACAAAACAGGCAAGCATTTTGACGGTGCGTCCGCGATACATGGATTGGTGTACGATGCGCTGTTTGAGCTGTCCAGCCAGTCCGGGACTGCGGAGGATGCCCGTATCGAACTCACAAAAACGGTGGAAGCCGATGACTATGGATTTCCGTTCCACTACCTTCTGAAAGTCATCTATACATTGACGCAGGACGATGCGGTGCGCATTGAGACCGTTGCTACCAATATCGGCCAAGAGGCGATGCCGCTCAACGACGGTTGGCATCCCTATTTCAAGCTGGACTCGGAGGTGGATGAGACGCTGTTGCAGTTTAGAAGCAAACAGATGGCTGTTTTTAATAAGGCGTTACTGCCCACTGGAGAATTTGTGGACTATAACGCATTTTCCCAGTTCAAAGCCGTGGGTGAAACGGAGCTGGACAACAGTTTTACGATCGATGACTTGGATACCCCCGCACTCGTCCTGAAAAGTGAAGATTTGAAACTGCAACTAAGCGTTTCTCCCAAGCAAGGCTATCCGATATTGCAGATTTACATACCGCCGACCAGAGACAGTATTGCGGTGGAGAACCTGACAGGCCTTCCTGATTCCTTCAACAACCATATTGGCTTGTTGACACTGCAACCCAATGAAACCAAGCATTTTGTGACGGAGTACCGTTTGGAACGGTTAGCGTAAGTATTGTTCTCCGGCAGTCCATAAAATAGTTGTTAAAAAGTGCAGACATGCTGAGTATGCTCCTTTTTATTGGAACGTAACATAACATTGGTCAAAGTCAATACACATCTTGTCAAATAGCTGGATATAGTCCTGTCCTACCGCGTTGCCGTAAGGTGATACTTTCTTGGGGTAGACGGGAATATAAGGCAGCGTCTTTTTTCCAGAGCCTATCTGCAACGTGAAATTGGGATATTGGAAAGTCTTGTAGGAAGTAACGCCGCCCGCACTTCCAAGTCGGTATTTTCTTTTTTCTGATAGGGAACGCACCTCCGACTTATGGCCATCGTAATATTCCTTGTTGAGCTCGGACTGCTTGGCACCGGTGTCAAGGTGGAACAAGAGTGTGTCTTTTCCCCCGATTCCCAATATCCGAATCGCATTGCCCTGATAATAGAAGTTGGCATTGTTTGCGGTACCTAGTGGCTGGTTGATGCTCAGCCGGCCATCGCGCGTAATCGTAATCGTGTGCATCGCATGGATGACCGGAAACCCGATAATGCCTTCAATCTTATAGTTGATTGTCGGAAATTGCAGCATCGCATCGTCCACCACAAGAAAAACAGCATTCCGGAAAACGGCACCGCCAATCCGCATTTCCGCAGCAACACCAAGTTGTGCCATGATTTGACGCTCGTTGGCGGAGCTGACCGTTATGTTGACGGGAATGACGCGTAGACCGAGTGCTTGAGCCGCCGAGCTACTGATCGTGGAGATTCCCGCTCCCGAGTCAAATATGAAATGTGCCGTGTCTTTTTGGTTGACGGTAATGGGCAGCGTCCACAAGTTCTGTTCGTCCCGGTACATCTGCACTGTCTTGTTACCTTCAAAGTCAACGGTTTGTGGCGCGATATTTTGCAGGGATTTGTAGAGTTGGTAGTTGTTGTCGTAGCTTGCAATATCGTCCCTGCTCAGTTTCGAGCGATATTTTCTCAACAGGATAGCATAGCAGGCAGCAGTGGATTTGTAGTCAAAGATTTTGATATAGTCGTCTGCCAGGATGTTTAGCAGGTTGATCCAAACGTTGCCGTCCATTTGCGTGGCATATTCCTGGCTTAACCGTTTGATGGCGGCGATGGACTGTTGGTGATTGCCCAGGGCATTCTGCGTGGAGGCCTGGAAATAAAGACTGTCCTGCGTTGTCAGCCCGGTATTGGTATGTGACAGTTTTTCTTTTAACGTGAAAAAATCCTTTTTCTCCAAAAGGCTGTTCATCTCCTCCAACGTCGTATGCTGCCCCCAGGCGGGTAATGTCCACAGCAAAAAGAAGGCGATATAACGGTACTTGTTCATCGGCTTTCCAAAAAGGGCAAAATTAAAACGAGCATACGTCACAATGCGTATCGTCGGGCAAAATTACCAAATATTTATTCTCGATGGAATCGGTACGGAAATAGGGCAAAACAACTTTCCTGTCATCACTTGCCAATTACAATGTTATCCCTTACCATGTTATTCGATTATAGATGGTTGACCGCCGTCAAATCCTTACCACTCACCACCTTACCACTCACCACCTGACGCTTACCACTCCGCCCCTATTTTCTGCCAATAATCCCGAATCCTGCTATTCTTTCCTAGATTAAATATAAATTTGGCTATGGGATGGTTTACAAAAAAGAGTCACGGATGGGAAATCAAGCGGCTGGCGTGGACAATCGTTTCCATATTGGCGGTCATACCCTTGCCGATACACCTGTTTCCGGTAGCGTTCATCGCGCAGGGCTATAGGGCCAAAGTCCGCGCGTGGGTCATTACCGGCATTGTGTTTCTGGTTGCCGAGATTGCAATTTGGGTTATTTACGTTTTGTCCTTAAAGCATTTTGAGGCATCGATCGAGACTTTTTTGTTCACCAATGTTTCCACTTTTGTCTCTTATATCGTATTGTATGTAATGGGCAATATATTGTTGCTCCGCAATGTCAGACCTTATTTGAAAAGGCTGGAACTCGGCGAGGTCGTGGAACTACAATGGGTCAACAGTGTCCGCACCATCCAACAGATATGGAAGCCTAATACCGTCAATTCGCCGCAGGTGTTCATCGCCCAACTGCTGAGCGACCGAGGCGAAATCAACAATTATCAAGTCAGAAAAGATATCGACCAGATTATCCGCCATTTCAAAACCATCATCAACAAGGATTTCCAACGGGCAGAACTACTGGCGGTCAGGCACCAGACGATTTTGTCGCTTTTGTCCCAATACAAAACATTGCAAAAAAACGGGACAGACAACAACGTGGCCGCAACATCCAAAACCGAAATCGAAAAAGTCCTCGGCCAGGCCACAACGGCCGTCGAAAAAGAGGTCAACCTCCAATACGAAACGCAGCTGCTCTCCGTAACCGCCGAACGCGACGCTTACCTCCAGCAACTCCGCAACAGAAAACTCATCCAATAACAGCAAAATCAACGAAAATGGCATTCCAGGACATCACTATCATAGATGACAGCAACCTTGTCAACGCGGAAAACAACAAACCTGTCTTCACGCCGGAAGACCAGAAAAAAATTGAGGAATTTAAAAACCAGATAGACCTCAAGTCCACGACCGGCATCGTCCAGTACGGACTTGGCAGCCAGAACAAGGTCAGCGCGTTCTCCGACGAGATACTCCGGCAGGTAAAGACCCAGGACTTGGCTTCCGCACAGGATATCCTGCTCGACCTCAAAAGCAACGTCAAGGAATTTGACAAGGAAGCCAACAAGAAAAGTATTTTCCCGTTCTTCGACTCCATCGGCAAAAAAATCAAAAGACTCAAGGACCAATACACTTCCGTGGAAAAAAACATCCACCAGATAGAGCTGAAACTCGAACAGCACTACCACGGCCTGATGAAGGACATCAATATCCTCGACAAATTGTTTGAGCAGAACCAGCAGTATTTCAAGGATCTTTCGCTCTATATCGAAGCCGGCGACCAGAAACTCTCCGAAGTCGCCAGCACACAACTCCCCGCTCTCAAAGCCGAAGCGGAATCCTCCAACGACCAGGCCAAAATACAGGAATACAAAGACCTCCAACAGCAACTGGAACGTTTTGAAAAAAAGCTGCATGACCTCAAACTTACTCGAATGGTCGTCTTGCAGACGGCGCCACAGATACGCCTCATCCAAAACAACAGCACCGCACTGATGGAAAAAATCCAGTCCAGCATCGTCAACACTTTGCCGCTCTGGAAAAACCAGATGATACTCACGCTCGGCATCGCCCATTCCCAACAGGCACTCGCCGCCCAAAAAGCCGTTACTGACGCCACCAACGAACTCCTCCGCAAAAACAGCGAAATACTCAAGCAGTCCACCATCGAAATCGCCAAGGAAACCGAACGCGGCATCGTTGACATCGAAACCATTACCACCGCCAACAACAATATCATCTCGACCATCGACGAGGTCATACGCATACAGCAGGAAGGCCGCGAAAAACGAAAAGTCGTTGAAGTGGAACTCCTCGAAGCAGAAAACCAGTTGAAAAATAAGATTTTGAGGAATGGGTAATGGATACGGTCGCACCTACGGAGGACCATAATGGAGATCGTTTAGTTCGTCGCTGCCAAAAGTACGTCCCTACGGGACTTCTCAACATTTGAATAACGCCCAAAAGTTTAAGAAGTTGTTTGAGTTAGTTTTTTTCTTCTCCGCATAGTCTCCTGGGGGGCTTTTCGGAGAAGAAATACACATTTTTATAACCTTTTATATTGAATGGATTTAAACTTTCGCAGATATAAAAAATAGCTTTCGAGTATGCATATAAAATCCAAGATTCCTCCGTCCGGTCGGAATGACGTTGAACTTTTGAAGTTTTTAGGAAAAGCAAGCGTCATTGAGAAGAGATACGTCGAAGAAATTTCGTCCTCGATTTCTAAAAAGCGACGCATAAAAGTTTAAACGACTTCATTGTATGAAATATAGAAGATTGTACCGAAAAAATTAACCCAAACAGCTTCTAATACCAAACACTAATATTAAACAGTCCAAATTAAGTCAGAAAAAATATAGTCAAAACTGCAAGTTTTCATAATTTCTGTTTCGGGAACCGTGTTGACCTTTTCGCTTATAAAATCTTCCACATCT
>JASGDY010000100.1:0-3196 GCA_047606825.1 Chitinophagaceae bacterium
AGCCGTATCGGCGGATTTGCAATCCGCAAATAGCAGTGCATTGCAAATGCACGGATAAGCGTTCGGGATTGCAAATCCCGAACAGCACAAATGGATTTTTGGCCTAAAATATAAATCAAAATCGTATTAGTTAGGGTTTCAGTGTATGATGGTATTGCACATTTTTATACAGTATATCATTCATAAAAAAATCCCGTGGCGATTAGCCACGGGATTTTGATTTTTAACTTTTGCTTTTTACAACAACAGCCTCAATGGTTCTTCCAGCAGGTCTTTCAACGTTTTCAGGAATTCGGCGGTTTTGGCACCGTCCACGACACGGTGGTCGGAACTCAAAGTCAACTTCATCACGTTGCCGACGACAATCTGTCCGTTTTTGACGACGGGTTCCTGCGAAATACCGCCAACGGCCAATATACAAGCGTTCGGTGGATTGATGATACCTGTGAACTGGTCAACGCCGTACATTCCCAAGTTGCTGATAGTGAACGTGCTGCCTTCCATCTCGGCAGGTGTGAGTTTTTTGTCTTTGGCCTTGATAGCGAAGTTTTTGACTCCGGAGGAAATCTGCGTGAGAGACATATTGTCCGCAAATTTCAGCACGGGAACGACCAGGCCGTCCGGCACGGCAACCGCGACACCGACATGGATATGGTGGTTGACACGTATCGTGTCGCCCAACCAGGAGCTGTTGACGTCCGGATGCTGCCGCAACGCAATGGCAACCGCTTTGACGACGAGGTCGTTGAAACTGATTTTGATTTTTCCGTCCTTGCTGTTCAGTTTGGGGCGGGCGGCGACGGCCGCGTCCATATCAACGGCCATCGTCACGTAAAAATGTGGGCTGGTAAATTTGCTTTCTGCCAAGCGTTTGGCGATGACCTTGCGCATCTGGCTCACCGGAACGTCTTCAAAAGATTCCTGTCCGACGACTGGGACAAATGCAGGTGCTGCACTCGTCGGCTGGCTTGCGGCCGGAGTGGCAGCCTGCTGTGGCGTGAAGTTTTCAATGTCGGCTTTGACGATACGGCCGTTGTCGCCGCTACCTTTGACTTGTGCAAGGTCGATGCCTTTGTCGGCCGCGATTTTTTTGGCTAATGGAGAAGCGAAGATGCGACTGCCGTCGTTGCCGGAAGTTGCAGCTTCTTCTGGTGCAGCAGCCGAAACAGCAGCAGGTGCAGGAGCGGTTGCTTCCTTTTCTTCGGAAGCAGCAGTTGTGCCGCCACCTTTTGCCGCCGCCACGATGGCATTTACGTCCGTGCCTTCCGGTCCTATAATCGCCAATAGGTCGTTGACCGCTATTTTTTCACCGGCTTTCGCACCTTGGAAGAGGAGGATGCCGTCTTTGTAGCTTTCGAGTTCCATGGTCGCCTTGTCGGTTTCGATATCGGCAAGGATGTCGCCTTTTTTGACTTTGTCGCCCACATTTTTCTGCCAGCCGGCGATGACGCCTTCGGTCATGGTGTCGCTGAGGCGCGGCATCAGCACGACCTCGTCCATTTTGGAGATGTCGATGGATTTCGCAGCGGGCGCGGCAGGTGTGGGAGCATCGGCTTTCTTTTCGGCGGGAGCCGCATTCTGCTTGGCAGGTTCGGCTTTTGCGCCACCGGTATTTTGTTTGACCAATGCAGAAATATCTTCGTCTTTTTTGCCGATGATGGCCATCAGGTCGTTGACGGCGAGTTTGCCGCCCTCTTCCACGCCGATGTACAACAAAGTGCCGTCGTGGTAACTTTCGAGTTCCATGGTCGCTTTGTCTGTTTCGATTTCGGCCAAAACATCGCCTTTTTTGACCGTGTCACCCACTTTCTTTTGCCAAGATGCGATGACGCCTTCGGTCATGGTGTCGCTAAGACGGGGCATTAAAAGTACTTCTGCCATAATAATTCTGATATTGGTTTACGGATGTGGCATTTTGCGCCGCATACCTAACTGAAAACAAATAATTTGCGCGTGAAATTACGGTAAAAAAATTAGTTGCAAGCGTTATTTGCGTTATTTTCCAGGGCAAACGCATCTAAATCCTATTTGATTAAAATTTTTGCCACTTTTTTTCTTGACAAAAAAAGTGGCAAAAAAGTCAAGTCCGCAAAAGGCGAATGCTACGCACCAGTCGCGTTTCCGCTTCGGAACATTTCCGGCGGTTGTTGAAATTCAGGAGTTGTTGCAACACGCGCCGGAAACACCTCTCGCTGCAACGCTCCTTTTCGCTGTTTGCGGATGGAGCTCTTAGTGTATTGAGAACGCCTGTGTGGTTGTCTCTTGACAATCTAAACGCAGGTTTGAACTTCAAGAGCCCAGTCGTCCGGCAGTGAAAGTGAGGTTAAGGCTGAGCGGTGTTTTTTGCGGTGTGGTTCAATACTTAAAAAGTTTCAACAGCCAGCAAGAAACGTTCCCGAAGCCGTTGCCGAACGGTGCGTAGCATTACCAATGACATAATGTTTTTTCAAAGGTATTGGTGAGACGCTCCGCTTAGTTCGCCTCCGGACGACTTGATTTTTGGTTACTTTGTATCAAGACAAAGTAACAGAGGATTTGAGCGACGCAGAAATTTAGATGCATTTGCCCTGCGTTATTTTCCCTTTAACTCGTATGGTCAACAACGATTAGCCAATGGTTTCCAAATTTTTTGAACAAAAGTGTAAAATGTCCCCCGATGTCGCCAATTGTTCTAGTCAAACGCCATTTGCCGATGACAAAAGCACTTTTTTTGTCCAATACATCCACTTTGATAATGTCAAAACGCAGTTTTCCCATCGCGATGGTATCAGGATAGCTTGTCTGGTATCTTTTTAGTGTATTGTCCCAGCCATACGTCACGCCTTTGGCACCGACAAAAGCCAAACTGTCGTCATGCCAATAGCCCAGCATGAACGCGTCGATATCGCCTGTGTTCCATGCTTGCTCCTGGGTCGACAAAACCTTTAATATGCTTTCCTTCTCGCTCGTCTTTTGCGAAAATCCATATTGGGCAAAAAGAAAAAAGGACAAAACCAAAAGGGATAAATGTTTCATGGGATTAAATTTAATACGATTTTGATTTATATTTTAGACCAAAAATCCATTTTTGCTGTTCCTTTAGGTTTGCTCAATAATAGGAAACAGCGTAAATTAGAGTGTTAAAAAAGAGAAGAGGCATTGGTGTTCTATCTGCTGTTCAAGGTTAAAGACCTATACCCCGATTTAGGCCAATGCC
>JASGDY010000101.1:0-10377 GCA_047606825.1 Chitinophagaceae bacterium
ACCTCTTACCGTTCCGAACAGAGCAGTTAAGCCCCCCATGGCCGATGGTACTCGGGCAGAGTCCCCGGGAGAGTAGGTAGCCGCCGTATTTATCCGCCAGGGAAGCCCCGCGTCGCATGACGCGGGGCTTCCCTTTTTTGTTCCTACAACATTGCCCGTCTTCGGAGACTGGATTCGGCAAGGCTAAGGAGTTGTCAAAAAAGATTAATGAAAGCTTTGAGAATTGCGTGGAGAGATGTAGTACCCAATATAAGTATCCGAAATAAAAATGGGCTGTCTTGACTTTTAGACAGCCCATTTTTATTATTGCCGGTTAGAATGTATTGTTTTCTGTTTCTTTCATTGGATGTGGAACTGGGACGTTTTTGCTTGCCGGATCTGATGAGAACATGTCCTTTATATGTACCCATCTGCCGTCTTTCCATTTGAATCCTTCATATAGCCCGCTCGGAATCAAGGTCGTTTTTTGCCAAGGTTTGTTGTTGTCGCTCACTAAGTGGTCGAATACTATTGCGTTTAATTCGGCATCATAATTAAGTCGAGCTTTGGTGTCTTTTTTATATTCAAAAAGAAATCGTTCGGTAGGAGGCTCGATTTTTATCGTGTCATATTCATATTGAAAAACGGGAGCACCAAATTCGGGTTCACCTTTGCTGTTGAAGGTAAGAATGTCAATCCATTTTCTTGTTGTTAGAAAATCGTTGTCGTCAAGTCCCAACAATGTATAATAGTCTTTGTTTTTATAGGTGTTTTTTAGAATTTTATAGTATAACGCCCCAATCCATTGCTTGGCCGAACGTACAGAATCATAAGGTTTTTCCGTAAACTCTGAATAGTCAAATAATGGGAACAATTTTAATTTCCCGTCTTTGGTGTTCATCTGGATGGCACCATACTGTCTATAATAATTATCATCTTTTTGCAGTTCCCATGTAAATATACGAAAGCTGTTGTCTGGTGCATTTTCGATGGAAATCATTGGCAAAGAATCAAAGGGATATAGAAACGAATAAGGCGTTTCTAATGTTTTGACAAGTCTTTTGACAAAATCCGTATTTGCCGCCAAACGTATTTCAAACATTTCGGAAAATATCATCTTTTCCGCATAAGGTTTTAGTTCTGCTTCTTTCTGCTTCAATACCTGGCTGTCTGGCATTTGAGCGAGGCTATGTACACCGGAAAGCGTTAATAGAATCGGGAATATATAATGATAATTCATTCCATTTTTTTTAGATTGCATGGAAATTCTATGCCATTTCATATTTTCATTCTTAGTCATGTCGTTAAAAATGTAGTAATTGTATTATCTGTTCCAGATACTTTTTGTCTGTCTCGTCAAAACTGTTAAATTGGTCACTGTCTATGTCCAATAACGCCACAACTTTTTGTTCTTGAATAATAGGGACGACAATCTCTGACCGAGAAAAACTGCTGCATGCGATGTGTCCCGGAAATGCTTCAACATCAGGAACAATAAGAGTTTCAGCACGTTGCCATGCAGTACCGCAGACTCCTCGACCTTTGGCGATACGTGTACAGGCAACCGGGCCTTGGAACGGACCTAATACCAGATGCGTGTTTTTGACAATATAAAAACCTATCCAAAACCATTGAAACTGTTGCCGCAACGCCGCAGCCATATTCGCCATATTGGCTACTATATCTTCTTCTCCATCCAGCAATGCCTTTATCTGTGGAAACAGATTTTCGTACTGTTCTGTTTTTGAACCTTTTTGAATTAATAGATCCTCTGCCATTTTTGTATGTTTAAAAACTCATCATTTCGCGAAACTTGACTGTCTGTCGGCGGCTAACTTCCACTTTTTCGTCGCCTTTCAAAGTTACTAAAAGTCCGCTATTAAAATAAGGTTCGATGTTTTCGATCCATTTAAGGTTGACAATATGTTTACGGCTTGTTCGGAAAAAATATTTTTCATCCAGTCGCTCTTCCAGCGCATTCAAGGATTTGAGGATGAGCGGTCGGTTGTTTCCGAAATAAACTTTTGTATAGTTGCCTGTGCTTTCAAACAGCCTGATTTCTTCTAATTTGACAAACCAGCATTTCTCTCCGTCTTTTACAAACACTTGGTCCTGGTCTGTCAAGAGTTTTTTGTTGAGTTCTTGGCTTCCCGTGTTTTTGCCGATATGTTTTTCTAACTTATGTATGGCTTCTGCAAGTCGTTGCGGGTCGATAGGTTTCATCAGATAGTCCAAAGCATTGACCTCAAAGGCTTTCAGTGCATAGTCGTCATACGCCGTCGTAAATATCACGTTAGGTGTAAAGGACAATTCGCTCAACATGTCGAAACCTGTCTTTCCTGGCATCTGGATGTCAAGAAAAATAAGGTCAGGATGCAGGTTGTCGATGTTGTCGATGCCCTCTTCGGCATTGGAAGCCTCGCCTACTATCTCAATGTTGCCAAAGTCTTGTAAAAGTCTTTTCAATTCAGCGCGAGCGAGCCTTTCGTCGTCTATAATTAAGGTTTTTAGAATCATGATTTATAGGGTTAAGCTTTAATGGACAATGGGATTTTCATCGTTGCGGTAACTTGGTTATCTGTATTTTGCATTAAAGAAAAAGAGGCTTTGTCTCCAAATAGCAATGCCAGTCTGTCTGTCGTACTCTTGATACCGAAACCTTCGCTATTGTTATAGCGATGTATTTTTCCTGTGTTTTTTACTTCAATATAACAATTTTCCAGTTTGGGGAATGCGATGATTTCAATTTCCCCACCGTTGATTTCTTTGCTGATGCCATGTTTTATGGCGTTTTCGACGAGTGTCTGCAATGACATGGGTGGAATCTCCTGTGACAGCAAATCCTCGTCAATCCTCGTCTGTACGTGTAGCCGGTCTTCGAACCGAATACTTTCCAGTGCAAGATAATCATTGACGATCCGCAGCTCTTCCTGCAACGTGGTTGTTTTTCTTTTCTCGACCTGCATACTACTGCGTAGGAGGTTGCTGAGTTCGGTTATGGCTAGTCTTGCTCTTTGTGGGTCTTCCTCTACCAGTGCCCTGATACTGTTCAGCGCATTAAAGATAAAATGCGGATTGATGTGTGCCTTGATGGTATTGAGTTCCAGGTCTTTGATGGTATTTTCTAGCCGAGCCTTGGCAAGAGCCTCGGAATTGCTTTTTTTAACATAGTGATAGGAAAAATAAAGCAAGTTCCATATTAGGATCAATACAATAGTAAATATCCATTGGATGAACCATCGTCCTATCAAGGAATACCTTGCGTCGTATTTATAATATCTGGTAAAGACAAAAACAATCATGTACAATACCGAATATATGAGCGAGTAGCTTAATGTTAAATATATCAACTGCACGACTTGTGCAGAAAACGACCTATTTAAAATATTGTGTTTAATAATTCGTTTCCGAATAGCATTAGTAATAAAATATCCAATTACGGTTTCCGCAATGGCAACAATGTAGGTTGCTCTCGTTGGGCCGTTGCCCATCGTCAACTGTATCAGCCATATAATTAAAAAATAACATAGCCAGCCGACTATCTGGACAATCTGGAAAATGCTTTTTTCATTTACCCTTAGCTGTTTTGTATTTTTTGTTTCTGTATGCATCTTGTATTTGCAAGTAACGCTTTCTGGTTAAGAGAGGGAAATACAATCAGGCTGACTGGTCAAATAGTCGTATGACTGGTTATCTTGTTGCCTTTTTCAGTTCGAAAATGATGTCGTCGAGACCGTTTAGTTTTATTTCATAAACGGTTTGGAGGAGGATGCCCAGCTTGCCCTTTGGAAATCCTCCTTTTCGGAGAAACCATTCGAGGTAACCGACCGGCAGGTCGCAGAGCAATGTGTCCTTGTATTTTCCGAACGGCATTTTTGTTTTTACCATGTCTATCAGTAAACTTGGATTGGCTCCAAAATCTTTTGCGTCCATATTGTATGCAAGATACTTCATCCGCGGCTAAAAAATATTTTCTTGTAGGTTGGAATTATTCTCGTAATTTTGCCTACCATATTTGTAGACTAAATAAGGTTTCTCAACCTGTCGTAGATAGAAGAAAAATATTAAATAAATGGTTGAAAATCAGTTACATATAATTGAAGAACGGTTGAAAAACCTGGATGAAATAGCATCCTTGCAATTGTTGGATAATTTGTTTCCTGGCAAGGTCGTATTTTCGACGAGTTTTGGGTTAGAGGACCAGGTGGTTGCGGACCTGATTTTTTCCCATCATATCGGAATCAACGTGTTTACATTGGATACGGGGCGTATGTTTAGCGAGACCTACTATACCTGGAACCAGACCAACGAACGATATGGTGCGAAAGTGAAAGCCTATTATCCGCAGCAGGAAGCCTTGGAAAACTACGTGCTGGGCAATGGTCCCAACGCTTTTTACGAATCTGTCGAACTACGTAAACAATGTTGCTACATTCGGAAAGTCGAACCTTTGTCAAGGGCGTTAAATGGCAACAGTGTGTGGATTACGGGAATGCGTGCAGAGCAGTCGCCGGATCGGAAAGACCTGCCACAGTTGGAGTGGGACGAGACGAATAATATCTACAAATTTCATCCATTGCTCCATTGGAGTTTTGACAAAGTGAAACGCTATATCACAGATTATAACGTACCTTACAATCCCTTACACGACAAGGGTTTTGTAAGTATAGGCTGTCAACCTTGCACCCGTGCTATCCGCGAGGGCGAGGATTTCAGGGCTGGTCGTTGGTGGTGGGAAGACAATAGTAAAAAAGAATGTGGATTACACATACATGCCACGGCAGCACATTAATCGTTGACTTATTTTTCTTTTAAACAATATATGAGTTATCATTTGGATTATCTGGATCAGTTGGAAGCTGAGTCCATTCATATTTTCAGGGAAGTGGCGGGACAGTTTGAACATCCTGCGTTGTTGTTCAGTGGTGGCAAGGATTCTATCGTGTTGGTGCACTTGGCTTTGAAAGCTTTCAGACCTAGTAAGTTTCCTTTTCCGTTGGTGCATATCGACACAGGCCACAATTTCCCGGAAGCGTTGGAATTCCGTGACCAGTTGGCAGAACGCATCGGTGAAAAATTGATTGTCCGCAATGTCGGCGACACGATTAAGGAAAAAGGGTTGACCGAACCGAAAGGTAAATTTGCCAGCCGCAACGCTTTGCAGACCTATACTTTACTGGACACGATACAGGAGTTTGAGTTTGATGCTTGCATCGGCGGTGCGCGGAGGGACGAGGAAAAAGCAAGAGCCAAAGAACGTATCTTTTCCGTGCGGGATGATTTCGGACAATGGAATCCCAAGATGCAGCGTCCGGAACTTTGGAGTATCTACAACGGAAAAATCCACAAAGGTGAAAACGTGCGTGTGTTTCCCATCAGCAACTGGACGGAACTCGATATCTGGAATTATATCAAAAGGGAAAACATCGCGCTGCCGAGCATTTATTTTTCGCATGAAAGGGAGGTGTTGGAATACCAAGACCAACTTATCGCGGTATCGTCTTTTATCCAACTGGAACCGCAAGATGTTGTCGTTACCAAGTCCGTTCGTTACCGCACGGTCGGCGATATGACCTGTACCGCAGCCGTCGCCTCCGAAGCACATACACTTGACGACATTATCCACGAAATCATCGCCACCAATACCAGCGAACGGGGACAGACACGCATCGACGACAAGGTCTCGGAAGCAGCAATGGAAGACCGGAAGAAAAATGGATATTTTTAATTAAAAATTGAGAATTAATAATTGAGAATGAAGGACGAGATGGAATTTTTAATATATGCTGAGTTGCGTAAAAACAGGTATTGAAGAAAGTAGACACCTCACCGTCATTCCCGCCTACGCGGGAATGACGGTGAGGTGTTCATTGGTTAGTGGGGTTTTTATTGCAACACTCAATATAAAAAAACATTCATCTTTATTATTACTACTTCAAAAGAAAGTTTAAAAAAAGAAGAGAAATAATGATTCGGCTGAGATTCAAAATATCTAAATTATTCACTATTAACTTGTAAAACATTGGATTTACTAAGATTTATCACAGCAGGAAGTGTGGACGACGGTAAGAGTACGCTTATCGGCCGTTTGCTATATGACAGTAAAAATATCCTGGTGGACCAGTTGGATGCGCTGGAACGTAGTAGCAAGTCACGTGGTGACGGCAGTGTTGATTTGGCATTATTGACAGACGGTCTACGTGCGGAAAGGGAACAGGGTATTACCATTGACGTCGCCTATAAATATTTTTCCACGGACAAACGAAAGTTTATCATCGCGGACGCACCTGGACATATACAGTACACGCGCAACATGGTGACGGGAGCGAGCAATTCCGAACTGATTATCATATTGGTCGATGCGCGCAACGGCGTGGTCGAGCAGACGCGCAGGCATTCCATCATCGCGTCTTTGCTCCATCTTCCCAATGTAGTCGTGGCAATTAATAAAATGGATTTGGTCGATTATAGTTCCGAACGTTATGCCGAAATCATACAGGACTATGAAGAAGTCGCCAATGCTTTGGAATTAAAAAATGTCACTTACATTCCGATTAGCGCGTTGGATGGAGACAATATTGTCGATGCTTCTGTCAATATGCCGTGGTATAAAGGACAGACGCTGTTGCATCTATTGGAAACCGTAGAAGTCAGTAACCATACGGATTTAGAACATGCGCGTTTTCCTGTACAGTTGGTGATACGCCCCCAGACTGCCGAATATCCTGATTATAGAGGCTATGCTGGAAAAGTAACGAGCGGCATTTTTAGAAAAGGTGATAAAGTTGTCGTACATCCGTCCGAGATAGAAGCGACGATAAAAGCGGTGGAGTTAAACAACCAAGAAGTCGATGTGATATTTGCACCACAAAGTGCCGTCATTCATCTGGAAGAGGATGTGGATATTAGCCGTGGCGATACGATTGCTAAAAAAGACGATTCTTTGATATTAAGCCAGGATATCGATGCACTTGTCTGTTGGATGGACGAAAAACCATTGACGATAGGAAAACGTTATCTACTGCAACATAATAGTAAAGTTGTCCCTGTCGTCGTCAAGGACATCAAATACAAATTAGACGTCAATACACTCGCACAGCAGGAGAATCCAGGAAAAGCACAGCTTAATGAAATCGTTGCTGTCTATATCAAGACCGCATCTCCATTGGCTTATGATGCCTATAAAGAATTGCGTAGCAACGGCGGTGCTATATTGATTGACGATACGAGTTACGTAACGGTCGGTGCTGTGTTGATGCAGTGAATAGATAATAGTTATTAATGGGAGCAAGATATATGACCTATTAAGTTTTCTGAAACGCATAACCGGTAAGGGTTTATATTTCACACATAGGGCATAATTACCCAAACGATTAATAATAGTGGTGGTGGTTGTATTGTTATAGTCTATGCAAATGTGAAATACTGTTGGGGTTGGAAGACGAATATAAACAATGAAAGCCCTCTCACGTCATTCCCGCCTACGTTGGAATGACGTGAGAGGTGTTCACATTTTTCATAACACGTTTATTGTAGTATTGGGAACATGTTCATTTTCAAATTTTAAAGTCTGTATTTTATCAAAACAGGAAAAGTAATATTGGTTGGTGCCGGTCCCGGAGACCCTGAGTTGATAACGCTCAAGGCGGTTCGTTATTTGCAAAAGGCGGACGTTATCTTGACGGACAGACTTGTGAGCGGACAGATATTGGAGGAGCATGCCAATCCTACCGCCGCGATTTTTTTAGTTGGAAAGGAGGGCTGCAACAATGCCAAATCCGTTGCGCAGAAAGACATTGACCAATTATTGGTTCAATATGCACTGGAAGGAAAATTGGTTCTTCGGTTAAAAGGTGGCGATGTGGCGTTTTTTTCCAATGTATTGAACGAACTGGAAATATTGAACAAGTTTGATATTCCTTACGAAATCGTGCCAGGCATTACTGCTGCATCTGGTGCGTCGGCATACGCAGGAATACCGCTGACCGCAAGGGGTTATGCGCGTGGTGTACGTTTTTTGACTTTTTCAAAGAAGCATAATTTTGATTTAGATAATTGGTCGGAACTTGCCCAGACCTCCGACACACTTGTGTTTTATATGGCGGGCGAGGCTTGGTATGACTTGGCGACTTTATTATTAGAACACGGTATTGATAAAGATAAGCAACTTGCAATCATCCAACAGGCAACCACGCCTTACCAAAAAGTGCAAAGTTTCTCATTTGAACAATTAAAAAGAAAACAACCTGCCCATCGTTTTGTGTCGCCATCGTTGGTTGTGGTCGGAACGGTTGTTGCTTTGCATGAAAAATATGACTGGTTTGATACGGAAAGCCACTCTGGACAATACTTCCAGCCTGCTGACCATTGTAAGAAAATGCAGAAGGTTGCTCAAGGTGTGAAGTGTTAAGCGTTTCAGGTTGCATGTGGTAGTTGTCAGTAAATCACCATTTTAGTTCGTGCCGTCTTAATTTCATAATTCATCATTTCCTGTATGGAACAAACATTGCCCGAAATAATACATCTACAGCAAGTTGAAAAAACAACAAACAAACTGTTCCCAGTTTTTCTGAAATTGGAGGAACTACATGTATTGCTGGTCGGTGCGGGTAATGTCGGTCTTGAAAAGTTACAGGCGTTAATTACCAATGCACCGGAAACAAAAATTACCGTTGTTGCTGAACAAATTTCGTCCGCTTTTTACGACTATATAAAAGGCATGGAAAATATTATAGTAAGGCAAAAGTCTTATGGTAAGAATGATTTAGACGATGTACAACTCGTTGTAACGGCACTGAACAATAGTGAACTCAGCGAAGTTATCCGCAACGACGCACATGGGCGGAATCTATTGGTCAACTGCGCAGACAAACCAGAATTGTGTGATTTTTATTTGGGTTCGATTGCTTCCAAAGGAAATTTAAAGATAGCCATTTCCACTAATGGCAAAAGCCCCACAATCGCCAAACGATTAAAAGAAATACTCAACCAGACATTGCCGGAAGAAATTGACCAGACCTTGGAAAACATGTCCAAGATACGCGAAAAGCTTTCCGGAAACCTTCCTGAAAAAATCATCCAGCTCAATGCTATTACCAAGGTTTTGATTGATGGAGAAAGCAAAGCAAAGACAATGGGAAAGACCAATTGGTTGTCGTCGTTGTCTTTGGGTAAGGTTATTTTTTTCGGTGTGGTGTTGGCGATTGTGTTTATGGTATTGGGTTACGCGACGATTTCCCATCTTCCGGCCAACTGGTTGGCTTCGATACAAAAATATTCCGACCAACTTACAGGCAATAATTTTTACTGGATGCTGTGTGCCGGTTTTTTGGCGCAGTTGGTAGATGGTGCGATGGGCATGGGTTATGGAGTGTTGTCCACGACGATACTGTTGCAGTCAGGAATTAGTATTGCGGCGGTCAGTAGTAGCGTACACATGGCGGAGATGTTTTCTGTTGGAGCTGCGGGACTGAGCCACTATAAATACAAACATGTCAATAAAAAACTGTTGTTGCGCCTTGCCGTTCCCGGTGTGTTGGGTGCGATTTGCGGCGCGTTGTTTATTGGTTATTTCGGTTCTAAATATGGTAAGATGCTACGGCCTTTTGTATCGTTCTATACGATGTATTTAGGAATCAAGATTGTTCAAAAGGCGTTTAAAAAAAGAAATGCACACAAGAAAAAATTACAAAATGTCGGTCCGGTCGCCTTTATTGGCGGTCTTTTGGATGCTTTTGGAGGTGGTTGGGGACCTTTGGTAACGAGTACGCTTATCTCTGGCGGCCGCGATCCTAAATATACGATAGGGACATCGACGTTGACCAAATTTTTTACTTCTGTCTGCAGTACGGCGACCTTTGTGTTTATATTGCGAGAAACACATTTCAACGTGATTGCGGGTTTGATCGTCGGCGGTCTGATTGCTGCACCTATTGCGGCTAAACTTTCCGGAAAACTACCGCTGAAAGGTATGTTTATTTCGGTAGGTATTTTAGTGATTATCTGTAGTTTGAAAGTGGTATTGGGCTTTTTCTTTTGATGAAATTAAATAGAGATGGGTATATATAGAAATATAAATATCTTCTATGTAAGTCGGTATTTTCATCGACCTACATAAGTACTGTTCGGTGACGGCACAGGCTAGTAAGCAGTAAGGTGTTTTCTTTTAATATACACATTTTTGTATCGTGTACGGCAATAATACGATTTTGATTTATATTTTAGACCAAAAAACCATTTGTGCTGTTCGGGATTTGTAATCCCGAACGCTTATCCGTGCATTTGCAATGCACTGCTATTAGCGGATTGAAAATCCGCCGATACGGCTTCAGGATTACAAATCCTGAAGAGCGGAGTAATAAAAATTATTGGTCTATATTGAATTTCATTATCGTATTA
>JASGDY010000102.1:0-24950 GCA_047606825.1 Chitinophagaceae bacterium
GTCTTGCATAAGGTTGTTCCCCCGGTATACCAGTCTTATGTCCTCCAGATCCGTCAATCCTCGTTCATTCATCCCACAAAGTTATACCTATTTGTGTCCACACGATAGCCGAAGGCGGGAATGACGGCGAGAGGTTCACTTTTTTCAATACACATTTTTATGCAACGTATATATAGCGTTTAATATAGCGTTATTAGTGACGTGCTGGCCAGTTCTTTTTTAACCGACTTCGGTCTTCCCGACTATTCCACCAACCAGCACAACGTCATTTCGTCCAGCAGCGTGAACGATACCTGTACGGGATACATGTTGCTTTTGTGCCAAAAATCCACATGTACCATTGGTTCGGGCGAGGTTTCGATGTTGCGGATGTGGATATTGTTTTTGAGGCTGATGTTACCGTAGCTCCACCATTTGAATACGGCTTCTTTTACACTCCAGAAGGTTGTCAACAACGTCAGGTCTTGCCCGCCCGCGCCGTCCTCGACTAATTGTAGCTCTTCCTCTTTCAAAAATTTGTGTGCCACACGTTTGATTTTTTCGGAAAACAGCTCGATGTCGATGCCGACCCTTTGCTTTTCACTCACGATGGCCGCCGCGTAACTACCGCCGTGCGATATGGAAAAATGGTATTGTTCATTGACCAGATAAGGCTTTCTGGTATCCGCGATGGCTATCTCTTCGGAAGGAAAGTCGGGAAAAAGATATTTGAGTAAAAAACGGCCAGCAAGGTGCTGCAAACGCTTCAGCGGATGGCTGATATCCCTTTTGGAAGGGACGCGCTCTAGGAAAAAAGCTTCGCCCTCTTCTATTTTCCAGATAGCCAGTCGCGTAAAATCGTTAATATTGTGCCGAAAGAAAAGCCCCATACCTGTTCTATATTGAGGGCTAAAGTACATTAATCACGCTGATTATTTATGATTTTATCCGACAAAAGCATATTGGAAGAGATAGCCAAAGGCACCATCAAAATAGATCCCTACTCCCGCGAATCGCTTGGCAGCAACAGCTACGACGTACACTTAGGCAAAATATTGGCAGTGTACAAAGACGAGGAACTAGATGCCAAGAAGCACAACCTGATCCATTATTTCGAGATTCCGGAAGAGGGCTATGTGCTGCAACCGGACAAGTTCTACCTCGGCGTGACGCAAGAATACACGGAGACACATGCGCACGTTCCGTTCCTGGAAGGAAAGTCGTCCACCGGTCGCCTCGGCATCAACATCCACGCCACGGCGGGCAAGGGCGATGTCGGTTTCTGCGGCAACTGGACTCTGGAGATCTCGGTCAAGCTACCCGTGCGTATCTATGCGGGTATGCCCATCGGGCAGTTGATTTATTTTCCCGTGGAAGGTCTCGTGGAAGTGTCTTACGACCATAAGCAAAATGCCAAGTACAGCGGGCAGCCTGATATGCCCATCGAAAGCATGATGTGGAAAAACAAGTTTTGAGAAGTTTGCGATAAAATGAAGTTGTGGTTTGGCGGCGTGGAGACACCACGCCAGCAGAGCCCCCAGCAGTCGGTGTCCTCACCTACTCCTTATTATATCTATAATGATTGGCAATTTGAAAATACGCCCGCGTATCATTTTTTCTTTGCCAGTGATAATCCCAAATTATACTTATCTTCGTTGCAACAAATATTTTTCAACTTAAAAAGAAGATTTTATGGCATTACTAGATGATTTGCAATGGCGTTACGCAACAAAGAAATACGACCCGACAAAGAAAGTGGCGCAGGAAGATGTGGACAAAATCATAGAAGCTGCACGCTTGGCACCCACGTCCTCCGGGTTGCAGCCGTACAGGGTCGTATTGGTTACCAACCAGGAACTGAAAGAGAAATTGGTGCCTGTTGCCCTTGGACAGCAGATTGTTGCCGATGCGTCCTATATATTGGTGTTTGCGGCATGGGACAGGTACACCGAGGAACGCATTGACCGTATGTTTGACCTGACGGCGGACGAGCGCGGGCTGCCAAGGGAAACATACAAAGCCTATGTCGATCGGCTGAAAGCGATATATCTCAGCCAGTCTGCCGACGAAAATTTTGTCCACACGGCGCGTCAGGCCTATATTGGGTTGGGTACGGCATTGGCACAGGCCGCAGAGCTCAAAGTAGATGCCACGCCGATGGAAGGTTTCAACAATGCCCAGTTGGACGAGGCTTTGGGTCTCAGGGAACAAGGTCTGAAGAGCGTTACTATTTTGGCCATTGGCTATAGGGACGCGGAAGGCGACTGGCTGGCACCGTTGAAAAAAGTGCGGAATCCCAAAACGGATTTTGTGATAACCTTGGACTAGTTGTCTCAAAATAAAAATTCAAGAGGCAAAAACGTGACATCGTTTTTGCCTTTTGCGTTTAAGGTTCGTAGGGAAATCCATGTCCTAAACGATATTACCATCGGCCGATACCCATTTTTTCAGTTTCTTTGCAAACGGACTTTTTTCGCGAAAAAGCAATAAGGACAATGGCTTTTTTACTTTTTATTTTTTACTTTTTACTTTCAGATGAAACTTTGGCAGAAAGATACGGATTCGCTCAAGGACGTGGAAACCTTTACCGTGGGCAGGGACAGGGAATTTGATTTGTTGTTGGCGCCTTACGACGTATTGGGCAACATGGCGCATGCGACAATGCTTGCATCCGTCGGGTTGCTGACCGAAAAAGAAAGGGGCGACTTGCTCGCCGAACTGAAACAAATCTACCCTTTGACGCAAAACGGTCAGTTCCAGATTGCCGAAGACGTGGAGGATGTCCATTCCCAGATAGAATTTTTGCTGACGCAAAAACTCGGCGATACCGGAAAGAAAATCCATTCCGCACGTAGCCGCAACGACCAGGTCCTGGTTGATATTAAACTGTTTTTGCGTAGCGAAATCGAGCGGACGGTGCAGTCCGTATTGGCATTGTTCAAGCTATTGGTCGACAAGAGCAACCAGTGGAAAGGCGTGCTGATGCCCGGCTATACACATTTGCAGATTGCGATGCCGTCGTCTTTTGGGCTGTGGCTCGGTGCTTATGCCGAAAGTCTTGTGGACGATACGGTACAGCTCAAGGCGGCATACAACATCGTCAACAAAAATCCTTTGGGTTCGGCGGCTGGTTACGGTTCGAGTTTTCCAATCAACAGGACGATGACGACCGAGCTGTTGGGGTTTTCCGACCTGAACTATAATGTTGTCTATGCCCAGATGGGACGTGGCAAGGCGGAACGCATAACGGCAATGGCCTTGGCCAATGTCGCGGACACTTTGGCGCGTTTCGCGATGGACTGTTGCATGTACTGCAACCAGAACTATGATTTCATCCATTTCCCCGCCGAACTGACAACGGGAAGCAGCATCATGCCGCACAAGAAAAATCCCGACGTGCTGGAGCTCGTCCGTGCCCAATGCAACCGTATCAAGGCTTTGCCCAACGAAATCATGATGATGACGACCAACCTGCCATTGGGCTACAACCGTGATTTGCAGTTGCTGAAAGAACACCTGTTCCCGGCGTTGTCCATGCTGCGTTCCTGTATCGCAATGACCGAACTGATGCTCAACAATATGGAAATCCGAAACGGCATATTGGATGAAGAAAAATACAAATACCTGTTCAGCGTGGAAGAAGTGAACAAACTCGTCTTAGAAGGCTTGCCTTTCCGCGACGCCTACAAAAAGGTCGGTCGCGACATCGAATCGGGAACTTTTGATTATGTTCCGGAAGCTCTGCACCATACACACGAGGGCAGCATCGGCAACCTCTGCAACGACAGGATAGAAACGGCGATGTACAAGGTACTGGCTGGTTTCCATTTTGAGGACGCGCACAGGGCGGTGGAGCTGCTGTTGGCGTAAACGGTGGTCGGTCCTCGGTCGACAGTTGTCAGAGGAGAGACGAGAAAGACAGAAAGTCCAAAAGGGTTACATTTTTTTACTTTTTACTTTTACCTTAATTTTGCGTTAAACAATTGATTCTTATGCACCACGAAGATGATTTTCAAGAAAAAAACAATACCAGGACCATATTGCCTGAGGTGATAGTGTTGAGTTTTATTGCCTTGCTTTTTGCCTATGGCTGCCAATACAAAGCAAGCCATGAAGGCGAAGAAAAAGATTCCCATGAAGGGGTGGCCCATCGTATCGAATTGCCAAAAGGCGCTTTGGACGCTGCCGGTAATTTTATCTACGACGAAGGTGAAATAAAAACATTAGTATTGGGAAAAGATACCTTGCAAGTCGGTGCCAACAGTACGGAATACCAACTGTATTCGTTCCTCTCTGACGAACATGCCGCGTTGGATACGGTCAAAGGCAACTGGTTTGACTTCACCAACGTCCGGTTCAATACTGGCTCCGCGACGATTACCGATTCATCCTACAAACAATTGAAAAACCTTGCGGCAATCGTCAAATTTTTCCCGAAAGCGCAGTTCAAGATTGGCGGCTATACCGACAATACCGGTGATTCCGCAGCAAATGTCAAGCTTTCCCAAAGCAGGGCTGACGCGGTCTTGGTTGCCGTACAGAAACTGGGTGTAAGTGCTGCACAGTTGACAGGAGCGAAAGGCTACGGGCCGGAACATCCCGTCGGTGACAACGAAACACCGGAAGGAAAGGCTGTAAACAGGCGCGTTTCCGTCAATGTCAAGGCTAAGTAAAAAGTTTTAGGCTTATAAAACAGGACAGGCAACCCATGGTGGGTTGCCTGTCCTGTTTCAAATGCAAGATTATACTTGGCAAGGGACAAACTAATGAGATTGAACACGCATATAAATGATAGAGACCTCCGCGTCATTCCTGCGTAGGCAGGAATCCCCTGTATCATATAATCAGATTAGCTTCGCTGAGCTAAAGGTTCCTGCCTACGCAGGAATGACGCGGAAGGGGTGTTTATACAATACAATTTAGAAGCTGTTTGAGTTATTTATTTCCTTCCCGCAAAGTCTCCCGCCGCGGCGGGAGACTTTGCGGGAAGGAATACACGTTTTATGTCTTGGAAGCATATAAAACCTTACAGAAAAACTTAACTCAAACAGTCTCTTATTATTTGTAGCGTATTTGTCCGCGTTCATCGCCTGCTTTTGGTTTTGATTTTTGACGTTTGCTTTATTCCTATTATTTATATCGGCATCAAGTATTTTGATAGAAAATAAACGGACATATTAGCTCTCATTCACGGAATCGAACTATCTTTGCATTCTCAATTCTATTAAACAAAAGGAAATATTATGGCAAAGGAATTTACGGATGCAAACTTTCAGACGGAAGTTCTCGACAATGACAAGTTGACCGTGGTTGATTTCTGGGCAGAATGGTGTGGTCCTTGCCGTGCAATCGGCCCCGTCATCGAGGATCTCTCCAAAGAATATGCAGACACGGTAAGTATCGGTAAGGTCAACGTGGACAACAATCCCAACGTGAGCGTAAACTACGGCATCACCTCCATCCCGGCAATCCTCTTCATCAAAGGTGGCCAGGTTGTAGACAAACAGATCGGCGCAGTCCCCAAATCCGTACTGGAAAACAAAATAAAAGCACATATCTAATCTAAAGTAAAAAGGCAAAATGCGCACGACAAATAAGCGTGTAGCTTGTACCAAGAGTATTTTCCCTTGATTAAATGGGATTGATGTGTAAGACTACATAAAAGCCTCCTTGCAACAGGAGGCTTTTATGTGTCCTCTATATTTCCAGCGGTGGAAACCTGTAACGCATAACCTTTCAACTTGCAATCTCCCCCAAAACCCTTTTCTCTGTTTCCTTTTTCCTTTTTACTTTTGCTATGAAATGGATTTAAACGATTTATACAAAAAAGCGTTGGCATTTGACGACCTGACGGTGGAGGAAGGTATGTACTTGTACTACCACGCCCCACTGGCAGAGATTGCCTATATTGCTGACGAATGTAGAAAGGTGCAGGTTCCGCATGGCAAAGTGACATGGCAGATTGACCGCAACGTCAATACGACCAATGTGTGTGTGGCCAACTGTAAGTTCTGCAATTTTTACCGTATTCCCGGCCATGCGGATGCTTACATCACCGATATGCCGACCTACCGTAAAAAGATTACAGAAACCATGCAATACGGCGGCGACCAGTTGCTGTTGCAGGGCGGGCATCATCCCGCGTTGGGGCTGGATTTTTACTGCGATACGTTCCGTGCCATCAAAGCGGAATTTCCCGATATCAGACTGCACGCGCTTGGCCCCCCCGAGGTTGCGCATATCTGCAAAGTCAGCAAAGTGTCCCATGCCGAAGCGTTGTCTGCGTTGAAAGAAGCGGGACTGGATTCGCTGCCCGGTGCCGGTGCGGAGATATTGGTGGACAGGGTTCGTCGGCTCATCAGCAAAGGCAAATGCGGTGCAGACGAATGGCTTGCCATCATGCACGAGGCACACATGCAGCATCTCACGACAAGTGCAACCATGATGTTTGGCCATGTGGAGACGATTGAGGAACGCTTCGTCCATTTGGTTCGGATACGCGAAACACAGGCGCAGAAACCAGCCGACGCTAAAGGATTTTTGGCGTTTATAGCTTGGACGTTCCAAGATGTTGATACTTTGTTGACGCGCATCAGAGGTGTCCACAACCTTACGACGGCGGATGAATATATCCGCATGGTTGCGTTGAGCCGTATCATGCTGCCCAATATCAAAAACATACAGGCAAGCTGGCTGACGGTCGGCAAGGCGACGGCGGAACTCTGCCTGCATTCCGGTGCCAACGATTTTGGCAGTATCATGATTGAGGAAAACGTCGTGAGTGCCGCAGGTGCACCGCATCGATTTACGTACAAGTCGATACAGGAAGCCATCCGCGAAGCCGGTTTTGAGCCGCAGTTGCGCAACCAGCAATACGAATGGCGGGACATTCCGGCGACGATACAGGAACAGGTAATCAATTATTAGTTGAAAGTGAAGGTTTGAAAGTTGAAAGCTGGGTTCTTCGTCGCTGGCGCACGTGTGGCTCATCTCTTCGCTCTTCGGAATGTTCCGAAGAGCATTCCGAAGGACAGATGAAACGGATTTTAAATACGTTTTTATCATGGGTTCAGGATATGTTCCGCTGATGTTCCTAACAGCATAGCAAGAAATCTCTATCGGTCGGTGTCCGCACCGACCGAAATAAAAGAAATCCAACTTCCCTCCTCAAAAGCCGTTTTTACTTTTTACTTTTACCTTTTTAAAATTTATCAATTTTTCTCAATACAATGGCACTCACCCAAGAGCAGCTTATCTCGGCTGCACAACAATTTGGCACTCCGCTCTATGTCTACGAAGCGGAAAAAATAACGCAACAATACCAAAAGCTGACATCGGCTTTTGCGGAAACTAAGACTCGTTTTTTCTATGCCTGCAAGGCGCTGACCAATATCAACATCTTGAAGCACGTCGAAAAGCTGGGAGCCAACGTGGACTGTGTGAGTATCAACGAAGTGCTGCTCGCCCTGAAGGCTGGTTTCTCGCCCGACCGCATCATGTTTACGCCCAATTGTGTCGATTTTGAAGAAATCGAAGCGGGCAAAAACCTTGGTGTGCATGTCAACATTGACAATATCCCAATGTTGGAGGAGTTTGGCAATAAGTTTGGCGATTCCTATCCGATTTGTATCCGTCTCAACCCGCATATCATGGCGGGCGGCAACTACAAGATTTCCACTGGGCATATCGACAGCAAATTTGGTATTTCCATACATCAGTTGCGCCATGTCGAGAGGGTTGTCAACAGCACCAAACTCAACGTAGTCGGGCTGCACATGCATACCGGTAGCGAAATCAAGGACATCAATGTGTTCTTGCAAGGGCTGGACGTGCTGTTGGATATTGCCAAAAGATTTCCCAACTTACAGTTCATCGACCTCGGAAGCGGATTCAAAGTACCCTATAAACCAGAGGACATGGCTACGGACGTGGACGAACTGGGACGGCGTGTCTGCCAAATTTTCAACGATTACGACAAAGAAATAGGAAAATCCCTGGAAGTGTGGTTCGAGCCGGGAAAATACCTGGTCAGCGAATGTGGCTATTTTGTCGTGAAGGCCAATGTCATCAAGACCACCACGGCAACGGTTTTCGTGGGTGTCGATTCGGGGTTCAACCATCTGATACGTCCGATGTTTTACGATGCCTACCACTATATCCAAAACATTTCCAATCCCAGCGGACCGGAACGCATCTATACGGTCGTGGGCAATATCTGTGAAACAGATACATTTGCCTGGGACAGAAAGCTGAACGAGGTGCGGGAAGACGATTTGTTAGCATTCAGCAATGCCGGTGCGTATGGATTTGAGATGAGCAGCAACTTCAATTCCAGACTCAAACCAGCCGAAGTGTTGTTTGTGGACGGTGAAGCGCATCTCATCAGAAAAAGGGATACCTTTGAGGATTTGCTGAGAAACCAGGTGGTGATTAATTAAGAATTGAGAATTAAACGTTTTCATTATGTAGTTAAGCGTTCATTGCCTAACGGGTATGCACATTATTCAGCGTACAGCATAATAAATCGTCGATTTGTTCCTAATTCCAAAAATCATAAATCAGAATGATTGAATTAAAAGGTGTCAAGAAAAGCTTTGGCGACAAGCCGATTATCAAGGGCGTGAACATGGTCATGGAAACCGGGAAATGTAACCTCATCATCGGGGCGAGCGGCAGCGGCAAAACCGTATTGACCAAGTGCATCGTCGGTCTGTTCACACCCGAGGAAGGCTCCATTGCCTTTGACGGTGAAGACATGGTCGGGATGGACGTAAAGGAAAAGAAAAGCCTACGCCAACAGATTGGCATGTTGTTCCAAGGCTCTGCCCTTTTTGACTCGATGACGGTGGCGCAGAACGTAATGTTTCCATTGGATATGTTTTCGGGTCTGTCGTACAGGGAACGGAAAAATAGGGTCGATGAAGTATTGGCGCGTGTCAACCTTTCGGAGGCCGCCGACAAATATCCTGCGGAAATCAGCGGCGGTATGAAAAAACGTGTCGGTATCGCCCGCGCTATCATACTCAATCCTAAATATCTGTTCTGTGACGAACCCAACTCGGGTCTCGACCCGCAGACCTCCCTCCTCATCGACAAACTGATTCACGAAATCACAGTGGAATACAATATGACAACCGTTGTCGTCACCCATGACATGAACAGCGTGATGGAAATCGGCGACCATATCGTATATATGTACCAAGGTAACGTACAGTGGGAAGGCTCCAACAAGGAAATCATCTACAGTGACGACAAACTGCTGAACGACTTTATCTTTGCGTCGGACTTCTTACAGGACGCCAAGAAGATGCGGCAGATGGAAGACGCAAAAAAAGGAATTGAGGTAAGGAAATAATTACCCGGCGTATTTTGTGCATCTGCTCAAGATGCCCAAAATACGTAGTTCCTGTTCCGTTCGTTCTGCAATCATTACAATCCCTAATGTCGTAGGGCAATTACACAATAGGCAACACAGTTAGTGTTTTGAAGTATTCCTGACCGTTGTACCCTTATCCTCCGTGACATACTCGTAGTGGTAGTAGTTGCTTGCGAACAGGATAAAGCCGACTGCAATAAAAACCAATCCCAACAAGGAGAATATTTTGAAGGGTGTGAGAAAAAGCTGGCCAATCAGGAATAATGCGCTTACGCCCATGAATTGTGAAAAATCCGTCTTCTTGTCCCATAGGATATTGTATAGTAATAGTTGCGTTCCTAACGTATAGATGCAATATTCTAGCGTGTTGATATCTCGTAGACCGGAACGATAAATCCATACCAGCAAACACTCCGGTACTATAATCGCAACGCCGGTCACGAGCAGTTGACAGTACAGCGTATAAAGGGATATCGGTAGTTGTCTCGTGAAACGAAGTCCTGTATTGAAAAAAACAAAAACATCATATAGTAGGACTAAGTTTGCGCCCAAGGAGGCTGCCCAAAATATGGAAAAGTCACTTAGGTAAAAACTATCACTGTTTCGGATAAGTGGAATCGACAATGCCAAAGTGCTTGCAATCTTGCACCATAATAGTTTGCTTCTCTTTTCTTTCCATATATAGTTGCATAAAAGCCCTGTAAAAAAATGGGGAATTTTTATTTTTATGTTGGGAAACGTAATGTTTTTAGACCGGTTGTTGATATGTTTCGTGACGATGATAGTTCCTGTAAACAAGAGAACGATTAATGCTATAGTAAGCGTGTTGCTATTGTTATATAAATGATTGGAATAGCCGACAAGGATTGTTGCTATTGTATATAATAATATAGGTGCAAGCAATATCATCTGCAATCCATATATTATTGTTGCTTTTCTTTTATTGTCTAATAGGCATAAGGATTGTAGGAACCTGTTTTCATGTTTTCTGAGAAGGTTTATTTGGAAGATTATTGTATTGAGCGTGTATATTCCTATCGACAATATATAAAATAACAATGCTTTCCCATTGGTATTGATGTAATACATCAAATGTTTATGTAGCTTGACCGGTTGCTGTACCAGTCCAAATAAAGCCATAAACAATACGAGCATCCACCAGGCATTTCTTTTGTAAAAATCTTTGACGATGATTTTGGATAATATGTGGTTGACAATGTTCATGGCAATAGTCGGAGGTTTTTGTTTTCGATTGTGAGTGTTTGTATCGGCGTATTTATTGAGAAAGGTTGGTGGGATGTGATGATGAATGAAATGCCATAGCGATACACTGCTTCTATGGTTGAGATGATTGTTTTCATCGATTCCTCGTCCAATGTAATGAATGGTTCATCCAGGAAAATCCATTTCGGAGTACCAATAAAAACAAGGATGAGCGACAGTTTTTTGAGCATACCACTTGAATAGGTGCCGACAGGTTGTGGCAACGCATTTTCGAGGTGTAGTTTTTGGGCGAGCATCCATGATGTTTGCAAGCTTCCTTTTTTAGTGGCAACAAAGAAATCGATGAGTTCCTTTCCTGTCAGGAAATCTGGAAAGATTGGTTCCGCTTCTGCATAGTTGATATATTGTCTTTGCTGTATTTTTTTCTTTTGTAAATCAATATTGTCCAGCATGACTGAACCCTTAAAAGGTAAGATGCCGCTGAGCGATTGCAGTAAGGTAGATTTGCCCAAACCGTTTTCCGCTTTTAGCCAATACAGCCCGTCTTCCAACGTCAATGCAGGAATGTCCAAAATGGTCGTCGTGCCATAACTTTTCAAAAAAGAATTAAAGGCAATCATTTTTTATCAGTTCCCGAAAATAAGATAATATTGTTTCCGAGTATGCCGACATCCATTGAAATACTGAAAAAATTTTGGGGATTTGAACAGTTCCGGCCTTTGCAGTCCGATATTATTGACGCAGCCATATCAGGTAAGGACGTGTTGGCGTTGATGCCGACGGGCGGTGGGAAGTCTGTCTGTTTCCAAGTGCCGGCGTTGATGCGGGAAGGTATCTGTATCGTCGTGACGCCGTTGATAGCGTTGATGAACGACCAGGTCGCACATCTGAAAGACAAAGGTATTCCGGCAGTTGCGCTACATTCCGGACTGAATTTTTACGAGCAGGATTCGGCATTGAGAAAGTGCGCGATGGGCGACTATAAGTTTTTGTATCTGTCGCCGGAACGCTTGCAGTCATCGGATTTTAGGGAATATCTCAACGACATGCATGTCAACCTGATTGCGGTGGACGAGGCGCATTGTATTTCGCAGTGGGGATTTGATTTTCGTCCGTCCTATTTGGAGGTGACCGTTTTGCGCGAATATTTTCCTGATGTTCCGATATTGGCATCGTCGGCCTCTGCGACGGAGCGTGTGCAGAAAGATATTGTACAATATTTAGCATTTAAGGACTATAAGATTTTTTATAGTTCGTATAGGCGTGACAATATTTCTTTAAGTGTTTTTCAGACGGAAAGTAAAATAAATAAAATCGTTGAAGTACTCCAAAACGTAGATGGGACAGCCATTGTGTACTGCAAGACGAGAAAGTTGACACAAGATATTGCGAACTTGCTGCACCTATATAAAATCAATGCGGACTATTACCATGCAGGGTTGACCCAGGAAGAAAGAACCGCAAAACAGGAGCAATGGACGCAAAGCAGAATCAGGGTAATGGTCTGTACCAATGCTTTTGGAATGGGTATTGACAAGTCAGATGTCCGTGTCGTCATACACCATGATGCGCCGGATTCTTTGGAAAACTATTACCAGGAATCGGGACGTGCCGGACGTGACGGAAACAAATCCTACGGTGTATTGTTGTATTATCCCGATGATGTCAAGGACCTGCAACTTATGCCAGATATACGTTTCCCATCTTATGAGTTCATTCGGAAATGCTATCAGCACATTGGCAATTTCCTGCAAGTTCCGGTCGGTGATGGTAGAGGGAATTTTTATGACTTTGATTTGAATCGTTTTATTAAAACGTTTTCACTGCATCCGCTGAAGACGATATATGCGCTGAAAGCCTTGGAACAACAGGGCTTTCTGGAGTTTAACGAATCCATTTTCCTGCCTGCGAAAGTAGTGTTTACGGCCAACCGGGAAACACTTAACTATATCGAAGACAGCGAACCTGGACTCGACCGCGTTGTGAAATGTTTGCTGCGACTATATGAAGGCATATTGGATCATCGCGTTTCTGTTTTTATAGGTCAGATAGCAAGTTATTGCCATATCGGCGAAGATGAGGTGAAAGAAAGGTTGTTGCGTCTACAACGGTATCAGATATTGGAATATTTACCTAACAAGGAGACACCGCAGATTCATTTTGTGGAGAACCGCGCTCCGGCGGACTATCTTAATTTTAACCATCAGTTTTATCAAAACAGGAAAGAAATATACCGCGATAACATAGCGTCCGTCGTTCGTTATATAGGATTGGAAGAGTCCTGCCGTATGGATTTTCTATGTCAATATTTCGGGCAAGAAGACCAGTTTGAATGTGGTATCTGCGACAATTGTCTGGCCAGTAAAAAAGTGCACTTGACGATAAAACAGGTTGTCAACACAAGCCAGGTAATTCTGGATATTATTCCCTACGATGGCATTTTGTTGTCTGATTTAAAAAAACGATTGGACTGGCAGGACGATGATATTAAAGTGTCATTTGAAAAACTTTCGGAAGAGGGGCTGGTGTATTTTGACCAACATGGAAAAATAAGAAGGAAGTGAAAAGTTAAAGTGAACTGCGGATGATTGTTGTGTCCACTGACCACCTTACCCCAATAATTGTTTAAAACAAGCGGCGAGGATGTCGTTTTTTTCTTTAAGGAATTGGTCCATCTTGTCGCTGGGAAGCCTGAGTTCATAAGACTTTCCGTTGGCCAATACTTTGTTGATGCCGGGGTTGAGTTTGTTGAACAGGGTGGGGGCGATGTCCAGTTTTTGGCAGATGATGTCGCCGTTGTAAAAACCTGTCAAGAGGCAGGTTGTGGTATTTTTCTTGTCTTCTTCGGTCAAAGCCGGTGTCGTAACCGTATTTTCCGCGAAATCTTTTGTTTCACTTTTGGTCATGGTCGTGATGCCACCGCTTCCTTCAAAAAAATAATGCGTGCTGATAAATTTCTTGACGTGGTTGCGTGTTTCCTGCGGGAGATAATATTGCAGTTTCCAAAAATCGTCGCTTCCTGATTTGCGCATCGCTTTACGCACCGCACCAGGGCCAGCATTGTATGCCGCGATGACGAGTAGCCAGTCGCCGAACTGGTTGTGGAGTTCCGTCAATAGTTTGGCGGCGGCGACGGTACTTTTTTGGAAGTCCATCCTTTCGTCGGTACCGTTGCTGACTTTCAACCCAAAACGCATCGCCTCGTCGTACATCAACTGCCAAGGTCCGACGGCGCCTGCCCAGGAGCGCATACCCGATTGCAGGCTGCTTTCTATCACGGAAAGATATTTCAGTTCCAGAGGAAGATGATATTGCGAAAGTATCTTGTCGTAGATATGGAAATAAGGCCGTCCCCAGTCTTTCATCCGCGTCATTTCATGTTTTTCCCTTTTGACATATTGGTCCTTGAACGCGACGACCTGCGGATTCAACCCTGCCTGTGCATTGCCGCTTGCTGTGATGGTTGGCTGCTGTGACGGAAGCAAACTTTTAAACTCTGATTTTGTCGGTGTGGAGTCGGTCTGGGCATGGACGGAAAGGGCAATCGCCACTGAACCCAACAGGTTGAGTCCATAGCAATACGTTGCAACGTGTAATTTTTCTATGTTTTTCCGTCCAAACATGATGTGCAAAGATAGCTTAATGCCCATGCGTTTACATTTCTAAGAAAAACATTCTCTTAACGCTATGGAGCGTTCTGCTTTTTTAACGTCTTCTCAGCCAAGATTCCGGATTCAGGAACGTGCTTCTCTCGTTGGAAATCGTAAAGGAAATAAAACCTCCAGGGCCGTCAAATGCTTGACCTGCACTACCGATGACGGTATTGCCATGCACTTCGTTTCCTTTTTTGACGGTCGGATTGCGGATATTGGAATAGCTGGTAAAGTATTTACCGTGACGGATGATGATGGTGTAGTCGCCCGTGCCTTCGTCGTCGATGACGCCTGTAACGGTTCCGTTCGCAACAGAACGGACAGGTGAGCCGACGGCGGGGCTGATGTCAATACCGTTGTTCTGGTCCTGAACCTTGGTACCAGGAATGTTGTGCGTACCGAAGGTGCCGACGACGACACCGTTGGTCGGCCAGGGCAGGTTGCCTTTGTTCTTCTCAAAGTCAATGGACTCGGCGAGGGATTCGGAGGAAGTTTCCAGTACGCTGTTGGCGCGTTTGGCGCGTATCTCGTCGTCTTTGGACGCCTCTGACGGCGCGGATGGTGTTTTGTTGATGGCTGCCTGTACGGCAGCAGCGGCATCTTCCTCTTTTTTCTTGGCTTCGGCAAGACGTTTAGCGTCGGCCAGCCTTTCCTCTTCCTGTTGTTTTTTGAGTTTTTCTATGGCTTCTTTTTTTGCCTGCTCTTCGGCGGCAGTCTTCGCGGCTTGGCGTGCGGCGTCTGCTGCGGCGAGGGCTTCCTTCCGTTCTTTTTCTTTTCTGGCGGCTTCGGCAGCTTCTGCCGCTGCTTTTTGGGCAGCTATCTGGCGTTGGCGTTCCTCTTCTGCGGCCCTTTCCCTTGCCAGTTGTTCCCGTCTTTCCTTTTCTTTACGTGCTGCTTCGGCTCTGGCGGCAGCGATTTCTTGTTGTATCACGCGGTCGAGGTTGGCTTGGAGCTTTCTTCTGCGTTTATTCTTTTCGGCGATTTCGGAACTAATTTCGCCTTCGCGGCTTTTCAGTTCGGCGACGGATTCGTCTTTTTCCTTTTCGTCCTGCTGTAAGGTGGTGAGCTCGGTCGTCTGGTTGGTCAATGCTGAACTTTTTTGCCTTTTGCTGACGTTGAGCTCGGTGACTTTTTTACGCAAAAGTGCTTGTACTGCCTTGATGTCGGCTACCTGCGCCTCACGGTAACGGCGGTAACTTTTGAGGTAGGTGACGCGTTTGATGGCGTCGTTGAAGGACGCTGCTGAAAATATAAAATTGAGCTGGTCGTATTTGTTCCTGTTTTTATAGGCAAATGCCAGACTCTGCGCGTATTTGGTTTTCAGCGTGTCGAGCTGTTTGAGATAGCGTTGTATGGATTCGGTGTTACCGACGATGTCCTTGTCCAAAACCTTGATTTCGTCTTGGATATTTTCAACCAGGGCCTCGCGTGTCTTGATTTTACGCTGGACGAGGTAGAGCTCGGTCAAGGATTTTTTTCTGGACGAACGGATGTCGCTTAGGCTGGAGTTGAGTTCCGCCAAGTCACGCCGCAACTGTGCCTGTTCTTTTTGGATATCTTCTTTTGTCTGTTGACTAAATCCTATCGTGCCGCTCAACAGGATGGTTAAAACAAACAATATTTTCTTCATCAAAACGCTATTATCTGATTATGGATGTAAAGTAACTAAAAATTACTGAGAATAGTTGAGCGTTGAAAGTGAATTGTTTTCTTCCGCGGGAGGCTGTGTGGAGAGTGCCTTGCCCGCTTTCAATACGCCGCTTTCAACCCAAGTTTCATTCTTTAACACGGTATTTCGCCGATATGTTGAACGGATAATCCAATGTTTGGTTAAAATTAAGCTGTTTGTATTTCAGTTCGATTTCTATCGACGACTGGTCATTGGCCGTGATGTGTATTTCTCCGGGAATCCATCCGGAAGCTGTCTGCTGGAAGTCTTTGTATTGGACGACGCAGTTTTTGGATGGATGGGAAAGGTCTGTGAGGCGGTTTTGCAAAAGACGGTTGCTCGACGGGTCGATGGTGACAATGTTTTGCGTAGTGCCTTCCTGGAGAACAAAGCTCCAGGTGCCGTCCACACTGCCTTTGAAGGACTGCATCGTGCCGTTTTGCAGCAACATCCTGCCGGTCAATATGTTTTGTACATCCACAAACGAAAGTGGTTGGTGGACGAGGTGTCGGAGATAATCGATGGACCGTTTTTCGACCGTGTTGTTGAGCTTGTTGATGACGATGGCACTGTCGGGCGTGATTTTGGCGCGTGCACCTTCGATGTTGAACGGACCGGTCAACGATAGCCAAACCAGACTGTCCTTGGTCGAACGCAGGTTGGCGTTGACGGTCTGGTCGAGGTTCGCCATTTTGATAGATACGCCCAGTTTGCCGGAAAGTGTGTGGTAATTGGGGGCGCTGTTTTGCCAGTTGAGCCAGACTTCTTTTGCTATGGTCGCCGAATCCTTGACGGCAGCCGTTGCGGTGGTGTCCTTTTTCACGACTGTTGGCGTCGTGGAGGCGACTTTCTTGGTCGAATGGCATGCTGCCAGGAATATGATTGCACTGAAACCTAATATCTTAGAAAAATTCATTGTCGTTTTCTTAATTCTTTCCCGTGTGGCCAAAACCGCCTTCGCCTCTTACTGTTTCGTTGATTTCCTTCACTTCGTGCAGGATGACCTGTGCGACTTGTTGGATGACTATCTGGGCGATGCGGTCGCCGGGTTTGATGGTTTGTATTTCCGTGGAAAGGTTAATCAAAATGACTTTGATTTCCCCGCGATAGTCTGCGTCGATAGTGCCGGGCGTGTTGAGGCAAGTGATGCCCTGGTTGATAGCAAGTCCACTTCTTGGACGTACCTGCGCTTCATGCCCTTCGGGCAATTCCAAAAACAAACCGGTCGGTACCAATACGCGCTGCATTGGCTGCAACTCGATGGGCGCATTGATATAGGCGCGCAAGTCCAGTCCAGAAGCTCCGGAAGTGGCATAAGTGGGCAGAGGGTTGTTGGATTTATTGATAATTTTTACCGTAATATTTTTCATTTCTGCTATTGATATAGATTTTTGTTTCGTCAAATAACAAAGTTAAAGGAATAAACATTCGTTCGGCGTAATTGCCTAAGGCAATGTAAAAAGTTAAAGAAAATTTAGCACTAAGGGAGAAGGTAAAAAAACAAATTTTGCCTAACGGATGCTATTCCGCCGGCAAGTTGATTTCGGTGGTGTTGACGGCGATGTCAAATTGCTGTTCCTTTTCGTTTTGTGCTTTGGTCATGTTGATTTTGCAAGGAAAAAGAATCCCGTTGACGCTCTGGTAGTCCGAAAAGGTTTTGGACGTTACCGTGACGGATTGCCCGACTTCCTCCTCGACGGACCTGGTGAGTAGGGACGTGCGGGTGTCATAGGATTCGGTAACGATTTTTCCTGAGGGGAGTTTGATTTCCAACTCAAAGACGTCAGTCGAGTCGTCCTCGTCTTTGATATGTCGTATGTTGTTGAGTGTAAATGACTTGCTTGAATCCAGATAGTAGAGCTGGTTGAAAAGCCCGATATAATCTGTGTTTCTTGCCTTTATTTCCTGTTCGGTCAAGGGGGTTTTTTCGCTGATTTGCTGGTTGTAGCCCGACTGTCCGTCAAACACACTGCGCATCATCGTATCGCCGTCAACCGATACGGCGATATAGTCGAGGTTGGGTGCCTGCTTTCTTTCGGAAAATCGTAACTGCATACCAGCCGTCTTAATGCTACCCTTGAAATTGATGCTCTGTACGTTCTGGAGTTGCTGTGCGCCTCCGATGGCGGCGATGTATTTTTGGATTACCGTTGCGCCCGAAACGTTGTCCACGCTTTTTCGGAAACTGCTTTTCGGAGATTCGGGGAGCATTTGGCTTCTGTCGCTTATCTGTTTGGCAAGGTATTCTACCGCCTTTTGTGCCGATACGTGCGTAAAAAAATAGGAAACCGAAAACACGGCGGCAAAGAATATAAGTGTTCTGTTTTGCATGTCACGCTGTTGAACGGAAGCCAAAGACTTCCGTATTTCGGATGATGCCACTCAAATTTTTTGCCAATAAATGTTAAAAGATGCGGTGTGTTTTCGGAAGAATGCCTTCCGGGAAACGAAATACAATTATTTCACCAGTGTCATCAGGCTATTGACCAACCCTTCATTCTCCGCTGCCGTTCCTACCGTGATGCGCAGGCAGTTGTCGCAGCGGACAACTTTGTGGCGGTCGCGCACGACAATCTTGTTTTGGAGCAGACCATTGTAAATACCTTGAGCATTCGTTACTTCCACCAGCAAAAAGTTGGCATCGGAAGGGAAAATGCGTTTGACGAGCGGCAGTGCTTGGAGTTGTGCCGCCAGTTGTGTGCGCAGACGAAGGAGTTCGGCCGTTTCGCTCTTGACTTTTGCGGCATTGTCCAATGCTTCGAAAGCAAGTGCTTGCGTGACTTGGTTGATATTGTACGGCGGTTTGACCCTGTCCAATATGTCCACGATTGCCTCGGAGGCAAAAGCCATACCTAAACGCAGACCTGCCATTCCCCAAGCCTTGCTGAAGGTTTGCAGGACGACAAGATTGGGATATTCCAAAAGTATTTGCGTAAAGGATGCCTGGCCTGCAAAATCAATATAGGCTTCGTCAATAACGACCAATCCCTGAAAATCATCCAACAAGCGCAATATGTCTTCCTTTTTCAGCAAGTTGCCGGACGGATTGTTGGGCGAACAAACCCAGATAATCTTGGTATGTGCGTCGATATTGGACTGTATGGCGTTTATATCCAATTGGAAATCAGGTGTTAACACCGCTTTTCTGATTTCAATGTCGTTGATGTTGGCACTAACCTCGTACATGCCGTAAGTCGGTGGGCAGATGATGATATTGTCCTGTTTGCTTTCGCAAAAACAGCGGTAAAGTAGGTCGATACATTCGTCGCTGCCATTTCCCAGAAAGATGTTTTCCGGTGCGACTTGTTTGACGACGGCGATTTTTTGTTTGAGTGCGCGCTGGTGCGGGTCGGGATAGCGCGTGTAGTTTTCGGGTAGGGGCGAGCCGAGGCTGTTTTCGTTGGCATCCAAAAAGATATTGGCCTCACCGGAAAATTCGTCCCGGGCGGAGGAATAAGGTGTGAGACCTTTGATATTTTCTTTGACTAAGTTGTTGATATTGAAAGCCATGTGATTTAGTGAATGGTTAAAAGTGAATAGTGTTTTGAAGCGAACTTGTTTAGATTTTAAATGAAAGATTCAAGTATGTGGATTTGAATCCGAGATTTATTTTTGTCCGTAAAGTCTTGCTGCCTTCGGTGCCGCTTTGCGGTCGGTCAGGAGACAATGCGGAGAAGGAAAATGCAGCATGCCTGCCGTCGGAAAAGCGAACCTATGGTTGTAAAAATTTTTGCTGAAAATGGAATCCTAAGATGGAATAGCCTTGGTCTATCCAGAATTTCTGTCCGCGACTGTTGGAAACATAACAGTTGAGTTCCGAAGCTACACAGCCGTTTGCTTTTCCGAAAGCGATAATCCATTGCATCAATTTTTGCCCGATTTGTTTGTTGCGGTATGCTGGGGCGACAACCACGTTGTCCGGCTCGATAAATTTTCCGGCATAGAACCGTGTTTGCATCCATAGACCGGAAATGGCGATTATTGTCTTCCCTTCAAATGCTGCGACGCATAAGTAACCTTGCCCCACCATTTCTTCCAAATATAGAAGAAACTGTTCTTTGGTAATGGTTGGATTCAACAATTGCACCAAAGGGTAAATCTGCGGAAGTTCCTCTTTGTCCAATAATCGGATGTCCATAACTTTTATAATTTATATGTCCCAGCAGCGTCTCCCGGCGGGGACTCTGCGCCTGATAGACGTACCACTAAAGCCCAAGAGAAGGTCGTTTTTCTCTACGCAGAACCCCCTCCGGGAGATGCTGCTGGGACGTAATAGTCAATACTTCACCGTCATTCTTACGTAGGCGGGAATCTTTAGCTCAATGATGTGGCTAATCTTCAACATCGGATTCCTGCCTACGCAGGAATGACGGTAAGGTGTTTATTGAATTCATTGCCCATTTTATTTTGCAATAGGGATAAAAATCTTCCATCCTAATTCCTGCATCATAAATCTCCCAATCTTACGCGCACGGCATTGGCATGGGCTTTCAGACCTTCCGCCTCTGCCATTTGTATGACTGTGTCAGCGATTTTTGCCAAACCGTTTTCGGAGAGTCTTTGGAACGTGATTTTTTTCACGAAACTGTCCACGCTGACGCCGCTGTATGCTCTTGCATGACCGTTGGTCGGCAAAGTGTGGTTGGTGCCGCTGGCGTAGTCTCCCACGCTTTCCGGTGAATAGTTGCCAAGGAAAACCGAACCGGCATTGGTAATTTTTTGCCCGATGGTTTCTGCGTTTTCGCAGGAAATGATTAAATGCTCCGGTGCGTACAGGTTACTCAACGCAATCGCCTCGTCCATCGTCGGCAAGTGAATCAACTTGCTGTTTTCCAATGATTTAGCTGCCAAATCTTTTCTTGGTAAAAGGACGAGTTGGCGTTCTACGGCGATTCTTACCGCGTCCAAGAGTGGTTTTGAAGTGGCAATCAGCAGCACTTGGCTGTCTGGGCCGTGTTCGGCCTGGGACAATAAATCTGCCGCGATAAAGTCCGCATTGGCGGTGGCATCTGCCAGTACCGCGACTTCGCTCGGACCTGCCGGCATGTCGATGGCGATACCGTCCAGTTGTATCAACTGTTTGGCGGACATCACGTATTGGTTGCCCGGCCCGAAAATCTTATAGACTTGCGGGATGGTTGCCGTGCCGTAAGCCATCGCGCCGATTGCCTGGACACCGCCGACTTTGAAAACCTTGTCGATGCCGACGAGTTGCGCGCTGAACAAAATCGCGGGATGCAGCGTGCCTTCTTTGTTGGGCGGCGAGCACAGGACGACTTCCTTGCAGCCCGCAATCTTCGCCGGGATGCCCAACATCAGAATCGTGGAAAACAACGGTGCCGAACCGCCGGGAATGTACAGTCCGACTTTTTCGATGCCGACGCTTTTGCGCCAACATTCGATGCCGGGCATGGTCTGTACGATTTCGGGTTGTGCGACTTGGTGTAAATGAAAGGTCTTGATATTGTCGGCAGCCTGTATGATGGCGGCTTTCAGTTCAGGAGACAAGGCTGCTGCCGCGTCCTTAAATTCCTGTTCGGATACGGTCATGTCGTCCAATGCCACACCGTCAAATCGTTGGGTGTAGTTTCTTACCGCCTGGTCGCCGTTTGCCTTCACGTCTTTCAATACATTACTGACGATTTCCGTCAGGGCGCGGTTGTCCAGTTCAGGTCTTTTGATAATGTCGTTCCAGCTTTCTTTTGCCGGATTTTCGTAAATGGTCATTTGGCAAAGTAAAAAAGTAAAAGTAAAAAGGCTTAACACCTGCTCTGCAAAAGATTCCTGCCTAGGCAGGAATGATGCACGGGAGCACGCATGTTAAGGTACCATTTTTTCAATCGGAAGTACCAATATGCCTTCCGCGCCGAGGGATTTCAGTTGCTGCACGATGTCCCAAAACTGCGACTCGGTCATCACGGTATGGATGCTGCTCCAACCTTCGACAGCCAAAGGTAATACCGTCGGGCTTTTCATGCCGGGCAACAGTTGCTCGATGGCTTCTAATTTGTCGTTGGGTGCGTTCATCAACACGTATTTGCTGTTTTTTGCCTGCTTGACCGTCTGTATGCGAAAAATCAGTGATTCGAGAATGGCTTGTTTGAGCGTGTCGATGTTCCTGTTTTTGATAAGTACGGCTTGCGATTGTAAGATAACATCGGCTTCTTTCAGTCCGTTCATGAACAATGTAGACCCTGAACTGACGAGGTCGCAGATGATGTCCGCGAGTCCGATGCCAGGCGCGATTTCGACGCTGCCGCTGATTTCCTGTATTTCTGCCTGGATGTTGTGTGCGTCCAGATATTGCTGGACCAATATGGGATAGCTCGTCGCGATGCGCCTGCCTTGCAGGGTGGCGGGGCCGTCGAAAGTTTCATTTTTCCTTACGGCAAAAGAAAGGCGGCATTTGCCAAAGCCCAGTTTGTCGGCAATATCGACCACTTTGTTTTTTTCGTAAACGACGTTTTCGCCGACAAAGCCGATGTCCGCCACGCCGTCCTCCACGTATTGGGGAATGTCGTCATCGCGCAGGAAATAGAGTTCCAGCGGAAAATTGGACGCTTCGCTTTTGAGTTTGTTGATGCCGTTGCTGATGTCGATGCCACATTCTTTCAGGAGCTTCATGGAGTCGTCGTGCAGACGGCCGGATTTTTGGATGGCGAGCCGCAGGACGCTTTTGTTTTCGATGGGATTCATTAAACCGGATTTATGAATGATGATTGAGCGCTTCATTTTTTGTTCTTTGTAGAAATAAAAAAGGCTTACGTTGTGTAAGCCTTTTTCAATATTATGATGTAAGATGCACGACAGCACCACAGGCTTATCCTTGGGAAAAGTAGTGATGATGGATATGTATCTGTTTTTTCATGGCGCAAAAGTAGGGTAAAGTTGGAATTGTCGGGAGTTTTTTGAAAAAATTTTCCGTTAAGTAATCTTTATGTACTTTGGAGACGGTTTGCAAAGAAGGTTCACCATACTGTTATGTTTTCTGGTCGGATGGAGCGTTCTCGGTTTCCCGCTTTTGTCGGAAGCCCAGAACGTTGACAGCATGGCCGCGCCCGTAAGGAGACAGCACCGTCTGTTGGACAGGCTGCACAGTTCCATCACGCGTCACAACGTGGCGGTACGCGACACGGCCAGCACGATTAACCTGACGATTGAAAGCAACCGGCTGCGGTTTGCACCGTTCCAAGGGAAAATCATACGGCATATCAAGGTACAACAACTCAATTTTTACCAGTCCATCGACGACACGGCGCAGCGCAAAAAATATTTTGGGACGCAGTTGCTAACCAAGTTCCACCGGACGACACGCTCGGGCGTCATCCGTAACAATCTTTTTATCCACGAGGGCGATGTGTTCTATGCGACGGTGGCGGCGGACAACGAGCGTTTTCTGCGTACCATTTCGTTTATCCGGGATGCGCGGTTGGTGATAGACAGTATTCCGGGTACGGATTCTATTGATATTGTGGTGAAGACCAAGGACTTGTTCAGCATCACGGGTAATATCAACAGCATTTCTTCCAGTAGGGTGCGTGGTTCGATAGAAGAGGCAAACTTTGGCGGTCTGGGGCAGTCTATTTCCTATATGGGAATGTATGAAAAAGGCCGACGTCCGAGCTACGACCGCGAGTTTGAATACCAATACAACAATGTATTGGGCAGTTTTGCCAACATCACGGCAACCATTTCCAGCCTGGGTCAAAACGTGGTAACCGGAGACCGCAATGAAGCATTCCAAAGATTGGAAATATCGAAACCCATGATTTCCCAATACAAAAGGTTCATGGGCGGCTTTGCACTGGAGCATGCGCAGACGCGGAATGTATATCCGGAACTGGATTCCGAAAACCATTATTTCCGATATAAATACACGACGTTTGACGTATGGGGCGGTCTTAACCTCAACGTGAAAAAATATATCGCGGACGAGAAAAACCACCTTCGGCAGTTCGTCGCACTACGGTACGTGAAATATACATTCCACAATGCGCCGGACCAGATTCTCAGCGAGTTTGACATGCGCACCAATACACGGGAGATGGCTTTGGTACAGTTGACCTTATTCAAACAGGATTTTTACCAGACGCGGTATTTTTATGGTTTTGGGACGGTGGAGGATATTCCGTATGGATTCAACTACAGCGTCACGGGTGGCTGGTATCGGCAGCGACGGCTTTCGCGTCCTTATTTGGGTATTGACCTCAACAACTATGTGCTGACAGCCGGAGGGAATATTCTTCAGTTTTTTGCCAAGGGCGGCACTTTTTTCCATAAAGGGCTGGAAGATGCCGGTTATGCCATGGGCAGTACGTTTTACGGTCGCTTATTTCAGGCCGGGGATACTAAGATACGGCAAGTGGTGCGCGTCAGCTATTCGGAGATATTCAATACCGTGACGACCTATCCTTTGCGTATCAACAATTCACAGTTTGGCCTAAGTGCATTTTCCACAGATTCCGTTTTCGGCTCGAGGCGGCTGAGCCTACATTCCGAAACACGTTTTTTCACCCCTTACAAGATGTTGGGGTTTGTATTGGCGCCTTACCTGTCGGGCGATTTGTCCTGTGTGACGCCCATGAAAGGTGCATTTGAACGTTCTTCCCTATATTACGGAATCGGCCCCGGCTTGCGGATGAGGAACGAAAACCTGGTCTTTGGAACGATAGAATTGCGGACGATGTATTTCCCGAGAAACGTGCCCAATCAAAATAGCTTCAAAGTGGGCATAAAAGCCAACCTGCGTTTCCGCTTCAATACCAATTATGTCAACAAGCCGGACATCTACGACCTGAACAACGACCCGAACGGCACAATCTATTAGTCAATCAGTAATCGGTGGTCAGTGACTGCTGGTTTTATACGATTTTGAGGCGTAATGGACAAAAATGTGCCTAAATTGGAGCACTATGTGTCAAGTGGACAAAAATGTGCCTGTTTTTTGTGGGGGATTTGTGGTTTGTGTTGATCTATTATCCACTTTTGTGGGATTGCACGAAACAGAAGCAAGCTCTGCTGGAGAGCACCTTGCGGAGGGATAGTGCAA
>JASGDY010000103.1:0-17065 GCA_047606825.1 Chitinophagaceae bacterium
TGCGGAGCAGTTGGGTGCCTAAGTAGTTTCGACAGCCAGCAAGAAACCTTCCCGAAGCCGTAGCCGAACGGTTCAGCGCATTCATGATGTTTTTCCACAATAGGAAAATTTAGATGCGTTGGCCCTGTGGATTCACACTGTTCAATGTATTTTATTCCTTTTTTGTTTATTTTCGCAATACAAAAACAAGTACTATATTTACTAATTATATGACATTCAATGCTTTAGATGTTGCCAACAAAATAGTTATCAATACCGATATTGATAAGGGAGATCTTATCTCTAATCTGAAACTTCAAAAAATGCTATATTATCTTCAAGGTTTTAACTTAGCGTTTTTTGACGAAAAATTGTTTGACGATGACATAGAAGCATGGCAATACGGGCCAGTCGTTCCCTCTGTTTATTATAATTTCAAAGACTTTGGCAAAGGGGCTATTATATTGAGTGAAGCCGTTGAAGAAATACATTTGAACAACGAAGAACAAGAGGATATGTTCAGGCAAGTTTTGGAGGAATATGGCAAGTTTAATGCCATCCGGTTAATGGAAATGACCCACGAAGAACTTCCATGGAAATCGACGGAAATAAAAAAAGTAATTGATACCCAAGTGATGAAAGCTTATTTTAAGACACTTGTAGAGTATAGTAAGTGAGAAAAAGGATAAAAAAGGTTGAGGAACAACCACACATACACAAAGGGATAATTAACGATTATCCGATTTTTTGTTTTAAATATTTACAAGATGTTTCTATAAAGAAGTGTAATGACCATAAATTTTTTTGTGATTTTATTTTTCGACTGCGAAAACTTAGCGAGTTAGGATGGAAAGAAATCAATAAATCATCCCGCCATAGTTTTGGGACTGAAAGGCTACCTGTAAAATCATTGAAACCTGACTTGCCTCCCATTATTACAGATGATGTTGACGAGTTGACCGTTTTTAGGGCAAATGGAAACAACTTGCCATTTTTAGGCATCAGGAAATCTGGTGTTTTCCACATTATTTTCATCGAAACCAGCTTTGGAGATATTTATGACCACGGGGTGGGCTGATTCTTCATTAACCCAAACCCTTTGCAAAAACATACAAAACACCACCCTTACTCGCGCAAGCATTGGCGGGAGCAAGCACTTTCAACTCTCCACTGGATCGAAGCAACAAAAAGCAAGCCCTTGCGGGACTTGCTTTCTTATTTTTCAAGGTTTGAAATACGGATTAGTAGCTACGACCACCCCTGTATCCACCGCCGCCGCCATAAGATTTTTTCTTATAGTCGCCGCCGCCGCTTCCTTCGGGCTTTGGAGTGGACTCGTTGACGATGATTTTGCGCCCGCCGATTTCAGTTTCGTTCAAGTTACTGATGGCTGCTTTAGCAGCTTCGTCACTCGTCATTTCAACAAACCCAAATCCTTTGCTACGGTTATTGTTGAATTTGTCCGTAACAACTTTTGCGGAAGATACTTCTCCATAAGTAGAGAAGAGATTGAAAAGATCGTCGCTGGTCAATGACCAACTCAGATTGCCTACGTAAATGTTCATGGTTTTAAATTAAGAAAAAATGTAAAAATTTCACAGCATACCAAAACCCAAAAAAACATTACGCAGTCTTGCTTCACATCATTGGGAAATATTGAATTGAACTGTATTGCTTAACGAAGATATAAATATTTACGTATCTGACAACTTTTTTTGTGAAATATTATAAAAAATGGTTATTAATGCTATCCAAGGGTTGCATTATACCATAAAGACGACTTTGCGACAGCAATAAAACCAAACAAGATACGATAAAGCCTCCCGTAGACACGGGAGGCGGGATTTTTATCTATCTATCTTTTTCATTTTCAGGGAAGACCTACTGCTTCATAAACTTAACCGTACCGATTACCGTTCCGTTTTGCAGCAACTGGGCAAAATACACTCCCGCGGCCAGCCCGGAGACACTGACCTGTTGTGGAGATGTCGTGACGGTCAGAGTACGGTAGACTTTGCCGTCCATGCCGACAATACGCACCTGTTGTCCGGCAACGACGTTCCTGATATGGAGCACGTCCGTCGTTGGATTGGGGTAGACACCGATGGCGTCCTGTCCATCAAAAGTGACCGTCCTGGTGACGCTGTATGCATATTTGCCGTCCAGATCCGTCTGTTTTAAACGGTAATAGTTGATGCCGGACAAGGGTGTCGCATCGGTATAGTTGTAGTCCAGTTGCGTACTGCTGTTGCCGTTGGGAGCCTTGCTCGCAACGTAGCCGATGGACGTTCCCCATGTCTTGCCGTCGAGGCTACGTTCGAGGTAGAAACCTGCATTGCTGATTTCCGATGCCGTACTCCAACTGAGCAACGCCGTACTGTTGTACTTTGTTGCGGTGAAATCCAACAGTGTGACGGGCAACGCACTGGTGGTATTGTAGTTCTGCTGTAAACCGTATGTGACGGTGTTGCTCGTGGTCGTGGTCTCTTCGAAGTCTATCTGCCCGACGGAGTTGCTTATGCTCCCGGCACCGGAGGTCTCGGTGGTCTCCCCGGTTGCTACCACGCCTGACTGCGCCTGCGACTTGATAACGCCGACTATCGTCGTCAATGCGACAAATAAAGTTGTATAAATCTGTTTCATCTTATAATTTTTTATTGTTTCCGTTAACGTGGGACTCGCCTCCCAAATCAACAAACTAAAAGTTGACCCTTGTCACGTCCGTAAGGGTATAATAAAGGCTATTTAACGCGTAGTCATTGGCGGTGCTACAGCTAATGATGATATAATACCCTTTGCCGGCCGATGTCGCGTCCGCCACGGTGGGGAAAAATTCTGAAAAAGGATATGCATCGGATCCACTGAAGTTAGGGGCAGGGACGGTAATCGCGTCAGAGTAGATCAGGACGCCGGAGCCGATGCTGTAGACCTTGAAATAGATGTTCACTGTATTCTTGGCGGTTGCGTTGATACCACTATTGTTCCAATAATAATTTCCCTGTACCCTCCAGAGATTGGTCTCGTATGTTTTGTTGGTCAGAGGAGCTTCCAACAACGGGTAACTGTATATCTTGTTGTCGTTATTGATGACACCTATGACGGAGTCCACGGCTACATTGTGTCCTGTCGAGTGTGTTTTCGTCGGAACGTAGCCTTTGTAGGCAAGTATCCCGCCCCAGCTTGTATCCAGTGTCCGTATCTGACTGTGGGAGATGGCAATTTTTGTGGTCAGGCTGCCTGCCACACTGTCGGACAGGGTTGATTTCCTTGCAGACGTAGCCTTCTTGGTATAGAGCGCATAAGGCAGGCTCAGCAACTGCTTGGTCGTGGTGTTGGTATAACTGGTACCGCCGGCCGTATCGACCTCGGTCTTAAGGTAATAGGTACCGGTTGACCAGTCAATGGCGGAGATGGTGCCGCTCTTGTTGGAACCATTGCCTATGTGTAGGGAATACAGTCCGCTGATGTTTGTCGTAGCCGTCTGCGTTTCCGAATAGACGGCTGTGCCGCTGGCTGACCCCTGCAGGATGCTGACCTTGACACCGACTGTCTTGCTTGTCACCAAGCCGTTGGTACTGGTGTTGCGGACTACTTCGTGGTAGCCAATCACTTGTGGGATGGACTGTGCGTGTGCCAAGGACAAGCATAGTGTCCATGCAAACAGGAATGTGGGTATATGTCTAATTTTCATTTGTCTATTTTTTATTTATAATAATTATTTTTAATAGTGTTTTGTTAGGCCTCACCCCCGACCCCTCTCCCAAGTGAGAGGGGAGACGCGAAGTCTTAGGTGTCGCTACACGCCTCTCTTTTAGGAGAGGGGTCGGGGGTGAGGCCTAACAAAACACTAACTTGCCCTTTGCGAAGTATATCAATGCTGTCAAGCATATCAAAAATTGGTACGTGTGATGCTTGTAAACCTGTAGCCAATCCCATTTGTCGCCAGCGAATTGCCTAAACTGGAGACAAGGGTAATCTTGTAGCCGAGACCTTCTGAAGTAGCGTCCGCAATGGTGGGGAAATACAAGGAAAACGGCACCACGGTTCCGGCGGTAAGCCCCGTGGGCACCATGATTGTCTGTACGTAGACCAAGACACCGGAGCCGATGCTCCTGACCTGGAAAACGATGACTGCGGGCTTGGTAAGCGCGGCACCTTTGGCGTTGACCACATATTCTCCCTGTATCCTCCAGAGGTCGGTCCCATACGTTCTGGTAAGGGGTGCTTCCAACAGGGGATAGCTAAGGCTGGGGGTGGTCGTGTTCACCGGACCAACGACGGAGTCTACCGCCACGGTGTTGCCCGTAGACCAGGTCTTGGTAAGCGTCCTGCCCTGTGTCTGCATGAGGTAACCCCAGGTAGTGTCGGCATTCAGCGACACGGTATCGCTCTGGGTAAGGTTGATCTTGATCGTTTTGCTTTTGGTAGTACTGTCTGTCACCTTGGTGAAGAATATGGAATCCACCTTTGCGGCATTCAAAGCATAAGGCACGCTTACCAGTTGGCTCGTGGTCGTCACGGTATAGTTGGTCCCGCCAGCCGGATCCACTTGCAGCTTGATATAATAAGTTCCGGCAGACCAGTCGATACTGGAAAAGGAACTGCCGCTACCTATCTCAATGGATATGAGGCCATTGGCATTGGTGGTTGGGGTCTGTGTCTCGGAGTACACTTCGGTGGATGCGGCATTCAGGATACTGATTTTGATGCCGATGGCCGTGTTTGCGACCACGGTGTTGGATACATCACGGATGACCGCCTGGTAGTTCATTTTTTGAGGCGTCTGTGCGTGTGCATTGGATAGTCCTAGTACCAGTAGACCTAGGTAGATGTGTATATTTCTCAGTTTCATCTGTATATTTTTTGTTTTTTTCAATTGTTCCCACTTAACAAGATGGGCGCATTTTGCTCGATGGGCTTCGTTTTTGCATTGTCTTGATACATCAATACATCAGGATGCCTCAAGACCTCTTCGCTAAAAATTGGTGCGGGAGATGCTGGTAAGTTTATATTTGGCGAGACTGCTGATACGGCCGCCAGTACCTATATCGCCGGTGACGATGATGTCATAACCCTTCGCTGCCGATGTCGCGTCGGCGACGGTGGGGAAAAACACGGAAAACGGCACTACGGTTCCATTGCTAAGACCCGGGGGAACTGCGATTGCCTGCGCAAAGACTATGGCACTGCTCGCTCTACTTGTAATCTTAAAAAGCATGACTGTCGGATTGGTTATGCTAGTCTCGGTGCCTGTCCATTTGTATTCGCCCGTTATCCTCCAGAGGTTGGTTTCATACGTTTTGTAGGTCAACGGGGCATCCAACAAGGGGTAGCTTTCGCTTTTATTGCTGGAAACCGGTCCTATGACTGAATCCGGTTTCACATAATCCCCGGCCGCATAAGCTGTGCTAAGTGTAAGGTTCTGCATCTGGAGACCGTAGTTGGCCGTTCCTGACATCGCGGCATAATCACTTTGTGTAAGGTTGATCTTTGTGGTCTTGCTGTCGGCGATACTGTCGGCACTAATTGAGGAGAATGCAGAGTCCGCGGTTGCCGCATACAGGACATAAGGGACGCTCAACAACTGGCTGGTGGCGGTGACCGTATAGCTGTCACTGCCGTTAGGGTCTATCTCCGACTTGAGGTAGTAGGTGCCGGTAGACCAGTCGATTGCAGCCATTGTACCGGAGACGATGGTGCCATTGCCTATCAGGAGGGAGAAGATACCGCTGGTGCTGGTCGTAGGGGTCTGCGTCTCGACATAGACCGCGGTACCTGATGTTGACCCTTGCAGGATACTTAACTTGACACCGACCGTCGCGCTTGCGACCAGGTTGCCGGTACTGTTACGGACGGTCGCCTGGTAGCTGATCTTCTGGGGTACTTGTGCCTGTGTGCCATATAGTCCTGTGGCCAACAGGTGTAGGGATAAGAGTAGAATTCTTATTTTCATAATCGATTGTTTAAGTGACTACTGTTTTATAACCATCCTCGGGGGATGCGACACCTGTTTTTGCCGTCCCGTCCGGATAAGGTATCGGGATGCCAACGACCCACCTTGTACATGTCAACGACGGTATAAAATACCAGAAGGTCCGACGACATGCCCAAAGGATTCGCAACGCACATGAATACCTTGTAGATTGGTTCAAACGTGATGAACAAAGTAGACAACAGGAATGTCATTACCGACTGCCCTTAAATGAATCCATACACGCCTGATGTACAAGGATTGGTTAGGCTTGCGGTGTTGTATGCCTTATCATTTTTAACGGTTTTTAATAAACGAGAAGTTCCAATTTTAATATAACGACGAATTCCAAAGGTTATTGCTGTTTTCCAAACTAAAGTAGTGATTTTTTTTATCTAGACAAAAAAATGTTTATGCGAAGCAAGGGTTGAAATGGGGGTTATAGCACGCGCGGGATAAAAAAGTGCGCTTTTTTTAGTTTAAATTTAGAACTGTTTGAGTTCACTAACGTCCAAACGTTGATAAAATAAGTTCTTTGAAAGTATTGTCGGTAAAGGGTTTCAGGCGAAATTGGCGTTTCAACGATTTCAGCCAAATATGCTTTTTTGTTGCTGCCAGATTGACATATTTGCCAGATGAATACAGGTAAGTATGTTTTTTCCCAGGTAACGGACTTTTTGAGCTACGACGAGTTCAACAAGTTTGTCAAAAAGTATAAAGGCAACTACAAGGTAAAAACATACTTAACTGCGCTGTTAGAGCCTCACCCCCGACCCCTCTCCCAAGTGAGAGGGGAGACACAAAGTGTTAGGTTTCGCTACACCCCTCTCTTTTAGGAGAGGGGTCGGGGGTGAGGTCTCCGCTCTTCAGGATTTGTAATCCTGAAGCCGTATCGGCGGATTTGCAATCCGCAAATAGCAGTGCATTGCAAATGCACGGATAAGCGTTCGGGATTGCAAATCCCGAACAGCACAAATGGATTTTTGGTCTAAAATATAAATCAAAATCGTATAATAACGCTTTTGCACAAGTTAATGCTGGAGTTTATACGAGGATTATATCGATTTTATTTTGGGATTGGACAATCTCGATGCCCGGAAAATCATATTGGCAGAGAAATAGAGTAGAGACCTTTGCGTTGTGAGACGTGTTGCGTTACGTTTTAGATTTTATATCGCTCTCAATCTATGTAGTAGTTTTTCCAGTATTGTGTCAATGAGGGTATTTTCGAACGTGGACTTACAGAATGCTAGCTAATGGTTAAACAAACATATCAGCCCAGCCTACGACCCTCAACTTTGCCTGGATTGATTAAGCCTTTCGGATTAGACCTATAAGGTTCTTAAAACCTTATAGGCTTCCGTAATAGGTTAAGACTGCATTCCCTATTGGTATACATGCTCGAGTGCACATGCATTTTCATGATTGGTTAAAATATGGTTAACATAGGTTAAAAAAGAGTAATGGTAGGGTTGAATCGTATAATATTTTTACACCATAGTTAGTTAGAGACCATTATTATATGAGATTAAAGTGAGAAAGTGTGTGTAAATAAATTGCTTTAAAAGATATTGTGTGAGTATACCATTATTTAGCTGATTCATATCATTTGATATAGAACATATAGTTTTTATTTGGCTTGAGAATTTGAGCCAGGAGTTGGACTATTACCATTATTTATTTATTAAACCAGACGACTATGAGGATAAGCTATCTGTGCAGAGGTGTTTTGCTGATTTTTTTGGGGTTGTTCGGCAGTTCTCTTGTGTTAAGGGGACAGCAGAAAACGACATTGGAAGGTAGCGTAAAGGATGGCAGGGGAAATGCTATTTCCGGAGCTGTCATTCGGGAACTGGGGACTAAAAAAGTTGCTGTGAGCAATGATTCTGGGCTGTTTTCCATTCAGGTACGACCAGATACCAAAGAACTGCGTGTTTCTTCATTGGGTTTTTTGTCTAGGCTGGTTCCTATTGACAGTCTAAGCAGTATCATTCTTCAAGATTCATTGTCATCTCTGAACGATGTCGTCGTGATTGGCTACCAGAGTGTAAGCCGAAAGAAAAATACGGCATCTGTTGCAACGCTTTCGGGCAAGGAAATCGAGAACCTGCCGGCAGCCAGCTTTGACCAGTTGTTGCAGGGGCGTGTCTCCGGTGTCAACGTACAGAACTATTCCGGAGAACCCGGTGGAAGCCCAACCGTTGCCGTCCGTGGCAATTCTAGAATAGGTACGACCTACGACCAGTTCAATGCCGTAAGCTCACCGCTATACGTAGTGGACGGAGTGCCGCAACCTACGGAATCCTATGTTTCCAATACCGTAGGGACGGGCACCAATTATTTAGGAGGTGTCAATCCCAATGATATTGAAAGTATAGACATTTTAAAAGATGCCGCGGCGGCGGCTATTTATGGCTCCCGTGGTGCCAACGGTGTCATTCTTATCAAAACGAAGAAAGGGACTTCCGGTGAACCTAAAATCAATCTGGACGGTTATGTTGGCTTGACGCAACGTCCTGAATTAAGGGATGTTGACCTTGGTACGGCAGAGCGTAGGGCTAAAATGGCCTTGCTTGCCAATGCCTTGACCTATGCCAATCAGCGTTATTTGCCAATCATGCTGACGGATAGCCTAAATCCGGCATACAATGGCAATACCGACTACCAGGCGATGTATTACAGGACAGGGATTGTTACGAACACAGATTTGGGAATGTCGGGAGGTGCCAACAATACTACCTATCGTTTCAATGTCAACTATTATGACGAGCAGGGTGTGGTCAAGGCCACGGGTTTTAAAAGATATTCCATGCGTCTCAACTTGATGTCTAAGGCTTTTAAAGGGAAAGTAACGTTTAATCCGTTGATTGCCTACAGTAGGATGGATCGTGACAGAGGTACTGGCAGCTCTACGAACCCTATCTCGCTGGATGCAGGATACATGCCGTCTTCCTTGTTTAATCTTAGTGAGGATAAAAAAGCTTATTTGTTGGGTGCTTATGACGCAAACCTGGATAAAAACTCCAACAACCAATTCACCTTTAACTTAAACATCGGGGTTAATTTTAATTCATTCTTGAAATTTACTTCGCAGACCGCATATCTGTACAATACTTCCCGCAGGGATTGGAGCCGGACAAGTGAATTGAACAACAGCACGGGTAGCTCTTCCAGTTCCTATGCGGACAACGAAACCAATATATCGACGTCCAACTATCTCACGTTTACGAAGAGCCTTGGAAAGCATACTATCAACCTTATCGCGGGTCAAGATGTTCTCTATGATACTTGGCAGAGGACAAGTGCGTATGGTTATGGAGGAGTATCGGATGCCATCCAAACTGTGACCGGGTATAGCCAAGACAAAATTTCCACAAGTTCAGACTATCAATCCTACGGAATCTTGTCCTATTATTCACGTTTAGTGTATGATTTTAACGGGAAATATTTGATGTCTGCGAGTTTTCGTTCGGATGGGTCGTCTCGTTTCGGTAAGGACAGCAAATGGGGAACATTTCCCTCGGTGTCTGTGGGTTGGTTGATATCGGAGGAAAAATTCTTTAAAAAATGGGACAACTCCATCACTCTTTTGAAGTTGAGGGCCAGCATCGGTAATTCCGGAAGCCTCCCGACCAGCAATTATCTGCAATACAATTTATATTCAGTAAATGCAGGTGGCTATGAAGGCAACTCTTCCGCAACATCCTACAATGGTGTAACGGCTATAATGCCTAATTTTAGTAGCGGCGTTGCACAGCCAGAATTGAGCTGGGAACGTTCCACACAGATGAACTTAGGTCTTGATGCAGAAGTGCGTAACGGAAAATATAGCATGTCCGTGGATTTGTGGAACAAGGACAACGAGGACCAGATGTTTAACATCAACTTACCTGTTACGACGGGCTACTCAACCGCTTTGACCAATGCAATTGGCGTACGCAATACGGGTTTAGATTTTACGTTTGCAGCCAATCCATTGTCTGAATCGAGTCCATTGAGATGGTTTTCACGCCTCAACGTATCCTATAGCAAGAGTAAAATCATGTATCTGCCCAATGGTGGACGTGACCTTTTGGTAAGTGCGGCCTATTCACAATGGTATAAGACACATATTCTGTCTGTTGGGGCACCCGTCAATGCATTCTATCTGTATAAGACTTTAGGTGTATTCTCGTCGAGTTCCGATATTCCGGTCAATCCGCTGACAGGTGACAAACTCTCCGTGGGATCGAGTGCTTTTCAGGCTGGGGAATTTTGGCTCGCCGACTTAGACGGCAATTACAAGATTGACCCTTTCGTCGATGGTATTAATCCTGACAAGATGCCCATCGGTGACCCTAATCCTAAATTCACAGGAGGCTGGACCAACAATCTTACCTACAAGAACTGGACATTGGGCGTGTTCTTCACCTATACGTTTGGAAGGGATGTGCTTGACTTGTACAAAGCCAATTTATTCAATACTTTTTCGGGATGGGGCAGTAGTGCTATCTATGGTCTTGCGCAGTATGCGTTGCCTGCGTTAGGTGCTTATGATATATGGCAGAAGGAAGGCGACCAGGCAGAATATGCCAAACTTGACCTAGGTACTTATCGGTACTATTACCGTTCCGACCAGACATTCTTCTTGACCAAAGGTGATTATGTGCGTTTAAAAAGTCTTAGCCTGTCCTATAACTTCCCAGCTTCCAAGTTGCAGAAAATCGGGATTCAAAAGTTCCGTTTGTTTGGAGTGGTTGACAACTTGCTACGTTGGCAGCGATCAAAAGATTTGCCTGACGCCGAAGCTGTGAATGCTTATGGGGAATATGACGGTAATGGTTATCCCATTCCAAAGAAATTCACTTTTGGTCTGGAAATTAATTTTTAATTCATTAAAACTATAATAATGAATACGATAAAAAAACTTAGGTCATTATATTTTTTGGGCGTGGTGTTTATGTTCTCTGCATGTCACAAGGTGCTGAACCAGGAACCCAAAAATTCGACATACGACGATGTGTATTGGCAGAGCGCATCAGACTGTAATTCAGCATTGGCCGGTGCCTATAGTCTTTTAAGAGCCTCTCTTACCTATAAAAATGACTGTTACTACATGTATGGCGATGCGGTGCCGGCCTCTTATTTTACAATACAGTACACAGGGGATGCACTTGAATATATCCAAAGTGGAAATTTCAGTTTCAACTATAACGTAACCTCGCTTGGCAACTGGAGTCGTTTTTATAAAACAGTTGCGATGTGTAATACGATTATATATAAGGTTCCTTCAATCAGTGATGATCTGCTTGCCGCCGATGTGGATGACCCACAGACATTTAGAAACAAAGTAGTGGGGCAGGCTCTTTTTATCCGGGCTTATACCTATTTCATGCTGACAAGGGTTTGGGGCGACGTGCCGATAGAAACCAATTATTATGAAAATCCTATCGATGCACCGCAACTGCCACGTTCCGCAAAGACGCTCGTGATGCAACAAATTGAGGATGACTGCCACGAAGCAATAGGCTTGCTTAAGTGGGGATATGACGAGACCTCAGAGCAGGCTGTAACTGCCAATAAAGGTTCGGCCTATGCGCTACTTGCCCATTTGTACTTATGGCGTGCAACGATGTCTGACGTAAGTACGGATGTCCCTATTGCCGCTGATGTGCAGAATGCAGACACGACGATAGATGTCATATTAAACAGCGGGCAGTACTCTTTTGTAGATACGGCATCGTATAAAAAAATGTTTGTCGGAAAGTCGACGGAATCTCTTTTTGAATTGAGTATGAGTGAGGACGATAAGGAAGGCTCGTATTCTGGCATTGGTTTATATTTTCTGCCTACGCAGTATTTGGCTACTGCTGGATCCAACCCTCGTTTCTATGTTGTCAAAAGTTATCTGACCAACCATTTTGGTTTTGGAGGTAACTGGGTTTTCAACTATGATGCTTGGCAGTGGGAATGGGTGGCAGACTATGATTCAACGGATGTCCGTTTCCGGGATATTTTTACAAATGTCTCACAAAGCCATCCTGTCTGTCTCAAGTACAGTAATGTAATATATCGTTCAGCAAACAGTACAGACCCTTATCTAAGCAACAATATGATTCTATTCCGCCTTAGCGATATACAGTTGTTAAAGGCCGAAACGTCTATCTATAAAGGCGATCTTGCCACAGCTATCACGATTATCAATGACATGCGGGACAGGCGGGGTTCCAACTCTGATAATAGGGTAGATGCAAGTTCCTCTGAAAGTGATGTGTTGTATGAGTATATTTTGGAGAGAGGTAAGGAAATGTATCTGGAAGGCCATATTTTTTGGGATTTACTCCGTACCAGACAGTATGGTGATTACATAACCTGGTTAGGGGAATCTAGGTTTAGGAACGAAGGTTTTTATTGGCCTGTGGATCCGACTTTGTTTAACGACAATATCAATCTTACCCAGACTTCTTACTGGAAAGGTAAATTATAGTTCCTTCATTTAATTAAAATAAAAATGATACAGATGAATAAATATTTGTTTGGGTTTGTATCGGCAATGGTCATATTGGCCTTGCTCGTTACAGGTTGCACCAAAGATGGTTATAAAAATGACGGTGGTGTATCACAGGCCGAAGTCAACATGACGACTTACGACTATCTTAAGTCCAACTCCCAGTTCAGCCAGTTGGTGTATCTAATAGACAAAGCCGGGTTGCAGGACAAGTTTAATGGAAACGTAACGTTGTTTGCTGTCAACAACTACGGGGTCAACGATTGGGTCTCCGCCAAAAAAGAGGAAAAGGTTCTCGCCGAGAATGACGAAAACATAACCTTTACTATAGACAGCATTCCTGTAAGTGTCTATAAAGATTCCTTGTTGATGTACTTGTTCAATGGAAAAATTACGCGAGACAGTATGACGACCTCAGGGAAACTATACAATAGTTTAATGGGGACGATAACCAATGTCCAGTTCCTTATTAAGCTACGCAGGAGTTATGATTATTCTGGCTATCTGGATTATGTTGACTACGTAACGTTTACAAAAGTAGTTGGCACTCGTGATGACCTTGAGGATGATGCTACTGTAATCCCCGAAGCACAAAAGGATGTAGCAGTGGATGTCCAGACTTCTGGTATTATAACGACCAATGGCGTAGTGCATGTGTTGAGTGGTGGCCATCGGCTGTTTTTTAATACTCAACCAATGGCAGATAATTAATTTCCAATTTCTAAAATCTAAGACAATGCGTAAGCACTTCTATTTATTATTGTTGATGGTTGGATTCACATCTTGTTCCAAGATCGTACCAGGTTTTTTAAGTGATACTTTGGGGTATTCCAGCAAAGAAATAGCATGTAAAAGAGGACTGACCTATCAGGCTTCTACAACAATAAATTTTGATGGTTCCACTCCTCCTATCTCCTTTAAATTGTTGAATTTAAGGGATAGTCTAACCGGAGAGGCAGTCCCAGAAGAATTTAATACGATGTATGAAGTTACTCAATTCAAAACAGGTCAATCTTTTGACATCGATACTGACACCACTATTGAATTGTTGAATGCTAAAAGGGAAACAGTATCAATGTACCCTTATGCATTCAATGAGATAAGTGGACAGTTTGTTTTTAACAAGGGATCGGCTAATCTCCCTTTAGGCATGTATGTTTTTGACATAGAAGCAACCAATGTACATGGAACGAAACTTTATCCTTCTGCTGGTTACATTAACGTAACGGATCCTACGGATGATGACTTGTTCAGCTTAATTTATTCTGCTGCAAGTGGTTTCAGTGATGCAACAGGTAGTGCTACAAGTGTAAAAGCTCCTAAAATTACCTGTACAAAGCAAAGCAATGACGGTGCCGTGATTATCCTGAAGATTGTTGACAAAAATGGTGTGCCTTTTAATCCTAAAGATGGAGAAATCATTCTAAGGGGCGATCGTCCGTCGTTTAGTAATTATTCCAAGTTTCATGACGTAGAATACACCGATACTGCGATGGTTTGCAATTATGAAGTCGCACCATTTCCTTTGTCAACTTATGTTGATGCTACGGGTTACGGTTGGGGTTATTTGCAATATTACCGTATCCCAAGTCGGTATGTATCTATGGATGCAATGCCCTCTACCATTGGTTATTCTGCCAATCCGGTTATTTCTTTTCAATTGTTCTTGGAAGGGACTTATGTCGTACAGGTACAAATGACAGATGTTGTACATAAGTAGTGTTAAGTAAAAAGTAAAAAACGCTCAATGCTTAAAGCGTAATGCTACGGTTGAGTTGAGTTGCGTTATGACAGCTCAATAATGTTGCCCCGTTGCCGCCATTCCCGCCTAGGCGGGAATGGCGGCAACATTACATTCTTTCATTGCACGTTTTTTACCTTCCGTGAGTAGGTTGGAATTCAGTGTAGCCCTATTTGTTGTAAATAAAACGTATACATCCTATCTTCGTTTCCATGCAGGAAGCGGTTTTATCATCATTGTCCACGGATTTTTCCATTACTTACGCGGAGATAATCGTACCGCTCTACCTGCCCCAAAACTATACTTGGTCGATTCCCGACAAGTGGCGGTCCAGGGTGCAGCCTGGTGTACGTGTAGAGGTTTCCATCCGCAACAAAAAATATACGGGCATCGTCAAGCGGCTTTTTCAGGAGCAGCCCGTTGGCTTCAAACCTTTGCCGATATTGGGTCTCATCGACGAACAGCCACTTTTGCACGTACAACAACTGGAGTTGTGGCGGTGGATGGCAACGTATTATATGTGCAGCGAGGGCGACATCATGCAGGCGGCGATTCCCGCCAACCTCAAGTTGTCCAGCGAGACGGTGTTGCTCTGGAACGATAATTTTGACGACGAGGATTTAACTTTTTTGAGTGATGAGGAATATGTCGTTGCTGAAGCGTTAAGCATCAAGAAGGAGCTGCGTTTTGGGGAAATCCAGAAACTGCTGGATTCCACGCGTGTCTATCCTGTCGTGAAAAAATTGTTGGACAGGTATATCGGTTTTGTCTGGGAAGATTTTCGGGAAAAATACAAGCAGAAAAGAGAAAATTTCGTTTTCCTTAATGGGCAGTACCATCAGGACGCAGCCATTCAAATTTTGTTTGAAACGCTAGGGAAAGCTCCCAAACAAATGGAACTCTTACTAGCGTACCTGCATCTCCACAAGACGGAAGGCTTGGTCAAGCAAGCCGAACTTCTGAAAAAAGCGGGAGCAACGCACGCCCAACTGAAAGGTTTGGTGGACAAGGGTGTTTTGATTACGGAAAAAAAGATTGTCGAACGTTTTCCGTCACTGGATTTTTTGCCCAATGTCCAGATTGAACTGTCCGAAACCCAACAAAAAGCCTTTGACGCGATTGCCAACAATTTTGAACAGCACACTGTGACACTTTTGCACGGTGTGACTTCCAGCGGTAAGACCGAAATATACATCAAGCTCATCGACCAATATGTCCAGCGGAGCAAGCAAGTTCTCTATCTCTTACCGGAAATAGCACTTACCGCGCAGATTATCAACCGCTTGCGCAAACATTTCGGCAACAATATCGTCATCTACCATTCCAAATTCAACGCCAACGAAAGGGTCGAGCTTTGGAACAAGGTCAAGACCGGCGATGCCAAAGTCGTATTGGGTGCACGTTCCGCGTTGTTGCTGCCTTTTCAGGATTTGGGTTTGGTCGTGGTGGACGAGGAACACGATGCGTCCTACAAACAGCAAGACCCCGCGCCGCGCTACCATGCGCGCGATACGGCGATTTTTTACGCGTCTCTTTTCGGTGCGAAAGTGCTGTTGGGAAGTGCCACACCGTCTTTGGAGTCCTACTATAATGCCTTGCAGGGCAAATATGGTTTGGTCACTTTGTCCGAACGTTACGGCAATGCTCTTATGCCGCAAATCGAACTCGTCGACCTCAAACTTTTCCCCAAGGAAAAAGAGGAAACTACCATCGTCTATTCGCCGATGAAAACCAAGATTGACGAGGCTTTGGCACTCAAACAGCAAGTGATTTTGTTCCAAAACCGCCGTGGTTACAGTCCTTACGTGCAGTGCGCCGCCTGCGGTTGGATTCCTGAATGTGGCAACTGCAACGTCTCGCTCACCTGGCACAAATACAAAAACAAACTTTCCTGCCATTATTGCGGTTCGGAATATCCGGCGGTGCATACCTGTCCGGCTTGCGGCAGCCATCATTTTATCCAAAAAAACTTCGGCACCGAACAGATTGAGGAACTTGTGGAGAGTCTTTTCCCCAATGCGGAAGTGGCGCGCATGGACCTCGACAGCATCCGCGGAAAGCATGGACATGAAGTGCTGGTCAGCCATTTTGAAAACAAAAAAATCGACATTCTCGTAGGTACGCAGATGGTCGTGAAAGGTCTCGATTTTGAGAATGTGCAGTTGGTCGGCATTTTGGATGCGGACGGCTTGTTGGGCTTTTCGGATTTCCGGGTCAACGAGCGCGCTTTTCAGTTGATGGAACAGGTCAGTGGCCGCGCCGGGCGTCGCCATGGGCAAGGCCAAGTGATGATACAGGTGCGCAATACGGAACATCCTGTTTTGCAGTTTGTCCGCGAGCATGACTATAAAAAAATGTACGATTTTGAAATCGCCAACCGACAGGCTTTTGCCTATCCGCCGTTTACGCGCATCATCAATATCGTTGTCAAACACAAAGACCGAAAAACTGCCGAGGCTGCCGCCAACCTATTGGTACAGGGACTTTCAGCACATTACATGGCGTTTGTTTCCGGTCCGGCGGAACCTGTCGTCAACCGCATCCGCAACCAATATCTTTGGGAAATCATGCTCAAACTTCCCAAAGATGCAACCCTTATTGCCCAGTGCAAACGCGCTATTGTGTCCATCGCCGGTTCTATCCAGTCGATGAAGCAATACCGAAGCGTGATGGTGATTGCGGACGTGGATACGGTGTGAAGGTGTTTCATGTTACAAGTTTCAAGTTACAGGTTTTAGAGGTGCTGTTCCTTTAGGTTTGTTCCTTTAGGTTTGCTCAATAATAGGAAACAGCGTAAATTAGAGTGTTAAAAAAGAGAAGAGGCATTGGTGTTCTATCTGCTGTTCAAGGTTAAAGACCTATACCCCGATTTAGGCCAATGCCTCCA
>JASGDY010000104.1:0-79822 GCA_047606825.1 Chitinophagaceae bacterium
GCAATCCTTACACGTAAAACGTTGCTTACCCTTTACAAAACCGCGTTTTACCTTGTTTTCTGAATTACATTTCACACATTTCATGATGCAAATATACAAAAAGTATATTTACTTAACAATACCATTTTTTGAACCTCACCGCCTCTCCTGAATGAGAGGGGCGGGGGTGAGGTTCAAAAAGGATATAAATGTAAAAAAGACATTTTTATCCCTTGGGTTGAAAAACTTGCTTTATATTTGAATCTCTTGTTATGAAAGTGCCATTTTTTTACTTTTTACTTTGATAAATGAAACGAATCGTTTTTTTACTGCTTGCTTTTTGTTTGTTTGCCCAATACGGTTACGGACAAAAAGAGACTTTCCAAATCGGGGACAAGACCTTTTTGCTGAACGGAAAACCTTTTCTGATAAGGGCTGCGGAGCTGCATTATCCGCGCATTCCCCGCGCGTATTGGGAGCATAGGATACAAATGGCAAAGGCTCTAGGTATGAATACCATCTGCCTATATGTCTTTTGGAACCTGCACGAACAGCAGGAAGGAAAATTTGATTTCACGGGCAACAGTGATGTGGCGGCATTTTGCCGACTGGCACAGCGATATGGTATGTATGTCATCGTGCGTCCCGGTCCTTACGTGTGCGCCGAATGGGAAATGGGCGGCTTGCCTTGGTGGCTTTTGAAGAAAAAGGACATCAAGCTCCGCGACAACGATTCGTATTTCTTGGAAAGAACGAAAATATTCATGGGCGAGGTGGCCAGACAGTTGCGCGGTTTGCAGATTACCCGCGGCGGCAATATTATCATGTTCCAGGTGGAAAACGAATACGGTTCCTACGGTGTCAACAAACCTTATATTGCCAATATCCTTAACCTGTTGAAAGGTGCGGGGCTTGACGAGGTGCCGCTGTTCCAATGCGACTGGAATTCCAATTTCCAGAACAATGGGCTGGACGGACTTTTGTGGACGATGAATTTTGGTTCGGGTTCCAATATCGACGACCAGTTCCGCAAGTTGAAAGAGCTGCGTCCCAACAGCCCGCTGATGTGCAGCGAATATTGGTCTGGTTGGTTTGACCACTGGGGTGCCAAGCACGAGACACGCACGTCGGAGTCCCTCACTTCGGGCTTGAAAGACATGCTCGACAGGCATATTTCCTTTAGCCTGTACATGACGCATGGCGGTACGAGTTTTGGACATTGGGGTGGTGCCAATTTCCCCAATTTTTCGCCTACCACGACGTCTTACGATTACGACGCGCCGATTAACGAATACGGCAGGCCAACACCCAAATTCTTTGCGGTGCGGCAGTTGCTTGAAAAATATCTGCCGACGGGCGAAAGCCTCGGTGCCGTCCCGGACTCCATACCCACCGTCGCCATTCCAAAATTGGAACTGACGGAAGTCGCCGACCTGTTCCAAAACCTTCCCAAACCCAGGTACAGCAAGGATGTCCAGTCGATGGAATTTTTTGACCAGGGCTGGGGAAGCATCCTTTACCGTACCAAGCTGAAAGCGTCCACGGTCGAGCAGCAACTGACCGTCACCGAAGCGCACGACTGGGCGCAGGTATTTGTGGACGGCAAAAAAATCGGCACGCTCAACCGTCTGAAAGGCGAATCGATTGTCAATATTCCGCCAGTAAAGGAGGGTGCCGTGCTGGACATATTGGTCGAGGCCATGGGCAGGATGAATTTTGGAAAAGGCATCTACGACTGGAAAGGTATTACCGAAAAAGTAACACTTGGCTTCCAGAACTTGAAAGACTGGACGGTCTATAATATCCCCGTCGATTATGCTTTTTCCCATAAACTCAAATACACTAAAAATGCCAATATCGCCAAGCATCCAGCATATTATCGCGCTGATTTTCAACTGGACAGCGTCGGCGATACGTTTTTGGACATGGCGCATTGGAGCAAGGGCATGGCGTGGGTCAACGGGCATGCCATCGGCAGGTATTGGGAAATCGGGCCACAGCAGGCATTGTACGTGCCCGGTTGCTGGCTGAAAAAAGGTAAAAACGAACTTGTCATACTGGATATGGCATCGCCTTCCGAAAACAAAACCGAAGGGCTGCGCCATCCGATATTGGACGCCCTTTCCCTGAAAGGCGCGGCGTTTTCTTACCGCAAGGCAGGCGAAAACCTCGACCTCAGCAAGGAAACGCCTGTACTTGCTGGCAGTTTCAAACCGGGTGCCGGATGGCAACAGGTCAGTTTTGGCAAAACGGTCAAGACACGCTATTTCTGCCTGGAAGCACTCAATTCCTTTGCCGGCGATGGCTTCACGTCCATAGCCGAACTGGAACTGCTCGGCGCGGACGGCAAACCCGTTTCCCGTCAACACTGGAAAGTCCTCTACGCCGACAGCGAAGAGACCAACGATGCCAACGATATTGCATCCAACGTCTTTGACCAACAGGAATCGACGGTTTGGCATACCGACTATTCCGGTGCCAAACCCAAACATCCGCACCAGATTGTCATCGACCTGGAAGAGGAAAAGGAAATCACTGGATTTTCCTATCTGCCCGGTGCAAGTGCCGATGGCAAAGGCATGACTAAGGACTATAAGATTTATTTGAAGACGACACCGTTTAAGTATTGATTTTGAGGTAGGAGAGGTGTGAGGTTTGGGCAGCACTTGCGTAAGCATCAGCATAACGGTGCTTGTGTGCGTGAAAGATGGTTTACGTTTGAATCATCTTTTCGTTTAATACTTTGTTTATATTAGCAACATGTTTCTCCCAACATCTTTTTGCAGAAAAATCTTATTGGCGACAAGCCTACTCGGCTTTGCTTCCGTGACAGCCACAGCCCAAAACAAGGTTTCCAAACCCAATATCATCTATATCCTGGCGGACGATTTGGGTTATGGTGATTTAGGTTGTTATGGCCAGACCAAAATCGAAACGCCGCATATCGATGCATTGGCAAAGGAGGGAATGCTGTTTACGCAACATTATTCCGAACCGTTGTGCGCACCTTCGCGTTATGCCTTAATGACAGGAAAAGATGGTGGCAATGCCTATATACGTGGCAACCATGAATGGGGAGCGCGTGGCAATGTCTGGGATTTCAAGGAGATGGAAGCCAATCCCGCATTGGAAGGGCAATTGCCGATTCCGGACTCCACCGTCACGATTGCCAAGATTTTGCGGAAAGCTGGTTATCACACGGCAATCGTCGGCAAATGGGGACTTGGTTCACCCATGACGACGGGCGTGCCAAACAAACAGGGTTTTGACTATTTCTTTGGCTCTATATGCCAACGGCAGGACCACCAATATTATCCGGGACATCTTTGGGAAAACGAGCAGCGTGTCTTTTTGGACAACCACATCGTCGATCCCAACTATAAACTGGCGGACAGCCTCGACCCTTCCGATGCAAAAAGCTATATGGTAAAAGGGCAAAACGACTATGCCCCCGACCTGATGATACGCGCGGCATTGAAATATATCAAGGACAACAAAGACCATCCTTTTTTCCTGTATTTCCCCACACCGTTGCCGCACGCGTCCATGCAGGCGCCTGCAAGATGGGTGGACTATTACCATAAAAAGTTTGGTGATGAAAAGCCTTATCTGGGAGGCAATTACGTCCCTTGTCAATATCCTCGCGCGACGCGCGCCGCAATGGTCGGTTTGCTCGACGAACAGGTCGGACAACTCGTTGACGCGTTGAAAGCACAAGGAATCTACGATAATACCATCATCCTGCTCGCCGGGGACAATGGTCCCTCCAACGAAGGCGGTGCGGATTGTGCTTTTTTCAACAGTGGTGGTCTATTCCCTTCCAGTTATGGACGCGGCAAAGGTTTTCTTTACGAAGCTGGCGTGCGCGAGCCGTTCATTGCTTATTGGAAAGGAAGAATCAAGGCCGGACAGCGTTCCGAATTGGTAAGTTCTTTCTGGGATTTAGTTCCAACTATCTGTGATTTGCTGCAAGTGCGGCAACCGGACGATGTGGACGGCATCAGCTATCTGCCGACTTTGTTGGGCAATACACAGCGGCAAGTGCAACGACCCTATCTTTATTGGGAATTGGCGGACTACAACGGCCAACAGGCGGTGCGCATGGGCATGTGGAAAGGCATCCGTCTGAATATCAACAAGGGCAATACCAAAATCAAACTCTTTGACCTCGACAACGACCTGACGGAACAGCACGACGTGGCAGACGCACATCCCGACATCGTCGCACAAATGGAAAAGATTATGCAGCAAAAACACCATAAGGCAGAGGTCAGCCAGTTTTGGTTGAAGGGGATGGATGATTAGTATGGTAGCATTTATTTAGTGATATTGTTTTTGCTACTATGCCATGACTCCACACAACGTTGCGTTAAATCAGGAAAGCAAATGCGTCAATGAATTTCATTAGGTCATCTTTGGTTTTGTTGTCAACGATGCGTCCTTGCTCGTTTATTTTTCCTTTGATTCCTTTGATTAACAGTGTTGCGTCTGGCGTGAATTTCGCCATTGCGGTTTTCATTATCAATTGCAATTCTTCGTGTCCTTTTGCTCCATTTGCCGAGGCAGTGATAAGACCTGTTGGCTTGTCGGAAAATACGGTGGTTGAGATACACCATTCGATGGCGTTTTTAAGTCCACTTGGAATACTGAAAACATATTCGGGTGTACAAATTAAAATACCGTCAGCGGTTGCAATATTGTGTCTAAAGTCTACAATGCCTTTTGGCGTGTTGCTTACAGAAAGTTCGGGGTCAAAATGAGGAAGTGTTTTCAAACCGTTGAAAACCGTCAAACGATAAAAATCTTTTGTCAAGTCCGCAAAGCAGGCAATCAATTTTTGATTCGATGCGTTTTCACTCGCACTTCCGTTTATTACAAAAATATTTTTCATCGTTGATAGAAAAATCACTTCATCTTTAGCACCGCATAATTGGGATGCGCTGGATTGACGATCAGTTCTTGTCTGGCAGGATGTATAAGCACGTCCATTTCTTCCATCGGGATTGCGCCGAGTAGCGGTTCGCTGTCTCCCGGCAGCACAAAGGCGTTGCAGGTTGCCATGCGGTTGGCAAAATATACGTCCACAGGACCGACAACATCATAAGAAACAACTTGGCCACTTGCCAACTGGACCTTTCTTTTTTCGATGAAAGATAGTTCTAATTGTGATTGGATGCTTTCATTGATTGCCATCATATAGGCTCCAGAATCTACCAGTATGTTCAATTTTATGTGTCGGATTTCCTCTTCTCCGATTACATGACGTTTTACCAATGCACGGTCAACAGAGTTGACCAACTCAATATCTGCATATACCAATCCCATTGTTTTTTCATTTTATTAGACCATAAATATACAAAATTTTTATAGCCTGAAATAATTCCTATTTCATGACTTCCGCCACCGCATAGTCCACAAAACCCCTGAATCCCTTGGATTTTTTGTACAGCCATTGATAAAGAAGATAACCCGAAAATGTACAGAACAATCCCATGACGATGTCCAGCACATAATGGTGGTTCGTGTACAGTGCGGTAAACCATATCCCTATCATCAAAGCGAAAAACAATATAGACGCATACTTCAGCTTATTTTTCACCGCGTAGATAAACGTGATGGTGGGATAGGCGGCATGCAGCGACGGCATCGCGGCAAATACGTTGGAGCTTTTGGCGTACATACCTTCAAAAAGATGGATGCCGAAAAAAGCGTCGAACCTTCCCAGTCCCGCCGTATTGCCAGGCGTATGCGGGTCAAACTGGAAACCGTGCAGCGCAACGTACCAAGGCGGTGCCGCGGGATACACATAATAAATAACAAAGCCGATAAAATTGACCAACAGGAACGTCAGGGTGAAATCGAAACACTGTTTTCTCCGCTTGGTGTAAAACAGGTAAAGCCCGAAGAATATCGGTCCCGGAATCCACATCAGGTAAAAAAAACCAGACAATACGTCCAGTATTTTATGTTGATGCAACCTTAACCACTCGTTGACTGTCAGCTTGGTGTCACCATGGTTGATGCCAAAATAATGTTTATCGGCTTCGTATAGACTCTGGATATGGACAGGGTTGTAGCGGTAGTTGGGAAAGGCTTTCATAAGGTCAAAGATGATCCAGAAAACCATGAAAACCGACAGTGCCAATATCAGATGGCGGGTTGGCTTGCTTAGATAGTAGCAGATGTTAAATAGCAGCACCAGTACTAATTGCTCCGTCTTAAAACCAATCAATAGGCTTGCCAATACTAAGTACCCAACCGAAATGGCACTGGCCAGTAAAATATGTTTTCCCTTCAATCTTTTCCCGTGTTTAATGATAAGCTATTAGCCAATAGCTGTTGTGGCTATTAGCCTTTTATTTTCCGTTGCGTTAAGCATTAGGTGTTGAACCTTATGGTTCACTACTGCGCTTTAGCCTTTGTCAGTTTGTTTTTCATAACCGACTGCGAATGGAACACCTTGTCCCAAAGGTCGGACGTCACACCAAAATCCCTTGTCGGGTCTTGGTAGTGGTGTATCATGTGGTGCTGCTGTATGCGTTTCAAAAATTTTTGTTTAAATGTATAGTGGTGCATGGCATAGTGCATCATGTCGTAGCACAGATAACCCAAGATAAATCCCGGCCAGAACGCAAACAATCCCTGCGACGGCAATATCAACTTAAACAAAAAGTAGAACAGCAGTGCCAACGGAATACTTACCGACGGTGGCATGACTAAGCGTTTGCTGTCACGCGGATAGTCGTGGTGTACGCCGTGGAAAACAAAATGTATCCTTTCCTGTATCTTGCCATGTGGCGTATGGTGGAACACAAATCGGTGCATCACATATTCCGTCAACGTCCATACAAAGACGCCCAATATAAAGTATGATATGAAAGTCAACACACCGGCGTGCTCTACCGCAAAGTCTCGGTAGACACAATACACCGCCGTCGGGAGGAAGATATAGAGCGGTACCGAAAAATGCACCTTCGACAAGGGTTCCAACAAATCGGACTTGAACATCCTTGGCGTATCCGTTGAGTTTGAAATATAATTTTTTGGCATCCTATAATTTTAATTTGATAATCTCAAGATTTGATAATTTGGTAATTCCTTTATATTATACTTTTCATTTATACTCAATAACGGAATTGTAAATCCGGGATTGCTTCGCTGCGCTCGCAACGACTCTTGTTGTTCTGGAAAGCCTCAAAGAATCAACGTCATTGCGACCGCAGCGAAGCAATCCCGTCCTCGTTTTCTATACAATAACGCTAACGACCCCTAGCCTCCATTAACTATTCTACGCTTCCTTTTTCACGTCTTTCAACTTTTCCGAAACGACTTGGTTGGTACTCATGTCGTGTCCGACGATTTCGACATATTCCACGTGCGGGTTCCAGAAAGAGCCACCGTTGATACTGATATACATTCGGTCCAATATGTATTCCTTTCCGTTGATGTGCCCTACGATATGGTAATGTCCGTTGATTTTCATCAGGCGCATTTCATATTTTTTGTAACAGACGAAATGCAATTGGTATTGACCGTTGCCCAATGATTTGGACTTCATCCCGTAGGCAAAGGTACGTTGAATAAAATTCAAGTCCTTGCGCGGGCCTTTGGGGTCGTCGTCGTAGCGCAGCCATAAAGTATTGACCGGATGCGCCTCATCGACTTTGGCGTTGTCACCGTTGAGTTCGCAGATGACGGTATTGGTGTTGCTCGACCTTTGCAGGTACAATAGGGAAGACGCGTTGGTCGGCGGCACTGGATAGCTTTTTCCTTCTATCGTATTGCTCTGCGCCTGCAGATTGTACACTGTTCCCATTCCCAAGGAAAATATCATTGCCCAAACTGTGATTGTTTTGGTGCTGACGGATTTTACCGTCGTGACGTTTTGTAGTGCGGCTTTTTCCCTGTCTTTCGCTTCTAATAAGGGTTTGGCTGCCATCAAGCGTCCGATCGCCGTGATATTGGTCAGCACCGCCATGATGGTAATAGGAATCGTAAAGATGGACATCGTTTCAAATATATGGTAGCGAAATATTGGCACATACAGTTTGTAGTCGCCGATGAAATGCGAAGACACGCCACACGCGATGCCTGCCAGTCCCAACAGAACGACACGTTCGGGACGCTGCATGAAACCGCCTTTGTTTTGGATGCCCAATCCTTCGCTCCGCGCTCTTGTGTAGCTGACCATCATCGAGCCGATCATCGCTACGAATGCAAATATCGAGCTCAGGAAATAATGGTGTCCGACCAGATAATAGCAGATACCCAAGAACATGATGCACTCGCTGTAACGATCCAGCACGGAATCAAACAATGCACCGTAAGTCGAGCTCATCTTGCCGATACGCGCCACCTGTCCGTCCAACATGTCAAACAGCCCTGCGAAAAGTGTCAACGCACCAGCCCAACCGACAAACCGGAAATCGCCACGGTTGCCTTTTTCCGCACCGATGATGAAGATGACGGCAACACCGATATTGAGGATAAAGCCCGTCAACGTAACCCTATTGGGTGTAAAACCAATTTTTATCAAAAAACGTACAAATGGCTCTATCACCTTGTAAATGCCCGATTGTAACTTGTCTCTTAATCGCATATTCTACATTACTGTATCAAGGGTACAGTGCCTTTAAGCATTCACAAAGTTAAAAATCTAACTTCATAAAAAAGCGGATTCCATATTTTGGGATACCCGGATGGTCCAGATAAGTGAAACGTTGTATATAGTCCACGCGCAAAATCTTAAATATGTTGGCAATCCCGAATCCGCCTTCTGCATAAGGTTTGCCGTCCAGGGTAAAGGTGCTGGTCATGCCGTTTGTCGTTGGGAAACGCATCTGTTCAGGGTTTTTGTATGGGTCGTTTTCCGCCCTTACGCCGCCGTAAATGATTTTTCCCTCCACGACTTCACGCCAGTTCAGTTTTTTGAACAAGGGTATTTTGTTGAAAATGAACCCGTGGAAACTATGGTCTACGCTTAGGCTGACATAATGGTCGCTGACAAATTCCAGGAAGTTCATCAAGTTGTACGATGACGCCTGGTAGGCGTATGTCTGGTTGGCGTGATGGACATACAGTAATGGGAACGGTAGTTTGCCGGAAGTGTACCCAGCGTCAAAGGTCACGTCCGAATAGCCCAACTGCGACAGATAAACGCGCTTGAAGATATTGAGGTTGAAATGGTTGTAGCTGTATTCGCCGCCAAACAGCCCCTTGATGCCGCCAATGTACGAAAACTGGAAGACGGGGTACTGGTTGATGAGCGGTGCGCGGTAAAGTTTGCCTTGGTAAAAGTCTTCGTGTGGTGCGTAACGCAGCGTGACACCGATTTCGCTTGTCTTGATACCGTACAGAGTGTCGCCGCCTGCCGTGCCATTGGGCATGACATAGGCGATTGTACCTGCCGGTGTCTGCCGCCAGTATTTGAAATTACCCGCAATAGAGAAATGGTTTTCAAATTCTTTAACATAATCTATCCTTGCCAAAGAGTTGTACAGCCATTTGTCGTTGTTGCCGCGCTTGAAGGAGAGCAAAAGGTTGTCTTCCTGTACAAACTGCAATTCCTGTCCAGGGATTTTGGTTTCGCGCTGGAAGCTCGCGCGGATATAGTTCTGCGGGAATTTGTAGATGGAATTTTCGGTGAATGAATACGTGAAACTTCCAAAGTATTTGGGTTTGCGGTCCTTAAAGCCATAGGCGCCGTAGGTTTCAAAATAGAGTCGCTTGCTCAGGTTCTGCGTCGTCCTGCCACCAAAGCGCAGCCGGAAACCTTCCACTGGGTTGAAGCTGTAGAACGTACTGGCAGGTCCGATTTCAAATTTGTTGTGGAATGCTTGCTTGTAGCCTCCTACGAACAAAGTAATCCAGTCCATTGTTCTCTTGAAAGAAGGCATATTGACGAGGGAGTCGATATTTTGGTACGTCTTGGATTCGGCCCTTGTCAGCGTATCGGTGCGGTGTCCGGTCCAGAAGGTATCGGGCTGATGCTCTGAATTGTTGGCATAAGAGACGGGTTCGCGTTTGAGTATGCTGTCTGGTATCGGTGTTCCGGTTTTGAAGTTGGCATAAGTGACGAAACGTTCCCCGAAGATACCTGTTCCTTTTTTCGTGACACTGAAGTCTCCGATGAGGTCGCTTTTGGACAGCATATACCTGTTGTCGGATTGTTTCTCGAAATCGAGGTTGATTTTCAGTTCACGCAGCCAGTTGATATTCATGGCCTGTGGTGCAAACATGGATACTTTCTGTACCGCATAGTGTCCATCGAGTGTGACGTACAGCGTGCCTCTGAACAGCAGGTCCTGCGGGTTGCGTGGCGTAAAATAGAGCTTGACTACTTTGATACCGTCAACTTCAACCGTGTCGCGGATATAATACATGTAAAAAGTGGGTGCAGCCCCGGCAATGGGGCTTAGGAACTGGTTGGTAAACAGCATGATGTTGTTGTCATAGATGTTTACGTTTTGGTATAGACGTTTGAGGTAGGCGGTGACGCCTTTGGTGTCCACATACTCACCAAAATCCACCTTGTTCTGTCCTAGTATGACAGAGCGTTCTTTTTCGGGGTGTTTCTGGTAGTAATTGTTGGAATAGAGTTCCTCCAAGTACAGGGGTACGAGACCTTTTCCGGGAAACTTGGTCGTGTCTATGTTGTCAAGGAGAAATTTGTATTTCTGCAAAAATTTCTTCTGGGGAATTTTCTCAGAAAGGTTGCTGATGGAGGCGACCATTTTTTCGTACTTGTCGTACTGGGCGTATTCATAGCTGCTCATCTGGTTTTCTTCCTTGTGTTCGATGACCTTGCGGATGAGCTCTACTGCCGGGTTGTTTTTGTTGCGGTATTTCTTTTTCTTGTCTATCACGGTGACACCTTGCAGGTTGGAGTTGCCTTCCAAAAGGCTAAACAGTCCGATGTCGATACTGTCCGCATTGGGGTTAATCTCTATTGTCCTGGATTTGTACCCCACCAAGTCGACCGTCAGTTTGCGCTTGACCTCTGACTTGGGGATGCGCAGCCGGAAGAAGCCTGAGGAGTCGCTGCGGACACCGCGTCCTTTGTCAAAGTAGATGGTGGCGTCGGCCAGTGGCGTGCTGGAACTGGAATCCACGATATTGCCGTAGATGACGATATTGGATTCTTGTGCGGCGCTCCTGTTGCTGCACAACAAGGAAAATGCCGCTATGGTGAGGCCGATGTATAGGTTAAAACGCTGGTATATTCGTTCCCGTATCGTCTCTCGAAGGGGGCTTTGCGGGAAGAAGTTCACTATTTCAGGCCTTGAGATGAATAAATTGCGATGTTGATGTTTCATACTGATTTTTCCTGCCTCTCCGTCTTGAACACAACGTTTTTCTGAAGTAAATAATTGTAAAAGAATCCGACCAAAAGGCTTACGGTGACTTTGCCCAGGATTTTTTCCCACCGTAGTACCTCGACCAATAGATAGATGCCTCCCGCGTTCAACAATAAACTACCAATCCATACAAAAGCATATTTCATGCCTTGTTTGGAGGCTGTTTCCTTATCTGCGCCCGAAAAAACATAATTTCTGTTAATTAGAAAATTGATAACACCCCCGCTGACGTTGCCGAGCATATTGGCCACCACCACATAGAGTCCCAATACCCTACCGCAGATGACAAAAACGGTAAAGTCTATGGCTGACGCAATTAAAGAAGACGCTTGCGCCTTCAGAAATTGGACGATATTTTTTTGGGAGGGTATTTTCATCCAGAATGTTCTATCCACGGTTCGACGAAAGAGCAAAATACGTCAAAGTTTTTGGATTAAACAATTGTTTAATCCAAAAACTTTAGAGCGACGACGAGTTGGAGGATTATCAGTCCGTAAACGCCAGCCAGCAAATCGTCCATCATCACACCCCAACCTTTGGGCAAGCGCTCCATTTTGCGTATGCCCAACGGCTTTGCGATGTCAAAAAAGCGGAATAGGGTAAATCCAATCAATACGTAGTACCATCTTACAGGGCTGTTGACCAACGTGAGCGCGACGCCCGCCACCTCGTCGATGACGACCTTGCTGCTGTCCTTGCCCCAGTCATTTTCCACGATATTGGCGACCCAGATACCAAGTATAGTGATGAGCAGCAATGTAGTGATTTGAAAACTGACATTGGGATTATTGACTTGCAGGCAATACCAAACGATGCACCAGACTGCCGCGGCAATCGTGCCGCCGCCTTTGATGTATCCGATGCCGCCGACGCTCGCGATAAGTTTGACCATGGTAATGCAAAAGTAGAACTTAGGAATTTAGGGTATTGTTAATTTAGGATAGTTTTCAACTATTTAGACGATTCAAATATATTGATGATAAAATGATGAAAATTATTAAGAATTATCTCAGATTAACAATACCGAATTTAGAACTTAGAAGGAAAGACTGAGTCGGAAATGCTGAAAGTTGAAAGTCCGGAATACCTTGCATAACATAAGGTTTTAGCTTCCGGCAGATGCCTGTCTTTCGGCCTTGAACTGACCGCTGACTACGGGTGACTGTTCGCCACACGGTTAAAACCGTGGGCTATTCACTATCTTTGCCGCCATGAACAATTTTAGTACGATAGCGGCTTGTATCCGTGAACGGAGAACAACCAAGCCAATGGTGATGACAGGCGTGAGGATTCCAGACGGTACCATACGACAGCTCTTGGAATTAGCCGATTGGGCACCGACGCATGCATTGACTGAACCTTGGCGTTTTGTCGTGTATTCCGGTGACGCGGTGCGGACGTTTGCGGAGACGCAGGCCGAACTATATAAACAGCACACGCCGAAAGATAAATTCAAGGAACTCACTTACGATAAAATCCGCACCAACTGTGACAAGGTTTCCCACAATATCCTTGCGTACATGCGGCGCGGCAGCAATCCCAATATCCCGGTTTTGGAAGAGGTATGCGCGACGGCGGCGGCTGTCCAGAACCTGCTGTTGGGTGCTTCCGCGGCTGGTATCGCGGCTCTTTGGAGTACGGGAGGCATTACGCTTTCGCCGATATTGAAACAATATCTGCAACTGAGAGAGGAAGACCAGGTCATTGGACAAATCTATCTCGGTTATGCCGATTCCCCGCGGGAAGGTTCGAGGAACATTCCTTTGGAAGAAAAAGTGAAATGGGTAAAATAGGTGGCTAAGACAAAGTAAAAAGGCAAAAACAAAAAGCATTCAGAATTATATGGAGCATTCAGCGTAGCGCTCTCAAATCTCAATTCTCAAATCTTGATTCTCAATTAAAATCATGGTAACAGGTAAAATCATTTTATTGACAGCTCCGTCCGGCGCCGGCAAGTCGTCCATCGCGTACTATCTGTTGGAAAATAACGAATGGCTGGCATTCTCGGTCTCTGCCGCGACGAGGGAGCGCAGGAAAGGCGAGATAGAAGGTGTCCATTACTATTTCATCACGCCCGAGGATTTTCGCGAAAAAGTAAAAAACAACGAATTTCTCGAATGGGAAATGGTCTATAAAGACAACTATTACGGTACGCTCCGTTCCGAAATCCAGAGAATATGGTCCGAAGGTAAAACACCTTTGCTGGACATCGACGTCAAGGGAGCTATCCATATCGAACAGGAATTTCCCACCAACACTTTGTCCATCTTCATAGAACCGCCGTCGATTGAAGTCCTGGAGGAACGCTTGCGGAAACGTGGTACCGAAACGGAGGAAAAAATTCGTACCCGCATGAACAAGGCGGCCTACGAAATCTCCCTGAAGGATTCCTTTGACCTTGTCATCCTCAACGATGACCTGGACAAAGCCTGTATCGAGGCGGAAAAGGCTGTTACCCAATTTGTAAAACAGGCTTGATGCTTGTTGTGGTGTTTATTGTTTATTTGAACGTTAAGATGATCGCGGGTGTTGTCACCAACAGTTTCAGTAAACGATATCGATTCAGCGTTAAGTATTTTTACTTTTACCTTTTTACTTTTTATTATGCGTATAGGTATTGTTTGTTACCCGACATTTGGTGGTAGCGGTGTGTTGGCGACCGAGTTGGGAAAGGCATTGGCGATGAAAGGCCATGAGATACATTTCATCACGTACCGCCAGCCCGTAAGGCTAAATCTGTTTAGTGCCAATATATTTTACCACGAAGTACCGGTGCCGGATTATCCGCTTTTTGATTTTCCGCCATACGAACTAGCGTTGGCCAGCACGTTGGTAGACGTTATCAAAAACCATCAGCTGGACTTGATGCATGTGCATTACGCCATTCCGCACGCGTCCGCCGCATACATGGCGCAACAGATTGCCCAAAAAACACTGGACACATACGTCCCGTTCATAACAACGCTGCACGGAACGGATATCACACTCGTGGGCAAGGACAAAACATACGAACCTGTCGTTACGTTTTCGCTCAATGAAAGCGATGCGGTTACGGCAGTTTCCAACAACCTGAAAACGGAAACGTTAAAGTTTTTCCCCGTCGAAAAGGACATTGAAGTCATCTACAATTTTGTGGACATACAGCGTTTCAACAAGCGTCCGGTCGAGGCTTTCCGCAAAGTCATCGCACCCAATGGGGAAAGGATATTGGTACACGCGTCCAATTTCCGGCCAGTCAAGCGCGTGGACGATATCATCAAGATTTTTGCAAAGTTGAAGGAACGCCTCCCTGTCAAGCTGCTGATGGTCGGTGACGGTCCGGAACGGCAAGGCTGTGAAGACCTGGCAAGGCAACTCGGTGTCTGCGATGCCATCCGCTTCCTTGGCAAGCAGGAACAGATTGAGGAAATCATGGCCATTTCCGACTTGTTTGTCTTGCCTTCCCAATACGAAAGTTTTGGCTTGGCGGCACTGGAGGCGATGGCTGCGCACGTACCTGTCCTAAGTACCAATGCTGGTGGTCTTCCGGAAATCAATATTCCTGGAAAGACGGGTTATATGTTTGATATTGGCGACGTGGACATGGCGGTGCAACATGCCTACGACATATTGAAGGATGAAGATACCTTGGACAAGTTCCGTGAAAACGCATTCAGGCAGGCGCAGGATTTTGACCTCAACAATATCGTTCCAGTGTATGAACATCTTTATTCGGAGCTGCTTAAAAAGGTGGATAGCCAATATTTCTTTTAACTTTACGGCAGCATGAAATATCCACGTCTATTGTCATCGGGAGCTAACAATAAAGTGATTGTCTTGAACGAAGCAGAAGTAGGCAAATTGTTTGTTGGCGATTCGCGTTCGGACATGGGTTCCGAAGCGGAGAAAATGCGCTATGCCAATAGTATCAATAGCCTCGTCGTAACATTTAAACGAATGGAATACAACGATGAACTGCAAGCCGAGATGTTGGTCATGGAACGTATTTACCCGATTGATTTTCGTGCTTATGAGGTTGAAAAAAGACAGTTGTGGTTAGATGTTTTTACGGACGAAATCGTCCAATTACACAAGGCTGGTTTTGTGCACCGAGACATCAAACGCCCATCCAATATAGGCGGGGAAGCCTATGACAATATATTACTTACCACACAAGGTCTACGGCTGATAGACGTGGGCATCTCGGCAATAAAAGAAAAAGTTGACGACAAGATATTTTGTAAATACGTCCAAACAGAACAGGACGAACTCAAGGAATTTGCGGAATATTTTTTAAATAGATGATAACTGCTATCCGTCTGAGTCTTCACTGACCGAAATAAATGGTTAATCGTTGCAATGCTAATCAAGGGTTGAATAATATGTCGTTCGGGAGGTGCTTCGGGACATTCCCCAACAGCGTAAGACGAGGAATCCTGGGCAGGTTCCGTGAAAACGCATTCGGGCAGGCGCAGGATTTTGACCTCAACAATATCATCGTTCCGGTGTATGGGCATCTATACACCTCGGTATTAAGTAAAAAGACAAAAGTAAAAAATGTACCCCCTGGCATGATTAATAATGCGCAAAATCCTTGTCGTAATCGCCCAGTATGCGCTCCATCGGAGGGTTGTAATAGCCATATTTCAAATTCGGAAATTCTTCCTGTATCGCCTCCAAAACCTGCTTGACACCCCCAAATTCACCGGTTTCCGTCATGCCTATCTGGCCGAGATACCAGTCGGGGTCGATGTTGAAGTTGCGCCATTGTATCATGTTCAAGTCCGTTTCGCGTATGAGCGTGCGCAGTGCTTCATATTCTGCGTCGGTATCCGTCATTCCCGGAAATACAAAATAGTTGATGCTCGCCCATTTGTCGAAACTGCGCACGACTTTTAAGCTTTCCACGATGTCCTCGAACTGGTAGTTGTTGGGACGGTAATAGGCGGTGTAGATATGTTTTTGCGCAGAGTTAAGGCTCACGCGGATGCTGTCGAGACCTGCTTCGCAGAGTTTGCGTACAGCGTCCGGTTTGGAGCCGTTGGTATTGATGTTGATGCTGCCTTTGTCGGTCCGTAGGCGCATTTCGATGATGGATGCGCGGATGGTTTCCCACATCAGCAAGGGTTCGCCCTCGCAGCCTTGCCCGAAACTCACGACGGGAAACGGCGCATTTTCCAAATGTGGAACGGTAAACTCGATGATTTCGTCCGCCGTAGGTTTGAATGTCAGGCGATCCTGCGTACTGACGATGGTTTCTTCCTCCGGCTGGAAAGAGATGCAGCCGATGCAGTTGGCATTGCAGGCAGGAGAGGAGGGAATGGGACATTCCCAGCGACCCAAGGCAAAATTGCGTGCTGCCGGACATTCATAAGTGTCGGCACAGTTGTGCATCAAGTGCTGTATCAGTCTGTTGTGCGGATATTTTTCTTTGAGGTAGGCAGAGCCGGATTGGACTTTTGTCGTGTCATAACCAGCGCATTCCTGGCGGATGTCCTGTTCGATACGCACGGCAGGGACGTAATATTTGTCATTATGCCAACCCGCGGCCGTGTAGCAAAACAAAGGCAATGTCGGTGCATCTTCGTTAGTTTCATAAGCTGCCAGGAAAAGTCCTGTGTGTGCCGGCGGAATAAATGCTGCGACCGCCCAGCCTTCCATACACAGGCGGATCTCGCCCGTGTGTACGTCGATGCCGATGCCACGGCGACCCGGAAGTTCGTACAGGTTACCACCGTCCGGCAACTCAATCCAGTCGTCGAGGGGAATCTCAAACGCGTCCCAACCCTCGCGGCCAGCCGTGTACAGCGTCTTGTCCTCAAAAATATTTCCGTTGCCGTCCGAATACATCAGATAGGGCGAATGTGCTAAATTCATCCTGCAAAGGTAACAGCAGTATTTTGTTTTTGGAAATGGGAGTGTTTAGGAAAAGAATTATAAGCTGTTTGAGTTATTTATTTTCTTCTCCTCCGCTCTTCAGGATTTGTAATCCAGAAGCCGTATCGGCGGATTTGCAATCCGCAAACAGCAGTGCATTGCAAATCCCGAACAGCGCAATTATCTGTGTTTTAAGGTTTGGCAGTACTTTTTTGACGAATGTTTCCGAAATCTTGACGAGATTGGTAATTTAATAGATTGTAAACCAGTATGTTGCGAACAACCTCGGCTATGCGGAACAGTTTCCTGAAAGTCCTCTTGTCAATTTCGCCAGTACCCCGTCAACAGAAGCGGCTCTGTTCAGCCATTAGCCATAGGCCACACCGGGCTACGTTAATTCCCAAAGTCTAAGCTCTGGGCTTTTTTGTTTTGGCTCTCTACTTTTGACTTGATGTTATGCTACTGCAAGGTCTTTGGGTGACACGCCAAAATATTTTTTGAATGCCGCGCTGAAATTGTTTTGGTGTGAAAATCCAACCTGCAAAGCCACTTCGCACACGCTTGCGCAGTTGCCGCACGTCAATAGTTTGCGGGCATGTTCCATGCGTAGCCTAGTCACGTAATCATAGATGGTCGTGCCGTAATATTCCTTGAACCCGCGACGTAACTTGAACTCGTTGAGGCATGCCACCCTTGACAGTTCCTTTTGTGTCGGGGGATCGGCAAAGCGCTGTTCCAGTATTTTCCGGGCAATTTCCAGCTTCTCCAGTTCGTTGCTGTTGACCGTGACGCAGATAGCCTGTTCGTCGTTGCTTTTTAACTGTTCCAGTTGGTACATCAGCAATTCGATGATATGTGCCTCGGTATGGATACGCTTCATCTCGTTTTTGTAATCACAGTTGATCATGTTCTCTATGACACGGCGCATTTCATAAGTGACGTATAAGTCCTCGTCCGTCAAACTGGTATATATGCCCGATGCTATCCTTCCGGCAAAGTCCTCATGAAGTACCGACTGCCTGTCCACCAGGTTGAAATAATAATCCTTGCTGACCACCACCAGAAAATAAGTATATTCTATGTTTTCCTTCAGCAGGTAACTTTTGTGCGTGGAAGGGATATAGTGTAGGTTATGGCGGCTGCGGCCATACAGGATATTGGCTGGATGGCCTGCGTTGGCAGCTTCCGTATGTAACCCTGTATCCATCTTTCTGTAAAATACGAACTGGCTGGTGATTGTCTCTCCCTCGACAACGGTTTCTATGTTGAGGGGTTGGGACAGTTTCATCGTGGAGTACATGACAAATAGTCCACCAGTGGTCAGGTAGCGGGTTTCTATGTTGACGTTTTTATTTTTTATGTCCGCTTCCTTTTCCAGAAATCGGTATCCGGGAGTATAGGTATCTGGCACGTCCACTTCAAAAAGCCAGTTGTCGATGGTGTCTATTTTCGTTTTGATGACCATAATGTCTCTGTTTTATGGATAACAAATCTTCTGTTATGTTCAAACCTGCCTTGAGGTAACATAGGTTGTTCCGTAGGCAAAGGTATTTGTTACCATAGATTCGACATTTACGAAATCGGGAAAAAATTAAAAAAGACCTACTGGCAGCACGGAGATAGCCTCTGCTGCTGACAATCCCAGCCGTGCCGAATGCCGACGTGGTGCAGGATGCCAGCCATGTACCCACCATTGCCAGTAGTTGCCGTAAGGGTGCGGGAGACATACCGTAGGGCATATCTATTGCATAATGGTTTCATTTGTTGTTGTCGTTTTTGTGGTGTGCGGTCAGGCATACTGCCCGGTGCCACACAGTGAATGATATAATAATCTCAAGGAAAAAACCGTTGGCGGCACGAAATACCGCCAACGGTTGTAAAAAGCGCGGTAGTAGGTACTCCTATTGGGCAGGTCTGTTGCTAAAGCTTGGCATAGTCGAAGCTCATGAACGGATAGTTGGTCGCCGCGTAGGAGGCGTTGGGTGTCTCGTTCCAGTACACGCTGCGGAGCTTGATCTTCCAAGTCGAGCCGCTGCCGACAGGAGTCAGCACGTAGGTACGCGACTGGTAGCTGCTCATGATATGGGTGCTGATGTTGTAGATGTACCATCCGGAGCTTGTACTGCTACCTGTACCGCTGAAACTGTTGTACCCGGCGATGCCACTACTGATGGCTGTAGTCGTCGTACTGAGAGTAACGCTGTCAAATGACGTATTGACATAAGAAAGCGTGTACTTCGTCGTGTTGACCGTAAAGTTGGCATTGGCGGTGCCGCTGAACTTGAAGTCCCAGTCGGAGGAGTCGCCACCATCATTACTGCTCAGCAGGTAATAATAGGTGGATGCCGGGTCGGCCCACTGGTTGGTGTCCTCGGTACTTGCCTCTGTTCCCTGGTGGAAGTTACGGGCGCCGTATCCGTCGGAGAGGGTGACGAGATACCCTTTGGTGCCATTGACTGTGTCGAGTGCCACGGAGTCACCGACGTTGGAGCCTGGAGTGGTCTCGGACTCGGGTGTACTTACGTTCTCTTTGCTACAGGATGCCATCATACCTATGACGGCTAACCCTACTGCGCATGTTAAAATGCGGACATTTGATCTAATCATTTTTTGAGATCATTTATATTTGGCGCTTCACCAGGGTAATCGGCGACGGTTATTGGATGAATGACAATGAAAATCCCTGCGTTTTCACGTTGGCGGTGCTTCTCTATCACAGAAGTTCCGCCTTTTTATTTTGATGCCGTTAAGCCTTGAACAATACAATAGGTGTCGAGCCTATGGCTCTATCATGCTTCACCAGTCGCGTGTGTCAGGTCTCACCCCCGACCCCTCTCCTCCAGAGAGGGGAGACCCGAAGTCTTAGGTGTCGCTACACCTTACTGGCGGATTGGATGGCGAAGACGATACAGCTAGAGACCCGAAGTCTTAGGTGTCGCTACACCCCTCTCTGGAGGAGAGGGGTCGGGGGTGAGGTTTTAACGACAGGGTTTTAATCGCTTCTTGAACCTTGGTGCGCATCTTCATAGTAGGTGTAGGCTCCACGGCATATCCCTGCACTATTTGATGTCGAGATTGGTCGTTCCATCCTTCTGTATCGCATATTTTAAGGTAAAGAACACGCTCTTGTTGTTTCTTGTAGGCACTTCGGGCGCCCCTTTGTACAAGCTATAGATGACGACCTTGGCGTAGTATCCTTTTTTGGCGGTCTTGACGATAACGGTGCGTGGCAGCGCGTAGCACACATGTGCCACCAAGGAGGAGGCACTGTCGGGGAACAGCGCGCCGTAGAAATCGTACCATGCCCAGCCAGACGTTGAACCACCGAAATAGTCCAGCCCTACAACACCCGTCTTTTCCCAGTTGCTCGATGCCGTAGTCGCAGAGGTGGTGGCGGCAAAGGCGGAGTCGAAAAGGTCACGCGTAGGAACGGACTTGAGTGCCAGCCCCGCACCCTGGTAGTAATAGGCATCGATGTTGCTGTTGATGTCCAGGTATATCTGCCCTATACCCGTACTACCGTAACCGGGAGAGGCGGACAGGCTGCCGTTGTTGGCGCAGATATTACTGTTGTAGATACTGTTGAAGCAGATGTCCCATTTGTTGCTCTGCGCGTATTTGGCATCTACGACGGTACCTGTCTCGAGGCTGAAATACAATGGAGCGGTGCTCGTGGTATAGGTTGCAGTGGAGTCGGCGACCAAGTCGCTGAAGGAATATACGCCTGTGCTCACCTCGGTGGTCGTAGTGGTGTCGTCGTCGCTGCTGTCATCCGTAGGCGATGTCACGTCCTTGCTGCTGCTACAGGCTGAGATGTTGACCCCCACGGCGAGGAAGAGTACCCAGTACCAGAGTAGGTTTCTTGTTTTTCTTTCTTTCATGCTTTTTGGTCTTTGGTTGTTGTCTGAACTGTAGTTTGGTTTACGACAATGGGATGTTTTTGTTTTTCACTGGTCATTGCCTAGTTGGTATTCAGGTCTCTGCTGCCGTCCTCCTGTACGAAGTAGCGAAAGGTCAGATAGGGTGCCGGCCAGTTGAGGTCGGTGACTGCGGGTGGATTGCCTTTGTATATATTGACAAGTTGCAGCTTGGCATATTTGCCGCTGACGGTCTTGATGACGAAAGTCCTGTTGGCGATGGGTACGGCGAGGTGCGTCGAGAGCGAATAGGTGTACCAGCCCACGCCCGTACCGTTGTCCCAGCCGACGGCATGCACGGCGTTTTCTTCAAATTCCTCGTCGGAGGGGGCTTCCGTTACCTGCTCGTAGGGCTGGTTGACGATGACCATCTGCGAGGTGCCAGGCCCGCCATAGCCGGGCGTGGCGGTATAGCTGCCGTTGTTGACATATACGATAGAATTATACTGCTCCGCAAACGCTAAGTCCCAGTCCGTGGTCTGAAGGTATTGCGTCGAATCGTCGGCATCATATATCCATAGCTGCTTCTTGTCACTGAACCGGAACAGGAAGGTGTAGAAGTCTCTTTTCGTTTTTCCGTCCACACTGTCACTCACGGACGCTTCGGTATCGCCGGCGAGGTCATAGATGACAGTGCTCTTGCCGTCTTCCAGACTGTCGGAGGTCGTTGCGTCTTTGCTACAGGAGGCAAGCCATAGGAGAGGGATGGCCAGCAGCCATACCCTGCACCTTTTTGGGATAAAACATGTTAAACTTTTCATAGCGCAAAAGTCCAACTACGGTACGGCAACTATATATTCAATCCGTATTATTTTATATTCAATCCGTATTCTTATTGTTTTTTTACAATCGAATGACAAACACAATGGGAGGGATTTGCCTATGAAGCAACGAGCAAAGCGGCAGTTCGATACTTGTTTTGCCGTTCGGGACGCGCTACCGTAACGTCGCGAACCATCGGTAAAGACGGACGTGGAATCCGTCCTCGTCGACCATGGGCGCATTTACCTTTGTTCACCTACGGTGGCTACTTCGTGGTCGGTGAGAATAGTTCAAATTTTCGCTGGCGGGTGGGAGACGCCACGCCAGTAGAGCCACTGGTGGTCGGTGTCCTCACCGACCACCTATTCCGTAACATGCGAAGATTTGAAATAATACGATAATGAAATTCAATATAGACCAATAATTTTTATTATTCCGCTCTTCAGGATTTGTAATCCTGAAGCCGTATCGGCGGATTTGCAATCCGCAAATAGCAGTGCATTGCAAATGCACGGATAAGCGTTCGGGATTGCAAATCCCGAACAGCGCAAATGGATTTTTGGTCTAAAATATAAATCAAAATCGTATAAGTGTTCGACCCTTCAGGATGCCCTATGAAACATTCGCAACGGAAGGGAATAAGGAAAAGGCAGGGTTTCGTCCGTCTCTATCATGTATGATGTCCTATGCTTGGAGATTACCTTCGGTGAGAATAGTTCCTGCCTACGCAGGAATGACGGTAGGAGGTTCATTTTTTTCGTTGCACATTTTTATACAGCGTACAGTATCATTTTTTTAACTTGGATTTGCAACTTTTGATTGACATAAGCTATAGGCCACGACTGCGCGGTTCGGGGTATTCGGACTACTTGGTAAAACTATATCCCAACGAGAAGTTAAACAACTGGTTGTTGCCGCCATTGGTAGGAATGCCGTTGTATTGCAAGGCGGGCTGGAAAGAACGCGAAAAACGCGCACCAATCAACAACCTGTTGAACTGGTATTGCGCACCTATGGACAATCGTGGGTCAAAACTGCGGAGACGGTAAATGCTGCCCGAACTGTTGTACGCACCGACGCTCATAAAATGCGACCCATAGGCATTGCCTACCATGACCCTCTGGATAATGGAGAAATCCGTGCCCGCGGAAAACTTCAAGCGGGAGTGCGCAACATAATAGTCAAACAGCAATGGAATCTGCCAATAATAAACCTGTTGCATATCGCTGGTCTCGTCTGACCCGAGCGTAACCCCATTGGCGGTCGAAGAACTGTAAGTCAGGAAATGCTTGCTGCTCGAAGTCGTCGCGGTTGCCTGTAGGGAAGACAGGCTTGCAAGTTCCGATGCGGACATCGTGGCCATAGAACCGCCGATGCTCGTATTGGTAAAGTTGCCCGGTGCGGCCGTCCCTAAACCAGCGGAAAAACCAATCTTATCGGAAATCTTTACGGAGGCACTCACCGCCGGATAGAAAGGCATGTTGTACAAAGACGTACCGCTATGCTTGCCCTCGTCGGTCGTTACGTTTTTGTTGGCTAGGACGGCAAGGGCTACTTTGGTTTTATGTGCGGCAGCCTTTTCTTTTTCTTCCTTTTGTCTAAAGTATTGTTGTAGTTGCTGGCGTCGCTGCGCGGTCAACTGGGAATCTTTCTGTAGTTTTTGGGCCTTGGCAAGCTCGACCTTTCGGGACGAGTCTGACATTTCCTCCTCCCGCAATGCCTGGGTCATCCGTTGTCTGAAGGCGGACACAGCCTCCACATTTTCCTTGTTGGCATTGTTGATAGCAGTTCGGTCGTCCACTTTGCCATTGTTGAATCCTGTGACGTCCAGATGGATTGCTTTGGCATCGTTTTTACGCTTTGAAAGCTCCTCGCTATCATTGAGCTTTGTCTGAAGGGAGAGAGGCGACACATCTTTGTTGTTTGTTTGGTTAGGAAGTGCGACCGCCAGACCAGGGGACAAGGTATCTTTTTGTGTCGATTTTTTCCCGTTGTCTGCGTACAGATGGCTATCCGTTTCTGTTGCTTTTTCTCCAAAACTGTTGGGTAGCGTATGGCCAAGGCCGTGTCTTCCGGATACTGCCACGTCTTGGGAAGGACTTGGCTGTGCAGTATCGTTCTTGTCATTGTCAGCACCAGCTTGCGGCTCCTTGTGTCTGTCTTTTGGATTCCGGGCAACAGTATTGCCGGATGTTACATGGTCATGGCCGCCACTGTCAACCTGCGTAATGTCGCCATGCCCAATATGCTCCTTGGTTACGCCCAACCATTGATAAGCTACCGTGCCCAGCAGCAAAAGCAGCACGACGGCCACTGCCCAGCGCCAATACATGGCCACTACGCGCGGACTGTCCCGGACAACAGGCAGATGCTCGTCCAGCAATTGGCGCATAGCCTCCCACCCCCGGTTTTCCAAGTCTGGGATATCGGGATGTTCCTCTGGGTGATATGGTTGTTTACGTTGTGCCATACTGATCCTTCAGTAGATCCTTCAGTCTTTTCTTTCCTTCCATCAGATGCCATCTTGAGGTGGCCTCGTTGATGTCCATCATCTGGCCGATCTCCTTGTGGGAATATCCTTGCAACAAGAACAGTTTGCATACCTTTTGGGTGGTTTCGGGCAACTTGTCAAAAACCACCAAAATGTCTTCGTGGAAGATTTTGGAATGATGCTGTTCAGAAAAATAATACTGGGCCTCTTCGTCCGTGATTTCGTCAACAAATGGTTTGCTTTTTTCTTTCCTATACGTATCTATACAGACATTTTGGAGGATTCGTTTGCCCCAACCCTCAAAAGAACCCTTTTTTTCATCAAATGCATCGATATTGGTAAAAATTTTAAGGAATGCTTCATTGATAATCCCTGTCACAAGGTCCCTGTCCGCCACGTAGTCCTTGGCTATGGTATAAAACAAACCAAAAAAAGACCGATACAGCTTTTCCTGAGCCAACCGGTCGTTTTTCTTACAGGCAATGATAATATTTCTTAACGTATTTTTATCCAAAACCTTGTTTCAAGCAAAAACTTATTAAAGGTGTGAGAGGGAGACTTCCATGTACAATTATAATATAGCTAACTAAGACCTGTTTAAATTTTATACTTTGAATTACCATTAGGAGAAATCCCAGATATTGCTTTTTTTGTTAATTTTAAACAGGCACTAATAAAAAGTACTTTTTACAAAAACCACTCTCTTCTGCAAAATAACGCTTCCGACATCTACTCCTCTATACACTGTATCGGCATAATCAGCATAAAGCGTTGACGTTGAATCGTTTTTCGATACAGCCCAAGCGCGTGTGTAGTCCTTGGCTTTGACGGAATCCTGACTATAGAGATAAATACTGTCTTGGAGGTCACTCAGTGCCCACCGCCCATACGCATACTGGAAAAGCGTGTCTTTCCCGTCAGGTCCGGTAAGTGTTGCATCAAGCACGTCCCTAAACACGAACGAAGAATCCTCACGATTGTAAAATCGGATACTGGAAGTGGAAAACCCCGGTACGTCGGCCATCGTCAACGTGTCGGAGACACTGCCCTCAACGACAACAATCGAATCCAGACGCCAATTGGTGCTCAACATGAAATCCATCATAGAGGGCAACGGGGCGGACGAGTTGGACTTATTGCATGACGCAAGTATGGCTCCTAACATAGCCACATATCCAAGACCAACGAGTCGCAACTGCTTTCTTTTCATTTTTTCCACAATACAAATCTAACATTAATTAAAACAAAAGTAAAAAAGTGGGCGCATACGCTCTCTTATACGTTTAACGATACCTAAAAGTTGAATCCGCGCAAATATTCTTTTGCCTACACATTCATACACTATTTCTTCATCGCAGTCCGGAAGCAGAACCATTGCGGTGCTTACGGGAAGAAGTGGAAATCCCCAGCCCCAACATTATCCATCCTGCGATTAACGCAAGACCGCCAACCGGCGTGACCGGTCCCAGCCATCCAAAACCAGTAATCTTGTACGCAGAGACAAATGTCAAGGCATATAGGGAACCACTAAACAGCAAGATGCCCACGGAAAACAGGACAATGGCCGCATAAATCTTGTTATTGTTGTATTTGCCATACATATAACTGGCAAACAACAACGCAAACACATGGTAAAACTGGTATTGGACACCCGTCTGGAATATCTCGACCATCGGCAAAGGCACTTTCGCTTTCAGCCCGTGTGCGGAATAGGCTCCCAAGGCTACCGTAATCGCCCCCAGAAAAGCCGCGCCGCGCATTAGTTGGTGGTAATTCATTCTCAATTAAAAAGTAAAATGGTAAAAGAATAAGAGACTGTTTGATTTAAGTTTTTCTGTACGGTTTTATATGCTTCCAAGACATAAAAACGTGTGTTGCTTCCCGCACAGTCCCCGCCGCGGCGGGAGACTGTGCGGAGAAGAAAATAACTCAAACAGCTTCTAAAAGCAATTTATCTATCATCAATACATTTAACACATTACGATACATTCGGTTAATCAATCAAAAAGTCAAAATGATGTTCTTCCAGTGCCGGCCCCAGATGGTATTGCGCCAGACGGTAAAACGGCAACCGCTCTTCCAATTTATCTTCCAAGAACTGTCGCAGTTCAAGGTCGGACAACCGGCTCAGCAATGGGCGGTGCGATTTCTCCGGCATCAGCCGCCGTACCAGTTCGTCCAGGGACTCCTGCATCCAGATGGTCGTACCGTTGGCATTCATCCATTCCATATTGCCGTTGTAACAGGGCGTACCGCCACCTGTGGCGAGTATAAAATCATCTTCGGTTGCAAAATCCCGCAAGGTCTGGGTTTCCAGTTCCCGGAAATACTTTTCCCCTCTCTGCGCAAATATCTCCGCAATCGTCATCCCTGCCTTTTCGACAATGACCGTGTCCAAGTCATAGACAGCGCATTGCAGTTTCCGAGCCAGCAACCGCGACCAATAACTTTTGCCTACGCCCATCATTCCTATCAGAAAAACTTTCATGTCCATTCAAGTCAAGAGTAAAAAGGGAAAAGCAAAAAATGCCCAACGTTACATTGCTGGCATCCAATGCAAAGTGCGTTTAATGGTTGACAACAAATACTATCGGTGCGCCACAAGGCGACAAAGCTAAAGTATTGCCCTATATGTTGTACAATATTTTTCTTCCTTTTCTCAATGGATATATACTTTGCAAAGGACAGAGAGGCATGGAAAAAGCCAAAGCCGAAGTTTTCCACAATTTGTTGGTTGCGGACAAGTTGACTGTATGTGAAATTGCCAGCTTTGCTGGCGTTTCTGAGGCGTTTGTCAAAAAGATACGCACAAGCCTTGAAAAGAAACGTATAAGTAATCCCGTTCCAAAAAATGGTGGCAGGATTGCACGAATGACCTATTTTCATACCAACCATTAGCCAATATCTATGAATAGTTAACTGTTTTTTGCTGTTATCTTGATATTAGCCCGCCTGTTCCTTGATATAATATGGCCGCGTGAACACTTGTCGTTGCAGGGTAAAAGGATGGGAAGTGATGTCCACGTCCACTGAAAATATGGTATAGATGTTCCTGTCGGTAAGCACTTCCTCCGGGGTGCCGTCGTAGAATTTACGGCCGTTTTTGAGCAGTATCATCCTGTCTGCATATTGGGCAGCGAGGTTCATGTCATGTATGGCGGCTATGACCATACAGCCTTTTTCGGCCAAGGTTTTGAGTATGGCGAGCGTCAGTTGCTGGAACTGGATGTCCATCGCCGAAGTCGGTTCGTCCACCAGCAGGAGCGCGTTGGGGGATTCCCATATCTGCGCCAGTACGCGGGCAAGGTGCACTCTTTGCTGTTCACCTCCGGACAAGGTAAGTATTGAGCGGTTGGCGATAAGGTCGAGGCTGCATATATCCATCGTTTCCTGGACGATTCGCTTGTCGTCGTCAGACGGTTTTCCGTTGTAGTGCGGATAACGTCCCATCATGACGATTTCCTCCACGCTGAAGTCCATCGATACATGTACCTGTTGCGAAAGCGTTGCCCTGATACGGGCCAGTTCCGTCGGATGGTAGTCCTGCAAGAACAAGCCATCCAGCTTGACGCATCCCATGGAAGGTTCTTTTTCTCCGGAGAGCATTTTTAGGAGTGTCGATTTTCCCGCACCGTTGGCACCAAGCAGGACGACGAGTTCGCCAGGACGGACGGTAAAACTGACGTCTTTCAACAAAGTATTTTTTTGTACCCAGTAAGAAACTTTTTCTACGCTGACCATGGTTGATGATTTATTGGTTGTACAACTTTTTTTTGTCTTTTATCAGGATATACAAAAATACGGGTGTTCCCAGTATTGCCGTGACAATGCCGATGGGTAATTCCATCGGGGCGATGACTGTCCGTGCCAATAAGTCGGACAATGTCAGCGTCAGTGCGCCCAGCAATGCGGAAGCAGGCAGGACAAAACGGTTGTCCGTAACGCCAACCATCCGTAATATATGCGGCACCAGCAGTCCGACGAAACTGATGATACCTGTAAATGCCACTGACACGCCGACTGCCAATGTCGCCAACAGCACAATCCTGTTTTTGACTTTGCTGGCCTGCATTCCCAATAGGTTGGTCTGCACTTCCCCGAGTGCAAAAGTATTTAGTGGTTTTGCAAATCGGGGCAGCAACAGCAATGCAATCGTAATGAACGGCACACATCCCCAGACGGCCTGCCATGTCGCTCCGGCAAGGCTTCCCATCATCCAAAACGTGATGCTGCGCAGTTGCTGCTCGTCGGCAATAAACGAAAAAAGCCCCGTCAGTGCACCGCAAAGCGCGTTGATGGCAATACCCGCCAGCAACATCGTCGCCGTCAGCGGTGTGCCGTCTGATTTGGAAATCTGGTAAACGGCAAAGGCCGCTAACGCGCCGCCCACAAACGCACCCAACGCCAACAGGTAGTGTCCCATCAGATTACCCAGATGGACAAACAGCACCGGCTCCAACGCAATGATAAACGCCGCTGCCAACGACGCACCGGAAGAAATGCCAATCAGTCCAGGCTCGGCCAGCGGATTGCGAAAAATGCCCTGTACCGCCGCACCTGATATGCCCAGTGCCGCTCCGGTGGATACGCTCAATATCGTCCGTGGTAACCGGATTTCGCCAATAACACCTTGATATACCTCGTCTGCTGTGTAATGTATCGGCAGATGGATTTTCTGCGCCGCCATCAGCACGATGTCTTTCAATGGTATCGGCATCGCACCTATGCTCAACGAGAGCAATATACTCACGGCCAGCGCAACGGTTAAAGACAGGTATATGATTTTTTGTTTCATTTCATTTGATTTATAGACTTTGCGTCTTTGCTGTTTGGGATTTGTAATCCCGAACAGCTATCCGTGCATTTCCAATGCTCTTTGTATTTGCGGATTGCAAATCCGCCGCTATGGGTACGGGATTGCAAGTTTCGAACAGCAAGTCTCCATTTGTAACCCGCAACTCTTAACCAGCCTCGCACCTTTTACTGCATCAACGCCCGGTTCAGTGCCAAAATCGCCTGAGGAAGACGCACCGAAAAATTAATCAAAAGGTGTGGGTCCATATCGATGATTCTTCCGCTCTTGCCGGCTTTGGTCAGTGACATGCCGGGCATTGCCAAAACGGCTTTTTTACCGCCAAGGCTGCTTATCCCAAAGTCGAACATCAATATAATATCCGGATTGGACTTGACCATCGCTTCCGTGCTGTAAGGCTTGAAGTCGTTAAATTCCTTGATGACATTGTGCCCGCCTGCCAGTTGGATGATGGCGTCCAGACTATTGCCTTTGCCCGCCACGCTCATCGTGCCGGCACCTCTGGCATAGATAAACAATACGCCCGGATTCTTGGGTCGGTGCTGTCTCACATAAGCCAGCGCATCATTGGCCGCATTCGTCGTGGAGGTGGCTAATTGTACACCTTTGGCATGCTGGTCAAGACCGTCCGCTATCTGTTCGATAAATTTTGCCATGCCTTTTACGGAGTATTGCTGCTGCGTCAATACGAGTTTGACGCCGGTGGCTTTCAACTGTTGCTGTATCGTGAGGGGTATCATGGCCGCATCGCCGACGACGATGTTGGGACGGAAGGAAAGGATGCTTTCCGCCGACAGTGTACGGCTTTTGCTGACCCGTGGTAATTTTTTTGCATAGTCGGGATATTCGCTCGTAACGTCCACGGCCACGATGTTTTTGCCGTAGCCGAGTGCGTCCACGGTTTCCGTGTGTGCGCTGCTCAACGTAACGATGCGCTGTGCATGGATGCCTACACCCACAAAGACGAACATCAGTGCCGTCAATAATCTAAAAATCATCATAACCGCAAAAAAAAGATTTCTTCATGGATAAAAAGGGGCGTGTTTTCAAATAATACGGATTGAATATAAAATAATACGGATTGAATATGTCCCCGCGTTTTTTTCTCTTCAATTTTGTACTGTTAAATCTTAAAAAAACAGCAACTATGGTATCAACAGCAATCAAGGACGTGACCAGAGAGGCACACCAGCAATTGGAAAAACAAGTGGTATTGCGTATCAAAACCATCGCATCCGACAGCGACTACGCTGCATTCCTGAAATATTTCTATGCCTATTTCAGTGCGGTCGAACAAAAAGCAGTGCCTTTTGTCGCCGAAGTATTAAATGACTACAAAGAACGCCGCAACGCTTCCTACCTCAAAGCCGACATCGAGGCGCTTGGTAGTTCTGTGGAGGCACTGCCCGAGGCTCAAGCACCCGAAATCAACAGCGTTGCCGAAGCATTCGGCGCACTGTATGTACTGGAAGGTTCCATCATGGGTGGTCCATACATCATCCAGATGTTGCAAAAGCATGGTATTGACAAAGGCTTTTCCTTTTTTTCCGGTTATGGAGCAGCATCCGGACGTATGTGGAAAGCGTTTCAGGACGTACTGGACGAAGTAGGCGCGGACGAGCAATCTGCCAACGCGGCGATGCAGAAAGCATCCGAAACTTTTGAAAAATTTGGTCACGTATTTGAAGCCGCTCTCGTATAATGTACATTCATCACCTTGCTTTCGTACGCAGGGGCAGGCACTTGACAGGGCTGTTGTCCTGCCTGCTTTTGTCCATTGCCGCCCATGCCCAAAAACTACAGTTGAAAGGTGTCGTCCGGGACGAACAGTCCAAGCCGATTCCCGCCGCCACGGTCATATTGGAACCCGGTCATCTCGAAGCCATCACCGACAATGACGGACGTTTTTTGTTCAAGAGTCTGTATCCTGGCCGTTACGCTATCACGTTGAACCATGTCGGATATGCCAATATGGACAGTTCCGTGGTCGTTAAGGAAGATGTGGTCAATATTTTTGATATGGCACTTACGCCAAAAGCCAATGCGTTGGAGGATGTGCAGGTAACAGGCCTGGACAAAGCAAAAGCACCAGTACCAGACAACCTGATAAAATCAGAACGCAGTGCCATGCCCGTAAAAGTCATCACTCGACGCATGATAGAGCTGATGGGCAGCCGTAGGCTGGACGAAGTGCTGAAAGAACAGACAGGTATGGCGATTGTCAACAATATTGGCGGTGGTTCGCGGTCGGTAGGCGTACAGATGCAGGGATTTGGGAGTGACTATGTGATGATATTGATAGACGGCCAGCCGATGCTGGGACGCAACAGCGGTAGTTTTGACCTTTCGCGTATCAGCGTCGCCAATATCGAACGTATCGAAATCATCAAGGGTGCGTCTTCCTGTCTCTATGGCAGTGAAGCACTCGGCGGTGCCATCAACATTATCACCAAACACGGTGCGGTGCGTCCGCAGGGACTTGCCTCGGTAACTTACGGTACGCTCAATATCAAAGACATAACCGTCGAGGGCGAAACCCCGTATTACCACCAGCGGGGCTCGGTTTCGTTGTCCGGCAACTATTACCATACGGATGGCTTCAACACCAATCCGTACCTGACATCGGGCACGACGGCGCCGCCTTACGATAATTATAGTTTTCAGGGACGCAGCCGTTACCAGTTGGCACAAAACAGTATCGTCGGCGTGAGTGCCAGATACGGACTTCGCCGCTCGTTGATGAGCAAAGACTGGGGAGACGACCTCGTCAGCAACGACTACCAGAACGAAAAAGACCTGAACCTGTCCGCTACTTTTGACCATCGTTTTGCAGATGGCTTGCGGACGATGACGCGTTATTATTTTACAAGGTATTCCACTGACGAAAGTCTAAGATGGACGAGCAGCACGGCCAATACCTCGCAGAGCGTATTTACACAGAACATGCACCGCGCGGAACAACAGTTTGACAAGAAATGGAACGAGCAACTGGCGTTTACCGGAGGCTTGGGTTTTACTTACGAGCAGATAAAAGAACAGTCATCGGTCGGCAAGCGCAACCAGTACACCTATTTCGGTTATTTGCAGGGCGACTGGAATCCTACGAAAGACCTCAACTTTGTGGGCGGTGTACGTTACGACCGCACGCGCTATTACGGCGGCAAAGTCAATCCCAGTTTCGGTGTCCAATACCAGGTACTGCCCGAGCTAAGGTTCAAAGCGGGCATCGGTACAGGCTTCAAGGCACCCGACTTCAAGATGCGCTACCAGATATTTTACAATCCTGCCGCCAACTACCTCGTCATCGGAAGCGATATGCTGACACAGACTTTGGCAACCATGCGCGAAAACGGTGAAATCAGCGAAACCAGAACCTATATCGTGCAACAGCTCAGCCAAGGGTTGAAACCCGAGCGCAGCACCTCCTTCAACGTCGGTTACTTATGGCAACCTAAATCCATTTTCAAAATGGAAACCAGCGTATTCTACCACAAAATCTATAACCAGATAGATGCGGTGCTGGTCGCCACAGGTACGTCGATAGACCAGATATTTTCCTACCGTAACCTGCCGCGCGCGGTCAACAAAGGTGTCGAGACAAGCATCTCCGTCGACCCGTTTTCCAACCTGGACATCAACATCGGCTACCAATACCTGATAGCCAAAGACCTGAGCGTGGAGGACAGCATACGCGCCGGGCACTGGCCGTACAGCATCCCGATATATGACGCCGCCACGGGCAACTCCTACACGCCCAAACCGTCGGACTATTGGGGCATCGAAAACCGTTCGCGCCACATGCTCAACCTTAAAGTACTGTATACGTACCAACCTTGGGACTTGACCGCCAACGTGCGTGTCAACTACCGAGGTAAATATCCTTTTGGGGATTACAACGGCAACCAGTTCATCGACAAGTACGACATTTTTGTCAAGTCACAGACCCTTGTCAACATTACGTTTGAGAAGAAACTGCTCAACCAGCACCTTAGCCTCCGCCTGTCGGTGGACAACCTGTTGGATTTCAAGAGTATGTACATACCTGGACAGCCGGGAAGATTGATATTGGGTGGTGTGACGTATCGGTTGTTTTAAGCCGTATTTTTGCACACACTTATTAATGTGGTTATGAACAAAGCGATTCTTTTTATAGCGGTTGTCTATTTCTTTTTTTCCTGCCAACAACAGCCTGTGTATGAACCGGCGCAGGATTCGATGGAAGCTGGACGCCAGTTTATCGATGGCTGCCTGAAAGGAGAATTTAAACGCGCCAATTTTTACATGGTTCAAGACGCGACCAATAAGGACGAGCTACAAAGAATGCAAAGTGCCTACGACCGAAAAGACGCGGACTACCGTGTCCAATACCGTCAGGCTTCCATATTGATAGACCACGAAGAGGCGGTGAACGACTCGGTGCGTGTCATTTATTATAAAAATTCGTTCGACAAAGAACCACGTAAGGTCAAAGTTGTCCAACGTAGCGACCAATGGCTGGTAGACCTGAAATATACTTTTGACGGGAATCTTTGACTATGCTGACGCAGTTGACAGAACAAAACAATACTTCAACCACTAATTTATTCCTTCCAGAATATAACAGGGTGATGTTGGTTTCTCTTGCATTTTTACTTTTAACTTAGCACGAGATACCGTTACATTCCAAATCTCCTTTTTACTTTTGCCTTTTAAACATGGATTTTCACAAACGTAGCCATTGGATCAAGGAGCTGGCGCGCAGTTCAGGGTTCGACTATTGCGGCATTGCCAAGGCCGAACAGTTGGACAAGGAGGCTGCGCGTCTGGAAAAATGGCTTGCGCAGGGAATGCACGGGCAGATGCACTACATGGAAAACTATTTTGACCTGCGTATCGACCCGCGCAAACTTGTCCCCGGGGCAAAGTCCGTCATCACTTTTTTCAAGAACTACTATCCTTCCCAGGTCCAGAATCCCTCCGAAAACAAGGTTTCAAAATATGCTTATGGTGCTGATTACCATGAGGTGATAAGAGGTCAGCTCAATTTGTTTTTAAATAAGATAAACGAAAAATTTGGCGAAGTGCAGGGTCGGGGATTTGTGGATTCCGCACCTGTATTGGAACGCGCCTGGGCCGAAAAAGCGGGTATTGGCTGGCAAGGCAAAAACGGCATGGTCATCAATAAGCAGGGTGGTTCGTTTTTTTTTATTGCGACTTTGGTTGTGGATTTGGAAATGGCTTATGATGACCCGGTTGCCAAGGATTTTTGCGGTTCCTGTACGCGTTGCATCGATGTTTGCCCGACGGAAGCCATCCTGCCCAACAAAATCGTGGACGGCAGCAAATGTATCAGCTATTTTACGATTGAACTGAAAGCGCAGCTTATCCCGGAAAATTATCAGGGAAAATTTGACAACTGGATGTTTGGCTGCGATACCTGCCAGGACGTCTGTCCGTGGAACCGTTTTGCCAAACCGCATCAAGAGCCGCAGTTTGCCCCGATTCCCGAAATCCTGCATTTCAACAGCAAGGACTGGCAGGAAATGACCGAGGAGCAATTCAAAACCATCTTCCGCAACTCTCCGCTGAAACGTTCCAAGTACGAGGGCATACGCCGTAACCTGCGTTTTTTGCAGGGAGAATAAGGTCGCCAATGCCAATATTGGATCAGCATTTCTATCTCCGATATGCCCATATTGATTGTGTATTGCGGTCGCATGGATATGGATTTTACATTTTATATTATATAGTTTATTAATATGTTTAGTGTTTATAACATAATCAATAAATTTAATATTTTTTTACGATTATTGGATTTATTTAAACATATTTGCAATTGGGTTTTATATTATAAATTATATTTATATGAACGCTAGAAAATTTATCCCTTTTGCCCTGCTCATTGCGATTACGCTTTGCGCATTCTTTGTCCATAATGCACCCGACTACAGTGGTCCGAAGACGTACAATGCGGCGGATACGGCATGGATACTGGTCGCCAGTGCACTGGTGTTTATCATGACACCTGGTTTGGCGTTTTTCTATGGTGGCATGGTCAACCGCAAAAACGTATTGTCCACGATGATCAAAAGTATCGTCGCGGCGGGCATCGTGAGTGTCTTGTGGATTGTGGTCGGTTACAGCCTCGCATTTGGGGACGACCTGGGCAATGGACTGATTGGCAACCCGATGACGCATCTCTTTTTTAAAGGTGTTGCTTCCGGCGAGCCGGTGGGAGGGATTCCCAAGTCTTTGTTTGCGGCATTCCAGTTGATGTTTGCCATTATCACGCCGGGACTGGTCGTTGGTGCTGTCGCGGAGCGTATCAGGTTTACGTCCTACATATTGTTCATAGCGATATTTCATTTGTTGGTGTATTGTCCGTTGGCGCATTGGGCCTGGCATCAGGATGGTCTGTTGTACAAGATGGGTGTTTTGGACTTTGCAGGCGGCACCGTTGTACACATTTCAGCAGGGATGGCCGCGCTGGCTGGAGCGATGGTACTCAAGCAGCGCAAGTCCCGGATATTGCACCAGGAAGTTTCTCCCGCCAATATCCCGTATGTGTTGATCGGGACGGGTTTGTTGTGGTTTGGATGGTTTGGGTTCAACGGCGGTTCTGCCTTGGCCGCCAATGGTCTGGCGGTTTCGGCGTTCCTGACGACCAATACGGCGGCAGGAGCTGCCGGGCTTTCGTGGATGTTTTATGATGTCATCAAAGGCAAAAAGCCTTCTGTTTTGGGATTTTGTATCGGTGCGGTCGTGGGGTTGGTCGCCATCACGCCGGGTTCGGGTTTTGTGGCGATACCGCAGAGTATCATCATCGGTGTTGTCAGTGCGATTATTTCCAATGTAGCGGTCAGTATTAAGGAAAAATCGAGGCTGGACGATACGCTCGACGTATTTCCTTGCCATGGCATCGGCGGTATAGTCGGGATGTTGTTGACGGGCGTTTTTGCGACAAAAGCGGTCAACTCGGCCGGTGTGGACGGAATGTTGTTTGGCAACTTTTCTTTTTTCCTTGTACAGTTGAAAGGGATGCTTATCTCCGTAGCGTTTAGTTTTATTTTGTCTTACCTGATATTCAAGTTTATCAATTTCATCGTTCCGATAAGGGTCAGCGAAGAAGAGGAAGAGGCTGGTCTGGACGCGACACAGCACAACGAAAAGTATTTCCAGGGCTTTCTGATTTCTGTCAGTGGGGAAGAGCAGGGGCAGCTTTAGTTGAGAATTGAGAATTATTATAATCAATGGAAAAACGTACATAGCACACAATACAGTTTTTATAAACCATTAAGAAGTTAAGTTACATTAAGCACTTTTCTTAACTTTCTTAATGTTTTTTTATGGCTTGCAAAGTATGATAATGATAAGAACGAACAGCGTGAGAAAAACAAAAAAAGCGCGGCAAGATTGCCGCGCTTTTTTATCGTTACAATACAGAAATATTACAGTCCATCAATAATACCGTTCAACGTAGCACTTGGACGCAAAGCCTTTTCAGCCTTGGCATCGTCGGGCTGGTAATAGCCGCCGATGTCCTGCGGTCTGCCCTGTGGGCTGATGAGCTCTTCGTTGATTTTTGTCTCGTTCTCCGTCAATGCGGCGGCAACGGGGGCAAATTTGGCCTTCAAATCAGTGTCCTTGTCCTGTTTGCCAAGTTCCTGTGCCCAGTACAATGTCAGGTAGAAATGTGAACCGCGGTCGTCAATCTGTCCGACTTTGCGTGCTGGAGATTTGTCGTTCTGTAGGAAAGTTTCCGTAGCCGCGTCCAAGGTTTCGGAAAGGACGATTGCCTTTGCGTTATTCTGCGTCTGGCCCAAATGTTCAAAAGAAGCACCGAGCGCAAGGTATTCGCCCAAGGAATCCCAACGCAGATAGCCTTCTTCCAAAAACTGTTGCACGTGTTTGGGGGCGGAGCCGCCGGCACCCGTTTCAAACAATCCACCGCCGTTCATCAACGGAACGATGGACAACATTTTCGCGGAAGTGCCGACTTCCAAAATTGGGAACAGGTCGGTCAGGTAGTCGCGCAGTACGTTTCCGGTGACGGAAATCGTGTCAAGGCCTTGGCGGATTCTTTCCAGTGATTTTTTGCAGGCATCGACTGGCGCGAGGATGGAAATGTCCAAACCTTCGGTATCAAATTCCGGTAGGTATTTTTCTACCTTTTTGATGATTTCCGCGTCGTGTCCGCGGTTTTTGTCCAGCCAGAAAATAGCGGGCGTATTGGACAGACGTGCGCGGTTGACCGCCAGTTTGACCCAGTCTTTGATGGGCGCGTCCTTGGTCTGGCACATCCTGAAAATATCGTTTTGCTGTACGGACTGTTCAAAAAATACGTTACCGTTTTCGTCGGAAACTTTGAAAATGCCGTCCGCTGGTGCCTGGAAAGTCTTGTCGTGCGAACCATACTCTTCGGCTTTCTGCGCCATCAGTCCGACGTTGGGAACGGAGCCCATCGTACTCGGGTCAAGCGCACCGTGTTCCTTGCAGTCGTCAATCGCCGCCTCATATATGCCAGCATAGCTTCTGTCGGGAATCAGTGCAATCGTGTCGCGTTCTTGACCGTTTTTGTCCCACATCTTACCACCGATACGTATCATCGCCGGCATGGACGCATCCACAATCACGTCGGAAGGGACGTGCAGGTTGGTAATACCTTTGTCCGAATTGACCATCGCCAAATCCGGTCCGTTGGCAATCGCCGCGTCAATTGCCGCTTTCACTTCGGCTTCTTCCGGCTGTCCCGCGATTTTGGCAAAAACATCGCCTAAACCATTGTTGGCATTGATTCCCAGCTTCTGGAACAAGTCGCCATATTGGGCAAATACATCTTTGAAATACACTTCCACGATTGCACCGAACAGGATAGGGTCGGACACTTTCATCATGGTTGCCTTGAGGTGTGCGGACAACAATACGCCTGCTTCTTTGGCTGCCGCGATTTGGTCTGTGACGAAAGATTTCAGTTTGGACAGGCTCATGGTCGAGCTGTCGATTACCTCGCCCGCTTTTAAAGGTGCGAAATCTTTCAATAAAGTCGTTTTGCCGTCTGTGCCGACAAATTCGATTTTGTATTTGGTGGCGTTTTCCACCGTTACGGATTTCTCCGAACCGTAGAAATCGCCGTCGGTCATGGAAGCGACTTTGGTCTGGCTGTCCTTGTTCCATGCGCCCATCGAGTGCGGGTGCGCTTTGGCGTAGTTCTTCACTGCCTTTGGGGCACGACGGTCGGAGTTGCCCTCACGCAAAACCGGATTGACGGCAGAGCCCAATACTTTGGAATAAGCGGCTTTGATGCTTTTTTCTTCGTCCGTCTGCGGATTTTCCGGGAAGTTGGGGACGGCATAACCGTGTGCCTGCAACTCTGCAATCGCGCCTTTCAACTGGGGAATGGAAGCCGAGATATTGGGCAGCTTGATGATGTTCGCTTCGGGAGACAGTGTCCACGCCCCCAGTTCGGCCAATGCGTCCGCGATTTTCTGGTCGTCTTTCAGGTAGGAAGGGAACTGCGCCAAGATGCGCCCGGCAAGGGAAATATCCCGTAGCTCAACGTCGATGCCGGCCGTTGAGGCAAAAGCCTTGACAATCGGCAGAAAAGAATAGGTCGCCAGCAAAGGCGCTTCGTCTGTCTTCGTGTATATAATCTTTGACATAAAAAAACCTGTTTTTCAGCAAAACAATTTTTGTTAGAAAATTTGGATTCAAGTGCGCTAAAGGTAGTGGAAACAAGGTAAAAAGAGAAAAAACAATTTGAGAATCTGAAGATTTGAAAATGCTTTCATTCTTTACCGCGTCCACGACTTTCGGTTACAACAATCTGTCATTTGGCTACATTTGTTTTTGGCATTCATGGGAACTTTGCGTCAACAGAAAACAAAAGCCATGGACATTGTATTTGATGATTCGTTAGGACACATCAGCAAACCTCTTGCTGTGACCCTGACAAGGAGCAACCGCCCTATTGGCTGGACATCGTAGACAGTTATGCAACAGTCGTTCCGCAGTCGCAGAAGTGCTACGTCGCAGATGTTATACAAGAGCTAAAAACTCGAAAGACCTTTTATTGATTACGTCCGTCAAAATTTGTATGTAACCGCAAGCGGCATGTTCAGTCATAATTATTTGCATCGTTCCATTGACATTATTGGTACAGGCCGCATACTTTTTTCTTCTGATTATCCTTATCAATATCGACAAGGAAGAGATGCCCGGAACTTTTTGGAAGCGACAGCGTTAAGTAACGAACAGAAAGAAAAGTTTGCGTTTGGCAATTGGGAAAGATTGATTTCCAAAAAGTAAAACAAAATAATATGAGTACACAAAACAAAACAGCAGTCGTTACCGGCGGCAGCCGTGGGCTCGGAAAGAACATGGCCGTGGCCATGGCGAAAAAAGGTTTGGACATAGTCATTACCTACAACAGCAACAAAGCCGCTGCGGACGAGGTAGTAGCAACCATCGAATCACTTGGACAGAAGGCAAAAGCCTTTCAGTTGAACACTAGCGACACCAAACAATTTGACAGTTTTGTAAAGGACCTGACGGCTTATTTGCAGGAGACAAACGGCAGTTCCAATTTTGATTTTCTGGTCAACAATGCGGGAACGGCTTTATATGCGTCTGTTGCGGAGACCACCGAAGAGCAATTGGATGCCATATTCAACATCCATTACAAAGGCGTGTTCTTCCTGACACAGAAAGCCTTACCGTTTATCAACGACGGCGGCGGCATTGTCAATATATCCTCGGGTTTGGCGCGTATCGTTATTCCGGGGTCGTCCGTGTATGGTTCGTTGAAAGGAGCAGTGGAAGTGCTTACGCGCTATCTCGCCAAAGAATTGGGTGCAAGGAAAATCCGAGCTAATGTTGTTGCTCCCGGCGCGATTGAAACGGATTTCGGCGGCGGACGTACGCGCGACAACAAAGACTTCAACGCACAGATTGCCAATATTACGGCGTTGGGGCGCGCTGGCTTGCCGGACGATATCGGAGGCGTGGTGGCGTTTCTCTGTACCGAAGATGCGTACTGGATTAACGGGCAACGCATCGAAGTTTCGGGTGGAATGGTATTGTAAATTAAAAACCATTAAGGGATTAAGGTACGTTAAGCTTTGGTCTTAATGAAACTTGACTTCTTAATGTTGGAGAAAAAACCATTAAGGGATTAAGGGACATTGAGCTTCTGTCTTAATGAAACTTAACTTCTTAATGTTGGAGAAAAAACCATTAAGGGATTAAGGGACATTGAGCTTCTGTCTTAATGAAACTTGACTTCTTAATGTTGGAGAAAAAACCATTAAGGGATTAAGGGACGTTAAGCTTCTGCCTTAACTTCTTAATGTTTAAAAAAACGACCTTTACAACATGTCAAACACACAACTCATCCAAATAAAAAGCATCAGCGCGTTCCATCGCTTGCACGGGCTGCCGCCACCCGAGCATCCGCTCATCAGCATTGTCGATTATGCCGAAATCAAGCGTTTGCCGGAGCATGGTGCAGTAAGTCTAGTCTTTGGTTATTACACTATTTCCATCAAAAGAGGCGTCGGCAAAATGTTTTACGGGCAGCAGCAGTACGACTTTGACGAAGGCATCATGTATTTCATGGCACCCGGGCAGACTTTGAGGAGCAACCCGAATCCGCCACCGACAGAGCGTTCTGGTTGGTTGTTGCTCATACATCCCGATTTTCTTTGGAACACGCCCTTGGCAAAAAGCATCAAGCAATTTGAGTTTTTTGCTTATTCGGTCAACGAGGCTTTGTTTCTTTCCGAAAAAGAGGAAGGCGTTCTCAACAATATCATTGCAAACATCCGTCAGGAATACCATTCCAATATTGATAAGTTCAGCAAGCAGATTATTGTTTCGCATATTGAAACCTTGTTGAACTATTCCGAAAGGTTTTACCATCGGCAGTTCATCACACGCGAAAAATCCAACCATAAAATTTTGGAACGCTTGGAAGAAATATTGAACGATTATTTCAACAGTGACGACATTGCGTTCAAAGGTTTGCCTGCGGTACAGTTCATAGCCGCACAACTCAACGTTTCTCCCAAATACCTAGGCAGCTTACTGAAAGTATTGACCGGACAGAGTACGCAGCAGCATATCCATGACAAGCTGATTGAAAAAGCTAAGGAACAACTTTCCACGACGGAGCAGTCCGTCAGCGAAATTGCCTACAACCTAGGCTTTGAACATCCGCAGTCTTTCAGCAAACTGTTTAAAACGAAGACGAGCCAGTCGCCGTTGGAGTTCAGGGCTTCTTTTAATTAAATATCCTGTAACGCACTCAACCCTAGAACAGCTTCCATCGTTACAATCCCACAATCGGTTGCCTTTGGATGATGCCGCCGCCGACCACGTCGTCGCCGTCGTAGAGCACGGCACTCTGTCCAGGCGCAATACCTTTCACGTCTTCGAAAAAACGGACATTGACGTTGCCGGGTTCGTGGGTGGGCGTGATGTGGCTCCACGCGCCTTTGTCCTTGTAGCGTATCTTGGTGACAAAGTCCATGCCTTCGGCAGGAATGCCGTCGTATTTCATCCAGTTCATTTTGGCGACGGTCATATCATGTGCCGCCAGATCCTGTTCTTCACCCAGTACTACCGTATTGGTTGTCGGGTCGATAGCGGTTACGTAAGCCGGTTTGCCCAAGGCGATTTCCAATCCTTTGCGTTGGCCGATAGTGTAGAAAGGGTAGCCTTTGTGCTTGCCGAGTATTTTTCCGTTTTTGTCCACGAAGAGTCCGCCGGAAACTTTTTCTTCCAGACCGTCGACATGCCTTTTGAGGAAGCCGCGGTAGTCGTTGTCCGGCACGAAACAGATTTCGTAGCTTTCGCTTTTCTTGGCCAGTTCCGGATAGCCGAAATCCAATGCCATCTGGCGGATTTCTGTTTTGCGGTAGTTGGCGAGCGGCAGGAGCGTGCGGCTCAGCAGTTCCTGGCTCAGTCCCCAGAGTACATAGCTCTGATCCTTGGTGTCGTCCAGCCCTTTGCTAAGGTAATAGCGTCCGCCGTCGGGTGTCTGGCGTATTTTGGCGTAATGTCCGGTTGCGATATAATCGCATTCCAGGGCATTGGCTCTTTTCAGCAATGCCGACCATTTGATGTGCGTATTGCACATGACGCATGGATTGGGTGTGCGTCCGGCCAGGTATTCGTCCACGAAATCCTCGATGACAAAATTGCCAAACTCTTCCCTTATGTCGATGACGTAATGCGGAAAACCGTGCTGCACGGCCGCCATACGTGCGTCGTTGAAACTATCTACGTTGCAACAGCCCGTTTCCTTGTGGCCGCCGCCGCTGGTGGCATAGTCCCAGGTTTTCATCGTTATGCCGATTACTTCATATCCTTCTTCGTTAAGCATCAGTGCGGTGACGGTACTGTCGATACCGCCGCTCATGGCGACCAATACTTTTCCCTTGCTGCTCATCGATACGCTCCTCTTATTTTGTATGGAATTGCAAAGGTAGGACATTATTTTATGCTTGGCTTTGCGGCGTTTTTGGCAGGGCTTATGTCAAATCTTCGCATGTTATATGAAATATGGTGGTCGGTGTCCTCACCGACCACTAATGGCTCTACTGGCGTGGTGTCTCCACGCGCCAGCGAAAATTTGAACTATTCTCACCGAAGGTAAATACGCCCTTTTTGGCATCTTTATTGCCAATCCTCGAACAATTGTCATTTTGATGTGTTAAAGATTGAAGAAGAGAAAAGAAAAACACCATCGTAATCCATTATATCAAAATAAACATTAAATTTTATGAAAAAAGTATTCTTAGCATTGGGAATTTTAGCATTGGTCGGTCTTACAAAAGAAAAAGCAAGTGCGCAGATTGAGAAAGGGAATACGATGTGGGGCGGTTCGCTGACCAGTTTCAACATTGGTCTCAAAAAAGGAGAGGGCTGGGACTTCGGCGTAACGCCGAAAGCAGGTTATTTTGTTAAGGACAACTTGGCAGTAGGTGGATATGTCAATTTGGGATTTAGCAAAGCAGGTTCCGGTCAATCAACCAAGAGCACTTATGGTGTAGGTGCGTTTACGCGTTACTACGCGCAGCCGGACCAAGTGAATAACCTATTGAAGCATGGTCGCTTCTTTGGCGAGGTCAGCGCAGGCTTTGGAGGGCAAAGTCAGAAGGGGCAACCGACGACCAATGGCTTCCAGTTTGGTTTCGGACCGGGATATTCCTATTTCGTAACAAAGAATGTGGGATTGGAAGGCTTGATTAAATACAATGGCACCGTGGGTGGTGGCAATACGACCTACCAACATAATGTTACATTTAACCTAGGTTTCCAGATTTATTTACCGTCTTCCAAGATCAAAAGCGCGATAAAAGATCCGAGCAGCCTCTAGACCGCCAAGGTCTTCGAAAAAGTCTTTCTTTTACACAAAAATGTCATAAAACAAAATAAACAAGCCTTGGGATACATTATCTCAAGGTTTTTTCTTAATATTGGTATCGGTATGCATGATGTCATTGGAGTGGTGGCACCGATACCAAGTAATGGCGGCCGAAACTTAAGGTTAACGAGTTTGTACGGGTATATATTTGCTTAACTTATTAAAATTGAACAACCATGATTAGATTAACTGCCATAGGAAACCTTGGGAGGGACAGCGTGACCAATGAAGTAAATGGCCGGCATGTGATTAATTTCACCATTGCCCATTCTGAGCGTTATAGAGACCAGGAAAAGACCATCTGGGTTGAATGTGCCTATTGGACTGAAAAACTGGGCATCGCCCCATATCTGAAAAAGGGGATAACGGTCTATGTAGAAGGTACACCTGACATTAGGACTTACCAGACCAATGATGGACGCCAGGGGGCGTCGTTGACTTTGCGTGTATTGTCGGTACAACTGGTCGGAGGACGTAACAATAGTGGAGAGCCGGGAGACTATACGCCTACGGCAAGTACACCTTCTGCGCCGGCAGCACCTTCGTCGTCGGATGCGGGAAGCTCCCATGTTGCGCCGGCACCATCGGGTGATGTTGAGGACGATCTGCCGTTCTAACATATAGGATATTTATGCCAGTCTGTGGTTCCAACTGCCAAAATCCTTTCCTGTTTAGGGAAAGGATTTTGGCAGTTTATACGTATTGTGGAATCCGAAATGTGCAGGTAAGAAAATGAAGGATACGGTTCAAATTTATGCTTATGAGATAAAATATCTCGGTCTTGCCTTAGGAAAGACTGTTTAGCAGTTATCCCTATCCACAGTAGAAATTATAAATATATTTTTCATAAAACTTGTTTTTTTTGATTTTTATGTTAACTTCGAGTTAATCAAAGTGTAAATTTATTCTCATGAAATATTGGATATAAGTTTTCTTTGGTTGCATAGTTACATCTGCCCTCCCTTTGACGCCAATATTGCTTTTAGGGAAAACGTTGTTTTTGATCTGGAAATAAAGGCACATGGATAAAATGTCAATATGTGTTTATTGTCTATTGTGAGAAAATGTTTTTTATGAGAGTGTGCATAAGAGTCTGGGTACGGCTCGGGTTAGAGACTATGTCAGTATAATAACGTATGAGGTCTGTTAAGAACCTTGTCAAAATTAATTTAGAATAATTACGTTATAAATACCGGCGTCTCGACCAGTAAAGCAAATATCAGTATTGCCCGAAGAAAGGCAGGCCTTGGAAGAAGGCTCCAGAAACGGGAACGCACACTGTCATCGTGCCGGACAATGCCAAAAATACCCCAATCGCAAAAAATGAAATATATGCGAAGCATCTGGGCAAAGGGGAATTTGTCTCTCTTCTTTCTGGTGTCCTACAGCCCGGACCTGAACATAATCGAAAGGCTGCGGAAGGAACTGAAAGCCAGATGGATTCGTCTTGATGACTACGAAGATGGACAACAATTGTTCTGTTAGCGTAAAATCAATACTCAACGCGGTCGGAAACCAGTTGTTTATTAAATTTAAACAGTTCAACTGGTTAGTCTGATATAATATTGAAGAGGTACTTATTGTCGACAATCCATATATTGTAAATAAAAAAATATATCAAAGTAGTGTTAAGTTTATATTAACGTGCATATATTTGTGTTGATAATATTTTAACACAAGAGGGTTTTCAAAGGATATTAAACTGAGATTTTTTATACGGCCATGGCCGTATAAGCATGTGCCACACAGCCAAAGGCTGTGTGGCACATATAAAACTTTTTAAATATATATGATTAAACACTTTTTTATATTTATTTCTAATCCACTAAACACATGAGAAGATTAAGGAAAGCTGGAATGCTAGTAGCATTTCTTTGGTCAGTAATGTACTGCCATGGCCAGACAACTAAAACGGTGTCTGGGGTTGTGAACAATGAGAAGGATGCTCCTTTGGAAGGTGTCTCCGTTGTTGTCGGAAAACGAGTGACGCAAACTGATGAGAAAGGAGCTTTTTCTTTTTCTGTACCCACCTCCGCGACAAAGGTTACTTTTTCCCTGGTTGGTTATGAATCGAAGTCTTTACCTATTTCCGAAAGTATGACTGTCGTGTTGAAGTCAGCCAATACGGATATAGGAGAGGTCGTTGTTGTTGGGTACGGTACACAGAAGAGAAAAGAATTGACAGGTGCGATTGCCAATATCTCCGGAAAAGTCGTAGCCGAAAAACCTGCCCAATCGTTTGACCAGGCGCTCTCTGGTGCTGCATCCGGCGTACAGGTCACCTCCCAAAGCGGGGTTGTCAATTCTGCTCCTGTATTTAGGATTCGTGGTACCAATAGTATTTCTTTGAGTTCTTACCCCTTAATCATCATCGATGGTGTGATGGCCTATACGGGAGATTATTCCTCTACCTCGGCTGCCAACAATCCCTTGGCAAGTATCAATCCCAATGATATTGAAAGTATTGATGTTGCCAAGGACGCAGCGGCGACGGCCATCTATGGTAGCCGTGCGGCGAACGGCGTTGTGTTTGTCACGACTAAAAAAGGAAGGAATGGCAAACCAAAGCTGGTGTACGATACCTGGTATGGTTGGAATAAACCAATGAGTATTCCAGAGGTTTTGCATGCCAGTGACTACGTTACGTATAAGAATGCGGCGGTTGCGAACAGCGCAAGCTCTGGAAGCATCAGTTTTGTACAGACAGATGACGCCAGCGGAAATCCGATCGATACCAAATGGTCGGACTATGTATATCGTACCGGATTTTCGTTGAGCCATGCAATAAATGTTTCTGGCGGCAGCGACAATACAAAATACTACTTTGGTGCCGGCTATACCAAACAGGAAGGTATCATCAAACGAAATGACTTTAAGCGTCTGAATGCCTTGTTCAACATAGACAGTAAGATTAATGACTACTTGTCTGTCGGTGGAAAAATCTCTTATTCCAATGAGCTGAACCTGGCAGCAACTTCTTCTGGCTCTTTGAGTGGGAGTGCCTTTAATACCAGTGGTTTGGGTAGGCTTTCGCTGGTTTTACCGTCCATCATTTCTCCCTACACTACGGATGGCAGCTACAATGTCAACGGCTCCGCGATAGGAAGCTCGGGTAATGTGGTCGGCATTTCTAGCCTTTCCTATTATAATCCTGTTGTATTGCTGGACAAAGATTATAGCAACAGCGAAAACAACCATGTCCAGTCCAATGCCTATGTACAGCTAAAGCCCATTCAATATATCACACTTAAGAGTCAGTATGGTATTGATTATTTGTTCATAGACAACAACATATTTTGGAATTCGTTGAACGGCGATGGTTATTCTTATGGTGGTTACGCATGGTCGGGATATTCCAATTACAAAAGATGGATCTGGACCAATACCGCCCAGTTTGACTATTCATTGGGAAAACATGGATTCAATGCACTCTACGGTAACGAGCAGAACCAATACTATGGGAAAGGCTATGGACTGAACAGGCAGGGTCTTTCCGATGATGCAACGGATGTCATCCAGGCTGGCTTTACGACGAACAATGCAGCAAACCTTTTCATCACAGAGAATTACCAGTTGTCCAATTTTGGTAGGTTCAATTATAACTATGATGGCAAGTATATGCTTAGTGCCAATCTCCGTCAGGATAAATATTCGGCTCTTGGTATCAAAAAAGGAACTTTCTGGGGCATCTCCGCAGGATGGGATATTGCTAGGGAAAGCTTCTTCGAAAAATCCCAATTGGGAAAAATATTTTCCCAGTTGAAGTTTAGGGGAGGTTATGGTAAAGTAGGTAACATCAATGGGATCGGCAGCTATGCAGCGTATTCCACTTTTGCATCTGGATTGTATGGAGGAGACCCCTCCCTGTACTTCTCGGCAGTGGGTAGCCCAACGCTCAAATGGGAAACGAGTAAGCAGACAAACATCGGACTGAGCTTCGGCATTCTGAACAATAAAATCACCGGAGACATCAATTATTACAAAAACAGTATTGATGGTATGATCTTGGCCGTACCCCAAGCCCCATCTACTGGACTGCCGTCCAGTCCGTTGATGAACGTTGGTTCCATGTACAACAAGGGCTGGGAACTTAATGTTTCCGCAACGCCAGTGTCTTCCAAGGACTTTACATGGAACACCTCGTTCAACATAACCTTCAACAAGAACATGGTTACAGCCCTGGCAGACGGTCTTAGTGAAATACAGACAACCACGTCCAGCCTGGAAACGGTAAATCTTACCAGGGTTGGGTACAGTCTGGGCTACCTATGGGTGGTAAGGACTGGTGGTGTCGACCCAGAAACTGGCAAACGGATATTTGTCAACTCCGATGGCGAGAAAGTTTACTATACTTACTATGCTGCCGGCAATGGAGGCAACAACTATTCTACCACTGCCGACGGAACGACTAAATATACCAGCTCGTCAGGAGGTACGTCCATAACACAGGCAACAGATGGTGTAATGTACAAGCCAACACAGCCCAAAGGATACGGCGGATGGACTAACTCAATCAACTACAAAGGAATCCAGTTGGATTTGTTGTTTACGTACCAATATGGCAACTATATATACTACGGTACCAACGCAGGCTTGCATGACCAACGTTGGTGGAACAATTCCACTGATGTGTTGACAGATGCATGGCAAAGCAGTGGAGACCAAGGTAAGAAGTATGCAAAGCCCATCTATGGCGATAATGTTTCCAACGGTTCTTCCTTCCCATTGGATATCAACGTATTCAAGGGAGACTTCATCAAGCTTAAAAACCTGTCTTTGGGTTACAACATCCGTTCTAGTATGTTGGAAAAGGTAAAAATAAGTAACATAAAGGTTTATGGAAGTGCGCAGAATCTACTCTTCATAACACCTTATCCTGGTCCGGATCCTGAAGTTTCATCCAATGGAAATACTGCCAGTGGCATGGGGATCGACAGGAATACGATTGCCAATGCGAGAACTTTTACTGTAGGTCTAAATGTTGTATTTTAAATTAGAAAACAATGAAAATTAAAAACATATTTATAGGAATCATTCTTACGGGTGGCCTGCTGTTCGCAGCCTGCAACAGTAAGCGGTTGGACACCGTTCCTCAGGATTCCGTTATTGACGCTACTGCTTTCTCCACTTCCGACAGGATCTATGCACAATTGCTTTCTTTGTATAGTTCCTTGAAAAGTGGCCAGCTATATGGTGGCAGGGCTGTGATTTATGGCGATATTAAGGCCGATCAGTTTATTAATCAGACGAACAACAGCGTGACCGGATATGATGTATGGACGGGAACTGCGACCAATTCCTCCACGAGCATTGAAAATCTGTGGGCACAGGCCTACCTTACGATTAACAAGTGCAACATATTTATCCAAGGGGTCGATTCGTTAGGAACTGGTATTGTCACCACTGACGAGGCTTCTCAATATATCGCCGAAGCCAAATTCATCAGAGCATTATGTTATTCCAAGCTCTTGGAATATTATGCCTATCCTTATGCCTATGGTAGTGGAGGCGGCTCTAATCTGGGTGTGCCGTTGAGGTTGACCGCTATCGTTGGCGGCGGATATTCAGATTTGGCAAGGAGCACTGTCGCTGAAGTATATACACAGATCTTAAGTGATCTGGACGATGCGGAAAGTGACTTGCCTACTTCCTATTCTTCCGATTATGACAATACTACCAGGGCGCACATGAATACGGCAATTGCATTGAAGACCAGGATTTACCTGAATATGCAGGATTATGCCAACGTCGTAACCGAAGCCAATAAGATCGTGTCCGACGCTGCCCCATTCGCGGCATCCTCAGGTGTGGCCAATACATTGGAGAGCAGCATCAGCACGGTATTTGCATCTCCATATACCAGTCTGGAGTCCATATTCTCAATGCCCATGACGACTACGTCAGGGGATTATCCGGGTACGCAGGCCGCATTGGCTTATTACTTTTCAAAATCGGTAGGCAATGGGGAATTTTCTGTTAACACTAGTGGTATCTACGCCGATGCCACATGGACATCCACTGACGACCGTCGTGATTTCATCGTTTCTTATACTTCCGGCTCTTCCACTACTTATTGGTTGAGCAAATATCCGACCGCAAGCCCTTATACCGACTATGTGCCTGTTATCAGGTATTCTGAAGTGCTGTTAAACCTGTCAGAGGCGTTGGTAAGGTCCACAAGCAGCATAACTACAAGGGCTGTGGCATTGTTGAACGCCGTGAGGAATAGGTCCGATGCAAGTACGACCTATACTACATCAAGTTTTAGCTCCACGAGTACTCTTATCGAAGCGATACTCAAAGAAAGGACGATTGAGTTTTTGGGAGAGGGGATGCGCAACGGTGATTTAATGCGCCTCGTACAGACCATACCAGCTAAAGGTGCCGTGGGTACGATAGCCGCAGGCGCCTCTAATTATATCTGGCCCATACCCGCGACTGAACTTTCTTTGAACAAGCTAGCCGTGGATAATTAATTCAAATCCAAATCCAAAAGAAAAGCTGCCCTTATTGTAAGGGCAGCTTTTCTTTTGGTGTAAAAAAAGACCTATATAACGTATCCTGTATCCTAAAGAATTATGGCAAAGTGAAAGAGATTGATAATGTCATTATCTGTAGGATTCGTGCTTGAGTATATGTTTGATACGGTTGTAAGATATATGGCAACAAGATATTATAATATGCCGATGCGGAGTTGAACTGCAAACTGTGAGTTTGGGCAGCGTACCGTTATTTTGATTCTGCTACGAAGAACAAAGGTCAAGTAGCCAAAATCCTTTTAGTACAACCGAAAAGAATTTTAGGCGGTTAAGTCCTCTTTTAGAATTGGAATGCATCTTAATTGAATGTTTTATGTACTAAGTTCTATAGATTTTTGTTTTTCTAATAAAAGGCTGTTTAATATCAACAAAAAGCGTATTATGGGATTTCTCCTATCGTCGAAATGACGCGCTGGGTTTGTTCTTTTTACTCAAAATTGATGATGATTTGAAGCAAAAACAGCACCTCGCATGTCATTTAGCTTTGTTCGTTTCGCAGGGTAAGCGTTTGGAATCCGCTGAGGATAGAAACTATGTTTGAGTATATCGTGTTATGTTTTTTCTTGACGAGTATTTAAGGTTAGAGGTGTAGGTTGTTTTTGACAACTTAAACGTAAAGCATTTGTTTGTTTCTAAAACTAATTTGATAATGTATGGGAGAAAAGACATTTCAATAGAAAATTAGAAAATGTGGAAGCCTTCTTCCGGGTAATCGTGAGACAATAGAGGATGCGTGTTTTGTTTTTCCTGTTATATAGATATTAGTTATAAATTTATTAGTCTACTTTTTTGGTAGATTAATAAATTTATGTTTCCTTTGTGAAAAATAGATAGTTATTGTTAGTAAATAGATAGCGCTAATTTAACAAAAAGATTAAACTGGTATTGTCTAATGAAAATAATATGAGAAGTATAGGGAAAATATGAAAGCAAAATTCTTTTAGTAGCTGCAATAACAATTATTAAACCCTGTATGTTCTACTTCGGAGATTTGAGACATCAGCAGAAACGCAATGTCGACATCATCCAAAAAAAGTTTAGAACGTAACAAAAAGTACATATACACATGGGAAAAAATATACCATTAACTCTGCTAAGGGCTTTTATTGCCCTAATAATAGGTGACCGTAACGCTATCCGAAATATATATCTAACATATCTAGATAGTGGGTAATTCGTTATCAGTCAATACTTTGTAAGAAAAATCATCGTATTTTTTTGTATTAATACAAAAGACGGAAGCACGGCCATGCTTCCGTCTAGATGCAGTATTTAATACACGTTATAGAGATGCATATATTAAACTTTTAACCCACATCAATTTTAAAGGTATGAAAAAAATCAGTTCTTTAACATTCTTTGTTCTTATATTTTTCGGAATTGGAAGTTCTATTGTAAATGCCCAGCAAGAGCATGTCGTCAGTGGACGGGTCATATCCGATGCAGATGGAAAGCCATTGGACGGTGTCGTCGTTAACATAGACCAAACAACATTAAGTACCTTGACGGACAGTCTGGGCAATTATAGTTTACGTCTTCCACCCGGAGAGCATGTTCTTTTGTTCAGGTTGGTAGGTTATCAGAACCAACGCGAGGAAATCAGGGGGCGTCCCATTGTCAATATATCCCTGTTGCCTGTTGTAGGTGGCTTGGACGAGGTCATCGTAACAGGTGTTGCCGTGGGTACATCGCGGGCAAAAGTACCATTTTCCGTCAGTAAAATAGATGAAAAACAGATTAACACTGTTCCTGCACTGGATTTATCACAGACGTTACGTGGCAAAGTTGCCGGTATCAACATATACCAGACCGAGGGCGACAATGCCGCATCTGTTTTTTTGAGAGGAGCAAAGAGCCTCTTCGGCAATGTAAGTCCACTGATTGTAGTGGACGGCTACGTGACCAGCCTTTCATTGGGAGACATTAACCCGCTGGACGTAGAGTCGATAGAAGTTGTAAAAGGTGCAGCAGGTGCGGCACTATACGGTTCGCGTGCGGAAGGCGGCGTCATTCAAGTTATCACCAAAAAGGGAAAGGCCGCCAAAAACCGTCTAGCTATAACAGTCGATAACGAAGTGGGAACCAATAGTATACAGCGTATCCCCAAACTGGCGACTTTGCATCCCTATCAAACAGATGACGATGATGAATATGGGTTTGCTTATTCCGGCGGAGCCCGTGTGCTCAATTATGCTGACAATGGATTTTCCTATATACTGAGTCCGTACAAAAAGTATTATGACAATGTACATGCGTTGCTGGATGGCCGACCTTATTATACCAACTATATATCCTTGTCCACCGCCGGTGAAAAGTATAATGCCTATATATCGTTTCAAAACCAGGACAATTCTGGTGTAATAAAGACCATTAAATCCAATGTACGCCGAACAGCAAAATTAAATCTCGATTTGAGACCTACGCCTCAATGGCAGATATCCACTAATTTGTCCTATTATTATAACTCAAAGCCCTCCGCCATTCTGAGTAGGGACGGGCAAGGGACGGCATTTGCTTCCATCCTGCAATTTGAGCCGTTTCTAGACTTGACGGAAAAAGATTCTACCGGAGAATATGTTACCGTGCCGTCTGGTATTGATATACAGGGTGGAAACATCAATTTTAACCCTTTATACCAATACGGTGCTATACGATACAAAAATTACAGTAGCGAAATAATCGGTGCCGGGCGTGTCACTTACAAAATACTTCCCAATCTGACAGCGGAGGCGTATGGTTCCTATGACCAGAGTTTTTCCACTAATTCCACGGTATATCCTATAGGGTATAAAACAGCAACGGAAAGCGAAACACTAAACAATGGTAACATTTATCTGTACAGCGGCAAGAGTACATACATAAACGGGCAGGCACAAATCAATTACAACACCAAATGGAATGACTTCGATTTTGCGGCTACGTTAAAAGAAACATACGAGCTGTCTTACGATCAGGGATTTTCTGCATCCGGTTATAATATCTCCACGCCCATATATACCCTGGACAATAGTCAGGCGAGTGGTCGTGGTGTTTCTGGATCGGATGAGAAAGCCAACAAAACCGTCAATTATGGGTATTACTTGAACATAAAAACGTCCTATAAAGACAAGTTTTTCATTGATGCATTGGCGCGTATAGACAGAAGCTCGAGATATGGTGTCAATCAAGAGTCTGCCTTTTTCCCAAGAGTTTCAGGTGCTTACCGCGTGACCAAGGACCTCGATCTAGGCCCTGTGAATGAATTAAAAGTGCGCGCTTCTTGGGGGTTGGCAGGTACGTTGCCGGGATTCGGCTATAAAGACAGCCGGGCTACCGTCAGTAACAGTGGTATCAGCATTACACAAAATTCCAATACCGACCTTAAACGTTCTTATACCAATGAACTGGAACTGGGCTTTGACGCCTCCATATTCAAACGTATCGATGTAACATTCAACTATGCCAACGCCAATAGTAAAGGAGACTTTGTCCAGCCGCCGTCCTTTATTCCATTGGAAGGTAGTGCAAGTGCATACAAAAACTTTGGACGCGTCAATTCCAAATCCATAGAGCTGGAGGTGAGGGGTAATACCTACCGTTCTAGGAACTTTGACTGGGACCTTGGTCTTACATTTGCCAGGACCCGCAGCAAGATAAAAGAGCTTGGGACTGGACTGGCACCGTGGGCCTCCGGTCTTTACTGGAAAGATGAGGGAGTAAGCCCTTGGGCATTTTACGGCAACAAGGTACTTACCAGCCTGTCGGAACTTACGGTAGAAGACGGACTTGTTACCAATGCGGCTTCCGGTACGCATCCATTAAGTGATTTTAAGGTCAATTCACTGGGACATGTCATCTTGGCCGCAGACGAAGGAACCGCAAATGAAAAGCCATTGTTGTTGCAGGAAGGCGGGTCCTCTAAATCTGTTGTTATCGGGGATGGACAACCTGATTTCACGACAGGCCTCAACTCTACACTGACTTTCTTCAAAAGGCTATCACTGTATTTCACATTTGACTGGAAGCAGGGCGGTCAGAAATATGACCAGACAATACAATACCTGACTTTTTCCGACCGGTCTTATCTGTGGCAGGAGTATGCGCAGCGTGGATTGCCCGAAGCCTATATTCAGGCCTTATACAATGGCAACACCTATACCAGTTTCTGGGTGGAAAAGAACAGTTACCTCTCTTTGAGGGAAGTGTCGGTGAGTTATATACTGCCATTCTCCAAGAAAAGCCCGGACAAAAATGTACGCATAGCATTTACAGGGCGTAATCTGTTCACATGGACTGGATTTAATGGGACTAATCCGGAAGGGTATAGTGAGTATTTTCCCTATCCGACCTATCGGACTTATACTGCCAAACTCACGCTCAATTTCTAAAAAAATATTGTTCAATTCTTAATACACTAATAAGATGAAAAGAAATTATCTCTATATCGCACCGTTGTACTTACTATTCCTGTTTACTAGTTGCGAGAAACTTCAGTATGATGACCCACTTCATTATACAACGGAAGAAGCATTGGCTACGGTAACGGATTATTATTACCAGTTAGCAAGGTCTTCATTTCAGAGTGTTGTATTTTACTCCAACGACGGTTATTATTTTGGAGCGGGGCTTGATATGCTGTCAGACCAATACACCAATACCAACCGTGTACAGCAATGGTGGGACTTTGCATACGAACCACGCAAGACACTGAACAACAGTCAGTCTTATGGTGGGGTATATAATTTTTCCATTCCATACCAAGTGTTTTATCAAGCCAACCTGGATGCGACCAAAGTTCTCGATGGGTTGCATGCCGGTAATAAAGGTATTGATGGCGATGGTAATGACCGTACGGATGAAATATATGCCTTTGCCCATTTAGTGCAAGGAATTGCACAAGGTTATCTAGGTGCTATATATGACAGAGGTATTATCGTGGATACGGAAGAGGGCGATTCTGAACACTCGTTCAATAATTCGTACAAAGAGTTGATTGAAAATGGGGTTGCGCATCTTGATTCGGCAATTGCCCATGCCAATGCGGCATCAAGTATTACTGGTGCGGACTTTTATACCGGGGTCAACTTGACAAAAGCCACGTTTATCCAATTTGCCAACTCGTTGGCTGCCAGATTATTGGCTGCTATCCCAAGGTCGAAAGATGAAGCCGCTGCTCTAGGATCAACATTCTGGGGCAGGGTGTACACGTATGCTTCCAACGGTATTACAGAAAATCTCCTCGCTGAGCCATATGCAGGGTCAGGTTCCTTTTACAATTATGGGATATACTATAGCTTGTTGACGGCAAGTAGTGCGCCTTATCTACAGGCAGATATCAAGATACCTTATTTTGCTGATACGACAGGTGCTTATCCTTATGATTATCCTACGGACGAAAGTGTGGTGCTTGATCCGGTAGCAACCAATGACAATAGATTTGCAACTTATTTCAAATATTATTCTGGGTTTGGCTATTTGCGCACGGATAGGGGAAGGAATCTGTTTAGCAATTATGGTCACTATCGTTGGGGAACTAGTGCAAGTAACTTTGCTTATTCTCAAAACCAGCCTTTGTTCCTTGCAGAGGAAGTGCGTTTGTTGCGTGCGGAGGCCAAATTCTGGCAGGGAGATTATACTTCTGCCGCCGCAGAACTAAACAGTGCTTCTGCTGATCGTAAGGCGAATGGAGGATTGGGGGATGTCCCGGCCAGTGAGGCTGCATTGCGGTATGTATTGCACTATGAATACTCGATTGGAATCGCTGTTGCCGGAAGTGCGATTAACCCGTTCGCTTTCATGAGAAGGAATAATTTATTGCAGGCAGGTACCGCTACGGAATATCCTATACCGGAACAACAGATATTATTGACAGACCAGTCCGTTTATACTTTTGGGGGTACCGATAACGAAGGACAAACAGGTAAGTGGGGAGAAATAACCACAGCAGGAAGTGATTGGGGATGGAAAGGGTCCAAGGTTGCTTATTGACACTGAAATGTATTGTGGTATTGTGCATCCACTTTTCTGTTACTATAGCAATACCATTTTCATAAACAAAACGACCTTAAACAGCATTCATAGGGTAGGAAAGCTGTATATTGTATTCCAAGAATCTTTCATTTTAACGTGGGTTTGGGATAAGATACATTAGAATTTAACATCATCGCGCTAATTATAGTAATTTCTGGGTACTTTTATCCCGACTCAAGTTATTTTATCTGAATAAAACGGCTGTTCGCCGAAAAAATGGGTTACAAGTCATATAATAATTTATCTTAGGCGGCATTAAACGGTTCCTTTATGGTCAAATATGAAACGTTTTTTCTACCATTGATTATCTTATTGACTACTTTCTGCGTGGCGGATGGGTAGGAGTCCCAACAGAACAAATTTCACGGCAGTTGTATGTGTTGTAATAATGGATGTAACATAACGTAGGAGCATATAAAGTTTTCTGAACGTATATTTTCTCCGTTTGCTTTACATTGTTTTTGGTAGAGGATGTGAGTAGGTTGAAAGGTCTCAAATGAATCAGATTCATAATTCACCATTTGTAATTCAATATAGTTTATGATTAGAAAAAAGTATCCCTGCTTTTTGTTGATGGGACTATTGGCGACAGGCTACGCAGATGCGCAGGAACGTGTCCCTGCGACGTACCCAATCAACGGCGTTACGGACAAAAGGGTAGCGTGTTTTGCGTTTACACATGCTACTATTGTTAAAGATGCCCAGATGAAACTTTCCAATGCGACGCTTTTGATTCGAAAAGGCAAGATAGAGGCTGTCGGTTCCTCTGTCGCGATTCCCAAGGATGCAGTGGTGCTGGATTGCAGCGGTAAGTACATTTATCCTTCTTTGATTGATATCTTCAGTGATTATGGTATTCCGAAAGCGCAGACAGGGCAGTCCCGAGGACAGGATTTCAGGGCACCGTCCCAGATAGAGTCCAATGAAAAAGGGGCGTTTGGCTGGAACCAGGCGATTCGATCCGATGTGGATGCGGCACAGTTATTCATTACCGACGATGCTTCTGCGTCTAAGTTGCGCAATGCCGGGTTCGGATCTGTGCTTTCCCATCAAAAAGACGGCATCGCACGCGGAACAGGTGTTTTTGTGACTTTGGCGAACGAAAAAGCCAACCTTGTCATCGTCAAGCCCGAGGCTTCCGCACATTATTCCTTCAACAAGGGTACTTCGCGGCAGAGTTATCCAAGCAGTATGATGGGTTCCATCGCTTTGTTGCGGCAGACCTTTCTCGATGCGCAATGGTACAAAGCCAATCCTGCCGCAGAAGGTGTCAATATCTCCTTGAAGGATTTCAACGAGCAGCAAACCCTTCCCCAGATTTTTGATGCCAACGATAAGTGGAATGTGCTGCGTGCCGACAAAATAGGAGATGAGTTTGGCGTGCAATACATCATCAAGGCAGGTGGCAACGAGTACCAGCGTCTTCCGGAAATGAAAGCGACCAATGCCGTGTTTATACTGCCGTTGAATTTCCCTGAGGCGATGGATGTCGAAGACCCTAACGATGCGCAGATGGTTTCCCTCGTGGACATGAAAAACTGGGAACTCGCGCCCACACAGCCTGGCGTTTTTGAAAAGGCGGGCATCAAATTCGCTTTGACGGGTTCGGACAGCAAGACTCCCAAGGATTTTTTGTCCAATTTACAGAAAGCCATCACTTATGGACTGAGCGATACGACCGCACTCAACGCACTGACGCGTGTACCCGCACAGATAGCTGGCGTGTATGGCAAAGTGGGCAGTTTGGATGCCGGGAAATTGGCCAATTTCCTAATTACGTCCGGTCCATTGTTTGAAGAAAAGACCGTCATTTACCAAAACTGGATACAAGGCGACCGTTACGACATCAAGAATGAATCCTTTGCTGCCATCACAGGAAAGTATAACCTACAACTCGGCACTGCAACCGTTCCTTTAAATGTAACCTCCGAATCGGCGGCTTCCGTCGTACAGGGTGGGGATACGATTCCTGCCAAATTCAGCTACAATGGTAAATTTGTAAAACTCTCGTTCCCATTGACAAAGCGTAGCAAGTCCAACGTAGTCTTGGGTGGCGTGATGGACAGTGCCACCTGGCAGGGCAATGGTACGGATACCTCAGGAGCCTCTGTTTTATGGACGGCGACCAAGGTTGGAGATATCGACGAAAAGAAACCCTTGCATCCGCGCAAAGAAGACTTGGCGCTTGGGAAATTGACCTATCCGCTCAACGGTTATGGCTGGGATTCGCTACCCAAACAAGAAACGGTTCTGTTTAAAAATGCAACAGTTTGGACGAACGAACAAGACGGTATATTGAAAGAAACGGACGTGCTGGTCAAGGCCGGAAAGATTGCAGCCATTGGGAAAAATCTGTCTGCCAGTGGTGCCAAGGTCATCGACGGTACCGGCAAATATCTGTCGCCAGGCATCATTGACGAACATTCGCACATCGCGGCAGCATCCATCAACGAAGGCGGACAGAGCGTGACTTCCGAGGTGCGGATTGGTGACAATATGAACCCGGACGACATCAATATATATTACCAGTTGGCAGGTGGCGTGACGACGTCCCATATCCTGCACGGTTCTGCCAATACCATCGGAGGACAGACACAGTTGATCAAGATGCGTTGGGGACAGGATGCCGAAGGTATCAAATACAAAGGCGCGGATCCTTTCATTAAATTTGCTTTGGGCGAAAACGTGAAGCGTACCCGGGCGAGCGGCAACAACCGTTTTCCCAATACGCGTATGGGCGTAGAGCAGGTACTCGCCGACGCTTTCCAACGTGCCAAAGACTATGAAAATGCCTTGAAAGGCCCCAACGGCAAAAATGTCAGGCGGGATCTGGAACTGGATGCATTGGTCGATATCATGAACAACAAGCTCTTCATCACTTGCCACTCCTATGTTCAGAGTGAATTGTTGGCTGCGATGCGTGTCTCCGCTAAGTACGGCTACCATTACAACACGTTTACCCATGTGCTGGAAGGGTACAAGGTTGCGGACGAGTTTGTGAAATACGGCGTCAACGCCGCGACGTTCTCCGACTGGTGGGCTTATAAGTTGGAGGTAAAGGATGCGATGGCGTACAACGCTGCCATCATGGCAAAAGAAGGCGTCAACGTATCCATCAATTCCGACGATGCGGAGCAGGCAAGAAGGCTCAACCAGCAGGCTGCCAAGACTGTCAAATACGGCGGCATGAGCGAAGAGGAAGCATTCAAGATGGTCACGCTCAACCCTGCGAAAACCTTACACATCGACAAGGAGACCGGCAGTATCAAGGTGGGCAAGTCGGCAGACCTGGTGCTGTGGACCGACAATCCCTTGAGTATCTACGCCAAGCCGGAGGAAACGATGGTGGACGGCATCATCTATTTTGACAAGCAGCATGATCTTGAGTTGCGCAAATATATCCAAGAGGAACGTAAACGCTTAATCAACAAAATGATTAATGCTAAGAAATCCGGTGCTGCAACCGTCGGCGCACGTCCGCCGATGCCGATTTCCATGGACGAGGATCTGGATTGATGTTGTGTTCTTTTTTTACTTTTTCCTTTTGATTTTTTACTTTATAAGTTATGAAAAAAATATTGCTAAGTGTATCAATGCTATTGGCGGTGCTGTCCTCCCAAGCACAGGAGACTATCTATCCAGCCAAGGCTTTTTCCGGAAAAACCTATCTGGTCAATGGAACCGTACATACCGGTGACGGCAAGGTATTGGAAAAGACCACAGTCGTTTTTACCAATGGAAAAATCACGGAAATAGCCCAAGGGGTCTCCGTCCCCGCAGCAAGTGCCGACGTGCGGGTCGTGGACGTGTCCGGTAAGCAGGTCTATCCTGGATTGATATTGCCAGATACCGATCTCGGACTGAAAGAAATAGGCGCCGCGACGCCGGGAAGCGACGACTATGACGAACTCGGCGAATATAACTCGGACATCCGTTCCGTTGTGGCTTATGATGCGACATCTATGATTATAGGAACGTTGCGTACCAATGGCATATTATTGGCCAGCGTGTCTCCGCAGTCCGGTGTCGTTGCCGGACTATCTTCCGTTGTCCAGCTTGATGCCTGGAACTGGGAAGATGCGAGCTACAAGGTGGACAACAACCTGCATGTACACCTGCCGTCTTTTTCCAATAGGCCGAGCCGCATGGCGATGTATATGCGCATGATGGGAATGGATGTACCCGACGAAGGCGGTGCGGAGAAAAAAGCCGTGGAAAAATTGGAAGAAATCAAGGCTTTTTTCCGTCAAGCCCAATCTTATTTTTCGACAAGCAATGCCGAAGACCACAACCTGAAGTTTGAAGCGATAAGAGGTCTGTTTGAGAAAAAACAGAAACTGTTCGTCCATGCTGATGAGGTCAAGCAGATACTTGCTGCCATTGACTTTTCCAAGGAATTTGGTTTTGATGTGGTCATCGTCGGTGGTACCGAAAGCTGGCGCGTGGCAGACCTTTTGAAAAAGAACAATATCGCTGTCATACTGAAAGAGGCGCATTCCCTGCCGACCAACCAGGACGACGATTTTGACCAGCCATACAAGACACCTTACCTGCTCCAGAAGGCAGGGGTATTGTATGCGCTGAACGACACCCATGACGAAACCCGCTACCGCAACCTGATGTTCAACGCAGGCACGGCGGCGGCGTATGGTTTGACCAAGGAAGAAGCGTTGCAGGCCATCACGCTCAATGCTGCCAAGATTCTCGGTATTGACGACAAAACCGGAACCATTGCTGTCGGCAAGGATGCCAATGTGCTTGTTTCGGAAGGCGATATCCTTGACATGCGTACCAGCATACTGGACAAGGCATACATACAGGGTCGCGACGTGAGTCTGGAAAACAAGCAGACGCAACTCTACGACCGTTATATCTACAAATATGGGTTGAATAAATAGTCATAAAGTGTGGAAACGCACAATCGTGCGTCTTGTTTCAAGTTCGCAGCCTTTGGATAGCCCGTCGCTTTAGCTGCGGGTTAAGAAGTGGAGAGTGCAAAAAAACGGAAAGATTGTAACCAATATGCGAACAAAGGGTTGAAAAAGCGCGCCGTTGCGGACGAACTTTTGGTAGCTGTAGCCTAACAATCCAAACGAGTTCCGTAGGAACGACCATATCAGATATAAGGTCGTTCCTACGGAACTTTATAAATCATATTGTAACCGAGCTGAGCTAACATAAGTATGCTCCTACGGAGCTGAAACACAGGATCTTTTATATTCAATCCTTGATGCGCCTTAATGACTTGCAACATGAAACGCGCAACTGGGCGCATTTACCTTTTTTCACCTACGGTGGCTACTTCGTGGTCGGTGTCCTCACCGACCACCATATTCATATAACATGCGAAGATTTGAAATGAGCCCATGCAACTTGCCATCTATCCAAATTGCACTACATTCGCCCTATTCAAATAGGATATTATGCGAGCAGTTCAGATGGTGGACCTCAAAAGTCAATACCACAAAATAAAACCGGCAATAGACCAGGCGGTATTGGATGTATTGGAAAGTTCGGCGTTTATCAACGGAACGCCGGTTCAGGACTTTTCGGCGGCATTGGCGGATTATCTGGACGTGAAGCACGTCGTTCCTTGCGCCAACGGTACCGATGCCTTGCAGATAAGCTTGATGGCACTCGGCCTGCAGCCGGGTGACGAAGTGATTACGCCGTCCTTTACGTTCATCGCCACGGCGGAAGTCATTGCCTTGCTGCATTTCAAACCTGTGTTTGTAGATGTGGACAAGGATACTTTTTGTATGGACGTGGCATCTTTGCGTAAGGCGATTACGTCCAAGACCAAAGCCATCGTCCCGGTGCATCTTTACGGGCATACTGCCAATATGGAAGCTGTCATGGCGATAGCGGACGAACACAATATTCCCGTCGTGGAGGATGCTGCACAGGCATTAGGTTCGGAGTATATTTTCTCGGATGGGCAGCGCAAAAAAGCAGGAGCCATCGGTAGCTTTGGCGCAACTTCCTTTTTTCCATCCAAGAACTTGGGGTGTTACGGCGACGGTGGTGCTATTTTTACCAATGACGACGCACTAGCGCAGAAAGCCAGAGTCATTGCGGCGCATGGCGCGACCAGGCGTTATTACCATGAAGTCGTAGGTGTCAATTCGCGTTTGGACACGATACAGGCGGCGATTCTGAATGTCAAATTGCCTTTGCTCGACGACTATATCGAAGAAAGGATACGCGCAGCCAACTATTACGACAACGCCTTTGCGGACAGCCAACATATCAAAACACCTTTCCGTGCGTCCTACTGCACACATGTTTTCCATCAATACACGATACAGTTGGAAGGTGTGGACCGCAATGGCTTGCAGGAATATCTGCACGGAAAGGATATTCCCAATATGCTGTATTATCCCGTTCCCGCACATCAGCAGCAGATGTTCAGCAGCTATGGAACGGCGGGTATAGACCTGCCCAATACCAACTACCTCACCTCGCGTGTCCTCTCCCTGCCGATGCATACCGAGTTGGATGTGGAACAGTTGGAATATATTACGAGCAGCGTGCTGGAAGGAGTGGAGCGTAATAGCCATTAGCGTTCAGCATTCGATTTTTTTTACTTTTACCTTTTTATGTTCAATTTATTATGTCAAAACCTGTAATCATCGTAACCGGAAGTAACGGACAATTGGGGAGCGAGCTGCACGACCTGCAAAACCAGCTCCCACAATATCAATGGATTTTTGCCTCGAGGCAGGAACTGGACTTGACCGATAGTGCGGACATCGTCCGTATTTTCCAGCAATACCAACCGGAATGGTTCGTCAACTGTGCGGCTTACACGGCCGTCGACAAGGCAGAATCCGAAAAAGAACGCGCATTGGCAGCCAACGCCACCGCACCGGAAACCATCGCAAAGGAATGTGCAAAAATCGGCACCAAGCTCGTCCATATATCGACAGATTATGTGTTTCACGGCGATGGCGAAAAGCCATACACACCGGCAGATGCGACCGACCCTGTCAATTTTTACGGGGAAACCAAGCTTCTCGGCGAACAAAACGCGTTGAAAAACAATGCGCAGACCATCATCATCCGCACTTCTTGGGTGTACAGCACCTACGGCAAAAACTTTGTGAAAACGATGCGCCAGTTGATGCAGTCGCGCCCAGAACTCAACGTGGTTGCCGACCAGAAAGGAACACCCACTTATGCCAAGGACCTGGCGGCGGCCATCGTCACCATCATACAGTCCTCCCAACAGCATTGGGGTATCTACCATTTCAGCAACGCCGGAGAGATTACATGGTATGACTTTGCGGAGGAAATCCGCAGGATTTCCGGACTGGACTGTAAGGTCAATCCGATTCCGACTTCGGGATTTCCAACGCCGGCCAAGCGTCCCGCCTATTCCGTACTGGACAAAAGCAAGCTGGTCGACAACTACGGCGTACAGTTGCGGGACTGGAAAGACAGTTTGAAGGAATGTATTGAGGCGTTAAGCGAAACGTCCAACGCATAATAAGGCTCAATGCAAAACTTTGCTGTTTCGGAATGGCTCGCAGAGCATTCGGAATAGCGGCGTTAGGTCTTTTACCTTTTACTTAAAAAAAATTATGGAACGTATCATACTCGACATGGACAACGTGATGGCGGAAATCAACCCGCAGTATATTGTCTATTTTAAACAGGTTTACGGAGAGGAACTGACGCTGGATGCGCTGGTAGAACACCAGAAAAAAGGAACTTTCCCAGATTACAGCCGACTGCACCGTCTGCTGGAAATACCACGGTTTTTCCGCACGCTGCCCGTCATGGCAGATGCGCAGGAAGTCGTCCAGAAACTCAACGACAAATATGAAATATTCATCGTGAGTGCAGCGATGGAATATCCGCAGGCACTCAACGAAAAGCTGGACTGGCTGGCGGAGTATTTCCCTTTTATCCAGACCAGACAGATTGCATTTACCGGCAGCAAGAAGTTTGTTTACGGCGATGTCATGATTGACGACAAGGTGTCCAACCTCAACCATTTCAACGGCCGCAAAATACTGTTTACACATCCCAATAATTTAAAATATACCGACCCTCAATATACAAGGGCCGACAACTGGAAGGAAGTCGAAAAGATATTGCTGTAGAAGACGGTCTCGTAGGATGAATCGGAGAGGGGAATGGAAGTGTTAGCTTTTTTATTTCTTGAACAAGATTACTACGGCCTGCGCCATCAAACCTTCTTCACGTCCGACAAAACCCATTTTCTCGGCGGTGGTCGCCTTGACAGAAACACAGTCGACGGAGATGTTCAGGATTTTCGCGATAGTTTCCTGCATGGCGGGAACGTGTGGTTTTATTTTGGGTGCTTCCAATGTCAATGTGGAATCGATATTGCCGACCTGCCAACCCGCGTCGTTGATAAGTTTGTAGGTTCGTTCCAATAGGATTTTACTGTCGATACCTTTAAATTCGGCAGACGTGTCAGGAAAATGTTTGCCGATGTCGCCCAGCGCCAACGCACCCAACAATGCATCGCATATCGCATGGAGCAATACGTCCGCATCGCTGTGTCCCAATGCGCCTTTGGTGTGCGGGATTTTCATGCCGCCAATCCATAAATCCAAACCGTCCACCAACTGGTGGTAGTCCACGCCGAAACCTATCTTGATGTTCATGTCGGCAAAGGTAGCGAGTTGTGGGTTACGGGTTATAAGTTATAGGTTTCAGGAACCAATATGTCCGTCTTTCTTTAGAGATCAAAAAGCCCAACGAGATAAAATATTTCGCTGGGCTTTTCATTGTTCCTTCTTAATTATTCATCATTCATCATCAACCCTGCCAAGTCAAAAATCACCCCAAACCGCAGCGTATTGGACAGCGGATTTCTGTTGAGGCCGTTTCCAGACGGTGCCAGATACGAAAAGTTAATGTCAAATGCACTGTACTTGAGCCCGACCCCAGCCGTAAAATATTTGCGGTTGCCCGATTCCTTGGTCTCCCAGTAATATCCCGCACGAGCAAAAAACTGGTTGTTGTAGGCATATTCCCCACCGAAAGATGCGGAATAGCTCTTGTTGCCAAAGGATTTGGAAATGCCTTCCATGGCACCTGTGCTGTAATAGCTGGCCACTTCCAGCGAATCGGCGTGTGTCATATCGGTATTGAAGGTTGGGTATTTGGGGACCAACAAGTGGTTGACATTGACCGTTGCGGTGATTCTGCTTAGTTCGTCCATTGTCCAGGTGTTGGCAACGCCCAGCCCAAGATTGGCGGGCAGGAACTGTTTGGAATCGGGGTCGTTGGTATAGGAAATCTTGGAGCCGAGGTTGGAAACAGAAAGGGCACTCGTCAGGCCTGCACCGTTTTCGTCCAGATTGCTGTAAAACAAAGAAAGGTCTCCTGCAAATGCTGTTCCGGCTTTGTACACAGATCCATTGATGGTGCCGCTTGCCAAGTTGGAATTGATATACCGAAATGTTGCCGCCGTACTCAGGATGTCCGTAATCTTGGTCGCATAGCCTGCTTCCAACGAAAATTCGCGTGGGCGGTTGTTTTGCAGGACTGCGCCATTCGCATCTGTCAGCGTCATCTGCCCCAGGTTGAAATAACGGATACCGCCAAATATGGTTTGGTTGTCATCGAGTTTGCCGTATGTGCCCAGGGTCATCATGTACACGTCCGGCGCGACATCCTTGAGCCAGGGCGTATAGTTTAGGGAGACTTGCGACTGGGACTGCGCAAAGGCTGTTTTGGCACCGTTCCAGAACGTGGCATTGGCATCGGGTGACAATGCAAGCCCGGCATCGCCCATCGCACCTGCGCGCGGGTCGGGCGAGATTCTTAGAAAAGGAACTGACGTACTGACAATATTGAGGGAGGATTGGCTTTGCGCTTCGTTTTTAATCCCAAATGATAGAAATAGACTTAAGGTGAGAAACTTATAATACATATTTACCCATTGATTAGGATTAAAACGGAATTTTGCCAGTTGTATTGTAAAACTTAGCGCCTCCATCTGAAAAACGCTGGCAAAATCTTTTTTCCCGATTTATCTTCGCGGCATGATGTACCCCTATCTTCGTAGTCTTTTGTTCCGTTTTTCACCTGAAAAGGCCCACCATCTAAGCATGGATGCGCTAAAAATGGCAGTTCGTACACCAATTGTTAACGATATTGTAAAAAAACAGTTTAAGGGACAATTTCCGCGTTTGGGAAAAGAAGTGATGGGTTTGATGTTTGCCAATCCGGTCGGTCTGGCTGCGGGATTTGACAAAAATGCACTGTACCTGGACGCGTTGGATGCGCTGGGTTTTGGGTATATGGAGATAGGAACTGTGACGCCCAAGGCGCAACCCGGAAACCCGCAGCCGCGTCTTTTCCGTCTGCCGCAGGACAAGGCGCTCATCAACCGCATGGGTTTCAACAACGAGGGGGTCGATGCCGTCCGCGATCGCCTCGTGAAATGGCGCGGGAAGCGTGTTTCCAAAATGATTGTCGGCGGCAACATCGGAAAAAACAAAGTAACGTCCAACGAAGAGGCTTGGCGTGATTACGAGATTTGTTTCAATGCTTTGTTTGACTGCGTGGATTATTTTGTGGTCAATGTGAGTTCGCCCAATACACCCGGATTGAGGGAATTGCAGGAAAAAGGCGCACTTTCCAAAATCCTTGGTGACCTCCAAAACATCAACCAGGGTAAATCGCAGCCCAAACCTCTGTTGCTGAAAATCGCTCCCGACCTGACCAATAGACAATTAGACGATATTGCGGAAATTGCACATACTTGCCAGTTAAGCGGTATCGTGGCGACCAATACGACGATTTCGCGTGCGGGACTGGTAACGCTCAATGCCGAAATCGAAGCCATCGGTGCCGGCGGCTTGAGCGGAAAACCAGTACGCGAAGCTTCGACCGTGGTCGTGCGCTATCTCCGTAAGATATTGGATGCCCAGACGGTCATCATGGCGAGCGGCGGTATCTTCACGGGAGAAAACGCCGCAGAAAAAATAAAAGCCGGTGCGCAGTTAGTGCAGATATGGACAGGTTTTATTTACGAAGGCCCCGCCATCGTCCGGAAAATATGTACGTATTTGGAGGAAAATAGGATTTAAGTGGTTCATGGCCAAGCTTCCGTCTTTCCGTTCTCTGGCTTTTGGTCTAAAATCCAAATTCTACGCCCTGAGTTCCAAAATCTAAAATCTAAATACTAAATTTGCACAATTTTAAAAAAATGAGCAACATAATATCTTCCAACGAATCCATTCCATCCTCCAAAAAGAAAATAATCGTTCTCGGCAGTGGTCCGAACCGTATCGGTCAGGGCATCGAATTTGACTATTGCTGTGTGCATGGCCTGCTGGCCATCAAAGAATGCGGTTACGAGGCCATCATGGTCAACTGTAACCCAGAAACGGTTTCCACGGATTTTGATATTGCGGACAAGCTCTATTTTGAACCTGTTTTCTGGGAAAATCTCCGCGAAATCGTCGACCTGGAACAACCGGAAGGCGTCATCGTCCAGCTTGGCGGCCAGACGGCCCTGAAACTGGCAAAAAACCTGACGGAATATGGTGTCAAAATCATCGGGACCTCCTTTGACGACATGGACATCGCGGAGGACCGCGGACGTTTTAGCGATTTGTTGAAAACTCTGGAAATTCCTTACCCCGAATACGGCTCGGCATATACGGCTGACGAGGCACTCGACGTCGCCAACAAGGTCGGTTATCCGGTTTTGGTGCGTCCCAGCTACGTACTGGGCGGACAGAAGATGAAGATCGTACTCAACGACGAGGATCTGGAAACGGCGGTCGTGGACTTGCTCAATTTCATTCCCGGCAACCATATTTTGATTGACCATTTCCTGGAAAGATGCCAGGAAGCGGAAATCGACGCGATTTATGACGGCGAGACTTTTTGTATCATGGGCACGATGGAGCATATCGAACCCGCAGGTATCCACAGCGGCGACAGCAATTCGGTGTTGCCCGCCTTTAACTTGACTCCGTTAGAGATAGACACGATGGCGGTCTATGCCGAAAAGATCGCTAAGGCCTTGAACATCAAAGGGCTTATCAATATCCAATATGCCATCAAGGACGGCAAAGTGTACGTCATCGAAGCCAATCCGCGTGCGAGCCGTACTACGCCGTTTATCTCCAAAGCTTACCAAGTGCCGTTCCTCAACATCGCTACCAAAGTGATGCTCGGCGCCAATAAAATAAAGGATTTCACGATTGAAAGGAAACTGGAAGGCTTTGCCATCAAAGAACCCGTTTTCAGTTTCAATAAATTTCCCAAAGTCAACAAGGAACTCGGCCCTGAAATGAAAAGTACGGGCGAGGCCATCCGTTATATCAAGGATTTGCGCGACCCTTATTTCCGCAACCTGTTCCGGGAAAGAAGCATGTTGTTAAGTTAAAAGCTAACCACAAATAGATTATCATTGTGTAAAACGTCTGAATGGATTCGGGCGTTTTTTTATGGTGCACACAATAAACGCTAATTTCGTTTTGTAATAAAGCTGTTGCGCAACAACCAGGGATTCTTGAAAATTGTTTATTCCTGTTGGTATTGTCTATCCTTGTTCATGTAAGATGAAAAAGACGCTATGGATGATGATTTTGATGATTGCTATCCTTTTCGGATGTGCATTTTCCGCTTTGCCTTTTGTCATGGCACGACAAACTGCCAAGGTGCTGTGGCTTGATGGTCCGGTTGCTTCAGCTATTTTGTTTTTATACGCTTCCAGATAGAAACCGCAACTGTTTCACCCGGTGCTGCGGGTACTTCGTAATACAGTGCATCTCCGGTAAGTGTGTAGTTACGGGTTTGGGTAGTGTTGTCCCAATTGGGATAGGCAGCATAGTCAATATGGAAAATCAACTGGTCGCTGGCTGCATTTATTTGGATATGTCCCACATGTGTACTGATACCTAAAAGGGCTGATCTATATTCTTCAGGGCTGGCGTGGTTCTTCGTTCCCGAAGCAAATTTTGGTCGGTCGGGCCTGAAAATCTGCAAGTAATATCGTCCACTTGCGTCTATCAATAAGATACCTTTTGCATCCTTGCCGAAGGACGAGTCCGTAACATGCTTCCCGTCCGGAAGGATTTTCTGGGCGGCATCTAAAGTCCATGTTCCTGCGAGAGGGAACGAAGCGTTCTCCTTGGTTTGGGCAATTGCATAATTGGCCAATACCAGCACTGCTATGATAGTCACTGTTTTTGTCATGTCGTATGTTTTAAAATAATGGGGATTGATTGTTCATACTTCGCGTCTTTCCTCTCCTAAAAGAGATGGGTCGCGGGTGAGGTTTAAAACGATATCGACCCGACCGTACCAACTTATATTGGAATATAGTAGGGTTACAAATCGTAACCAATCCGTATGATTTCACCGTTGATGAGTGTTTCGAGGCTTTTTAGATAACCTGCAATCATGTCCGCCGCAGGAATTTTTTTTACCAGCGCGGGACTTATCACGTTGAGTCTGACGCCGCGCGGCATTTCCAGGGAAGCCGACAAGACAAAGCTGTTGACAGCACCGTTGGCAATGGATTTCCCGGAAGTTCCGGCTTTCGGCTTTTCGCCAACGATGCCCGATATGAGTGTGAACGAACCGTTGTCGTTGACATAGTCCAGCCCGGTTAATACAAGGTTGATCTGTGGCAATAGTTTTTGCGCAATATTGAAATAGTATTTTTCTTCCTCCATCTCGGTCAGTGGCAATGAAATACTGTTGCCTGCAAAGTTTACTACTGCGTCCAAACGTCCCGTCTGCCTGTATAGATTTTTAATCGACGCCGCGGAAGAAATATCCACGCGAAAGTCGCCACTGCTTCTTTCCGCGGTGACTACTTCATTTTTTTCTTTAAGTATCGGCGTGATGATGCTTCCTATCTCGCCGCTCGCACCTATCGCTAGAATTTTCATTTTGTTTGTTTTTAACAATACAAAATTATACATCAAATGAAGTTGTGAATCTGTATATATTTACACTTATTCTGTACTTTTACAACGATAAGATATTCAGATGAAAGGAGCAGTCCTATACAAACAATATGAAATAGAGTGGAAAGCGTTGAATCAATATGGCAAGCAGCCCAAGCGCAACAATTTTTTTGAACTGATTTACATCATAGAGGGGACGGGCACGCAGACCGTCAACCAAAACCGTTTCAATTACCGCAAGGGAAACCTGTTTTTGCTGACGCCGCAGGACGTGTATTCTTTTAGTATCGACACACCGACGACTTTCTTTTTTCTGCGGTTCAACGAATGGTACGTAAAGGACAAAATCGGTAAGGACAAAGAGGCGTTAAACCAGGTACAATACATTCTGCAAAACGCCAGCCACCGACCAGGTTGTATCTTAAAAAACAAGACAGACAAACCTTTAATGGCATCGCTCGTTGAAAGTATTTTGAACGAACAGCGCAACCAACAAATTTATCATGACCGGATTACGGAACAGGTCGTCAATACGATGATTACTGTCGTTGCCAGGAACATCGCCCTGAAACTTCCAAAGAACATAAAAGAATCCACAGGCGAACCGGTACTGGAAATGTTGAACTATATCCAGCAAAACATCTTTGAACCACAGCAACTTAGGGCGCAGAAACTATGCGCACATTTCAATATTTCGAAAACCTGTCTGGGACGGTATTTCAAGAAACAGACCGGCGATACCTTACAGAACTACATCACCCATTACAAGCTGCGTCTGGTGGAAACAAGGCTGCTCCACAGCGATATGCGTATCAATGAGATTGCGTATGAGTTTAATTTTACGGATGAAAGCCACCTCAACCGTATTTTCAAGAAATACAAGGGAATGAATCCTACGGAATTCAGAAAAGCCAACATCAAGGATTAGTGGTTGTGGTTTTTAGCAGAAGGACAATTTCCGTTAGAGCCACCGTTCGGTAAGCCGTTAAGCAACCACAGCTTTCGGAAGAGTAATGTTTTCATAAATAAAAGTTAAATTACGAAGTGCCAAATTCCTTATGTACACATAACCAAAGCTGTTTGGAAATACTCAAGAGGCTGTTTGAATTAAGTTTTTCTGTACGGTTTTATATGCTTCCAAGACATCAAAACGTGTATTCCTTCTCCGCAAAGTCCCCGCTGCGGCGGGGACTTTGCGGAGAAGGAAATAAATAACTCAAACAGCTTCAAACTCCCAAGAAATTTTTATGTGCAAATTAGACAAGGGACGCATGAAAAATTTCTTGGGAGTTCCTCTTGTCCGATAACAAACATCAATATTCAGGGAAAAAGTACTGTCAGATTGGTTTTTCTTCATCCGAAAACAGCTCCCGCTCGATTTCCTCCATCTGTACGATGTCCCAAGCCTCGCTTTCCGTCGGTGTGATGTTGAGGATATCGGTCAGTTCGAGTGCGTCCAGCGTTTTTTTGACCGTGGGCGTGAGACCGCAGAGGACAAAAGACACATTGGAATCCATGTATTGCGCAGCTATTTCGCCCAGCGCCCCACCTGTCGCTGCATCGATGGATTCGACGTTTTCAAGGTTGAGGACGACGTTTTTCGGTGTTTTCTGTAACTGTTCCTGCAATATCTGGCGGAGTTTTTCTGCCGTAATGTCAGCAATCTGCGCCGTATTCGGTGTTACAACATTGAATTTTTCTTTGGTATCAAGTTTGAAACTGTCCATGGGATTATTTTAAACAAAATAAAAATAAATACCTGAAACGAACATGAAATTCTTCGTACTGAAATCTCACAACAGGTGGATGTCTGGCCTAAAGGGAGATGATGAAATTTCCTCTTAACATGCAAAAAATACCGTTATTTAAGAGAAATAGAAAGAAATAATTGTAAATATCAATTTGAGGTACTATATTTATCCATTAGAAACAGTTTACTCATCTAATCGCAAATACTATGGACAGCAATTTTTCAGCACAGGTAAAAGAGATTATTTCCTACAGTAGGGAAGAAGCTCTACGGTTGGGAAACGATTTTATCGGCACCGAGCATTTGTTGCTGGGGTTGATAAGAGAAGGCGACAATACGGCGGTTAAGGTGTTGAAACAGCTTAATGTTGACCTTTTCGAACTACGAAAGGAAGTCGAGTTGGCCGTGAAGGACAAGACCGGCAGGAACATCGCACAGATCAACAGTCTTCCCCTGACCAAGCAGGCCGAAAAGGTAATACGCGTAACCGTACTTGAGGCCAAGGCACTGAAGAGCCCACAGGTGGAAACGGAGCACTTGCTCCTTTCTATTCTCAAAAACAGGGAAAACGCGGCAACACAGATACTGAACCATTTTGATATCGACTATGATATATTCAGAAACGACATCGGCGTGGTGAGAAGCGATGCTACCAAAGCAGAGTTTGCCGAGGAAAACGAGGAGGATTACGACGACGAAAAACGTTTTTCTGGTCAGCCGCGCAGTTCGGCGCCACGTGCCTCGACCACCACAAAAAGCAAAACACCTGTGTTGGACAATTTCGGACGGGACATAACCAAGATGGCGGAAAGTGGCTCACTGGATCCCATTATCGGCCGTGAAAAGGAAATTGAACGCGTTTCGCAGATACTTTCCCGCAGAAAGAAGAACAACCCGATATTGATAGGCGAGCCGGGTGTCGGTAAGACCGCGATTGTCGAAGGGCTCGCGCTGCGTATCGTACAGCGGAAAGTGAGCAGGGTCTTGTTTGACAAACGCGTGATTTCCCTGGATTTGGCTGCCTTGGTCGCCGGGACCAAATACCGTGGCCAGTTTGAGGAACGGATGAAGGCCATCATGAACGAGCTGGAAAAGAACCGCGACGTGATTCTGTTCATTGACGAAATACATACCATCGTCGGTGCCGGCGGTGCGAGTGGCTCGTTGGATGCCAGCAACATCTTCAAGCCTTCGTTGGCGCGTGGCGACCTCCAATGCATCGGTGCTTCCACCTTGGACGAATACCGTATGTACATTGAAAAAGACGGTGCTCTGGACCGTCGTTTCCAGAAAGTCGTCGTGGATCCGCCTTCGGTGGACGAGACCATACAGATTCTCAACAACATCAAGCCCAAATATGAAGATTACCACAACGTAAGCTACAGCCAGGACGCAATCGATGCCTGCGTCAAGCTGAGCGACCGTTACATGACCGACCGTCTGTTGCCGGACAAGGCGATTGACGTTTTGGATGAGGTGGGTGCACGCGTGCACTTAAAAAACATCAACGTCCCACAGAATATCCTCGATTTGGAAAAGAAAATCGAGGACATCAAACTGGAAAAAAACAGGGTCGTAAAGAGCCAACGTTTTGAAGAGGCCGCGGCACTCCGCGATACCGAAAAGCGGCTGGGAGAGGATCTCGAGCAGGCCAAAAACCAATGGGAAGAAGAAAGTAAAAACAAACGCTATCCCATCGAGGAGGAAGATATCGCCGAAGTCATCAGCATGATGACCGGCATCCCTGTCAAGCGCATGGTACAGGAAGAGACCGTCAAGCTCCGCAACATGGCCAACGATATGCGCGGCGCGGTCATCGGTCAGGACGAGGCCATCAACAAAGTGGTCAAGGCCATCCAACGTAACCGTGTCGGGCTCAAGGATCCCAAGAAACCTATTGGGACCTTTATCTTTCTCGGACCGACCGGCGTTGGCAAGACTGAGTTGGCGCGTTCCTTGGCGCGTTACATGTTTGATTCCGAAGACTCATTGATACGTATCGACATGAGCGAATACATGGAAAAATTCACCGTCAGCCGTCTCATAGGCGCACCTCCCGGTTATGTGGGTTATGAAGAAGGTGGCCAGTTGACCGAAAAAGTAAGGCGAAAGCCATACAGTGTCATCCTGCTTGACGAAATCGAGAAGGCCCATCCTGACATCTACAATATCCTGTTGCAGGTGTTGGACGACGGAGTGTTGACGGACGGTCTAGGTCGGAAAGTAGATTTTAAGAACACGTTGATTATCATGACTTCCAATATCGGTGTCCGCCAGCTGAAGGAGTTTGGCGACGGTGTGGGTTTTGCGACTTCCGCACGTCTCCAGAACGAGGAGGAAAACAACAAGGCCGTCATCGAAAAAGCCTTGAAGAGAACGTTTTCGCCAGAGTTCCTCAACAGGATCGACGATGTTGTCATCTTTAACTCCCTGACCAGGGAAAATATTTTTGACATCATCGACATCATCATGAAGAATGTCCTGAAACGACTCAACACTTTGGGATACAATATGGTATTGACCGACGAGGTGAAAAGTTTCATCGCAGACAAAGGCTATGACGTGCAGTTTGGCGCAAGACCGTTGCACCGTGCTATCCAGAAATACCTGGAAGATCCTTTGGCCGAGGAAATCCTGAACCTCAACATCAAGCCAGGTGACACTTTGTTGGCAAAACTGGATACTGAAAACAACAAAATTTATTTCGAAGTGGGAGCGACCAAGAACGAGGAAGCACCCAAAGTGGATTGATTATTTTGGAAAAAAAAGGATAAAATAGAAAAAAGGAACGGATTTTGCCGTTCCTTTTTCATTGCTAGAAGCATTGCAGAAACAATAATATGTCCCACGATACGTTTAACATGCGCCCAATATTGCATAAGAACAAAACGTAATGTTTTTAGGAATTTAAGTTTTATGTACTTTTTTCAGTTATTTTTGTTTTTTAGGTAGTTTTTGTTTCATATAATTATGACTTATAAAGTGAGAAAGCATCTATTATTTTCATCGTCCCTGTTGATGCTTGTTATTTCCAGCGTTAGCTGTAAGAAAAATAAGAACAACAGCATACCCAACGATGGCGGTCAGTTGACCGGGGTATCTTATTCGTCTGTAGGGAGTATGCCTAAGCCTAAGGGAATGGTTTATATTCCTGCGGGCACTTTCCACATGGGGCCAAGCGATGAAGATATCAACAGAAACTATACGTCAAGAAACCGTGTGGTAAGCGTCAATGGATTCTGGATGGATGCCATGGAGATTACCAATAGCCAGTATCTCCAGTTTGTCAACTGGGTCAGGGATTCTTTGGCAGCTATCGAACTAGGATATATCAAACAAGGCGGTGCCGACGGCGAAACTGCGGTAGATTGGGCAAAAGCATACAATATCAATTATAACGACCGTGCTACCGTGGAAAAAATGAACCGTTTGGTACTGGCTCCGGACTATCGCCTCTACAACAAGGCGGAAGTGGACCCGGACAAGATTGTGTACAGCGTGCAGGGTTTTGACCTGGAAAGAGCTGCGGCAAACCGTGACCGTCCCAGAAAGGAATTCCTCTACCGTTATGACCAGAAAGTCTATCCCGACACACTGGTATGGATGCGGGATTTTTCCTATTCCTACAACGAACCGTTGACCAAACGTTATTTCAGCAGCCCGATGTATGCCAAATACCCTGTCGTGGGCGTCAACTGGAAACAGGCGGTCGCCTTTTGCCATTGGCGTACCCATTATCTGAATAGTTACTTGGATAGTAAGAAATTACAGAAGGAAAGCGAATTTCGTTTGCCTTCCGAGGCAGAGTGGGAATATGCCGCAAGAGGAGGCAGAAGCCAGTCCATCTATCCTTGGGGCAGTTATTATCTACGCAACAGGAACGGCTGCCTCTTGGCCAATTTCAAACCTGGCCGTGGCAACTATGCGGAAGACGGTGCAACCTACACGGCTCGTGTTGACTCATACTGGCCCAATGACTTCGGATTGTACAATATGGCGGGAAACGTAGCAGAATGGACCGCTTCCTATTACTATGAAGGAAGCGACAACTTCCAGAACGATCTCAACCCCGACATCCACTGGAACGCTTTGGATACAGATTCGCCCCGCATGAAACGTAAAGTGGTAAGAGGCGGTAGCTGGAAGGATGTAGGCTATTATTTGCAGACCAGCGCCAGAACATTTGAATACCAGGATACAGCACGCTCTTATATCGGTTTTAGGTGCGTCATCGACTTGCCGTCCAACCTGGGCAAAAACAGAAAGTAAAATTTATACAACTATCTAGTCAATACGAACAAATCAATAAAAGAATCATCTCATGGCAGTAGCAACATCAAAGACTCAGAAGATCGACCGTGTAATGGATATTATCGTATCCGCAGCAGCAGTTCCCGTATTGTTGGGAGCACTCTTTAAAATCCTTCACGCTCCTGGGGCAAACACATGGATTACCATCGGTTTGGTGACAGAAGCGGGAATTTTTGCTTTGTACGCTATCCGTTATATCTTAATGCCTGTTGACGACCTACCCGTCGAAACGACGGTCAGGAAAGTCGTTACGGAAGAAGTGGTTGCTCCCAAACCAGCTACGCCGGCTTTTGACTTTGCAGCTTTGGGACTTTCCACCAACGAAGTAGAAAAAGTAAAGGAAAAATTCCTGAAAATCGGTGACGAACACGCCGGACAACTGGAAAAATTCTATTCTCAGCTTACAGAGGCATCGACCACTTTGGTCAACAGCACAAGCGATGCCCAGAAGGCTCAACTGGAACTGTCCACCCTTGCGGATAATTTAGGCAAGTTGAACGAGGTTTATGGCAAGATGCTTATAGCACTCAACGCCAAATAACCCTGTTCTGTATTAACCAGATTTCATTAAACCTAAATTATTGTAAGTAATGGCGTTACCTAAAGAGCCACGGCAGAAGATGATCAACATCATGTACTTAGTGCTTACCGCGCTACTTGCATTGAATGTGTCATCTGAAATTTTAAATGCATTTAAGACGATTAACGACAGTTTGACGACCTCCAATTCTATTATTGCTGACAAGAACAAGACCATTTTCAGTTCTTTGGCGGAAAAACTGAAAGACCCTAGGACGCAGCAATTGGCTTCTGTCTGGGCTCCCAAGGCAGAACAGGCACAGAAATTGTCGGAAGACGTGTATAACTATATTTCTGGTCTGCAAAGCCAGATTAAAACAGGTGCTGGATACGATGCATCCAAAGGCGACGAGTCTTTTCAGGAAGACAACCTGGACGCTCCGACAAGGATTATGGACGACGGCGGCGAGGGCGAAAAACTCCACCAGCGTTTGATACAGTTCAAAAAGGATTTGTTGTCCATAGATCCCGCCGTCGCCAAACAGTTTGAAAAGACGTTGCCTTTGAACCTGGAAATACCCAAGGTCAAGGACAAGAGCAACAATACATGGTCGGCGGCTTATTTCCGTCAGACGCCTGCCGTTGCGGCGGTGACGATTTTGTCCAAGTTCCAAAACGATGTCCGCAACTCTGAGTCGCAGGTTATCGAGTTTTGTCATAACCAGATTGGGCAGATTCAAGTGGTTTACGACCAGTTCCAGGCGATTGCTACCGCAAGTGCCAATTACCTGATGCCGGGACAGCCATTGTCTATTTTTGCTGGTGTTGGTGCATTCAGCGCCGCCGCAAAACCCACCATTACCGTTGATGGACAGGCTATTGCTATCGGACCCGACGGTTTGGCGGAATATAAAACGACCGCCGAAGGCCCTGGTTCTTATACCAAGCATGTCAATATTTCTTTTACCAAACCAGACGGTTCTAGCGCTAGTTTGGCGAAGGATATCCAATATACCGTAGGTGCGCCGTCCGGAGCTTCGGTAAGTGCGGACAAGGTAAATGTATTGTACACAGGTCTGGTCAATCCAATTACGGTTTCCGGTGGCAACGGCAAGGGTGCCGAAGCGACCAGAGTGACGATAGACAACGGTTCGGTGACTTCCAAAGGCAACGGTCACTACGATGTGCAGGTTTCCCATGCGGGCAATGCGACGATTACGGTGACGACCGACGGCAAGTCGATTCCGTTTCCGTTCCGCGTCAAAAATGTACCGGATCCCGTGGCGATGGTCGGCGCAAGCAAAGGTGGTGCTATCAATACCAATGCCTTCAAAGGGCAGCAAGGTGTACGTGCCGAACTGGAAAACTTTGTGTTTGAAGGTGTCAACTTTACCGTGACAGGCTATACGATTACTTTTGCAGGCAACGGTTATCCAGAGTTTAGGGCACAGCAGGTTAACGGCAACTCTTTCGGACCGGTGCGTTCCCTGATAGAACAGGCTCGTCCCGGGAGTACGATTGTCATTGACGAGATACGCGCAAGTGGTCCCGGCGGCACGCGTCGTCTGCCACCAATCGCGTTTAACCTGCAATAATAATGTTGCAGGGAGCAAAAGAAACATCAAAAGACATACAGATGAAAGGTATTGTTTTTAAAATAAGTTTTGGTTTGGTCGTCCTGGGTTTCTGTGGTTTGCATACTGCGGATGCCCAGCGAAAGTCCAAAAAGCGTTCGGGTTCGGCTTATGGCAGTTCCTACGGTAGTGCTTATGGTTCTGCATACGGCAATTCGTCCAATAGCACCAACGCCAAAACGAACAATAAGCAGTCAAAGGCCGATTCCAGTCAGGAAAGTTCCGCTTATGGCAACAGTGCCTATGGCAAGACTGATACGACCGGTGCCAGTGGTTATGGTGCCAATGCCTCGGGCAACAATATGCCTGTCGATACGACTTTGCCGATGGAGGTAATCAAAGGTGGTGGAGGTTTGTTGAACGATACCAAGCCCTCGTTGCGCAACGATAATCCGTTTACGGATGACGTCTATGAAGGTGCGGTTCCTTTGGCATATCAGACCGTAAGGCAGACAGACGTGCCATTCAAGGTGCGTATATGGCGGGACATAGATGCCCGCGAAAAAATCAACGGCCGTTTTAATTACGACGGGGAGGACGACCAGGGTAACCGCCGTTTTATCAATATTTTGTTGAAAGCCATAAGGGATGACAGCCTGACAGCATTTGAAGGAAGTGACGACCGTTTTACGACACCGATTACGTTTGAACAGGTGATGGCTACGTTTGGCGGTGGTATGGATACCACACAAGTCTATGACATGCAGGGCAATGTATCGGGTTACCAGGTGCGTAACAAGGCGATTGACCCGGATTCCATCTACAAATTCCGTCTCAAGGAAGACTGGTTTTTTGACAGGAACACGAGCAAACTTTATTGCCGTATCATCGGTATTGCACCAGTGATGTCCTACAAATTGTCCAATGGACAGACTGTGCCCAACTCTGAAAGGCCACTTTTCTGGTTGTATTATCCAGACTTAAGGCAAGTGCTTGTCCGTACGCCGGCCTACAATCCTTATAATCCTGGAGCAAGCACGTCCTGGGACGATATTTTTGAAAGCCGCGAGTTCAGTTCCTATATCGTCAAGAGCGATTTGGAGAACTCAAAAAACCAACCGCTGAAAAGTATCTACAAAGACCAGATAACAAGGTTGTATGAAGGCGACAGAATCAAAAACCATATTTTTGATTATGAACAGTCTTTGTGGTCGTATTAAGAATTAAACGTAACAGTAAAAACTGTCAACCGTATAGTGGTAAAAAATAAAGAACGGGTGCTAAGGCACTCGTTTTTTATTGGAGGTATATCCTGTGCGCTGCATAAAAATGTGCAATACTCTATGAATATATTAATGGGAGCAAGATATATGACCTATTAAGTTTTCTAAAACGCATAACCAGTAAGGGTTTATATTTCACACATAGGGCATAATTACCCAAACGATTAATAAGTATAAATGTAAAGTATGAAGATGCTAACGCGTCATTCCCGCGAAGGCCTATCGTGTGGACACATCTCGGTGTATCATCCAACCCTGAAACGCGGCGTCAAAGAGCTTTAAACCAGTCCAGAGGGTGGTGATGCCCGGATGTCTTTTGCTTTCGTAGCCTTTCCATCCGCC
>JASGDY010000105.1:0-13442 GCA_047606825.1 Chitinophagaceae bacterium
CCTTACAGTCCGGATTTAAACCCAATAGAGAAGAATGGGCACAGGCAAAAAAAATCAGAAAAAAATTCCGATACACTCCCGATGAACTTTTTATTTATTCTGATTTGTGATGCTTTATATTGATTTAATTATATACCACTCAAGTCAATGTTAAGGATATTTAAATGTGCTAGCTATTAACTTACTATCGGTATTGCCATAGCGTTACACACATCCTCTACATATCAAAGCATAAATTAACGCAATCAAAGCGGTTTTGCTGCCTGTCCATGACAAAGGAGATTTAAAGAGCGTTTTTCCTTCCCTGGAAAGTTCTTGGTCGATTTGTGGATAATTGATCTTCCAAGTAAACTTGAATTGAATCGTTCGCAATTATTTTGGCAACCTTATCGTCGTGCGATGTTGAAAAGCTAAGGTCGGATTCAAAACAATATGAATCTAAATGTAACTTTATATCATGCTTTCCTCGTATAAGGTATTTTTGACCTAGATGAGTGCTGTTTTGTAGCATTAATTCTCTACAGTGACTTCGTTATTGCCTGAACAATTCTGTTATTTCCGTAGGGTTATATTTATAAGGCTGCCTCCTCTTCTAAAATGATGTTATTTCGTAGCGGAAGTCTTTAAAAAGGCGACAACACCTCCGTCAACAAGAATATCTGAGCCGCTTAGAAAGTTTCCGGCAGGGCTTATAATGAATTCGACCATAGACGCAATGTCTTCCGCAGTTCCAACACGTCCTGCCGGTGTATTGTCAATCATGTAATTCATAAAGGCATGGGCTTCCTGTTCCTGTTTTCCCATCGGTGTACTGTGTACCCCGGGACTGATGGACATTACACGGGCTCCTTTTTTCCCCCATTTTACGGATGCAACAGCAATCTGTAGGCGATTGGCTCTTTTTGAAACAGGGTATGCGTTATTCGGGTCGGTAATGCCCCATGCCGATGCCTGTACCTGTAAGTCGTCCGCTGAAAGTTCTATCACCTGCTTCTCTTGTTCCGGAGTCAGGTCTCCCGACAGGTAACTGGATGAACTGGAGATAAATACCCCGACTGTACCGGCTGAAAGATATGGTTCAAATGCTTCCAGCAACCGTGCCGTGCCAATAAGATTAACATTTAGAATCCTATCGGCGGACGACATTGTAGGCGAAAGCCCTGCCGTATGGACAATGGCATGGATTTCGCCCAACTCAGCCGCTTTTTTTGCAACAGCCAATACAGATTCTTTATCTGCTACATCTATTTTTTGTGTAACGACATCATAGCCGCCAACACTCAATTCGGCAGATACCGTTTCCAATTGTTTATCGCTAAAGTCACATAACAGCAGTTTGTACCCCGATCCTATACGTCTGGCACAGGCAATACCCATGCCGCCAATACCTGTTATCACAATTACTTTCTTAGACATATTTATCTATTTTTTATTTGTTTACTTGCTTCAATTAATATGCATTCCAGCCACTGTCTGCTACGATGACTTCACCATTGACAAAGCTCGACTCGTCACTTGCCAGGAACAATGCAATACGTGCAATTTCTTCCGCTTTTCCCATTCTGGGATTTAACGAAGTACCCGGCATAATGGTTTCTTTTGCCAAAGGGGATACCTTCGTGTAATCTATAGATTCGCTTATATTGCTTTCCACGCCTCCCGGAGCAATAGCATTGCAACGTATGCCTTTTTTGGCATAGAGGTAGCCAGTGCTTTTGGTCAGTCCCACCACCGCGTGCTTACTCATGGTATAGACTACACCACCTCTTCCTCCGTTGACTCCGGCCAATGAAGCTATATTGACAATCACACCACTCTCTTTAGGAAGGAAAACCGACAGTGCTTTACGGATGGTTTTGAAACTTCCTTCGGCATTGATTTTCATGACCCTGTCGTAAACAGTGTTACTTAGATCTGCCGCTCCGTCAAAATTGTCCATGATACCTGCACTATTCACCAAAATATCCAATGTGCCAAACTCAGACACCGCCGTATCTATCAATTTATCAACGTCCTCTTGTTTGGTAATATCAGACACGATGGCCACTATAGATCCGCCAGCATTTTTTATTTCCTCTTCGAGGGCTTCCAGGCGTTCTTTGTGAATGTCAGATGCTACAATTTTGCTGCCTTCGGAAGCAAACAATAAGGCAGTTGCTTTTCCCATGCCGGATGCTGCTCCGGTGATAACGGCTACTTTTTCTTTTAATCTTCCCATATTATCTGGTTTAAATTCTTGTTCCAAAATAATGTGCCACGTAAAATGACATGACAACAGCACCAACTACACCGGCTATCCAAAGGCTTTTTTTTCGACTTCCCAGTTTGCCGAAATAGAGCAGGCTGGTACCGATAAAGAAATTGATAAGTGCCCACACAACATTCATTGTCGGACTCGACAAACCCACACCCGGAGGGTCGGCAAAAGGGGTTGGAAATTCTTTACCGCTGATGCCGTGTATATAATGCGGTAGCATATTGGTGAAAAATATACCTGCAAAAAAGGCCGTCAGATAATGGTACCATTTGGTTTCCAATTTCTCTTTTTCCATGTTTCCTTAATTTTTGGGAATTGCCGCAAACATTGCCGCATTCTGTTCAGTGAGCCACATATATTCCAGATAATGCCCCAGACTATTGCGTTCGTCCAAGTAAAGATATCTGGACTCTCCGCCTACATTTTCAAAAGCGATCGGATGTTTTTCGGTATCCAGTGAAGACCTGAACTCTTCCCACTCCTCACGGCTCTCAAAACGGCATCCCAAATGATGGAAACGTTGTCCGAATCCCGAGGCTGGTAATATTTCGGTGTATCGTCCTATAGGATCCTCCACAGGTTCTATCAGTTCAATCTGATGCTCTCCAACGGTTGCAAAACCCAGTTTCATCCTACAGGCGGTTTCTCTTCCGTTGTCGATGATATTCATCCTCGCAGGTTCGTCGAAAGTCAGGAACTTATGGATGCCGTATAATTCACCGAAGAGTTTTATCGACTGCTGGATGTCGGTCGTTACATACGCCACCTGGAAAAAGCGACGGTAAAAATTGATGTTCAATGGTCTAATTGCTGTCATTGGGATAATTTTTAAAGGCCTTTCTGTTTAATGAAAGAAAGACTCGTTTGTTATTGTTATTAAAGCGTATTCATATGGGCCAGGCCATCCTTTGCCTTTCCTCCGATGTATTTTAAAGATTTATCTACTGCCAAATGTAGCTATGCAATAAGTACCAAAAAAGGTCATTAGAGGGTTTTTGTTGGACTATTTGGTGTTTTTTAAGACTTTATATCAAAAGATTCTTTTTGTGTCATTTCTCTTTAAGTGGTATAGGCGCATCGTTAATTCCGGGTGATGGAAAAAGCATATTGCTCTTTGTCTATTCCTTTTAGGTTATTTAAAAGGATAGGTGTTGCCGTGTATGTTTTACTTTCAATTTGAAGATTGTCGAAGAAGCGGTCCGAAACAAGAATATAGGAATTGTTTTGTTTGCATACCGATTGTAACCTGGCACACAGATTAAGTACATCACCATGATAGGCAATTTCTTTTTTGTAATCGCCCACAAGGGCTGTAGAAACCCTGCCGGAATGGATGGCACATTTAAATAGAGGCTTGTATCCATATTTAGTTAGGTAATAGTAACTCTTTCTGTCCAGAAAATCCATGTAGTCATAGTACATCTTAATACAGTTCTCGTATTCAAATCCTTTATACGGTTTCCATGTAATGACGGCTTCATCACCTACAAACTGATATATATCGCCTCCGTGCCTGAGAACGATGTCTGAGAGGTCATAAAAGCAGTCCTGTATATATTTGCTGAAATTCAAGTGCCCCATTTGCTCTACGGTACGGGTCGAATCTTCCATGTCAAGAAACATAAATACTCTGTGTTCTTCCTTTGGGGTGTGATATGTATTGATAATAGTATTTACAAAATAGTTCCGCCCCAAGTTTCTCTTTAACAATACCATCAATCCAACGAATATTTCCGTCAGTACCATATATATAAAAAAACTAACGGCATTTCTTGATGCCAATTCATTGAAGTGGGATATGCCATCAAATGCTATAAAAATCAAAATTGCAATGGTGGAAAAAACAAAGACTCGTACAAGTATGATTGCCCAAAGATTAAGCTTACGGTACAGCAGGGGATAAATGAAAGTATAGAGCAATCCGAGTATTATGCCAAGGGGAAAACCGATAAAAAAAGATATTTTATAGATCGTGGATTTATTTAACCCATAATTTACGCCATAAATACTCAAGAGCTGGCTGTCTGGTATGTCATTGAATTTTATAAATACGTAAAAAAGGGTAAACAGCACCCACAAAAGGGTGATGTTTAGTATTTCCTTTATATTGAACAGCCAATTTTTTCTTATACATTTCATTCTTTGTCATATTGTTGAAAGTAAAACTACAAAAAAAGAAAACAGTTTGTCCTTTTTGCGAAATTACCGGCAGGGGTATCTTTATTCTTTTTCTTTCTTGAAAATATGGTCAATATGTTTTACGTATGATAGCTGCATCGTGATCGTTGTCAAGCTCAATTCCTCGTTGTTCAATGGATATACGGACTTATTGTTGAGCAGTATGGCCATGGATACGCCCCAATCTTTCTTTTGATAGCTTCCTGCAAACCTGGCAAATGCGGTAGGATAGATTTCGAGTTTTCCGTGACGCAAAGATTTCGGGGTGTTTCCAAAGTTGGCACCAACTTTTGCGAAGCTCGATAGTACCCATTTGCTGTCTATAACCCATGAGTAAGCATATCCCCCATTGACTCCAAACTGTAGGTTTTCAATCTGTTTCAAAGAAGTAGAATCCTGTTCCGGTAAACCCTTGATCCTGTAAAAATAAGTTCCGCCGCCCAGAAGCCAGGTCCCTGCCGACTGTTTTTGGATTTCATTCAGGTAAAAGGCTGCTTTACTCGAATACTTCTCTCCATTGAAAATATAGGTTGCCTCTGCACCAATTTGTATTACGGCCATGTCGGGGAAGACATCGTTGACCTCCCCGGCTTTCGTCCAACTGTAAAATCCTTTATAACTCTGCAAAAAGCCATCCAGGATTATCTTCTTGCCGTAGTTGTGCAATTGCAGATCCATCGTTTTTGACTTGCCGTACTGATGGGTTTTCTTTAGAGGAAGGAAGCCGTAACCGAGTTCCATACCCAATATAGTATTTTTTACGGAGAGTCCTATTCCGGCAGTAAGCGGATAGTTGGGGGAATAATGTTCATCTCCATGTCCTATTTCGATCGAACTGGTAGATACAAAACCCAGCAGTCGTATTCTCTGCTGGTAAGGTTCTATATATGCGGTATCGTATTGCTGCGCATGCGCGTATCCGGCAGATAATGCCGAAATAACTAAACACTGTATTAAAGATTTAGTAAAATTCAAAGTGTTATTTATTTATTGTTTTACAAAGCTCCGCTTATACCGCCCGCACTTTCTGAAAACTCCTTCATGTCCTCTTCATTTGGTTCACCTTTTTTCTTATGACTTCTATTTCTCCACTGCCTTAAGAGTTCCCTGTTGTGGTCTATCCTGTTTTGGTAATTACCGAACTGATGGAAGAAAATAAAGGTAAGGAATCCCAGTCCCGCAATAATCACGTACCCCAGTAATTTTTTGTTCGCTGCGAGTACGGCATCTAATTGTACAGCACCAAAGGTACCAACTGTAGGATTCAATCCTATAGTATTCATGTCAAAATAAAAAGCCAGATTGCTAACGCTTTGAACTTGTAGGGCATACTGTGCCCAACTGAAGAAACCCGTAAAGAACGCTGTGCAGATTATACTCCTGAACACCATAACGGGAGCCACAGAAAACAGCATCTGTTCCTGAGGTACTTTTGACAGCGTATAGATCCACAACGAGATAAATAGCCCACCCATACCGTAACCGTTTAATAACTGTGGAATCATAAAACGTTCTATATTTAATCCGGGGACCATCATCAAGTATAACATCGTAAAATAGATGGTATAAGCTCCAAAACATGAAAAGATATACATTTTTAGTGGAATCTTGTTTTTTGTCCAATAAAAAGCTACCAGCCCGGCAATGATTATTCCCGGAAGCATCATCAGGTTTAGTGACGCATTGTGCATCCAGTTATAGCCCAATATGGCAGCCGTGTAGATGGACTGTATGGAAGAAGCACCCATGAATATTCCCTGGCCAATCAACAATAGCAGCCCGATACGAACGCTGCTGAGCTTGTATATCTTAAACATCAATAGGGGCGATTTTATCGTCAGCTCCCGCACAACCAGGCATATCGCAGTTATAAACATCGCCATTGTTGCATACCGGATATTGGGCGAATTGAACCAATCTTGTTGTTTACCGAATATAATCACATACGAGAAGCACATCAAGGGCGTCCCGAATAATACCAGTGCCGGCCAGTCAAGTCCCTTCAAGGACATCTTAGGTGCAAACCGCAGATTATGCATAACGATGATACATAGCAAAGCGGTAAGCAGGAAAAGCCCCGCCGAATAGTAGTGCAATATCTGCCAGTTGCCAACGTGGGCCAGTCTGGCGATATATGGGCTACACAACTGTCCGGTCCCAATGGCTATGGGATAAAACTTGGAATAGAAAGCGCCATTGTCTCCGGTAGGGCTAAGGATGCCCCTGATTGGAAGTACTACTTCCACCATACCGAACATCTTGATAAAACCAAACAAGAAACAGGAAGCCACGATTACCTCGGGCGAGGTGGTAGTGGCGATAACAATCGACAAAGCAGCCATTGTAAGAAGAGATGCCAACATCAGTTCCTTTGCACGGAAGCGCATTTTCACGCGCATAATCAAAGGGATGGCCACACCCATACCGATGGTTCCGGCGAATGTTGCCCACGTAAAATATTCGGCTATGATACCGGTGCTGCTTACCATGAGCCCTATATTGGGAGAGTAGATTGGATTTGTCGCAAGCAGGATCAGTAGGATTAGGAAGAACAGCACCAGCATAACGAGCTTGGGAACCCAATCATGGAATAATCCTTTGTTGTACATATCTCTTTTAGTTACTTGTAATCCTTTTAGTCTTTAAGAACGACATTGATATTCATTCCTGCCCTGAGTTTCTGAACATCCTCCGGTTTATTGTTGTCTGTAAATTCAATACGGACGGGGATGCGTTGCTGGACCTTCACAAAGTTGCCGGTACTGTTATCAGTCGGAATGTAGGAATATTTGGAACCTGTAGCAGCCGAAATAGCAGTTACCGTCCCTTCAAATTCCTTTCCTCCAATAGCGTCCGCAGTCATTTTTATCTTTTTACCAATGGTAATTTTCGGCATCTGGGTTTCCAGGAAATTGGCAGTTACCCATTTGTTACCGCTAAGCACAATGGTGGCTACCTGCTGGCCAGGCTGTAGCAACTGTCCCTCGTTTATGGTCCGCCGCCCCATCACACCATCGTAAGGAGCAGTGATCACCGTATAGGAAAAATTTAAACGGGCCATTTCCAGGGCGGATTTAGCTCTTTTTATCTCTGCATCATTCAAGGCGAGCCTGGACTTCGTTTCGGCAGTGGAAAGGCCTGCCGATTCTTTTTGATTGACAAGGGCCTCGTAAGAAGCTTTTGCTATATCGTGTTCTGTTTTGATCTGGTCGTACTGGAAATGCGTTACCGCCTCGGCCTTGACGAGGTTCTCATAACGTTTCAGGTTTTTAGCGGCGTTGTCCAAACGTGCCTTCGCACCGGCGATATTTGCAGTGGTTACATTGATGTTGTTGGCCACTGTATTTACAGTAGAGGACGTCACATTTCGTGAAGCCAGCGCATTCTGGTAAGCCGCTTCTGCCTGTCCTACCTGCGTTCGTATTTCACGGTCATCAAGTATGATCAGGGTGTCACCTTTTTTAACAGGTTGGTGTTCGATAAAACGTATTTCCTTTATATAGGCTGAAACCCTGGTATTGATTGGGTTGATAAATTCTTCCACCTGGGCGGCATTGGTAGAATCTGTCTCCCCGACATGGAAGTATTTTTTTACGATCCACAGAAATAAGCCTGACACGATGACAAACGTCAATAAGTTGACGATGCCCACCTTCAGTCTTTTTTTCGATTTGGCGGTAATATCTTCAACAGATGCTGCCTGTTGTTGCGTCGGTTCGGCATTCGACTGCGTATGCTGACTTTTCTGCGCTTCGGCTTTTTGTGTGTTGTTATTTCTTTCTTCAGACATAGTACTGTTGTTGTTGATGGTTACAATTTAAAAATGTGTGCTATAATGTTCCCGTACTTTTCAGCAGGTTGTAATATTGAAAAAGCACATTGATTTCTGCATTGGCATATTGCAGCTCTGTATCTAGTTTTGCGGTTGCGGCATCGGTCATTTCTGCTGTAATAGCCAATTGGTTGAGGTACTTGGCCTCAACGATATTGTAATTCTCGTTGGCCAGTTGCTGAGCATCACGCATAAGTTTGGCCTGCTTCACAGATTCCTGATGTTTTTTGTAGGCAGCGGTTATATCCATTTCTACATTCTGTCTGTTCAGTTCAAAGGCGTTTCGTGCTACCTCGGTCTGCATGGCACCCGTCTTTATTTTTTGTTTAGTCTTAAAAAGGTTGTCAATATTGTAATGAACGGCCAAGCCTGCTTGCCATACACCACTATACATGTCGACGGGAGGCAACACTTGGGTGATCGGACGTGCCAAATTGTAGCCTGCAAATGCGGAAAGCGCCGGATAACGCTCTGTTTTGATGATTTCCACATGTTTTTCGGCAATACTGATGTTTTTGCCTGCCGCCAGTACCGACGGATTGTTTTTTTGAGCCAGTTGTATATAGTCCATTAATCCTCCGACATCAGGATTGGATATATTCTCGGTAGGCTCGATAACAACGTCATGTGGAAGCCCCAATGCATAACTCATCCTGTTGCTTAAAATAGCGTGGTTATTGTCCAGTACTACAATATTCTGTTCCAATCCCTTTATTTGCAGCTGGGCACGAATGATTTCATTACGAGTCACCATATCCTGTTCATATAATTTGGTAATGTTGGCCAGGCGCTGTTCAACAAGCTTTTTATTTTGCATCAACACTTTCCTCTGGTTAAGTAACTTGTAGATGTCCAGATAATTGGATACCACAAGGAATTTGATGCTCTGTTTGTCTTTTTCGAAGTCCAGCTCAGATAGCTGGGTCTGCAATTCGGACATTTCCACTGACTTTTTGAGTACTCCCCCTTTGTAAAGCAGTTGGGATGCTTGCAACGCATAGCCGTTACCGAAAGGAGGCATGTCAAAACTACCTTCCTTTTTAAAACTAGGGGACAGGAGAATTGCTTTACTTAAATAATAAGCATTGGCTGAAAATTCAATCGTTGGAAGTTGCTCGAGCTTTGAATCTTTAATCTTATCTTCACTGAGGTCTACTTTGGATTTAGCGAGTTTCAGTTGCTGATGGTTTTCCAGTGCCAGACTTAGTGCTTCCTGCAAACTTAATTTTTGCACTGTATTATCCTGCCCGTAGGTAATGACCGACAGCAGGGAAAGCGAGCAGATAACTGTTAACTTAATTTTCATTTTTAAATATCTCATGTGTCAAAAAGCGATTATAGGCCGATTAAAGTTTCGTTCATCCATCCTATTGGATAAATGCATTTCAAAGTTGGATATCGCTGGTGACTATTGTTTGTGATAATCATTTCATGATATTGTTCATAAAACTTACCGATAGACAAAGCTTGTTTGTTCCTTTGCCAAAAAGAATAATTTCATCAGCGTTGATGACTATCGACTTCTTTTTATGCAGCATCTTATTTGATATATAGTGCTTTGTCCACAGAAGTAGACACTGCATTTGTACTTACAGAACCTTTACTTACTAGCTTTTTCATTCCACCTTATTTATACTTTAAGATGCAAAGTTATTAGTGTTATTATCTTTAAAAAGGTCATAAAGGGTTACATATTGGACGATTTGGAGTATTTTAGTCTATTTAAGCACCTTTTGAGTATATTTTGCTAAATTTGATTATAATTTTAACGTGTTCCAATGATGAAGAAGCTTATTTTACCCTTCAACTGGCGGGATGAATTACCTAATCTTGAAGTTGATGCCATAGGAAATGATTTTGTCTTGATTGATAAGCCATTGATATTGTCAGGCTTTAATCATCCTTTCAAAGTAGATGTTACAACTGCCATTATATGCCTTAAAGGTACTTCCTGTGGGATGATAAACTTGGAAAGAATAGAAACCCAGTCCCCGGGCCTGGTCATAATCATGCCGGATCAGATATTACAGTACGAGCATATCAGTGAGGATTTTTCAGCTCTCTTTATCGTCATGTCCAGCCGATTTACCGAGAGCCTGAATCTCGACGAGCGTTTCCCTGCATTCCTTTCGATTCAAAAGCAACCCTATACAGAACTTACAAAAGACGAATTGGAGGCTATTACCGATTATTACATGATGCTAAAGAGGACTATCGCACAGAAGAATAATCCATATTGTCTGGAAATACTGAAATATCTGACCAAGGCGTTTTTTTATGCTTTCGGTTATGATCTTCATATCCGAAGACAACAAGGAGAAGAGAAGAAGAGCAAACATCAAGTATTGGTAGAAAAATTTTTGAACCTTGTACAACTTCATTTCAAAGATGAAAGAAGCCTTGAGTTTTATGCCAACAAGCTATATCTTACGTCTAAGCATTTGTCAAAAGTTGTAAAAGAAAATAGTGGCATATCTGCTGGTGATTGGATTGATAATTATGTAATACTGGAAGCAAAGGCCTTGCTCAAAACAACAGACATGACTGTTCAGCAGATCAGCGACCGATTGAATTTCCCTTCCCAATCATTCTTTGGTAAATATTTTAAACGTATGGAGGGAATTTCACCCAGTGATTACAAAAAAAATAAATAGCGACAATCTGTAACTAGGACTGGTTCAGCACAGATGCCGCAAGGTTTGAATAAACACAAAAGGCAATTCCTAAAAATAGGATTGCCTTGGCTATCATCTTGTAAATAAATGGGCATGATGATAAATTATGAAAATAATATACCTTAATATTCCACTTTATGGACCTGAATGTTTGAGGAAGATTCACCAGCTATAAAAATGGTGTAGATTTTTCCCGCGCTAATGTCATTCAATTCATAATTGCCGATACTATTTCCGGAGGCCGTGCCGGTTATAGAGAAAACAAATGTTCCCGGATCGATGTTTTTGTAGCCGCTTTCTATGTTGCGACTGATATTGTTGATCAAAATATCTCCGGAGGCATCCCGAATCCGCAAATCAGAAGGTGCGCCATCGCTGAGATGTATGAACTTTATTTTTGCCTTTCCGGTATTGGGGGAAGAAAGATTGTCTTCATATTGTTTTATTCTGGCATTTGATCCGGAGCCTACTAGATACACGGTATAGTATTCCCCTTTGGCCATCCATAGCTCGCCGTCAGCGTAGCTGGCACCACTACTTTCAGTTTTAAATGACGCAGATAGGCGGTTTCCCGAATTTACATTAATGAAATCAGAGTATTCGGCATAGTCCAAGTCTGCCTTTATCAGATTGTTTAATAAATAGAAACTCTGCGTTGGTGACTCTTCGGAGGCATTCACAACTTTTAGATATGCCGAACCATATTCATCTACATCGTCTTTTTTGCAAGATGATACTATTGATATCAGGCTGACCGCAAGGACAGCTGATAGTGTTTTGGCTAATGTTTTCATGTTTATTTTTTTTTATGAACCGAGTTTTCGACGGCGTGAGAAGCATCTTGACCCGGTAGGAATAATGAAATTTTATATCATCTATTAGTTAAATACTCTAAAGAGCCACGTATATAAAACTATATGCATCAATACTACTAAAACAAAAATAGATAGGTGCTTTATTTTTTTCATGGTCTGCTTTTTTTTGAGCTTTGGTACTAACTTGTTCTCCAATCTTGAGAACTGTTCCTTGATGTTCCAGTAATTCATGTCATTCTGCTTCTGTTGCGTTGATAGCCCATGTTCTAATAATACGAGCCCTTGGTTTATTTTACTGGTATATGCGTTGATAATTTTAAACGCTTCTGAGTATGGGAGGAAAAATTCTTTAAAGAAATTTTCCCTCCCTTTTTTAACTGAAGAATCCAAAAGGAATGTTACGTGTTTGGTTGCGGTACTGACCATTGTGGTAAGAGTGGATTCAATTTCACCGATTTTTTCAGGAAATGAAAACACTGAAATTGTTTCCATGTTCATTACGGGGACTTTAAAACTCGTTTCCATAGTTTTTATTTTCTTCCCGAATTAAAAGATATAGAATACACTAGCTTGGATCACGCTGTTTTTGAAGTCTGGTCTTACGGAAGTCGAGGTGAATTTTCCTACGTCAGTAAATCCATGGTAATATCTTGCACCAATACCCAGACCTTTTACCGGGCCATATTTAAATTGGTAGCCTATCCCGGCAACTCCTCCAGCGTCAACTTTATCGGCAAATTTATCAAATCCGGTATTTTTAGCATCTTTGATCAACATGTTAGCCTGTGCTCCAATTTCTCCGTACACTCCAATATTGGAATGATATTTGATTAGGATAGGGACTGAAAAGTAGGACAACTTTAGATCTCCCTCACTGGTGTTAAAAACGTCTTTGATTTTTGCACCTTGCTCTGAATACAGAAATTCCTGCTGTACGGACCACTTATCCGTTATGGAAAAATTCACGATGGCACCGGCATGAAAACCTGTTAACATTTCTGTATCAAAACTGGCATCAGTAAAATTACTGCTATTCACGCCCCCTTTTAACCCGAAATGCAATCTACTCAATAAACTCTGTGCGAATGTGGCTTGACCGACTACCAATAATAATACGGCTAAAATTAATTTTTTCATTTTTCTGGTTTTTAAAATTTAATAGGGCAAAGGTAGCCTGGTTGAAATCCCAAAAAAGGTCTAAAAGGCATAATTATTGGAATATTTGGCGTTTTTGTATGTGTATTGTGGTCTTAAATGTATTATATCTTGTCCTTATTGAAAAATTGGCGGTATTTATTGTTTTTCCCGGCGTGGAGGTGTCTTGGGGGAAACTGCCGGACATAAATCTATATTTTGTACTGCGAGATAGTCCCCCTGTTGTTGTTGAAAAAGCATGGGAAATGCAAATGCAGATGCGTAAGCCTACATGCCGATAGCACATTGACCCCGATACATCGGAGGCTGCGGCAAGCTGGTTTGGTGCGTTTATCTTCTTGGTCGTAGCGGTTATTGTCCTAGTAGGAGAGGATAGTACGATGAATGACAATTATTGGATTTAGTTTTATCTTTTTTCTCCCGTGTAGATGCAGCAGATGCCCATAGTCTGTGGGATAAATTGCGTATCGGTGTAGCCGCAACTGTCCATGATGTGGGCAAAGTCGGACCTGTCCGGGAAGTGTTTGGCG
>JASGDY010000106.1:0-26653 GCA_047606825.1 Chitinophagaceae bacterium
GGCGGATGGAAAGGCTACGAAAGCAAAAGACATCCGGGCATCACCACCCTCTGGACTGGTTTAAAGCTCTTTGACGCCGCGTTTCAGGGTTGGATGATACACCGAGATGTGTCCACACGATAGGCCTACGCGGGAATGACGGTGAGAGGTTCATCATTTATTTAGGTTTTCATTGTCCAAGCATGCGGTTATTTTTTACTTTTACCTTTTTACTTTAATAAATCATGAAATTCCCAGCACCCGTAACCATAAAATGGATTGGCCAATTGATCAACGCCTCCGGCATCGTCGGCAATGAAAACGCGCAGGCGACAGGTATCAACGAACTACACAAAGTAGAAGCGGGCGACCTCGTCTTTGTGGACGCGCCCAAATACTACGACACTTGCCTCAACAGTGCCGCGACACATATCATCATCAACACGTCCGAGGTCAACGTTCCCGACGGGAAAACCCTAATTGTGACGGACAACCCGTTTGAAGCGTACCTCAAAATCGTCGAACATTTCCGTCCTTTTGCCCCGGCGGCAAAGATGGTCGACGACGATGCCGTCATCGGCGAAGGAACCATCGTCATGCCCGGCGTATTTATCGGCAAGGAAGTGAAGATTGGCAACAATTGCCGCATCTTCCCCAACGTAACGATTCTGGACTATACCGTCATCGGCGACAACGTCGTCATCCAGTCCGGGACAGTCATCGGCGGCGACGCATTCTACTACAACACCAAAAAAGACCGCGAAGTCTGGTACCGCCGTATGCAGAGCTGCGGCAACGTAGTCATCGAGGACGACGTGGAAATCGGCTGCAACTGTACAATCGACCGAGGCGTGACGGCATCGACCGTCATCGGCAAAGGCACCAAAATCGACAACCTCGTCCATATCGGGCACGACAATACGATTGGCAAGAACTGTCTGTTCGCAGCGCAGGTCGGCATTGCGGGCGCGACCGTCATCGAGGACGGCGTGACACTTTGGGGACAGGTCGGCGTCAGTAAGACCCTGACCATCGGTGCCAATACGCAGGTGCTGGCCCAGAGCGGCGTGCGGTCCTCGATCAAGAGCAACAAAGTGTATTTCGGCTATCCGGCGCAAGAGGCACGGACGAAACAACGCGAACTCGTCTGGCAGAAACGCATTCCCGAACTATGGGAAGACGTAAAAAAAATCAAGCGGAAATTAGAGGAAACAGAATAGCAGTTTGCGCCTTTGCTTGTCTTGATGTAGATCCACCTCAACGGTGACACCCATCGCATTGCGGATTTTGTTGGGAATATCGTCGATTCGTTTTTCGTAATCTTCTACGACATTCCCGTCATCGTCTTTGCCGATAAAAATCATGCTGCCATTTGCATTGGCAAAACCGCAAAGCCATTTTAAGTAGTCATCATGTCAAGCTCTTTTATATCCTATGTTTTGTTTTTCGGACATTTATCACTATCCGTTGGTTGTGTCCATCCGGCATACTACATTATAACTTTTCCTCGACGACTTCTACAACGTTGCTGTCCAGCACCGCGCCTTTTTCGGTTTTGAGGATGCGGGAAGGGTAGTTTTCGATGACGACAAAATCGTGTGTCGCCATGACGACCGCCGTGCCGAAATCGCGGGTGATGCTCGTCAGCAGTTGCATGATTTCGTTGCTAGTTTCCGGGTCGAGGTTTCCGGTCGGTTCGTCCGCCAATATAAGTTTCGGAGAGTTGAGCAAGGCGCGTGCGATGTCCACACGTTGCTGTTCGCCGCCCGACATTTCAAAAGGCATTTTGAAACTCTTGCTTTTCAGTCCGACTTTATCTAAAACTTCATTAATCTTGTCGTCCATCAATGCTTTGTCTTTCCAACCCGTTGCTTTCAGTACGAACTCCAGGTTTTTGTACACATTGCGGTCCGTCAGCAGGTTGAAGTCCTGGAACACCACGCCAAGCTTGCGGCGCAGGAAAGGAACAGTTTTCCAGTTCAGCGTTTTGATGTCAAAACCCGCGACCTCCGCGTCGCCCTCTTTCAGCGGCAGCTCGCCGTAGAGCGTTTTCAAAAGACTACTTTTTCCTGTCCCGGTCTTTCCCACTAGATACACAAATTCCCCGGACTGGATGGAAAAGTTGACGTTCTGCAATACCAGGTTTTGTCCTTGATAGATATTTGCGTTCTGTACGGATATTACGTTTTCTGCCATTGTTGCTGATTAAGGATTCAAAGATAATTAATCGGTCTGTTATGCATCCTCTTAATTCTTCTGCGCAAAGTCTCCGGGAGCGGACTTTGCGCAGAAGAATTGTCTCTTGGACTTGATTTTCAAATCAACTCACGCCTTCCGTTGCGACTTCTTTGTTGATTTTCGCAACAAGTCCCTGCAATACTTTTCCCGGTCCGACCTCGGTAAACGTGACACCGCCGTCATCAACCATTGCCTGTACGCTTTGTGTCCATTTTACGGCACCCGTCAACTGTGCAATCAGGTTTTGCTGTATGGCTTTTGGGTCGGTAACTGCCTGTGCGACAACATTTTGATAAATCGGAGCGGTCGGAATATTGAACGTGGTTGCCAATATCGCCTGTTCCAGTTCATCTTTTGCGGAAGCCATGAGCGGCGAATGGAAGGCACCCCCGACAGGCAAAGGCAAAGCCCTTTTGGCACCCGCGGCTTTCATACGTTCGCAGGCGATTTCGATGCCTTTCACAGAGCCACTGATGACAAGTTGACCCGGACAGTTGAAGTTGGCCGCGACGACCGTTTCGCCTTCTTTGGAGATTTCGGCGCAGATTTCTTCTACTTTGTCGTCTGCGAGTGCCAATACCGCCGCCATCGTTCCGGGGTGGCGTTCACAGGCTTTTTGCATGGCGCTGGCACGGATGGCAACCAGTTTCAAAGCGTCTTCAAAGGTCAATACGCCGTTGGCGACGAGTGCCGAAAATTCACCCAAAGAATGTCCTGCAACCATGTCCGGACGGGCATCCACAATCGTCTGGAACGCGATGACGGAATGCAGGAATACGGCTGGCTGCGTTACATTGGTCTGTTTCAAATCGTCGGCCGTACCGTTGAACATGATATCACTAATCTTGAAACCCATGATTCCGTCGGCCTTTTCAAATAGTTCTTTGGCAAGCGGGTTGTTATCGTACAGGTCCTTTCCCATTCCGGGAAACTGGCTTCCCTGACCGGGGAAAACAAAGGCGTGTTTGTTCATTCTTTAATTTTTTTTATAGTCGGCAAAGATAGGGTTTTGGCCAAAAGCTATTGGGTATTAGCTGGTAGCTTTTTGCATGGGACATTCCGCGTCAAATATTTTCTACTTTTTGTTTTTGCCTTTTCACTTTTGCCTTCATCCTACAATTCCCCCGTCCGAAAAATATTTTCCTGCGCGCCGCGGTGTTTCAATAGTATGAAATGCGAATGTATGGCATCCAATGCCGGGAAAGACTTATACTGGATACCGTATTCCTTGGCATGGCGCCGGATAATCGGCGTTATATGCGGATAATACGTGTGTGGCACATTGGGGAAAAGATGATGGGCGACATGGTGCGTAAATCCACCGTACAGGAAAGTGGTCACTTTGCTGCCGGCACTGAAATCCTTGGTTACGGCAATCTGGTGCATCGCCCACGAAACATGCATCTTGCCGTCCAACGGTGCTTCCGGGAACGTCGCGTGCTCGTCCGCGTGCGTGGAAACCAACGCTACCACGCCGACCATGCTGGATACCCAATGCATCGCCAGCCATGCCAGGAACACCATCCCAAAAGACTGCTCCAAAACCCGGTTGGGAACCGCCAGCATATAAAACAAGTTGAACAATTTAAAGAAAATCAGATTGAAATATTCGCGTTTGGGAATGTTCACGACTCGCTTTAGGATATTGTCTTTTTTCTCAAAAAAATCCTTGAAATCCCGTACAAACAACCAGTTGAGCGTATAAAAAGGATACAGGAAAAACATGTAGATATGCTGGTAGCGATGGTAATGTTCCCGTGCTGTATTAGGGAAGATGCGCACGATTTTGCTCTGTTTGATGTCGATGTCCCAGTCCTGGATATTGGGATAAGAGTGGTGCAGCATATTGTGCCGCCTCACCCAGATGAAACTGTTGCCGCCAAAGAATTCCAGTGTTTTGACGTAGAGATGGTTAAGCCTTTTGTTGCGGAAAGCACACTGGTGCGCCGCGTCGTGTATGCTGTTGACAAACAGGACAATCATTGTAACGCCCATCAATATATAAAACGCAAACAGGCACGCCGTGTTGTCGCCCGTCAGCAATACCAGCGCGTAAAATATCCAATACAACAAAAACAAACAGACGGCTTTCTGTTCGTTCTGTTTCTGCAAAGCACTGTTGTCCAATACTTTTTTCTGTACCTCGGCCTTTAGTTTTTTGTAAAAGCCGTCTGTCGGTTCTTTTTCAAAAACGGGCTTAATCCATTCCATGTTTTTAATTCCGAGCTTCTGTTTTTAATATATTTTTCTTCGTACACGCTCCCCTTACCTTAGTCGAATTAGGTATTAAGGCTCTGCGCTTGCCGAAGCTATGGACTGTATTTTAATTGCATATATTTCGACAGTTCCAAAATGTCTTTCTTTGTTTCGTCTGTCGCACTATTTGTTATAACAATATAAGCCAGCTTCTTTATTTTGTCAAGCAATGTATAACAGTAAAAAGTACCTGCCGAACCTGAATGTTGTGATAGTTGCTTTCCGTCTTTGGTATAGTTTGCCCAACCGATAGCATAATCGGGAAAGCCATAATGAAGAAAGTTGTATGTCTCCGATGTTAATAAATTATTTTTCCCTTCTATGCCTTGTAAATTGAGCTGAATGAATTTTGAATAGTCGGGCAATGTCATACTGATGTCGCCTGCCGGTTCTGCCAGCGCAAGGTTATAGTCTATATTGGGCGGCAGCGCTCTTAACGTGTCGTGTTCTATCCAATGCCCGTAAGGTTGGTCAGTGTTAAATCTATTGGGGAAATCAAAGACGATTGACAGTCCCAACTGTTTGGTCATTGTTTCTTTTATAAGTTCTTCCCAGGTTTTTCCTGATACTTTTTCCAGCATCAGGGCAGCAATCGAATATCCGGCATTGGAATAATGGTAGATTTCAGTAGTGTCGTTTAGGGGCTTTTCCCGTAATAAGTATTTTGCAAATTGTTTTCGTTGTTCCGATTTGTTGCCTTGAAACCTTGGCAATTCCTGATACTCCAGTCCGCTTGTATAGGGTTGAATTTTTGCCCGATGTGACAATAGATCTGCGAGGGTTATATTATAGTATGCTGTATCACTGTCCCGTTTCCATTCGGGAAATAAGTGAAAGAAATTCGTTGTCCATTTTATTTTTTTGTTTTCAACGAGGTAAGCAGCAACGAAACCCGTAATGGCTTTTGTGTTTGAGCCTAAATGAAAATAGTCGGAAAGCCGGGCTTTGGTTTGTTCATTTTTAAGATCCGATCTATGATAGCCGGATACGTATAATTCCATAATGCTGTCAGCAGAAATGACGGCAAATCCAAGTTCAGGTATATTATCGCGAACCATTAGGCTGTCAGCCACCGTTTCGAGATTTTGAGCCTGAATAATTGATGAAAACATTTGTATTAAAAATATTGTAAAAAGTTTTTTCACTGTTGATTTTTGTGTTGAAAGAAACGGTTGCTATTCAATCGTGAAATATGCGATAAGACTATTGTTTGACGATGCGTAATAATTTACCTGAATCCGTTACCACATATAAGTTTCCGTCACTGCCGGTCTTGATGCGGCGAAACCTTTCGCCCATGTTGGACAGCAGTCGTTCCTCGCCGACGACTTTGTCGTGGTGGATGGACAGCCGCACCAGGCACGAGCCGCTCAGCCCCGAAAGGAAAAGATTGTTTTTCCATTCGGGAATCTTGTCGCCCGTGTAGAAAGTCAAGCTTCCCGGCGAAATGACCGGATCAAAATAATAAATCGGCTGTTCCATCCCATCTTTCTGTTGGATGCCGTCGCCGACTTTTTGACCACTGTATTCAATCCCGTAGGTAATGATGGGCCAACCGTAGTTTTTACCGGGACGGACGATATTGACCTCATCGCCGCCACGTGGGCCAAATTCCGCTTCCCACAGTTCGCCCGTAACTGGATTCCAGTCAAGTCCGTCGGGATTGCGAAAACCATAGGCGTAGATTTCCGGCCTTGCGTTGGCGGTTTTGGCGAAAGGCCCGTTCGGCACGGGTTTACCGTCAGGCGTTAGGTGGACCATTTTGCCGATGGACGCATCGAGCGACTGCGCCAGACCACGTATTTCCTTGTCCGAACGCTCGCCTGTCGATACAAACAGGTTTCCTTTTTTGTCAAAGACGATGCGGGAACCATATTGGAGCGTTCCGGTGTATGCGGGCGTTGCGCGGTAGATGATTTGGGTATTTTCGATAGCCGTTTCGTCTTTGGAAATATTGCCGCGGGCAATGGCCAACAGTGCGCCACCTCGCGCTTGCGGTTCAGAAAACGCCCAGAAAATCCGACGGTTCCTCGCATAGTTGGGGTCAACCGCGACATCCAAAAGCCCGCCTTGACCTTTGGGGTTAACCTCCGGAACACCTTTGGAAATCTCAACCGGATTCTTGCCGCTGAGGGTTTCGATGCGGAACGTGCCGTATTTCTGGGAAATCAACAGCTTGCCACCCGGTAGGTTGTCCACACCCCAGGGGCTTTTCAGCGATTTGTCCAATATGACGACCTGGTATTTAAAATCGGATTTCATTCCCGGCGCTCGCGTCTGTCCGGCAAATGCCGATGGATATTGCGAATTGGGCGCTTTGGTTTCCGGATTGGGCAGTTTTTGTTGCGCATTGCTGTTGTCCTGGTGGCAGGAAACCAAGGCAATGCCTATCAAGATAAATATTATTTTTGTGTTCATACCACAATAGTTTGCGTGGGTTTTAAAAAAGTGACGGCAGGCTGCGTTCTATGTGTAAAGCTATGGAAAAATGTGGAATGGGAAAAGTACGGACGAAGCATAAAACGTATAACCGACACACCTAATCTCCCTTAATATGACCAACGTTTTTCCCGTTCCGATCTTCAAATTCTCCAATCATCGAATTTTCAAATCCCCAAATTACGCTACCTTGCCCTTATGAACGCATTGGAACGGAACGAGCGGTTTACGCTAGCTGCCGCATTTGTCAACCAGACGGGGAAAAATGTATTCCTGACGGGCAAGGCCGGTACGGGCAAGACAACTTTCTTGAAATACATCAGGGACAACTGCTACAAAAACATGGTCGTCCTCGCGCCCACCGGCGTGGCAGCGATCAATGCGGGCGGCGTGACCATCCATTCATTTTTCCAGTTGCCTTTTGGTTTGTATTCGCCCAATACGACTTCGGGCTGGGGCAGTCAGGACGACGGTTCGGTCTATAACAAAAACCGTCTTTTGTCCAAAATCCGTTTCAACAAGAGCAAGCTGGACCTGATACGTGAACTTGACCTGATTGTCGTGGACGAAGTGTCCATGGTGCGCGCCGACCTTTTGGATGCCATGGACGACGTGCTACGCTCGGTGAGACGTAGTCCAGACCTGCCTTTTGGCGGCGTGCAGATGCTGTTTATCGGCGACCTGTTCCAGTTGCCGCCCGTCGTTACCAATGCGGAAGCGGATGCGTTGGGTGCATTGTACGCTTCGCCTTTTTTCTTTTCTTCGCGGGTGCTGCAACAGTCCAAACCCATTTTTGTCGAACTGGACAAAATCTATCGCCAAAACGACGGCCATTTTATCCAACTCCTCAACAGCATCCGAAACAATACCTGCCAAACGGAAGAAATCTCGTTGCTCAACACCTATCTGCATCCGGAATTTGAACCTTCGGAAGAGGAGGAATACATCACGTTGAGTTCCCACAACTATATCGCCGACCGCATCAACCAAAATGCGTTGGACAACCTGCCCGGTAAACTGTACCGTTTTGAAGCCAGCGTGACGGATGATTTTCCCGAAAAATCTTATCCTGCACAGAAAGTATTGGAACTGAAACAGGACGCGCAGATCATGTTCATCAAAAACGACAAGGGCGAAAATCGAAGATACTACAACGGCAAGATCGGCAGGGTTGCCTCCATCGACAGCCGCAATATCCAAATCCGTTTCAAGGACGAAAAGGAACTGCTCGACCTGCCGCTCGAAAAATGGAGCAATATCCGCTACGATTACGACTCGGCGTCCGACAAGGTCAACGAGGAGGAACTCGGCACCTTTGAACAATATCCCATCCGTCTGGCGTGGGCGATTACGATACACAAAAGCCAGGGACTGACTTTTGACAAGGCAATTATCGATGCAGGACAGGCGTTTGCCGCGGGACAAGTGTATGTGGCATTGAGCCGTTTGACAAGTTTGGAAGGACTGGTGCTGCGTTCCCGGATTACTGCTTCCAGCATCAATACTGACCGGGCGATCGTGGCGTATGTCCAGGACCAGCAAGCGTTGTCCGGCGATGTGGAAACGCTGTTGGCGGAAGCCCAGAAATCCTATATGGGCGAATGGACGATGCGCATATTTGACTGGACGAAACTGCGGGAAAAACTCCGGGATTTCTTGGTGGAACTGGACAATAAGGCGATAGGTGACAAAGGACGTTTTGTCGAAGTTTTTCAAAAGATCGTCGCGGCTGTAGATGCACAGTATGAAGTGGCGATTAAGTTTGCGCGTTTTTTGCAAATCAACCTACCGCAAGGCGCACTCGACCAATATGCGCAATTATACGCCCGCACGCAGTCCGCTGGAAAATGGTTCACTTCCGAACTGGACAAAAATGTGATGCAACCTTTCAAAGAGTTGCAGGAGCTCGCCCGAATCCGTAAGCGCACTTCCAAACTCCAAAAGGAACTCGCCTTGTTACACGTACTGTTTGAACAGAAGAAGAAACAAATACAGCAAGCGGTCTTACTCGTCAAAGGCCTTAGCGAACAACAGCCCGTCAAAACGATTTTGGACACGGTCAACGCCATAGCGACACCAACGCCCACGCCGTACATCGCCAAAAAAGTAAAGGAAGACACACGCGCCATATCGTTGGAAATGTTCCGCGACGGCATGTCCATCGAGGACATTGCCAAGGAAAGAGGATTTGTCCCAAGCACGATTGAGACCCACTTGATGCAGTTCCTACCGACAGGCGAAATTGATATTTCGGCATTTGCGGACGAAGATGCCTGCAAGCGCATCGGCAGCTATTTGCAGCACCACCCCGAAAGTGTTCCGTCCTCAGAAGTCCGCGCGGCGTTCAACGACGCGTTTTCCTATACACAGATTCGCGCGGTGCGTATTTGGCATCAGATCCAGAAGACGAAGTAAATAGTGTACAGTAGTCGGTGGTCGGTAATCCGTTTTATATCAATATGTTTGATTGTTGTTTATTAAAAAACGATTGGTTTTACCATTGCTGATGGACAACAGACAAACCACTATTTTGCAGCGATTCGCTTTCTGGCCACCGACTACTGTCCACTGACCACTTATTTTTATTTATCTTACAGCACTATGCAAAAAAAGGAGCAGATCATATTGGCGATAGATCCAGGTTCGGTATTGATGGGTTACGCTTTGGTCTCGGTCAAGGGACAGAAAACCAAACTGTTGGAAATGGGCATTTTAAAACTTTCGACATACAGCGACATCTATCTCCGCCTCGCCAAAATCCACACTCGCGTGACAAGCCTGATTCAGGCGTTTACGCCGACTTCATTTGCCATAGAAGCACCTTTTTACGGCAAAAACGTCCAAAGTATGCTCAAGCTCGGACGTGCACAGGGCGTGGCAATCGCTGCTGCTATGCAGGCCTCACTGGAAGTAACCGAATATTCCCCTAGAAAAGTCAAACAGGCCATCACCGGCAACGGTAACGCTTCAAAGGAACAGGTCTGGAAGATGCTGAAAGACGTACTGCAACTCGAAGAGGAAAACCCTAAATATCTCGACGCATCCGACGCGCTCGCCGTCGCCATGTGCCATTATTACGAAACCAATTCTCCCATCGCTTCGCTCAAAAAAGGTAAGGGCGGTTGGGACGCGTTTATTGCCAATAATCCGGATAAGGTAAAGAAATGAACGGGGAAGATTTTCCACCCTCTACTTTCCCGAACTCGTATCCGCCGGCACCGTATCGGTGCGCACACGCATGATTTTGGATTTTTTGCCAAAGAAATGTTCAAAGTCCTTGGAATAGGAAAGACTGGCACCCATACGGTTGCGGCGTCCAAGGCTTGTGCCGGTACCGACGTCCAGGCTGCTGCGGTTAAATACGATGGCTCGCAAAGTCCGGTCCCGCGACAATATGATGGAGACACTTATGTCAGGCAGCCATTGGAAACTTCCTCCGGAAGCACTCGTACTTACACCACCCAAACCAAAATCCAGGTCGCTGCCCACATTGACAATCACATTGCCATTCAACAAACTCTGGCTGAGCTTCACGTTAACAGCCTGACGGTCAAGCCTGTTGGTATTCGTTGCAGATGTCGTGCCGGTAATACCGAGTGCGGCACTACTGTAAGTGCTCGTACTTACGTCAAACTGTAGATTACGGTTGCCGGTCAGTTTAAACAATACGTCTGAAACAATATGGTTTAATTCATTAGTAATAATTCCAGAAATGGAATTGACACCGACGGAGGCAAAGCTCGTTGCAGAACCGCCTGTGCCATAAGGTGCAAAAGTGCCAAACACAATCAGATAAGTCACCTGTTTCAACATTTCGTTGTTGTCGCTTTCCAGCCGGTTGAGGAACAAGGCAAAATCCGGGTCGTTCTTAACCGAACTACCGATAGGAAAGTCCAACCCAAAACTGATGTCGGGGTGGCTCAGCTTGCCCGTAAGGTTGGCCAGGACATATACTTCGCCACGGTAGCCGCGCATGTTGCCGTTGGTAACGTTGGCCCCCATCTGGGAACTCATCAGGTCGTTCATGTTGACATGGCTGGCGGTATAGCGTGCCGCCACATGCATGTCGGCATTATAGGGCGAGCCTGTCCATTCTATATAGTTGCTCTGTCCACCGATGAGGTCAAACGGTTTCTTGATAAGGGACTGGAAGCTGAAATCGTACCTTCCCCGTTCGATGGTGTAGCGTCCTTTCATCGTCATCGCACCGTCCGCAGGTATATGGATGGCAAGCCTGCCGTTGCCGCGCGCGCGAATGGCATCGCCTGTCTGTTGGTCCATGATGACCTCAATCAATGCCAGTCCGTTAGCATTAAGGTCGAGGTCCACGGACATGCGGTTGCCATTCGTTTCGGTTTTCTTGGCGACACTGCCGTATTGTTTGAAGATGATGTAGTCGGCATCGGACGACTCGCGGGAACCGCTCGTCGGGATGACGATATTGGAGGAGTCGGCCGCCGTAGCGTTGACGTACATCTGGATATTGGACTGCGGCCCGGTGATGAGAAACTGTCCTTTGGCAACCGCCGTTCCGTAAAAAGATGGGTTGTCTTTCGCTACGGTATTGAGCGCCAATAGCTTGTCAGTCGTTACACGTACGTCGTAGCGCATGTCTTCCAAGGCGTTTTCGTAAATCGTGCCCGTAGCGATGCCTTGGTTACCGTATTGGTCTTTGAGCACGATATTGCCGAGGTCGATGCGGTCATCAAGAAACTGGATGTTGGCAGAGTCGATTTTGTAATGCACCTGCGTATAGTTGACGGTGAGTCCGCTGTTGCGGACTTGCACGTTGCCGACGATGACGGGTTTGTCAAAACTGCCTTTCAGATGGAGCTCCCCGGTCGATTGTCCCGTAACATCACTGAACAAGGTCCCCAGCCATTCGTTGAGGATAAAAATCCTTGCGTCGGACAGATGTATGTATGCGTCCAACGGTGCATCCAAGTGTGCAATGTCGTAACTACCGCCAATATTAAAACGGTAATGTTCGTTGTCGGAGATGACGTTGTATTTTACCTGTTGTGTTTTTTTGTCGAAATTACCGTTGACGTGGACGACGCCGACGGAGTCGTCATTGAGCCTAAACTGTGTGGCATCAATGCTCGCCAATAAGTTGAACTCTCCAAAAAAGTCCTGCATCCGCACTGTGCCGTTGGCAATGCCGTCCATTTGCGGACGTTGGACGACAAGCGGCATGAAGTCGCCCATGTCGATGTTTTTGAGCCGGACGACGAGTTCGTTCTTGACGTTGGCAGAGGAGGTATTGGAGGTTTCCACTTCCAGTTCCTGTATGCCTTGTTTGAATTTGACGTTTTGTGCCGACGCGATATTTTTCCGGATGACGATTTCGCCTTCTTTTTCCAAAAGCCATTTTTTCTCGTTAAGGACAAAGGAAGATGGGCGGAAATTGATTTTCACACCGTCACTCAAGGTATTGACATCGGCTTGTAGGCTTGCGTCGTTCAATGTTTTGTTGGCTCGCGTCCTGAGCTGCACGACGGAATGGTCCTGCGCCGAACTGATGTCGAGCTCCGTATTGGGAAACCAAAAACTGTCTTTGGTGTAGATGCTGTCCACTTTTCCCGTCAGTGCGAGCCTGGACAAGTCGCCACGCCCCTCGATGTCGGCCTGACGGATGCGGATGCGCTCGTTGATGTTGAGGTTGGGGATATTGGCGTGCAAATAAAAAGTATTGGCATCGGTCGTGTTGATGCCGCCGGTGACGACAGCACTGTCCAAACCCGAAAAATGTGGCAGGAACAGCCGCAGATAAGGTGAAAAATCCTTGGTATTGACGGTCAGCAGGAAGTTCTGTCCGCGGGGGATATGCTTGGGTTCGGCGATGAGCGAAGGATAATATTTGTTCAGAAAAGTCTGGAAACTGTTTGGCAGGTCCAGCACGTTGTATTTTCCTTCCAGATTGATGTTAAATTCGTTGCTTTCGACGCTGAGCCGTTTGCGGTCATTGCCTAGGTTGGTTGCTTTTACCGCGAGCGAGTCAAAGTCCACGGAGAGGCTGTCCTTGGCAAACGTGGCGTTCAGCACTTTGGCGGTGCCGATATAGTCGTCGATGTTATTACCTTCAAAATCCAAGTCAAACAGACCCGTCAACAGGAAGTTGTCCTTAGTGAAGTGCAGTTTTTGCAGGGCAACCTGTTGCAGGTCGCCGATTATGTTGAACTTAGGCGCATTGCCGTTGAAATCTACCTGTATGTTGCTCAATACGTGCGCGTTGGAATCGTTGATGTTGAGCATTCCGGTAAAATATTTTTTCTGTATAGTGCCGTTGACATCCACATCGGAGTAACGGTAGCTGTTGACGTCTATCTGGTTAAAATGTCCTTTCAACGATGATTTGGCAGTGCTGAGTTCGTAGCTCGTTCCGTTAAAAGTACCATTGAAATCCACTTCGCCGACCGCATCTGAATGGACAAATTTTCCGATGTTGAACTGTCTGGTCGTAATGGAACCTTGGTACCTCGGCTCACCCTTGTCGGGAAAGGTGAGGTGTGCCTTGGTGTACAGACTGCCGATGGCCGTGCTGAAATTGCCTTCGGTAAAGAAGTCGTGCACCGTGCCCACAAAATTGCCTCGGTACAACATCACGCCCATCGCGTCAAAGTCCGGGTTTTTGATTCTGCCCAATATAGGCGCGACGGGAGCTGCCTCCGCCCGCGTCGTCTGCACGGTCAGGTGTTGCAGGTTCATGTGCGCCGTGTCAAATTCCGGAAAACCTTTGATGGCCAGGTCGCCACTGATATAGGAATGCTCGTCCATCTTAATCAGCGCGTTCTTGAGCACAAAATCATAGACGACACCTTGGAGGTCGAGCGAGAAACGGATATGTTTGTTCCAGCTTTTAAGGCTGGGTTCGATGAAGGCGATATCGTCCGTGTGTGTTTCGGACTGCACAAAATGCGCGTCCAGCCCGACATGGCTTTCAAAATCAGCAAAATCCTTGTTGAAGTCGTGGAAATGGAACGCCAGATAGTCATGGAAACGGCTTTTGGCCGTTTGCAGGTCAAAGTGCTTGAACTGCATCATCTGCGGCGTCAACCGAAAATCAGCTTTCAGGTGGCGGACGTCCAGCCCCGAACGTTCCTGTCCATGTAGGTTGATACGTGCCGTGATGGTATCTTTGTTGAAGTCAAACTTTTTTGCGTTGATATTGAGCTTGGTAAAGACGAGGTGGCGCGTGTCGAGTTCCTTTCTCACGCCGCGGTTTTTCAGTTCTTTCAGCAGCGATACGTCACTGTTGCTGATTCGGACGCTGTCGGCGTGTACGGTAATCCCCATTTCGTTGAAATACATTTCGCCGGACTTGGGGTCGTAGTACGGTCGGTCTTTTTTGGGTTTCAGTGCATGGTAGTCATAAAGGACAAACGACAGCTTGTCGATATCGATGTACCGTATGTTGAAAATCGACTTGGCAAAATCCACCTTACGCGCGTCTACCACGAGGCTTCCGATATGGAGGTTGATGTTTTGCCCGTTCCAATGGTCGGTCTTGGACAGCGTGACATTGTCAAAGTCTATCTTTTGTAAATCGAGGTTGAGCGGTCTGGATGCTTTTTTTTCTTTTTTGGGAGAGGCGAAATAGTCCATGAGGAACTGGTAATTCCACACGGAATCCTTCCTGTCAATCTTGACGACGGCGTTTTCGAGGCCGACATATTTGATGTCGATATTTTTTTTGAGGAAAAACCAGTCGGTAATCCGCAGCTTGAATGTGCCGGCATAGAGCAGCGTGTCCTTTTTCTGGTCGCGTACCAGCACCTCCTCCAGGTTCATCCTGTTGAAAAAGGAAAAGCTGACGTGTTGGATACGTATCTCGGTGTGCAGGTTGTCCGACAGTTGCTTGGTGACTTTCTTGACGATAAGATTTTGGAACAGCTCCGTTTGCAACAGCAAAACCACCAACAGCAATATAGCTACCAGTGCCAACAAGATTCTTCCTATTATCTTCAATACAGACCTTAACAATACTTAATCAGACTTTGTACAAAGATAATACTTGTATCCTTGACCGTAAGAGCGAATACGTTAACATTTATACCCACAACGCACATGGCAAGATGTCCCCGGGAGAAAAACTAGGAAGGTTGCACTTGTGATGAAGAAGAAGGTTTTCTTTGACCGGATGCCTCTACATAGGACAACAGTTGCTTTTTCTCGGATTCAACGTCGGCAAGCTTTTTTTGAAGTCGCAGTATCTCGGACTGGTCACGCAGCATCTGGTTTTCAATGTCGAAACGCCTTTTCATACGCTGCTTCTTTACCAAGAACATAACAAGCAATCCTAATATGAAACCCGAAAAAAATATTAATAAGTTAGCTATCATAGCTTTCAATTTGTGTTCAACGTGCAATAATATAACAATTATTTCAAAGACAGGGCAAGACAAAAAAGACTATCAGGCAACTTCCATACCAAAAACCTGCAAAGCCCAATCAAATCGAAACTTTGCACAAAGGTTAATATATTGTTAATAAATATTGTACGCCCAGTTCGTTACTGTCAATACGTATTTATTGATGTTTTTGTTGTGACGTCAGTAAAAAAAATTTCCAAAACAACGCATCAGCGGCATCAAAACCATGCCGACCAACATGACAACTTTTGTAAAACTGCTGACCCGATGAAAATCCGCCGCGGAGTTACTCTGCATGACTTGGGCCAATAAGACCCCAAAAAGAACGACTAGCAATACAATGTAAAACACCAATATAAGATTGCCTAGCATGTAAAGCGTCATGCCAAATGCCACCAATACGCCGAGCATGACGACAATCAATGCCGCGACGACGACCTTCGTTTTGGCTATGCCATTGACGATGGGAATCGTCTTCGCCCCTGCCGCAAGGTCACCCTCCCTGTCTTCGCAGTCCTTCAACATCTCCCGTATCAGGCTCGTCCAGAAACTAAAAAACATAAACAGCAACAAAAACGGGTACTGCACGCCTTTCCCAAAATCCTGCACTTCCAGTACCGTCAACAACAACATCGGTGCCATGGACAAAAATGCCACGACGATATTGCCCAGCAGATAGGACTTTTTGAAATACCGCGAATAGAGCCACAACAGTACGATGCTGCCCACGACAAACGCCGTCGTACAACAGCTATACTGCACATAATCGGCATATACCGCCAGCACAATCGCCAGCACATTGCAAAGGAAATAAAGGAACAGGGCTGTCTTCAGGGAAATGTGCTTCCCTATATAGACCTTGTCCGGTTTGTTGATGGCATCGATGTCGCGGTCATAATAGTCGTTGATGACATTGCCGGAAGCGGCTGTCAACACACATGCAAGCGCCACCGCGTAAAACACGTTTTTGGAAAAAATCGGCTGGAACGGCGCAATCATGCAATAAGCAAACAGGTATTGCACCATAAAAACAATGACCAGATTGGACCACCGTACCAGTTGTAATACATATTTCACTCTTTGCATATTGACTGCAAAAATAGGAAAGGAATAGGCGTCTTCACAAAACTCTCCAACCCGGCTTGTTTTCTAAACCCGTCGGTTGTCTTCATACAGTACAGGGCAAACGCATCTAAATTTCCCGGTATTGTTAAATTGAGATAGTTTTAGGTCGAGATTGCTTTGTTCGCTTCGCGGCTACTTCGTGGTCACTTCGTTCGCAATGACATGTATTCCTTCTCCGCAAAGTCTCCCGCCGCGGCGGGGACTTTGCGGAGAAGAAAATAAATAACCCAAACAGCTTCTAAAACAATAATAAAAACACTTACAACATAATACAACCATTGGCCGTTGCTGGACAATATAGTCGGACTCGTGTCGCCGATAATGCATAGCCCGCTCCAATAAAAAGGATTGGCCAGCTCGTCTGGATGCTGGTGCAGAAAGTCGCGTTTGGCTTTCCGGAGTGCGTCGTTTTTGTTGTTTCCCTTTTTTAAATATCTGTAAAAATGCGCAATGATTTCGGCGTTTGTTTTTTCGTCAATCTGCCAAAGGCTCATCACGACACTCGGGCATCCGGCAAACATAAAACTATATGCCAGCGACATCACGCCCTCGCCCGATTGCAGACTGCCGCCGCCTGTTTCGCAAGCTGTCAAGACAGCCAACTGTGCATGGAGCTGCATCGGATATATTTCGTAAGCATAAAGCACACCGTCGTCCACTGGCAATGAATCGTTGAATGATCTGGCAAAAAACAATTTGGACTGTAACGGGTCTTCATTGTCTACTTGGGCATGTGTCCCAAGATGCAATATTTTATAGTCTGCCGCTGCCTGCTTAAAATGGTCTTCCAATGCCCTCTGTTCCGTATAGAGGTCTGTCGGCAGGATTTTTTTAATGGTCTGGGCGGCTTGTAACGCAAAGGGCTGCCGAAACAGGGTAAGGAAAGACGAGTCGTCGCCCGAATGTTTTTTATAGTTTAGTTTCATTTCATCTGTAAATACAGGGGCGAATACGAGTGCCTTGTTGTTTTTTATCGTTTTTTGGGGCCATCCATTTAATTGGATAGCGGTATTGGCAGAAAGCAAGTACGATATACTGTATTTGTTGATTATATATTGCAAAGAGGCATATCCCTGCCCTTCTCTGTCTGTCACTAGACTTTCAAAATTGATATAGTACAGTTCTGCGTCTGGTATGACGATGAGCTTGTCGGAAGTAAAATAAGGCTCTACGGGTTGCAACAGTTGTTGGTATAGGTAGTACGCGTATTGCGTATATTTCGTTGCGGGCAATGATTGTGTATGGCGCAAAGACATTATTTGTTGCGTAAGGAGCGCATCGGTATGTTTTACATAAAAACTATCCTTGCTGAGAACAAATGTATAAAGTCCGAGCGGTGTTGAGGCGTATTCCAACAGTGTCTGCCCTTCCTGCAAAAGGAAGTGCTGGAATTCTGAAATCGTATAGCTGTCTAATGCGTATCTTTTCTTAAAATAAGAGTTTCCAGTCTGTTTTAAACTGTCCTGAAACCGTTTATAGGCTTCAATCGTGGTCGTCAAAAGATGCAGCAATGAATCCCGGTTATCCTCCGCATTATAGTATTGCTCGTTTAGTGCGCTGATTGTCTTTCTGAACGCGATGTCCCTGCGAATTGTTTCGTCCTTGCTCTGCAATGCGTCGTCCACCAGAAAACTATTGGAGGCAAGCCGCAACAGCATAGCCTTGCTTTGTTCCGAAAAAGTAAATGCTTTTTTCAATAAATCATTAGGACTTTTGTTGTTTTGCGCCAGTCGCCAGCACGCGTCGATACCGGCCGAGAATATGGCTTTGTTGATTGCAGATTGTGCTACCAAAGCGTTTTGTGTGCGTAGGGCATATATATTGGACGCTGCATAGTCGGCGTAGCACTCTACCAATGATATGATTTCTTTTAAATGATTTTTGTTTTTTGATTGTTGGTAGAGGCTGTCCAATACCGCTATTCTTGTTTTTAACTGTTCACATACTTTATAGCTAAAAGGAACGGAGTGTAGCCAGTCTATTGGTTTTTGTGTTAGATGTTTGAAAGTTGACTGATAGAGAAAAACGCTGTCGGAATACATTTTGGCTGAATCCGGAAGATTCATTTTTAAATAGGTTTCGGTAATGTCGTTCAGGAAATCAATAATGGGCTGTTTTAATTGCGGCAGATGTTTACGGAAATTGTACAGTACGTTTTTTTGTAGCCCCAACGCCTCTGTGTATCTGCCAGAATGGACGTAAGCCCCAGCAAGACTTGACTTGTTGTAAAGGCCATAATAGCTGTTTGTTTCGTTCGTCGTCTTATATCTGTTCATGGAGCGTTGATAATAGACGATGCTACTGTCGGTCTTTCCTTCGTCGATAAACAAGTCTCCATAAAACGTCTCTATGTACGCCAATCCGCGTTGGTCTTCTGGTGCCAGCAAATGCTGCATAATATAGGCTTCGTCGAAATATTGGTGCGCTATGTTAAATCTTCCAAGTTTTTGGCAAGATGTGGCGTATTGTACCAGTATGTTGATGAGGCCAAGGCTTTTTCTTCCAAATATTTTCGTGCCTAGGTGAAGTGCCTTCTCCAGGTGTTGATGGGCTAGTGTGTATTCATGGAGATAATAGTACAATTGCCCGATATTGCAGTAGGTCGCATAAAAACTATTGGTGTTTGTGATGCCTTTTTGTTTGTTTAACTGATAAATATGCAATGCTCTTTGCCTATATAAAAGGCCGTCTTCATAGCGCGACAGGTAATAAAAAGCTGTCGAGATGTTGGCATAGTTTTTTGCGAGTTTGATGTTGTCGTTTTGATAATGTTTCAATATGATTTTTTCCAAATCGAAACCGATCTGCAAGGTTTCGTTGTATTTTTCATTTACGATAAGGCTTTGCATCCTAGCCAACAGGATATCGATGAGCGCGACGGCATCTTTCCCCTCAAGTGAGGCCACGCAGTTGTAGGCCTTCTGGAAATAATAGTCACTCGTTGCGGCATCTTCCCGCAATGTCGCCATTTTGCATAGGTTATTATAAAGCACGGTCAGCGATTGGCTGGTTTTAGTCGTGTCCGCAGCTTTCAATGCTTGGCTGTAATATAGTCGTGCAGAATCAAAATCATATTTGGAAGCGTACAGACCACCCATCACGGCATTTAAGAAAACCCGGCCTTCGCTTTTGGATGGTAGCTTGCCAAATGTCCGTTGCACGGCGGTGTCGGCAACGTGCTTGGCATCGGTCCATTCTGATTTTTCCCATACGATGGTTGTTTTAAGTGCGAGTGCGAGTGTCAGGCTGTCTGTTTTTCCAACAGATGAATAGTATTCCGAAGCTTTGTCCACCATTATTAATGCCGTGTCGAGGTTGCCTGCCCGCAGTTCCTTCCAGGCCATAAGATAAGCTAGGCTTGGATGTTGTGCTTTTGCTATTAAGGCTGCAAACAGGAATGTGATTGTTAATAATAAATGTTTCATTGTCGTTATATAAAAAGTGAAAGGTCAAAATGCCAATCTTATATTATCCTTTTTTCTTTTCGGTCGGTAAGGACATCGACCGATAGGTGAAAAGGGAAAAATGCTAATCTTATACTATTTTGCTTAAAAATGCGCAACGTGCTTCCGTCATGAACACGTAACTAAACTATGCACAGCTCCACCGTCATTCCGACGATAGGGGGAATCTCTACAAATAGAGACGCATTTATATACTGCACAAGGGATAAATTTGTGCATTGAAATCGTTTTGTTAAACCTCACCCCCGACCCCTCTCCCAAGTGAGAGGGGAGACGCGAAGTCTTAGGTGTCGCTTACTCCCCTCTCTGAAGGAGAGGGGTCGGGGGTGAGGTTTAAATACACATTTTTGCCCCTTGCAAAGTATAGCATAGGAGATTAGCTTCGCTGAGAATAGTTCCTCCTATCGTCGGAATGACGGGCTAACCTGTTCATTATTTACACGCATATTCGTTGCATTGTATATTTTTATCCCTTATACAGCACAATGTATTTTATTCCTCCAGTTGTTGGTAGAGCGTTTTTGCTTCCGGTATGTCTTTCAGTTCCGACAACAATACTTTCGCGGCATTCCAGTCTTTGTGTTTAATATGAATCAATGCCATGTACCATGTCGCTTTTTCTTTGTATGCCGATGGTTGTGTGCCACATACTTTTTGGAGGTACTGCAAGGCTTTCGGATAGGACGCTTGGTGTAGGTAAGCTATACCGATATAATAGTTCAACGTATCGGAATAGCCTTTTTCATCTCCGATGCTTTTCCATTTTTGTATGGCTTTTTCGTCGTTTCCTTCCTTGTAGCCTATCATGCCGTCGTACAGCGTATAATTGTTTTTGGTGTCGTTGCCCATGACTACGGGCAGTCCTGGGTCTGGTCTATAATAGGCCATATAGAGTTTTTCATTTTTCGGTTTTTTAAAGAACAGCAATCCCGACAATATGATTAACGCAATTACCGAAGCTGCGGCGAGCCAGCGTTTGGTATTGCTTTTTCGGCGTATTGTTGTTGGTTGGTGTGTTTTTAATTCTTTATGTATTTCATTTAATTTTTCCTGTAAGACCGCTTCACTGATGCCGAGGGCGAGCAAGGTCATCTCGTCAATCTTTTGTTGCCAGTCGGCATCGGTACGCTTTTTTTCTTCAAAAGCGATTGCTTCCGTTTCTGATAGTTCGTCTTTTAGATAATGCTCTATCAGTTCCATTTCTTGTTGTGTTATATGGAGGTCGTTGTTCATGTGACTATTTTTTTTAGACCTTACCCCGACCCCTCTTCCGCCACCGCGGACATAGCCGGAGAGGGGAGGAGCGAAGGCTATTTCTTTAAATTTTCTATTTGATGTGTATGTATTGTCTTTCTTATTTTCCCTTTTTCTTTTTAACGAGTTTTCTTAATTTTTCCATGCATCGGTATTTGTTGTTTTTGGCGGTTGCTTCCGTCCAGCCAAAAGCCGTTGCTATTGTATTTAAGGCTTCTTTCTTGTAGTAAAACCTTTCTAATAGTTTTTGACATTCGGAGCCCAATTGTTTAAATTTTTCTTTTACTGCGGCAATCCGCTCATTAGTATAATCGATAGAATCTTCAAAAGTCATCAACATTTCATGTTTATTTTCGTAAAAAGTTGTTTTTTTAAATGCGTCTTTTCTGAGATGGTCAATCCATTTGTTTTTTGCAACGGTAAAAAGATAGTTGCCAATGGTGTCGTCGTCTATTGCGGTAAATTTGTCCATTTGTATATTGCGCCATAGGACGATGAATGCCTCTTGGTAGATGTCTTTGGCATGGGCAACTGTCCCGCTGTTCTGGATGACGTATCTTTCTATTTTTTTATAATGGGCTACATATATGTTTTTTAACGTCGGTTCGTCGTTGGATTTGATGGCATCCAGTTGTATGGCGGTGGTCTTCGTATGGTTGGGATTGTTCATGGGTATGTGTTGATACATAAAAATAACACTATTCTGTTGGTCTTTTGTTTCTGGAAAACAAATTCTTTTTTATGTTTTTTCCGTGAAGATATAGCACTTACGCATTTTGAACAATCTCCACCGAACGACGTGCGTTGCAATGAGGGATGCCCCAAAGGGCATCCCGTATGTAACACATGAATAAAGCTATTTGAGGTAGATCGTAACCCACGCACCTGCTGCTGACAGACCGCCATTGACATGCGCGGTTTCCTTGTCGGCATCATAATTTCTTGTGCCATAGGAATAAACTAAGCTATAACTGTTGTTGCCGTGGCCCGGAACACCCGTAACCGTATGTGGTGGATATGGCGAAACAGCACCAGCCTTCCATGCATGGGACTTGGGCGCACCGATGATGTTTGTCGTCCAGTCGAATACCAGTTCGTACCTGTCCGCGTCGGGGTCTTCGGCAAACACAACACCTGTTGCCCTATAGCAAAAGCCGAGTGTACCCCAACCGCGAATGCCTCCATAATTCCATGCATAGGTAGAGTCGCCATGAAGCTCTGTCGCGGGGACATAGAGTAACTTTTTCTTCTGTTCGTTGTCGATTTTGACCTTTCCCTTTACGTTGGTATAGAGCCAGTAATCGGTCTCGCCTTTATTTTTGGCATAGACCCTCGCGGTGACGGATTCATAGTACACGCCCACGGCGTCGTTTGTCGCTTTGTAAACGATGTCGTCGTCGTTGTAGGTGGTGGTCTCCCCGACAAGGTTGCCGTAGGTACCGGACGTTGACCATTCGACTTTGAAGTCGAGGTTTTCGTTGTTGGGTATGTCGCGCAGCCCGGTGACGGTCTTTGCGAGGTAGAGCGTGACGGTGTTGGCGGCGTTGGCGTGCTGCTTGCCCGTGACTGTGCCGTCGGCGGGCTTCATCTCGTAGTCCACCTTCTTGACGTTGACGGCGATGGTGTCGTAGCCGATGACCGCGTTGTTGTAGCTCGCCTTGACATAGACATAGTCGATATTGTCGCCGTCGGCGAGGTCGCCCGAGTTGACTGTGCTCTGGTACGTGACGATATTGTCTGCCGTTTCGAACGAAGTACCGGAATTTCCCTTGGTGTCCACGAGCTTGCCGTATTTCCCGGTGGAGCTCCACTCGTAGTAGGGGTGCGTGTCGCCGGATTCGCTCATGTTCTTAATCTCTACCTGTATCTTGGTCTCCTCCGAGGTGTTGATGAGCGAGTCGTAGCCGCTGACGAAGCTGAGCGTTACGGTGCCTGCCTTCAACAGCAAGTCCCATTCCTCCATCTCCTTGGAGGTGGAGAGGTTGAGCCCGGTGCGCACCATGTCGGACGCGCCGAGCACGAGGTCAAACGCGGACAGTATTTTGTTGAACTTCTTGGCGTAGTTGGCCTCGAACTTGATGTCCAGCCCGTCCCAGTAGTAGCCTTTCAGCACCACTTCGCCGAGCTTGCTCTGTGCAAAGGAGAGTATGTCTTTGGCGTAATTGTCGCGGAGTATGCGCAGCGCACCCTTGAAGTCGGACTTCTTGACGGCCTCGTTGAGGTCGGGCATCGAGTTGAGCGCGGACTTGATGAGGGCAATCTGCGCCTCCCTGTCCTGCGCGGTCTTGTGGTCGGGCATGGTCTCCTCGACGTTGGAGCCGGCGAGTGCGAAGGCGGGCAGTACGCAGTCGAAGACGAAGGTCTCAATCTGGAGGTCGTAGAGTTTTTCCTTTTCCGCAGTCGTGATGTCTGTTACCGCAAGCAATCCCGGCCCGACGACCCTCGCCTTGTAGTTGGAGGTCTGTTCGTCGTCGTTGAGCAAAAGTGCGGGCGACTCGTTTTTCTTGACGAAGGTCTCGATGACGGTCGGTTCGCCGGACACGTATTCCTCCAGTTGGCTGCCTATGATGCCCATGACGCTGGTCGCGCCCGACGCGGGGCTGACGGCAAAGTCGTTGTCGGCTGCGGTGTCGGTCTTTACTGCGTCCTTGACCTCGACTGTGTTGCCGGACATGTCCGTGAAGTCCATTTTGTAGAGGAATGCGTGCGCACGCCGCCTGTAATAGTTGTTGACGAATACCTTTCCTCCCTCCATATCGGCTGTCTGTAGTCCGCTGCGCTGTTCGGTGCTTCCGAGGACGGTGATGTCGGGTGTCTTGGACATGAGTGTGCCTTTGGAGCGGTTTCCAGTGTAGCCGCTGCCGTCGGGTGTGCTTGGCTGCATCTTGAGGAGGTGTTCTTTCAGCTTGTCGAGGTAGCCGCCGTTGGAGAATACCAGCGGGTCTTTTTTGAAAAGTTCCTCATAGTCCGCTACCCATGCCTGCATCTCCGCGAGGTTGTCCACGCTGTTGACGAACGCCTTTTTTGCCCAGTAAGGCTGTGACGGCAGTCCGTGCGCCCAGTACATGAGCACCTTGGCGGTGGTCGCCGACGAGACCTCGGTGGTGGAGTCCGTGAGGAAGCCTGCCATCACGGGATTGTCCGATGCGTCGAGCAGGTATATGGTTGCCAGCGCGCCTTTTCTGGTTGCCACTTTGACCTTCCCATTGCTGCCTACCTTGGAGACGTACTGAAAGGAGTACATGTCGGCACCCGTGGCGGTGTAGGTGCTGCCGTCGGGAATTGTGACGGCAATCTCCTTGACGGCGTAGCTGGTGTCGGTAATCGTCGGTTCATAGACGACCTGCATGTCTTTGGTGTTCTTTTTGCACCCCGACTGTACGATGACTCCCATTGCGACCAGTGCGGCGATGAATAGCTTTTTCATGTGCATACGATTTCATTTACCATATATCGGATGCATCGAAAAAGGTCATCAACTTTTTTGAATTTTTATCAGGGAGTGTTGTGGCAGTCGTCTGAGTTCGGCGAAAAAGTGTATAAAAAAAGCGATGCCCTAAAGTGGGACATCGCTTTTTTCTTATGCGGCTATGTTACCGTATGTCTTATTTCCTGTTTCTTCTTGGTGCGCTGAACTGATTGCCTGAACCGGCACCAGCGTCACCCTGCACGGCACCATAATGCGTCATGGCGCATCGGAAACCAATCATGGCACTGCTCTGGTTTTCATCCAGGAAGCGCCTGGTGCCGGGACTTAACCAGTAAGGCAAGTCGCTCCAGCTACCACCTTTATAGACTCTTGAGTGGTTGTTGACCAAGGTCGTTTCGCCATAGGCGTAGAAATTGCCGCTGGCACTGTCGCCGTCCATGTAGTCTGCGGCCTTGGCGCCTGCATAGTTCCTCCTCCCTCCTCGGATAGAATCAGGTTCCAGTTGGTATTGCAGGCGTCCCATGCTGTCGGTCTGAGCTTGTCCATTTTGGATGACAGGTACTTTAAATTCGTTGCCCCTGTACATGTTCATGTCGTTGGCGTCCATACTCGTGTTTTGACGGTAGACGTCGGCGACCCATTCGCTCACGTTTCCAGCCATGTTGTAAAGTCCGTAACCGTTTGGAGAGAAGGCATCAACCGGCCCCGGTGTCGCCGCGTTGTCGTTCAGCCCGCCAGCAACGCCCATGTAGTCACCGTTGCCTCTTTTGAAATTGGCGAGGAACTCTCCCTGTTTTTTACCTTTTTTGGTGACACGCAGACCGTCAAAGCCATCGTTTTTCCAAGGGTATATTTGCTTGTCGGCAAGCGTCTCGTCGCCGCGTATTTTTTTGTTTTTGCTGGGTTTGATGTTGTTTTCTATCAGACCAAGAGCGGCATATTCCCATTCTGCTTCCGTCGGAAGCCGGTAATCGGGGAAGAGGATGCCGTCGGAAAACTGTACGACGTTGCGATTCTTTCCTTGTGCGTCCAGTAGTTGGTCATTTTTGCTTTTTGGGGTGGACGGTTGTCCAGCGTAAGCTCCAGCAAGGTAAGACTGGGTGTTGAAGGATTCCTTGCCACCGCCGTTCATCTCGGACTTGATGACGTTTTTGTTTTGGTAGCCGGCCGTGATAAGGGCGTTTTCATTGACCCTGTCAGTCCGCCAGATGCAATAGTCGTGGGCCTGTTTCCAGGTGACGCCGACTACGGGATAGTTGTTGTAGCTTGGATGGCGGAAATAATATTCTACATAAGGTTCATTGTATGCCAGTTCGCTTCTCCAGACCAATGTGTCGGGCTTGGCTGCCTGCACGACATCGGGTGAGTTGGCAAACGCATTTTCCATCCAGTAGATATATTCTCTATAGGCGACGTTGGACACTTCGTATTTGTCAATGAAAAAAGAGTTGACGGTCACCCTTCTTGGTCGGTTGTTCCAGTCTCCCATGACGTCCTGCTGTGTCTGGCCCATCGTGAAAGTGCCGCCTTGTACAAAAACAAGTCCAGGAGCCGTCTTGACATCCTTGGCTTTAGCCACGTAATAGCCGCCTTGGTCTTTGTCATTGTAGTTCCAACCGGTCGTCTCGGACTGTTCCTTCTTGCCTTTGAACAAACTGCTGTTTTTGCAGGACATGCTGCTGACGACGACGGTGCCGAGTGCTGCGAGCCACAATATGTTTTTTGTTGATGTTGATGACATTTTCGAAAATTGTTTACGTTCCGCTTGATTAAACGGCTTATCCTGAAAATTATTGTACCGACATATATTTCCTCGTTACGCAAAAACCATGCGAAGATATTTACTTTCTGCATTATACGGATATTTTTTAAAAAGCTATTTTTATCGTTCATTTTCTTTTGGGTATCCATGTCCTTTATCGGACAAGAGGAACTCCCATAACATAGCCTCAGGCGAGACATTCATTCTCAGGGCCAACGCATCTAAATTTTCCTATTGTGGAAAAACATCATGAATGCGCTGAACCGTTCGGCTACGGCTTCGGGAAGGTTTCTTGCTGGCTGTCGAAACTACTTAGGCACCCAACTGCTCCGCA
>JASGDY010000107.1:0-49106 GCA_047606825.1 Chitinophagaceae bacterium
AGCCGTATCGGCGGATTTGCAATCCGCAAATAGCAGTGCATTGCAAATGCACGGATAAGCGTTCGGGATTGCAAATCCCGAACAGCACAAATGGATTTTTGGCCTAAAATATAAATCAAAATCGTATAACTTAACGCTACATTTCCACTTTTTCATTGACAATGCAATATCGCCTAATCACCATAGAAGGCAATATCGGCGCGGGCAAGACCACGCTGTCCACGCTGCTTGCGGAACGGCTCGGTGCACGCCTAGTTTTGGAGTCCTTTGCCAACAATCCATTTCTCCCAAAATTTTACAGAGAGCCGCGCCGCTACGGCTTCCAATTGGAACTGTTTTTCATGGCGGAACGTTTCAAGCAGTTGCAAGGTCTTCAAAACTTGGACTTGTTCAAGCAGGTCACGGTTTCGGATTATGTGTTTTTCAAAAGCCTGCTTTTTGCCAAAGTGACACTGGACGAAGACGAATACCGCCTGTACCAACGGCTTTTCTACACCGTCAACCAACAACTGGTACAGCCTGACCTGTTGATATACCTACACGCGCCGATTGCCAAGTTGCAGGAAAACATCCGCAAGCGCAACCGCAGTTATGAACAGGCGATTCCCAACGTCTACCTGCAACGCATCGAGGACACCTACATGACGTACATCGGCCAAGACCAGCAGCGCACACTGTTCGTGGACGCGTCCAACGCCGATTTTCTCCACAACGAAACCCACCTACAAACAATACTGGACGCGCTGGAAAAGGACTACACCGCAGGACGTCATTTTATACAACTTCCGTAAAAAACCTATTTTCGCATCCACGAACTTATCAATCATGTCTTTATGGATGAACCAGTACCCATACCGATAAAAGCAACGTTTTGGGAAAAGAATCCCGTCTTAAAGAACAAAGAATTTCTTTATTTTCTGTGGGTACGCGCCCTATTGATTTTTTGCCTCAATATGCAGTCCACGACGGTCTATTACTGGATCTACCGTCTTACCAACGACAAGCTCAAGCTGGGCTATGTCGGCCTGGCGGAAGTCATCCCCGCGGTAGTCTGTTCTCTGTTTGCTGGCTACCTGGTGGATCTGTCGGAGAAAAGAAACCTGTTGGTAAAAGTATTGTCAGGCTATATTGTTCTAGGTGCTGGATTGTTTGTATTGACACTGCCGATGACGCAAAACCATATTCCCATGTCGTGGTTGCTGACGTTGATATACACGTTCATTTTTCTAGGTGGCGTCATCCGTTCCTTTCTGGGGCCGACACTGTTTTCGCTGGTAGGGTTGATTGTGCCGCGTGGGCAGTATCCCAACGCCGTGAGCTGGAGCAGCATGGTGTGGCAGGTCGGTTCGGTTTTGGGGCCGTTGTTTGCTGGCTTGGCGATTGCATGGAAAGGTGTGGAGGCAAGTATGTCGACCGTTGTCGTCATGGAATTGATATTGCTGGTTCCAACCATTCTGATCAAGAAAAAACCACTCATCAAAAGCAAAAAAGAACCGATACTGCAAAGCCTTTCCGTCGGACTGCGTTTCGTGTTCAAGACACCGATATTGCTGGGCGCGATGACGCTGGACATGTTTTCCGTGCTGTTTGGTGGGGCGGTGGCACTCCTTCCCGTTTACCAAAAAGAAATCTTGCATGTGGACGAAAGGGGTTTTGGTCTGTTGCGGGGCGCACCGGGCATCGGCGCGTTGATCATGTTGGTAATCCTGGCTTTTTTCCCGTTGAAAAAATATCCCGGAAAAAAGCTGTTTGTCGCTGTTTTCGGTTTTGGGGTTTCGATTATCGTCTTTGGGATTTCGAGGAATTTTATGCTCTCCTTTTTCATGCTGGTACTGTCTGGCATGTGTGACGCCATCAGCGTGGTGATACGCGGTACGGTCATGCAGTTGTACACGCCGGACGATATGCGCGGGCGCGTGTCTGCCGTCAATACGATGTTTATCAGTTCGTCCAACGAACTCGGTGATTTTGAAAGTGGACTGATGGCGCATTGGCTGGGAACGGTGCGGGCAGTCGTCGTCGGCGGTTGTCTGACATTGAGTGTCGTCGTTTCCACCTTCTTCCTGTCGAAACCCTTACGCGATTTCCGCTTCGACGAAAAAAAGAAAGAATAGTTGCAGCGGTACAACCTGTCGACGCACCACTTCGAGGCATAGTCCGACGCGGCTGCGCACGTTGAATTTCTGGAACATGGTCTCTCGGTAAGCGTCCACCGTCCTTTCCGAGATATGCATTTCTGCGTCGGTTTCCTTATCGTATTTGATTTTCATGCTTTTCGATTTCTGAAATCTTGTAAACGGTTACTATCAAATGCAGACTTACGCTTTCATCCATGAAGATACGGATTAATGTGAACCAAGAGTTGAAATACGATTTATAGAGCTGCCCAATCAGAAATTTTGCTATATTTGTACATATAACAATTATATCCCTTCGATGCTGTTGCCGGACAGGAAACCACCCGTGACCGAAGACTTGCTGTGGAAACAATATGGTTGTACTTCAATGTAAATGCTAATAGTTAAAAGCTATTTTAGATGAAAAAATCAATGCTATCCTGGGCGATAGCCCTGCAAATGTGTGTGACGCTGCCTGCAACGGCGCAAAAGGATTTTCGGCAATGGGCGCAGACACCGCCGATGGGATGGAACAGTTGGGACTGCTACGGCTCGACCGTGACCGAGGCCGAGGTCAAAGCCAATGCGGACTATATGGCCCAGAACCTCAAAAAAGACGGCTGGGAATATATCGTCGTCGATATCCGCTGGTTTGTCGAAAACGACAAGGCGGGCGGTTACAACCAGACCGACCCGCGCTATGTCCTCGACCAATACGGCAGGTACATGCCGACCGTCAACAGGTTTCCGTCCGCGGCCAACGGCAAAGGTTTTAAGGAACTGGCGGACTACGTACATGGCAAAGGGCTGAAATTTGGCATACACATCATGCGTGGCATCCCCAAGGAAGCCGTCGCCAAAAAGCTGCCCGTCAAAGGCACCAACGGCATCACCGCCGACCAGATATATACGACCGACCTGCAATGCGAATGGCTCAAGGACAACTACACCATCGTCGCCTCCAAGCCCGGCGCGCAGGAATATTACAATTCCATATTGGAGCTGTATGCCTCCTGGGGCGTGGATTTCATCAAGGTCGATGACCTTTCGCGTCCGTACCACAAGGGAGAAATCGAGTTGCTGCGCAAGGCGATTGACCGCACAGGCCGTCCGATTGTGTTCAGCACCTCGCCCGGCGAAACGCCGATTGCCGATGCGGAACACGTGCGTACCCATGCCAACATGTGGCGCATGGTCGATGATGTGTGGGACACCTGGCCGCATATCACGCACCTGATGCAGGTCGCGCAGCAGTGGTATCCGTATATACAGCCCGGTACCTGGCCCGACTGCGACATGATACCCCTGGGACGCATCTCTATCCGTGGCGAAAGGGGTGGCGACCGCATGACGCGCCTGTCCAAGGACGAACAATATACCCTGATGACATTTTTCTCCATTTTCCGTTCGCCGTTGATGTTTGGCGGCGATATGCCGAGCAACGACGCTTTCACGTTGTCGTTGTTGACCAACAAGGCCGTGTTGCAGATGCACCGTGACGGCACGGACGTCAAACAGCTTTTCCAAAAAGACGGCAAGCTCGCCGTGACGTCCCACAATCCAAAAACAGGCGAGCGTTACCTAGCGTTGTTCAACCTTTCGGACAGTTCCACGCCGTTGGCCGTTTCTGTCCCTTTGTCGGAAATCGGCATTTCTGGAAAAGCCAAAGCCAAGGATTTGTGGTCGGGGAAAAATCTGGGAAAAATAGTAGGGAATGTCTCCGCCGTCATTCCCGCGCATGGCTGTAAGTTGTATCGTTTGAAATAAAAAAAGCTCTTCGGAATCTGTAGTTCCGAAGAGCTGAAATTTTAACACGCATAGAAACAATTGACACGTCCGCCGTCATTCCCGCGTAGGCGGGAATCTGATACATGACATACGGAGATTCCCGCCTACGCGGGAATGACGGTAAGGTATTCATTTTCTTCGTTACAGTTTTTTAATTATTTCTTGTAAAAGAAAAGGCACACATGAAAACGAAACTCCTTTTCACCATCCTTGCCACGGCGATAAGTATCGCGACTTACGCCAACCAGCCCGACTCGGTCTATCTCCGTTTTTATGCGCCGCAGCCTGACGGACTGCGCATCGCATGGAGCACAGACAGACAACATTGGAACGATATCGGCAACCATTATCTGTTTCTTAGGAGTGATTACGGGCCTTGGGGTTCGGGGAAAAAAATGTGGCATCCGTCCGTGTTTTTGGACGGAAAGGGGCGTTGGCATTGTGTCTTTGCGGTAGACAATACGGGGAATGTTTTGGGACATACGGCTTCGGAAAATTTGACCTTGTGGTCGCCGCAGGATTACCTGCCCAAAAGCGAAATGCGGCAATATGTAGACAAGATTGCCGTCAAGCAACGCAATGGTGACAATACCTATAAAGTCGCCTGGCAATCCGTGGAATCGCTGTCCAACTATTACAAACTGGAAACGTACAAAAAACTGTTGTACAACGAAAACACGACGCAGGATGCGGTGCGTTTCTCAGGTTTAAAACCCGTGGACGCGAAACTGAAAATCGATTTTGCCTATACAAAAAAAATCAGCGACGACCTTATCGGTGTCTTTTTTGAAGATATCAACTACGCTGCGGACGGCGGTCTGTATGCCGAACTCATCCAGAACCGCGATTTTGAATATACCGCCGCTGACCGCAAGGAATGGAACGCGACGACAGCTTGGAAACTGAAAGGCGACGTCCATATCGCCACGGAAAATCCCTTGCATCCCAATAATCCGCACTACGCGACGCTCGGTAACGGTGCAACGTTGACCAACAATGGTTTTGACGGTATCGCCGTCGTGGCGGGCGACCGATACGATTTGTCCCTTTTTGCCCGCAGGCAAAACATTTCCGGAAAAATCATCGTCCGACTATTGGACAAAGAAGGAAATACCATCGCCGACCCGGCTGCATTCAATATTTCCTCCAAAAGCTGGAAAAAATACAACGCCATATTGACCGCCAGCACGACCGTCAAAGATGCACGACTGGAAATCGCCATGACCGACAGCAAAAAAACGTTCGCCGTCAACCTCGACATGGTTTCCCTGTTTCCGGAAAAAACGTTCAAAAACCGTAAAAACGGCGTGCGTGCCGACCTTGCTCAGGCAATCGCCGACCTCAAACCACGTTTTGTGCGCTTTCCCGGCGGTTGCCTCACACACGGCAACGGCATCGACAATATGTATCGTTGGAAAAACAGCGTCGGCGCGTTGGAAGCACGCAAGCCGGACTTCAACCTTTGGGGCTACCACCAGACCAAAGGACTTGGTTTTTACGAATTTTTCCAGTTCTGCGAAGACATCGGCGCGTCGCCGCTGCCCGTCTTGGCGGCAGGTGTTCCCTGTCAAAACACAGGCGTGGTCAATCCCAAAAACGGACTGTGCGGACAGCAGGGCGGCATTCCGCTGGATTCCATGGACGCGTATATCCAGGAGGTTTTGGACTTGATAGAATATGCCAACGGCGATGCCTCGACCCGCTGGGGGAAAGTCCGCGCCGAAGCGGGACATCCGCAACCTTTTCACTTAAAATACATCGGCATCGGCAACGAAGACCTTATTTCCGAAGCGTTCAAGGAGCGTTTTGCGCTGATATTCAACGCCGTCAAGCAAAAGCATCCCGAAATCACTGTCATCGGCACCGTCGGCCCGTTTTATGAAGGTTCGGATTATCAATATGGATGGGATTTTGCGGCGCAGCAAGGCGTTCCGGTGGTCGATGAGCACTATTATGTGTCGCCCGGATGGATGCTGCACAACCAGGATTTTTACGACCGATATGACCGCAACAAACCGAAAGTGTACTTGGGCGAATACGCCGCTCACCTGCCCGGCCGTCCCAGCAACCTAGAGACGGCTTTGGCAGAAGCGTTGCATCTCTGCAATGTCGAGCGCAACGGCGACGTGGTCACGATGACTTCCTACGCGCCGCTACTGGCAAAAGAGCAGCACACGCAATGGCGTCCCGACCTTATTTATTTCGACAATACCGAAACCAAGACGACCGTTGATTATGAAGTGCAAAAACTCTTCGGCAACAACGGTGGCGACAGCTATATCGCCAGCGACTTACAGTTGTCCAACAAGGACGAAAACGTCGGTATCCGTATCGCCAGGTCCGTAGTCAAGGACAGCAAAACGGGCGACCTTATCATCAAGCTCGTCAACCTGCTTCCGGTGGAAGTCAACATCCGACTGGAAAACACATTTTCCAAAACGGAATTTCCCGCGACCATTCTCACCGGAAACGCAGCGGATAAAAACACTAAACCGACAAGCGCTATCTTTAATATCAACAATGGAAAGCTACCGCCATATTCTTTTACGGTGGTACGGATTACAAAGTAAAAAATACCGCCGCTGGCACGCATGCCAGCGGCGGCTTCTTACGATTGCGTTGATTGTGGTTCTATATGTACTTCATAGCCACCGACCTGCGTCACTTCGTGCGTGCGTCGATGTTCATTTTGATTCTCAGTTCTGGTCAGAATGTATAAAAATCTTCCGACTGTTTTTCCGCAACACCGAAAAACATATCGTGCTGTTCCATGTATCGTCCGTCGGGTTTACCGCCGAGTAATACCATGAATAATTTAGGCGTAAAAAGTAAAAATAAGAATTAACGGAATGTTTATATACCGTCGGGCTAAGAAAAAATTGCAGGAAACGGGTCGGGGCTTGACAATGTGGGGGAAATAGCGAATCCTCAGTTGAGTTTTGCACTGAAGTTAAATAGAATTACTGAACCTGAGCCTATGACTGTCAGCCGTACTATTGCAAAACCGCTTGTTAGCTGTTCGCCCTTCGTAAGCGTTAATATAGGTCTCTATAAAACGCTGTTCCCATATTAATTTGTTCATTTTCTGGATTTAATTGTTCCAACGAATTTATAATTTTCAATTTTAATGCTTCACTATACTCTTCTTCATAGACTAGTGAACATAGTATTTCAGACAACAACTCTTTGTCTATAATATTATCAGCAACTGTAACTGCTATATTTTCCATTTCAATAATGAACTTGTCAACAAGAATTTCAAGTCCGTTTACTTCTAGGAAGAAAGCCCCCATTGCAATTGATGTCCTTTTGTTTCCATCATTGAAAGCGTGAAATTTGTTAAATGAAAATATGAGATGTGTTAGGTTGTCTTCAAATGTAGGATAGTATTCATCATTTTGAATATGGGTTAACGGGCTATCAATGTTACCATAATCTTTAATTCCTGTTCTACCTCCCGACAATTCAACAATCTTATCATGGATTTTTATGGCATATTCAGATGTAAAGTAATTGAATGCCATATTATCTTTCTTTTAATCTTTTAAAAACATCCTTATTATCCTCTAATCTTTGTTCTAAATCCATACTTCTGTCGCCTAAAAATTTATCGTAATCTTCCGAAGTAACCTCATTAATGTAGTTTTTTAATTTCTCGTGTAATGCATCTCTAAATGCTAAATCTCTACTTGCCATTAAGCTTCTTGCTTTTTCTCTTAGAGGTATAAGGGTCGGTTCAGTTAAAAGTTCGTATTTTTCAAATAAAAGATGAGCTTCAGATAGACTAAGTTTTTTTCCGATTTTTTCGTATTCAGTTCTCAGAAACGTAGAAAAGCCATTTTCGTAGCCTGCAATCAAATCAAGGACTTCCGAATACATTGTACTTCGCACACTTTCTTTGGTACTTAGCTTTAATATTTGCCTGTATTCTTTTGCATCTTCCTTGAAAATGCTTTTATAAATTTTGTCGGTTAGCTGTGCGTACTTAAATTTATTTTCTGTGATGTAAAAATCTAAAGCATTCGTAAATTCCTGCCTATAATTATATTCTCTGATGGCACTTGGTAAGAATTCTTCTTCTCTTTGGTTAATAAATTTTGTTTTTCCTCCAAGTTTTTGGTTTAATACGTCAATTACAATATCTAAAATTGCCGAGCGAAGATTTTGAGCCTTTTCCGACCCTGTTAACAGCATACCAACATTCAAAAATGATTTATATGTGAATACGGCAAGTTGTGGGGTTTTTGATAGATTATCTAATTCATTTTCAAATGATTGTACCATGTTCCCGACATTTGTGTCGGGAACATGGTACCCTTGATTTACTTTTTTTACAAAGTCAGTTATTTTGTCTTTGAAGTCTTTTAGCCTAAGCCCTGAATAAATTTCATACCCACTTTCTACAATTTCATCTTTGTAGTTTTCGACAATTCTTTCAATTGTGCGGATGTCAACCTCAAAATATTCTGCAAGTTGTTGTTTGGTAAATCTGAATTTTCCATCATGTTTAAAACCGAAAAAACCAACTTGTTGATACACTTCTTGAATAGCAACATTGTTGTTCAAAATATTTTTTCTATCTAAATCTGAATTTGTTAAGTCCTTTGCCATATTAATCTTTCAATCTTTATTTGGTTGGTCATAGAGTGACAACTAACGTCTATCGAAAATACGAATTATTTTCAATTTTTCAGAAATTTTGTTTTGTGAATGTCGTTTTAATCGCATTATACATAACGGTTCGGGACTTGGCGATACCGCCACATGATGACACTATTGTTGATACAAACATAGAACAAACGCCGAACATAAATAATTCTGTCGAGCTTGTATTGGCTATGTTGTTAGCAGAAGGCATATAGGTGTATCTTTTTTGTAAAGACAAACCATGTTAGTACTAAAATCCAACTCAAACACAGAATCTTCATTATAATTTCTAAAATTAATATAGCTACTGTTTTGGACTTGTCTGATATTTTTATTTCCTCTTTCTGATTATTAAACCCAATATTAAAGTTGTTGCCGACCATATTATTTAATAAAGTTAGGGCAGGTGTAATTAAAATAATGTATGAAAAAAGAATTAAAAATGGCATTTTTGTTTTTACCATTATTAGTATGATAGCACCATATATTACGATATCAAATGTTTGCCCAATATTATTTTTCATGTTAGCTGTTCCAGTTTAAAGTGTCAAGAGCGAGATATATTGTAGTGTCTTCATCTATAGATTCTTCATCACCCCAAATAGCATGGGAAATTAGACAAAATGAAAAATTTTGGTCATTAATTAATTGTGTAGAATACGTATTGATTTTTTGATTTGTTTCTTCATTAATTGAGGATTTTTTACAGCCAACTGTACTGGCTAAAAACAAAGCCGTTAGAAATAAATTTTTTTTTCATCGTTATAAATCTATATGTAGTTATTCCTACCTTCAGGTTAGGTGCTGTGTCAGAATTTTCCACCGTCAGCATTTCTCATATTTCGTTGTCACGCACCTATTCTTTAGTTGCTCTCATAGCTTGGTGGTGTATCCAATTATCCCTGCCGATTAACGAATATATGAAACATTCTGAGAATTTAGATTTTTAGTGAAATCTTTTTATCATTCTCAAGATGTAACACTCTATAAATACTCAAGAGTGCTTTGGGTAGACACCAACTATATAACATTAAAGACTCCTTTTAATTATACCCACCGCCTCGTCAATCTCCGTTTTGCTGACGTTCAGTGCCGGGCGGAAACGCACAGTTGTGTCGCCACAGCCGGCGATGAGGAGTTTGTTTTCATACGTTTTTTTCAGAAACTGGTCGCGTGTTTCCGTTGTCGGGAAGTCCATCGAGCAGAACAGGCCGATGCCGCGTTGATTACTGATTTTGTCGGCGGGCAGTTGTTTTATTTGTTCCAAAAGATACGCGCCGACGGTTGCGGCATTGTCTATGAGCTTGTCTTTTTCGATGACTTCCAACACGAGTTTGAAGCGTAGCATGTCCAGGTAGTTGCCGCCAAATGTCGAGTTGATACGGCTACTTTCCTTGAAGACGTGGTGCGCAACCTGGTCGATTTTTTTGTTATTGGCAAAGATGCCGGCAATCTGCGCTTTCTTCCCAAAGGCAACGATGTCGGGCAGCACGTCATAGTTTTGGAAAGCCCACATTTTACCTGTAAGTCCCACGCCCGTCTGCACTTCGTCGAGTATCATCAGGATTTCATGTTGGTCGCAGATGGCGCGGATTTTTTGGAAAAATTCTTTCCGGAAATAGTTGTCGCCGCCTTCGGCCTGTATCGTTTCAACGATGATGCAGGCGATTTCGTTTGGATGTTTTTGAAGAGCATCCTCAATCTGTTGGAATGCCTGTTTTTCCAAGGCTTTGGTCTGTTCCAGCGATGCGTCGGCCAAGGGAAAATGCAGTTTGGGATTGATGATGCGCGGCCAGTCAAATTTTGGAAAATACATGTATTTCCTCGAATCCGACGTATTGGTCAGCGAAAGCGTATATCCTGTGCGTCCATGGAATGCCTGTTGGAAATGGATGACTTTTCCCGCTTCCTTTTCAACGCCGCGCGACAGGTTGAGGCGCGTCCGCCAGTCAAAGGCCGCTTTCAACGCATTCTCAACCCCAAGTCCGCCGCCGTCAACAAAGAACGCATATTGCATTTCGGCGGGCATGGCAACCCGCGCAAACGTGTCCACAAAATCGGCAAACTGTTCCGTATAGATGTCCGACATCGCAGGTTTGTTGACCGCCATTTTACCCAAAAAACCTTCCTGCGCCACGATATACGGGTGATTGTAACCAATCGCCGACGAGGCAAACATGGTAAACATGTCCAAATAGGTATCGCCCTCCGTCGTCACGATATAGCTGCCATGCGACTGTTCCAAATCCATCACTAACGGAAATCCGTCCGCCAGTAGGTGCTTGGACAAGCGATTGAAAATAGGTTGTGTATGCATGGGATTTAGTTTATTTGTTCAAAGTTTGATGCGTTCCCCGCACAGTCTCTCGTAGAGGACTTTGCGGTCTTGGTAAACTTCTCCGCAAAGTCCCTTTCAGGAGACTGTGCGGGGAAAACGGCGTGTCAATCTTTGAGCTTTAAAATTACGTCTTTCGTACCTTTATCACTACAATTCTTTTGTATGAACGATTTGACCGTAACATTGATACAGACCGACATCGTCTGGGAAGACAAGGCCGCCAACAGAAAAAACCTGGAGGCCAAAATCAACGCCATCCAGCAAAAAACGCAGGTCGTCATCCTACCCGAAATGTTCACGACAGGATTCAGCATGTCACCGGAAACAACAGCGGAAACAATGGACGGCGATTCCGTGCAATGGATGAAATCCGTCGCACAAAAAAAGAAAATCATATTGGCGGGCAGCCTCGCGATACAAGAGAATGGGCAATACTACAACCGCTTGGCCTGGGTGCTGCCCAACGGACAGATATATCATTACAACAAGCGGCACTTGTTTGGATATGCAGGCGAAGACCGACACTATATCGCCGGGGAAAACAGGGTTGTCGTTTCTGTCAACGGTTGGCGCATATTGCTGCAAGTATGTTATGACCTGCGCTTTCCGGTCTGGGCGCGGCAGCAGGCAACACCCGAAAATCCTTATGAATACGATGCCATTATCTACGTCGCCAACTGGCCCGAAAAAAGAAACCTGCCTTGGAAAACCCTTTTGCAGGCGCGCGCGATAGAGAATATATGCTATGTCATCGGTGTCAACCGGGTCGGTAACGACGGTAACGGTTTATACCATTCCGGCGACAGCCGCATCGTCCATCCGCTCGGAAAAATACTATACGAACAAGCCGACGCGGAAGACATGTTCACCTACACCTTGCGGAAAGAGGAACTGGAAAAAACGCGCAACCGCTTTCCATTCGCGAAAGATGCTGACAGTTTTAAAATGATGAACTGATTTAACCCTTTTTAAGGTGTAATATGATAATGAAATTCAATATAGACCAATAATTGTTATTACTCCGCTTTTCAGGATTTGTAGTCCTGAAGCCGTATCGGCGGATTTGGAATCCGCAAATAGCAGTGCATTGCAAATGCACGGATAAGCGTTCGGGATTGCAAATCCCGAACAGCACAAATGGATTTTTGGTCTGAAATATAAATCAAAATCGTATAAAATGCTCGTTTCAAGTACAAACTATGAATCGGTGAAGCTTTTTATTACAAATCTTCCGCAAAAATCTTGTCGCGGTCAACCGTCCTGTCTGGATGCAGTCCTTGGTAGACATCCAAAACCTGATGGATGGCTTTTCGGCCTTTTTCTCCCAAGGATAGCGAAAAGCGATTGACATACAGGTCGATATGCTGGCGCATGACAGCTTCCTCCATTTCCTGCGCATGGATTTTTACAAAATCGGCGAGCTGTGTGGAGTGGTGCACATAAGCGTATTCGATGCTTTTGCGGATGAGACGGTTGACCTGCAAGATGGTTTCCTTGGGCAATATTGTTTTGGCGATGATGCCGCCGAGGGGAATCGGGACTCCCGTTGTTTTTTCCCAATAGTCGCCGAGGTCCATCAGCTTGTGCAGACCGCGTTTCTGGTAAGTAAACCTATTTTCGTGGATGATGACACCCAAGCCCTTGCCGTCCAACACAAAATCTTCCACTTCGTTGAAAACAACAAATTCCTTGTTCCGCGCACCCGGAAATGCCAAGGAAAACAACAGATGCGCGGTTGTGTCCTTGCCCGGAATGGCAATAGTGCCAGCAGGAACATTGTCCAATGCCATCGGTTCCTTGGCAAGGAGCAAAGGTCCGACACCCATACCAAGCGCGCCGCCACTTTCCAGTACAACGTATTGCTCCAACAGCAACGGCAAGGCACCATAACTGATTTTGGAAAAGTCCAACCGACCTTCCTGCGCCCAATTGTTCAACGTCTGCACATCGTCCAGCACAATATCAAAATCCAAACCTTCCGTATCTATCTTCTTGTTGACCAACGCGTCAAATATAAACGTGTCATTGGGACAAGGACTAAATCCTAAACTAAATGTCATCTTATTGTTTCTTGTTTTTTTCAGATTTCCAATACAACGGTGGGAACAAAGGTATTCAAGGAAAAAGGAAAAACAACAACCCAAGTTTTGGGGTAAATTGCAGATTTTCACATTTAGAAAATAATGGTCAGAACCGCAATGCCGCAGCGATATTGGCGTAATACGACGTTGTGGTGTTTTTTCTCACAGACTGCACGGATTGGCACAGATATAAAGCTTCTGAGCTTCTCTCTGCCATCCGTGAGCAGACTAATGCCCCAAAAATCAAACATAAAAGAATCTTACGGCGAAAATTTGAAATGCAATCCACCCAAATTTTAGGACTATTTTCATCCTTCAAAAAAGAACGGCAAGTTTATTGTAGTTTGCACCTTCAAAACCATATTATCATGCGTAAAATATTTCTGCTTTTCTTGGGCTTGCTATGTCTTGGCAGCCAAGTCGTAAAAGCCCAAAACATTGGCTCCTTATTGAAATCTGTAGGAAGTAAAACTTCCAGCTCCAAGTCAACGACCAACAGCAACCTGTCGGAATCCGACGCCAATTCCGGTGTCAAGGAATTGCTGTCCACAGGCTTGGTGAACAGTGTGACCGCCCTGAACAAAACGGATGCTTTTTGGAAAAGTACCTACAAGATATTGCTGCCCGAACCGCTACACTCGGCAGACGGCGTGCTGCGCAAACTCAATATGGGCGGCATTGCAGACTCTGCGGAATTTCGGATGAACCGTGCTGCGGAATCTGCGGTTGGATTTGCCAAACCTATCTTTATCAATGCCATCAAGCAGATGACACTGACCGATGCCGTCAAACTGGTCAACGGCGGCGACAACTCCATCACCGAATATTTCAAGAGCAAAACACATGACACGTTGGTGCATGCATTTACACCGACAATCAACACGGAGCTGAGTAAAAACCAAGCGACTTCTGCCTATTCGCAGGTCGTGACGAAATACAATACTGTTCCGTTCGTGAAAAAAGCCAACCCCGACCTGTCCAATTACGTCGCGGTCAAAGCCGTGGACGCGCTGTTTGACCAGATATCGCAACAGGAAAAAAACATCCGGAGCAACCCCGCCGCACAGACGTCCAGCATTTTGAAGTCGGTGTTTGGCGGCTCGAAATAAAAATGGCTATTGGAATATACTCCTCGCTGGATGAATTTGTGTAATGGTTCCACATCCCGACTTTTCGGTCTTTCCTCATTTCAACCCTTCTGCCGCAGCTTCGTCGATGAAGAAATGCAGTTCGCCGGGACTGGGCTGGATGATTTGGGAAGGATAAAGGTCGGGATTGTACGCGCCTTTCAACACTTCGTGGAGCGCGTGCACTTTCTTTTCGCCGGAGACGAGAAACGCCACCTGCGCCGCATGGTTGGCAACCGGATGGGTCAACGTGATGCGGTACATATCCTGTGCTTCCAACCAAAAGCTGTCCACCCATTTTTTTGTTTCGTGGATGATGGGCTGACCGGGAAAAAGCGACAAAGTGTGTCCGTCATCGCCCATACCCAAAATAATAATATCCAAACCCGTTTCCTTGCCTTCAAAATAGCTTTTCAAAAGCTGTTCATAAGCAATCGACGCATCTTCGGGTGTGATGTCTTCCGTCTGGAAAAAATGGATATGTTCTTGAGGTACGGGCGCATGGTTGAGCATCGTGTCGTAGGCCATCTTGGCATTGCTGCGCTCGTCCGCAACCGGAACAAAACGCTCGTCACCCATGAAGAAAATCCATTTGTCCCAAGCGATACGGCTAAAAAACGGTTCCTGCACCAATAGTTCGTGCAACAGCTTAGGCGTGCTGCCACCGGAAAGCGCAATGGCAAAACTGTCTTTTTGGGCCAATACTTCATCGGCGTAATCCACCAACCAATTGGCAAAATCCAAACTCAACGCGTTGATATCCTTGGAAACATGAATGCTGCTCATAAATATAAAAGGGAAAATTAAAAAGTTAAAAGTGCTCATGTTATGAACACATAAATAAACAATGAACACCTCAGCCGTCATTCCCGCGTAGGTGGGAATCTGCTATATGGATAAATGTGATTCCCGCCTACGCGGGAATGACGGCCGAGGTGTTCACTATATTCAATGCATATTTATTCTAATCTAATATAGAGTATTATAGCCACCGCTGGCGCACGTCGTTTTGCGTGTGCTTTAATATGCCGGGACACACGCGACACGCGTGCGCCAGCGGCGAACTGTCCACTATTTCTTCTTCCCTGGCTTAATCTGTTGATTGACCCAGGAACGGCCGTCTTTGGCGATGAGCGCATCGGCTTCCTCGGGGCCCCAGCTTCCCGGAGCATAGTTGGGGAAGTCGACAGGTTTGCGGGACTGCCAAGCTTCCAATATCGGCATGATGACCTTCCAGGCGATTTCGACCTGGTCGTTGCGCATATATTGGGTAGAGTTGCCGGTCATCGCGTCGAGGAGCAGGGTTTCGTAGGCTTCCGGCTGCGTTTCGTTGAAAGCGTCGGAATAGTTGAACACCATTTCCACGGGGTCGAGCGACATGGTCTGTCCCGGATGCTTGGCGAGGAACAGCAGGCGCACGTCGTTTTGCGGTTGGATGGTCAACGTAAGGCGGTTGGGTCTCCAGGCGTCGGCCGCCTCTGGAGGAAACGCATATTTCGGAGCTTGCTTGAAATGGATGGTGATTATCGTGGTCTTGTCCTGCAAATATTTGCCGGTACGGACGTAGAACGGCACGCCCTGCCAACGCCAGTTGTCAATATGGAACTTGACGGCAGCGTAGGTTTCTGTAGTAGAGTCGGGCGCAACGTTTTTTTCGTCGCGATAGGCTTGCACTTCCACGCCTTTCATCCAGCCTGCGCGATATTGGCCACGCACCGCGTTTTCTTTTACTTCATCTTTGGTGTAGCGGCGAAGGGCTTTCAACACGTCGGTTTTTTTGTTGCGGATTTCGTTGGCTTCAAAGGAAACGGGCGCTTCCATCGCCACCATGCACAAAACCTGCAAGATGTGGTTTTGTATCATGTCGCGCAACGCGCCGGAAGTTTCGTAATAGCCGCCACGGTCTTCCACTCCGACAGTTTCGGCTGCGGTAATCTGTACGTGGTCGATGTATTTGTTGTTCCAGATGGGTTCAAACAAGGTATTGGCAAAACGCAAGGCCAATATGTTTTGTACGGTTTCCTTGCCGAGATAGTGGTCGATACGGTAAATCTGGTCTTCCTTGAACAGACCGGAAAGCAAGGCGTTGAGTTCCAATGCGCTTTGCAGGTCGTGTCCAAAAGGTTTTTCGATGACGATGCGCGCATTTTGTTCGTCATGCGCGGCGGGTATGGTCGCAATGCCTTTGGCAATGACCGGAAACAGTTGCGGCGCCACGGAAAGGTAAAACAGCAGATTTGGTTTTTCGCCCCATTCTTTTTCCGTTTCTGTTATTTTTTTGTCCAAAATGCCGTATTCGGATTCCGTGCCGGCATCCATCTGGAGATAAGAAAGATGCTCGCTAAATTCCTTCCACGGACCTTTGCCGTCGTCGGGATTGCGGGAAAACTGTTTGATACCTTCCAACAGGTGGTCGCGGAATTTTTTGTCGGTGTAGGCCGAGCGTCCCAGGCCTACAATGGAAAATTTATCGTTGAGAAAACCGTCGATGTATAGATTGTACAGCGCCGGCGTGAGTTTGCGGTGGTTCAGGTCGCCACTACCTCCAAAGATGAATATGAGGGTTGGCGCGGTTTTTTTTATCGTATTTGCCATGAGGTTGTTGATTTGAAAATGAAATATTTTAAGTCAAAAGGGAAAATCCTAAATGCCATACTATATGTCGTATAGGAATCCGCAATTCTGTTAAGCAACGAACACCTTGCCGCCATCCCCGGCTATGCGGGAATGACGGCAAGGTGTTCACTTTATTCATTGCATATATTTATCCATGGTAGAAGTATAGATGCCCAATGCTTTTGGTTTTTGCCTTTTAACTTACTCTCCCCATTCGGTATGGAAAGTGCCTTCTTTGTCGATGCGCTGGTAAGTGTGCGCGCCGAAGTAATCGCGCTGCGCCTGTATCAGGTTGGTCGGCATCCTTTCGCTTGTGTAAGCGTCGAAATACGCCAACGCCGTCTGCAACCCGCCAGCCGCGATGCTACTCTTTGCAGCCTGTGCAACGGCTTCGCGGAGACCTGCGACTTTGGCTTTTGCCAATGCTGCGATGTCTACATCCAAAAGGATGTTGGTGAGTTTCGGGTTTTTGGAATAAGCCTGGTAATATTTCTCCAGAAGACCGGAGCGGATGATACAGCCGCCTCTCCATATCTTGACAACGTCTTTCAGCGGAATCTCCATCTGCAGCTCGTCGGAAGCTTTAACCAAGAGCGCAAGGCCTTGCGCATAGCTGATAATCATACCAAACAGAAGCGCGTCGCCCAGTTGCTGGATAAACGTGTCTTTGTCCACGTCCAACGGCTGGTGCGTGGAAGCGTAGAGTGCGGCAGCTTGGGTTCTTTCTTCTTTATAGGCGGAAATCGTGCGCAGGGAGACCGAGATGTCGATGGTCGGGATGGAAACGCCGGCGTCCATCGCGTCCTGCGACGTCCATTTGCCGGTCCCTTTTGCGCCAGCCTTGTCGAGTATAAGGTCAACGAGGAATTTACCCGTGTCAGGGTCTTTTTGTTTAAAAATATCGCGGGTGATTTCGACAAGGAAAGAGTTGAGTTCGCCTTCGTTCCATTTGGCGAATACGTCGTACAGTTCCTCGTTGGTCAAGCCAAGACCGCGATGCAGGAGGTCATACACTTCACTGAGAAGCTGCATGATAGCGTATTCGATACCGTTGTGCACCATCTTGACATAGTGTCCAGCAGCATCTTTGCCCATGTAGGCCGTGCAGGGTTCGCCGTTGACTTTGGCGGCGATGGATTCCAATACGGGTTTGACGACATTATAGGCTTCGAGGTCGCCACCCGGCATGATGCTCGGTCCTCGGCGGGCACCTTTCTCGCCACCGGATACGCCCATTCCCATGAAATGGAAACCTTTTTCGCCGACGTATTTCACGCGGCGGACGGTATCCACATAATGCGAATTACCGCCGTCGATGATGATGTCACCCTTTTCCAGCAAAGGCAAAAGGCTCTCAATAACGGAATCCACAGGTTTGCCAGCAGGCACCAGCATTGTTATTTTGCGCGGCGTTGCCATATTGGAAACAAAATCCTCCCATGTCGTCACACCTTTGACATTGGTGCCTGGGCTCGCACCTTTTTCCAGTTCTTTCCCTTTTTCGATGTCCAGATCAAAGCCGATGACGCTGAACCCATTGTCTGCCATGTTGTACAGCAGGTTGCGGCCCATAACGCCCAACCCAACCATTCCGAAATCGTATTTTTGGCTCATGTAATTGAAATTTTTGCGTGTTTGAGTGTGCAAAATACGTAAAAAGTGAAAAGTAAACAGAGGAAAAGCGCGGTGCCATACTAACGCCATTTGTTTTTTAACAGAGGAAACAAGTATGAAAACCCTGCCGCTGCGCCAGTTCCTTCCGAGACCTGTACAACTAACTGCTGGTAATTGGAGTTGGACAGCATCCGTGCAAAAGTAGGCTATATGGGGAAGTGTGTGGCAGAAGGTAGATGGGATAAAAAAGTGAATCAAACGTTGACCAGGAAAATAAATTGAACAACTGCCTATAACTCATTTTCGTTTATTGACGTATTGTTTTTCTTTCTATTCGTAATCTAAAACCAATAAAAGTAGGGTTTGTCAGTATTTCTAATTGGCTTACGTAAGACTTCTTTTCTTATAACGGCTTTGCAGACTTGATGCTTTTCTTGGTTAATTGCAATAAGGGATTATTTCAATATAGCATTCCCCGATTTCTTCCTATTTTTGTATGCTAAATAATATCACTATGAATACAGTTGCAACTAAAAAAATAACCTCGTTGAGGCTCAATGCGGATTTGTACTCCGAGATTGAAATACTGGCTAAGGCCGAAAACAGGAGCGTAAACAACTTTATCGAAACAGAATTGGCGAAGGTTGTTGAATTTCATACGCCCAATGAGGAGACCTTAAAGGCAATGGAGGAAGTTAGGACAAAAGGGGACACGTTGAAATCCTATGATAGCGCAAAAAGTATGTTTGAAGACTTAGGAATGTTGTAAGATGCCAAAATTCATTGTAACGCCGTCCTCCCAGTTCAAAAAGGAGTTAAAGAAATACCAAAACAGGAAGAAAGAGATTAAAGCCATTTTTGATGTGGTCGAATTGCTTGAAGGCGGGCATGAAAACATTCCGTCAAAAATGAAACCACACGTTTTGAGCGGAAACTACAACGATTTTTGGGAATGCCATGTCATGCCCGACTTGTTGGTTATATGGGACGAAACGACCGAACCAGTAAATAAGGTTTATCTTGTAAGAGTTGGCTCACACTCGGAACTGTTTAGAAAGTAGGCGTTTTTTCGGAAAATAAGTCAGCGCGGCTAATGCATCCATAACGGAGAAGAAAAAAGCCACGAATGCACGAATAAAGGTTATTCGTGCATTCGTGGCTTTTTTTCTTATATCACTCTTCCCATATACGGATCCGTCATCGAAGCCTCTCCCGTTTCTACATGTCCGGCATATCGGCGCAGGTATTGTGTGTCGCCTTGCAACCGGACGGAAAAGTCGTACCAACGGTAGCTTTTCTGGAGGTTGAGGATGATGTCCTTGCTTTCCGATGGTTGCAACGTATGTGTAAGCATCGGGTTATTGTAGGCGTTGTCCGCGATTTCAAACGTCAAAACCTTGTCGGTATTGTTTTTTAGGACGAGGCGGATGTTGCCTGTCGCTTTCTTTCCGTTGAGTTTGGAACGTTCATACGTTGCTTCCACGGAAAGGTCGCCGTCCCTGTCAGAACCTTTGATTTCGCGCATGAAACCGTTGGTGGCGACCACCTTGACATGGTATTGACCATTGGCAAAACGTTCGATGGCATATTCGTCCTGCAAGGTGTCGCCAGGCTTGACGGCGTATGACCAGACTTTCCCTTTCTGGAAATCGTTTTGTTTTATGTCTTTATAGGCTGTCCTTGCATACACCGCGAAAGGCGAACCTGCCGCATCGCCGCCAAACAGTTCGTTTCCGGCTTTCATATTCAAGACAAGGGATTTTTTGTCTGCGGACAATGCGCCTTCGGCGTAGAGTTCGTAGGGAATATGGGTGCTGATGGAGATGCCGGGTTCTTGCTGGGACATTTTGCCGGAACGCTGCGGCTGCGCGGCAATCAATGCAATATCTGTTTCGGAAAGCGGTTGGAATCCTGTCGGCGCCTGTTTGAACTGTGCATTGTAAATCGTCTCGATGTGCTTGTCCAAGTCGAGGAACGGCAGCTTTCTGTCCTGTGGATCGTAAGGTTGGAACACCGATGTCAGGTTGCCGCATACGGCACGCCGCCAGGAACTGATATTGTCGATACGGACGTTTTTGTTGTATTTTTTCTGGATAAATGTTTCCAAAAACTGCAATGTCGATGTGTGGTCAAAAATCTGCGAACAGACCTGCCCGCCTCTTGACCAAGGCGAGGCGATGACCATCGGCACGCGGAATCCCAGTCCGATGGGTGCTTCCCGCGCTTCTTTTTCGTGTATGCCTTGTTGCAGCTCGTTTTGCCTGCGTACCCATTCGACAGAAGTGTCGATGCCCGCGGAGCATTTCCCGGTTTCGGGGCGCAGGTTGTCTGGTGCCATGAACGATGGGACGTGGTCAAAATAACCGTCGTTTTCATCGTAGGTCATGATGAAAATCGTCTTTTTCCATACTTCCGGGTTTTGGGTCAATATGTCCAAAATTTCCGAAACGTACCACGCACCATACCACGGCGCGCTCGGATGGTCGGATAGGTTCTGTGGGCCGGCAAGCCAGGAGACGGTCGGCAGTTGGCCACTTTTCACGTCTTGGCGGAACTGGTGGAGCAGGTCGCCTTTGGGGACGACGACTTCCCGTTTTTGACCGTTGTCGTCGTACTGGAGCTTGTCGAGCTCTCGGTAGTGCTTGTCGCCGCTGTTGATAACAAAGGCGCGTTCAAAAAGGCTTTTTTGTTGGGGCGTGAGCTGCTCGTAGGCCTTTTTGTTCCATTGCGCGTATTCCTTTGTCACGTTGTCGAGCACTTTCTGTTTTTTGTCCAGTGCCTTGCGCATCTTGTCGTTTACGTCATCGGTTTCGTTGGACGTGGAGAGTTTTTCTTGGAGTTTACTGATTTGGTCGGGCAATGTGTCGAGCTGTTTTTGGAGGTTGTCCACGTAGCGTTTGTTGAACTTGACATGGTATTTTTCAAAAAACTCCAGCAGGTTGCAGCCAAAATTGGCGAGCCATGACCGTTCGTCGCCTACGTAACCGCCACCCGCGCTCAGGTCGTTTTGGTAGAACTTCCAGGCGATGCCGTTTTTTTCCAGCAGTTCGGGAAACGTAAGCCAGGTAAGCTTTCCGGCTTTATAATTGTCGTTTCGGATATTGGCTTTTGGCAAACCGTTTTCCTCACTTAAAATATTGCCTGTCCAGAAATAACTGCGGTTGGGAGTCGTGCTTGTGCAAGCCGAACAAAAATTGTGGTCACACACCGTAAACGCGTCCGCCAGTGCGTAGTGGAACGGCAGGTCGGCTCTGGTGTAGTGTCCCAGCGTAAGCGGCATCTCCGCATATTGTTTGTTGCCGGAGCGTTTGGCCACGAGCCACTGGTCCATTTTGCCTTGGTTCAGCGCATCGACCTGGCTTGAACGTGAATGTGGCAGAGAGCCCATCCACGTGATTTTGGAATCCTTGATGTCGAGCCTGAAAGGTGCGTAAGTATTGCCGTTGACATCGGTCTGGCACCACACGGGATGGTCGTTGGGAAGCTCGATAGCTCGCGGGTCGTTAAATCCACGGACACCTTTGAGCGAGCCGTAAGCGTGGTCAAAGGAGCGGTTTTCCTGCATCAGTACCACGATATGTTCCGCGTCGATGTACGTGCTGCCGGGTGCGGGATCTATTTGCATGGCTTTTTTGATGGAGGCCGGAACGAAATGTGCGATGCCGACTGCACCGGAACTCAACAGTGATTTTTTCAGAAATTCTCTTCTTGTGTCCATATTGAATCGTTTTAAAAGTGTCAACAGCTATAATTATGACTAAAACAATGTCCGAAAGATAAAAATGCAACAAATCCTGTTTTATACCACAAACATTGGATTATTTTATCATTATCATCTTTAAACGACATCAATAGTACTTAACCGATGGCATTAACACAAAGTTTACGTTGAGTTAACGATAGGTTAATGCGGCTATATTTTCTTTGCACCATCCCCTAAAGAGAAAAGCCGCAACAATAAAAGAAAATAGTTAATTTTTTGTGCATCTCCGCAGCAAAGCTGACGAAGTATTGCCAAAAAATTTCGTTCCGACCACTATTTTGTTAGAACCATCTTTTGCTGCGCAAAATTTAGCATTCGCACAACGCTCACATCCCTAAGCAAAGCTTAGAGGAATTCTTTTGATTAAATATTGACTAAGATTCACATTTTTAAATTAAATGCATTATAAATGAAAGGTTTGCTAACACGGCGAGGTGCCGGAAAGGTCTCATTATTGCTTGCATTTTGCATGTTGATGTTTTCGACCCTAAACGCTCAACAAAGGAAAATAACGGGCTATGTCAAAAGTGAGGAAGACTCCATGCCTATTCCATTTGCCTCCGTCCGATTGAAAGGGGCAGAGAAAGGCGTGATTACGGACGTAAAGGGCCTTTTTACGATTGCTGCGACGGAAGGTGCAGATTTGGAAGTCATTGCCAACGGTTTTTTCGAAAAGAAATATACCATCGGCGCGGAAAAGCGTTATACACTTTACTTGAAACCCAAGAAAGCCGACCTTGACACGGTAATGGTTACCACCGCATTGGGTATCAAGCGACAAGAGCGCTCGCTGGGTTACGCAACCGCCACCGTCACGGGTGAACAGTTAACCAACTCGCTGTCCAACAACTGGGCAGACGCCCTCTCGGGCAAGGTTGCCGGGCTTGACCTCGTGCGTTCCAATGGTGGGCCAGGAGGTTCGATAAAAATCATTCTAAGAGGGGAAAACAACCTCACCGACGGAGCATCCAACGAAGCCCTGATTGTCGTTGACGGTGTCGTCGTCAATGGCGGTAGTGGACGACGTTCAGGTACGAATACGGACGAGACAACCTATGGTACCTCTGGCGGCAACATGCCCGCCGATTATGGCAGCAACCTGAACGACATCAATCCCGAGGATGTAGAATCCATCTCTGTCCTGAAAGGTCCTGCCGCCGCCGCACTGTACGGCCAGCGCGGTTCAAACGGTGCCATCATGATCACGACAAAGAGCGGCGGCGGAAAGAACAGAAAAATAAATATTACCTTCAAGTCCAACGCTTCCATTGAAAAAGTGAATCACTGGCCAGACCTACAATATGAATTTGGCCAAGGTACGGACGGTGCGACTTATTATTCCTGGGGGGCATCGGCAGATGGTTCCAGCACCAAAAGCACCTCCTCTGCCTGGGGACCTAAGTTTTCTGGACAGATGTACTATCAATACAATCCGTCCCTGCAAGGACAGGATTCCATCAGGACATTGTGGCATCCTTATGTCAACCAGATCCGTGATTATTTCAACACAGCATCTACGTATACCAATAGCATAAGCCTTGAAGGCGGTACCGACAGATCTTCTGCCAGGTTTTCCATAACGACTTTGCAGAACAAGTGGATTATTCCCAATACGGGTTACGATAGACACAGCCTGTCCTATTCCTATACCAATAAACTAAGCGACAAACTACAGATAGCCACCAACTTAGCTTATACCTACAAAAAAAGCGACAATCTTCCCGGCAACGGGTATGGCAACCAGTCCATCATGTACTGGTTCATATTCTGGGAACCGAGCGCGGACCTCAACTGGCTCAAAGACTATTGGGTCAAAGGGGAGGAAAACATAGACCAGACCTATCCTTTCAGTTCTTACCCTAGAAGTCCCTATTCCATTGCCTATGAAAATCTTAATAAACTGACACGCCATTCCATAACAGGCAATGCAAAGGCGACTTATAGTTTCTCCAAAGCTTTTACATTGATGGTGCGTACTTCCATGGACATGTCCTATGAACAGCGTGCGCAGGAAAGGCCTTATGATGCCTCTACAGCACAGCCGAAAGGGTCATACCGCGAGCAGGACATCTTCTCCATGGAACAGAACAATGATTTCCTGTTGAGCTATAACAAAAATATCAACAGTGACTTCAGTTTCAATGCGTCCTTTGGCGGAAGTGCCTTGGTCAATAGATATAAGAAGGATGAACACATAGCCGACTCTCTTTCCTATCCTGGCGTGTACAAATTTGCCAATGCCTTAGGCGTGGTTAAATCCAATATTGTCAAAAGTAATTATGATCTCAACAGCTTCTATGGTTTGGCGAGTACCTCTTATAAAAAGCTGGTTTACCTGGATCTTACGGCACGCAGGGACTGGAACAGCGTGTTGGCAACGCCTACGAGGACGGACAACGTAGGTTTTACTTATGGTTCTGTCGGCACAAGTTTTATCCTTTCGGACGCGGTTAACTTACCATGGTACATCAATTATACCAAGCTGCGCTTCTCAGCATCCAGTGTCGGCAGTGGTCTGACGACACCTTACCTGACCCAGTTCAACTATACCTCGGCAGGATCGTTGTATAGTGCAGGGTTGACCAATCCATCTTTGTTGGCCAATGCCAATCTGAAACCATTGCGTACCATCAACTATGAAGCAGGGCTCAATGTGGCATTGTTTAAAGACCGTATCAACTTGGACGTGGCCCTATATACAGGCAACACCAAAAACCAGATCCTCAGCCGCATTGTGGATGCGGCATCGGGATACACTTCTGCCAAGACCAACCTTAGCCAGATCAACAACAAAGGCATAGAAATAAGCTTGAACGCTATTCCTGTAAAAGCAAAGAATTTTAAATGGAATACCATGGTCAACTTCTCTGCCAACAAGAATACTGTTGAAGGATTGACAGACAGCACGATCGTGCTGGCGACAGCACCGACAGGCGGCGTACAGATAATAGCTAAAAACGGTGGAAGTGTCAACGACTTATATGGTTATGGTTTCCAACGCGACGGCAATGGCAACGTTATTTACAGTGCAACCACAGGAGCGCCTCTCTTGACTTCCACAACGAGTGAGCTTGTCCGTCTGGGCCATGCCTCCCCAAGTGGAAAACTAAGCTGGGGTAATGATTTTACCTATAAACGATTTGTGTTCCACGTGCTGTTTGACGGACAATATGGAGGCGTTGCTTATTCGTTGACGGCAGCGAGATTGGCCGATCTGGGTAAAACGAAGAACACGCTTCCGGGACGTTACAATGGAATCATCGGAAACGGTGTCGTTGCCAATGATGATGGCTCTTATCGCACCAATGATGTGATTGCAACCGATATAGCTACCTTCTATAGCAACATGTATGGTGGCGACAACGGTGAGGGGCAGACTTATTCCACCAATTTTATCAAATTCCGGGAAGCAAGTATTTATTATTCCTTGTCTCCTACTGCGTTGAAAAGGTTTGGTATAAAGAACCTTACGTTTGGTATATATGGCAGGGATCTTTTCATATGGACCAAATGGCCCGCATTTGACCCTGAACTGGGTTCGCTCAGCGGAACGGACATTATCAAAGGTATCGAAGTGGGGCAATTTCCCTCCACCCGTTCCTTTGGCGGAAACCTAAGTGTTACCTTCTAAAAAAATTAAAACCGTATTTATGTTAAAGAATATCGTAGTTCCTATTTGTCTGGTTGCCATAGCTGTTTTTGCCTTGGGCTGTACCCATAATTTTTCCGAACTGAACACAGACCCCAATGGTACGACCACAGCTTACCCAGAGCAATTGCTCGCCCCAGCACTGGTGAATGCCTTGACCGCCAACATGACCCGCAACCGCACGTTCAACAACGAGCTGATGCAGGTAACCGTATCGCAGTCAGAAGACGAGACGGCCGTTTTTCGCTACAACTTCCCGGTAAGTTGGTCTCTTTATCTGTACAACGCCTTATATTCGGAGCTAGCTAATTTTAGGGATATCTATCTTTTGTCCAGCGATTCAACGAGTGCCCAATACAACCAGTCATACATGGGTATTTCCCTGATATGCCAAGCCTGGTTGTTTTCCATCCTGACGGACACTTATGGCGACATCCCGTTTTCGGAGGCATTGCTCGGACGAGACAGCCTTAATTTCACACCCAAGTTTGATACTCAGAAGGATGTTTACGAAGGGCTGTTTGACTATCTGGAACAGGCCAATACGCTGTTGTCGACAGGTACAACTATCGATGGCTCCTACGATCCTGTTTTCTCTGGCGACGTTACCCAATGGCGGAAGTTTGGCAATTCGCTGTACCTGCGGTTGTTGTTGAGGGTTTCGGGCAAGTCGGAAGTGCAGGATTCCTGCATTGCGAAAATCCAGGAAATCGTCAACAATACATCCTCTTACCCCATCATGACAAGCACCTCGGATGCAGCGATATTGCAGTGGACGGGCGTTGGAGCTTATGTATCTCCTTGGTACAGTGTACGTGCCCAGACTTTTAGGTCGGTTGCGCTATGTAGCTTTTTTATAGACTATCTGAACGTTTGGGGCGACCCGCTTATCGACTATGCAACTTATGGCACAAACGGCGTTTGTCGATGGGGAATCGCACCCGTGTCGGGTTCGTATGCAGGGGTTGCCAGTGGCTATCTTCCAGGCTATGGAGAAGACATCCAATCCTATTTTTATGCCATAGATGAGACCGTGAACAGCGTCTCTCCTCCTTCCAACTGTATGCAGGTAGAACCGTTGACAGGGATGATGATGAACTATGCAGAACTACAGTTCATCCTCTGCGAATGCGCCTCCAAAGGATGGATTACCTCTACGACCGCCGCCACTTATTACAACAATGGCGTCCAAGCGCGCATTACCCAATGGCTGTCCACATGGACGGTTGACGTTGCGGACTATCTCACTGCTGCGGACATGTCTTGGGACGACAGTGAGGACGACAGTACTAAAATGGAGAAAATACAGTTGCAGAAATATTATGCGCTGTTTTGCACGGACTTGCAACAGTGGTTTGAATACCGTCGTACAGGACATCCCGTATTGCCCAAAGGCGCAGGCTTGCATAACGGCGGTGTCATGCCGGCAAGGATGCAGTATCCTGCCTATCTACTGGGATCCAATCCGGTGCATTATGCCGAAGCGGTGGCTGACCAAGGAGCAGATGTCATATCCACGCAGGTTTGGTGGCAGAAATCGGAATGATGCGACTTGTCCGTCCCAAAGGAATAAACGGGGTACAAAAAACGAAGTTCACTGAAAGTAATTGTCTCGCCTAAGACGAGGACAATCGAAAAACAAAAAGATACAGATGAAAAATCATATTACAGCTTTACTGACCGGCCTGTTAATAATGGCAATGTTCGCATGCCAGAAAAAAGACAGTTTTCCGGGAACTACGGTCAGTCCGTATGTGGCGATACTGGACATCCGGAACCTGCCCAACAGTTACAGCGATGTCATAAGCCTGACTTCCGAAAACCTGAATGGTGGGGACAGCATCGCGGCTATCGTCATTTCCGACCATTCCGGCAACAACCTGCCCGACAGCCTGTTGATCGTACAGGATGCCCGTAGGTTGTCCGCCTTGAGAGGCATTGCTTTGACCATTGCCAACGCATCCGACTACACGGTTGGGGACTCTGTCATTATCAAAGTAAAGGGAGCAACCCTCCAACGTAAAGACGGTATTCTGCAAATACTGGGTGTCAGCAGCAGTGGTATCCGAAAAGTTTCCTCGGGCAACACTATTGCCTACAACCAACTAAAAACGTCTACGGTGTTGGCCAGTCCGAATATTTACGAATCGACGCTGATAGATATTGTTAAAGGTGGTCCCAACCCTGTTCCGGATTCGGGTACAACACTGGCAGGAACCTATGCTATCAATGACGCCTATGGCAATCTTAACCTTGTCACAGAGACAACCGCTACTTTTGCGGACGCTCTGTTGCCGGGTCTTGCCAACTATAAAAGCATTCTCTTGAACAACATCGTCGCAGATACCCTTGCTCCCTATATGAAGATATCCACTTATGACGATATCACTGTTCTCGGCGACTTGTCAGACGTTGCTGTCATCATTACGGGCTTTATGTGCAACCCAAATGGGACTGACGCTAATTATGAATATATACAGTGCCGGGCCACGGAGGACATTGATTTTTCCGTGACACCGTATGCCTTGGTCACCACCAATAATGCGGGCGCATCTACACCAACAGGCTATCCCAGTGCAGGATGGGCTACCGGAGGATTACGTACATATAAGATGAACATTGCGTCGGGTACGGTAAGCAAAGGAGATTTCTTCTATGTAGGTGGAACAACCAAAGTCATCGATGGCAGCGGTTCCACGAGCATGGCATCGTCCATTTGGTATGGGTATGCATATAATACTCTTGCCGGAGTGGGTTTTGGTACAGCGACCTCCAATCTGTTGGCCAACAGCGGCAATACTTCCGGTATAGCCATATTTGCAGACTCCGCAGTGACGGAAAGCTCAATACCCATTGACGTGGTGTTTATTGACGAGGGAGGAACCCTTTATTCGGAAAGTGCAGGTTTGGGTTATCGTATTGCAAACAATGACTATTATGATATCATTAATCCGCTTACCAGTGTTTCCCAGCCATTCTACCTCGCCGGAACCAACACGGGTTATGCGGCAAGCTACAACAGCTCGATCGACGATCCTTATACCATGCTCGGCGGCGTGTTCAATATTTCGTTGAAGCGGTGGACAACGGTAAGGAGCGCTACATATATCTCCTTGACAACCACATCGACCGTGTCCGAAATCGAGTCCGCATCGAACGTGACCCAATTGGATGAATAAAAAATGATTAGAAAAGCTGTTAGTCTTTGTTTTGCGTTAGGCTTCTAGCGTTGCGCGTTGTTTACCTTTTTTCTTTTGCCTTTTAACTTGTCGTCCCATGGCACAAAAGAAGAACAACAGCCAACCAAAAAGGACGCATTTACATTCGGTGAGAATAGTTCCAATTTTCGCTGGCGGGTGGAGACACCACGTCAGCAAAGCCACTTACCGGTTTCACATTGGTCGGGCTGGTAAGTGTTTTTTGTGTGTAGTAATGCCCACATAGACCTATTCGCACTTTGCGTCTTTGCTCCATTGCGTGAAAAAGATTAGTCTGGCAAAAAATTTTTAAAAAAAATAGTCTACAAATTTGGTAGAATAAAAAACCGTCTTTATGTTTGTATTATGAAAGGAAAAAAACACATACAAATTTTTGGCACAATGCAGATGCGAATGCGTTGTTGTTGCGGCTATTGTTGTCTGTAAAGACAAGGATTCTGCTTCTTTCATGTACTTAACAATTTTCCATAACAGGCCAGGAGATTCCTGCATTTCAAAACAACGTTTTTATGTCTAACAATTTCGCGTACCACCCCAGCAAAGTGCTGCTCCCGGTAATGGGCAGCCAACATTCCAGCCAGCACAGCTACAACTACCAACCATTGTTGTCGGGCGACAAGTTTCCCGCAATTGTGCTGAACCGATCCTCTTTTATAAGTGTCAGGGACCAAGATTTGTTTGGTCAGTCATTCACCAGTTTGCAGGATATTTTGGATTATCCGCAACCGCTCGTATTGGCGTTCCTCAGCGTGACGAACAAAGTCGTCGATGTCAACGCTTGGAAAAGTTTACAGGCAGACATCGAAATCATGGGCGGTCGTCTGTTGATCGTTACCAACGGTGACAGTCGGCATTTCACACATAAAATCAGAAAGGAAAATCAACTTAATATATGGGAAGACCGTCACGGCCAGTTGTCTGAGGATGTTGGGTTGTTTGACTTGCAGAACCCAATATCGGATTGGCTTTCGGGCATCGACACGGATATCCCGTTGCCCGCTTTCTATGTCGTAGGGCAGGACCAGACGATTCTTTTCCACCATATTGATTATGCTTTGCGCACGGTGGATGGCAAGGATTTTTCCAACAGCTCCTTTGTCCGCAACCTGTTGACTTCTGTCTATCAGGCATCTTCCGAAAAAAACAACCAGTTGCGCAGGGCGATTTCGTAAAAAGCAGATAGAGAAATCGTTTACACTTTTTGAATTATTTTATAGGGAACGAGACCGATTTATTTCTCTGTAAAGCCCTTTCGGGAGAGGGCGCGGGGAGACCTCAAAAAACATCATTACTACCCACACAAGCACCGCTACGTTAATGTATGCGCGAGTTTGGAGCATTCACAAATCACAATTTCGAACTACACTTTACATTACATACATTTTACACTCCGGTATTTCCATACACGGAGTTTTTATTTTTACGATGTGCCGCTGTCATAGGCTGACACTGTCACCCTCTATACTGAGGAACTCATATATCGCCACTGCTTTTATTTCTATGGGGTTGTTCTGTAAAGCAGCGGGAAGCCGCATTGTGAATATACCGTCTTTTCCAATTTTGGCATTGGATAGAGCGTGCCATTTGTTGTCATACAGGCTTTCTAAATGGTCTTTTTTTTCACGGTATTGGAAATAGGCAATCCGCGGCCGATGGCTAGTACCAGCGTCATATATTTTACCTCTAAGTATTGTGAAAGCTTTTGTACGGACGGGGGCCATTGTCTCGACGATAGGCACGTGACGGACCCTTGGCACTACATTGGTCAACTTTACCACGACAGGATTGGGCCATTTATGGTTGTCATACAGGCGCTGTGACCGCACGACCGATATGGCGATGCCGTCGGGTCGGTCTTCCCATCGTGGAGAGACATCCATGGTTTTGTATTCGATCTCCTTGCCGTTTTGTCCCAAAACTTCTATTTGCGTTGCTTTCGTCGCCATGACGGAATGGAAAACGCGGCTTTTTCTTTCACCCTCGTTCCAGCCGTCGATGTCCGTAATGACGGCATACACACAGGAGGAGTCGGTTGACATGGTAAACCATGTGTCTGCTTCATGATTGACGATCCAGCTCTGTACACTGTCCATACACGCATGATTGGCAAAATACCATGCGGCTAATTCGCGCAGTCGGCTTTCTTCCTCCCCACCGATACTGCCGTCTGGACGAGGGCCTACGTTCATCAGCAAGGATCCGCCTTTGGATCGAGTGTCGATGGCCAAACGAATCAATTGGTTCCCCGTTTTGTAAATGTTATTGGTAGGCTGGTACTGCCAGGAAGAACCGATCGTGATGCAGGAAAGCCACGGTGGCGTTGTTTTCTGTCCGGGCAGCGTTTGTTCCGGAGTCTTCATGGCACCTCTGGTGATGACGAGGTCGGGTTGCAATGTCCAGCAGGTCTTTTTGACAACGTCTTTAGGCTCGCCGTCAATGAAAAGGAGGTCTATTTTCCCATAGTTGGTCATCAGCTCTTCGCATTGTTGCCGGGTAAAGTCATCAAATTGCTTTCTCAGTTCGGGTGTCCAGTCGTCAAAAAAACGGTTAATCGGCTGGTGATGCCGGTATAAGAAAAAGAAATCCTCGGGAGAATAATAAAACCCGACGCCAAGCCCCTCTGCCCTGACAGCTTCGACATATTCTTTCAGCATATCTTTATGGTAGGGCGTGTGCATGACGTTGAAATCCGTTGTCCTGGTATCCCACAGGCAAAAGCCGGAATGGTGCTTGGTGGTAAGAATGACATATTGCATTCCTGCCAACTTAGCCAGTCGAGCCATCTCCTGTGGGTTGTAATTGTACGGGTTGAAATACTGTGGCAACTGGTAAAAATACCTTTGCAGGTAATCTTCCGATGCACCCACAAGCGAATGGCTGATGACAATACCTAGAGGAGCATCGACGCCAAAATGCACAAACATGCCCATGCCGAGAGTGTTGAACCAGTCGATGCGATCGGGTTTGTTCCAGTTGAACCCGATGATGTTTTCGTCAATAACTTTGTCGTTTTTTTGAGCCCGTATGGGCTGGCGATAGGCAAAAAGCAATATGCCGGCGGCCATGAATATAGCGTGTCTTATTTTCATGAATGAAGTATTACCAGGATCTTTTTTTGAATGCGTCCATGATTTGCTCTCGTGTGATTGTGCAATCAGGATGGTTTTCTTTCAGCCAGCGTATGAAATGTGCTGTAATGGTTTCTGTCCATTGGTTGTCGATCTGCCCAGGCTGGTAGATGCCTTTGACGAGCATTTCTTTTCCGAACAGCCCGCGGTAGCCAATTAGCTCTGCCAGTATGACGACCTTGTCGGCTATCGAATATGGTAGGCTCAATATGCCCTCGTCGTTGGCCACGACGATATCGCCCGGCATAATCGTCAGGCTGCCTATACGCGTAGGGAAATTGATGTGCAGCAAGGTCATGTCTTTCAGAAAAGAGGGGTTCCATCCCCGCACCCACGCGTTAAATCCGCTGATCTGCTTAAGTCCATCCCGATCTCGTGCACCACCGTGGAAGATGACGCCGTTGTGTGACCGTGCATAGATGGCGCTACCCAGATTGTCGCCGATGAGCGTACCCTCGTCGACCTTTCCTGCTCCGTCAGCTATATAGATATCACCTTCTTGCAGTTGCAAGATTGGCCATGCGTTGGAGCTGCCTGTCCATTTTTTCATTCTTCCCTCTTGGCTGACCAGCGTGTCGAGATCTAGCCTATCAGGAACAAACTCCGCAGTCAATGCTCTGCCGACCATGACCGTATCCGCATGCAGCACCTGAAAACCACCCTCAAACTGATTGGCATAGCCATAGTTGTGCAATGCCGTCCATAGGTCTTCAAAACTACATGCTGCTGCCCGGTCAATCCATATCTGCCCTACCCACGGGCGTCCATTGGCATCCCGAGGACCTGTCCAGTCCTGGGTATATTGCGTCGTCCGCAGACTGTCCATGACCAACTGCCCGGTTGCGGACGGGAGGTATGCCATCGATGCCGTAATTACTAAAGACAGATAAAATCTGCTGGTCATTATACTTTGTTTTGGGAGAAAATATTTTTCAGACGGTCAATGACGACGGGAATCTCTTCTTCCTGCAACAATACGACGCCGACCCGCAGTGTATTGTCATGGCTTGTAGTGACGATGGAAGGTTCGCCGCTTTCCAGCAGGCGTACCGCATCTTCAGCCGTAATTTTAAAATCCTGTGCCGTCCAGCGAATGTCTAGATTGGGAAATTTGTTAGCTGGACCGGGGTAAGTATAAGTGGCCATGGCAAGATTACCACAGTTGGCGAGTGCTCTTTTGATGGTAGCGATCCGCTCCAGCCATAATTTATTCTGGGCGTCCTCATCCGTTTCCAGAAACGATTTCAGCGCGGCATACATGCCAAATATTTCTTCCTTGTTGACTTTCATGGGGCGGCCTATCGGACTTTCGTAAGGGCTGTGGTTGAGCCGTGCCGCTTCTATCAAGTCTTTTCTTCCAAACAAAAGTCCAGCACTCTGGGGACCACGGATCATCTTGCCGCCGGAAAACGTTACAAGGTCAAATCCCATTTTTTGGTAGAGAAACAGGTTGGACTTGGGCGGTACATCTGCTGCGGCATCGATAAAGGCAGGAACGCCATGCTTTTTGGCGATACGGAGAAAATCTTCGTGCAGGATGGACTCCGGCACGATGGGTGCAGCATTATAATAAAGTGCCATTACGGTATTGGGATTAATGGCTTTGTCCATTTCCTCGATACTTTCCACCTCGACGAATCGGATTCCGGTGGTAGCGACTGCCTGGTCAAAGGCATATCGATGCGATTTCTGTATGACCACTTCCTTTTGTGCGCCCTCCCAAAAAGGAAGATTCTTAATTTTTTTCGGGTCTTTTCCTGTGATACAGGCGGCTGTCCCCAGCAAGAGTCCGCAGGCGGCGCCTGATGTGACCATTGCAGCTTCACAATGCAGCATTTCGGCAATTCTAGCCCCGACCTTGTCCTGCAATTCATACATATTGGCAAAAGAACGGGAGGTGGAATGGATGGCCTGTAATACTTCGGGCCGCATCAGCGAGCCAGACAAAAATGTCATGGTCACCGACGCATTGATGACCCGACGGACGCCCAGTTCTTTGAAAAAATCCCGTTCATCATTCGCAGTTCCAGGCGTTTTGGCGACGGGTGCAGCTTTCAGATAGCCGCCGACGATAAAGGCGCTGCCGCAATTGAGCAACGCAAGGTTCTTCACTACGTCTCTTCTGTTCATGTTGTTTCAGGTTTATACATACGCGATTACATCAATCTCCACCAAGGAAGCGCCAGGTACACCACCGACGGCAACCGTGGTTCTGACTGGGGGCTTTTCACCAAAACGCCCTTTGAATACTTCGTTCATCCCGTCATAGTCGTCAAGGTCATGCAGGAATACGGAGGCCTTCAACACTTTCTCCATCGAGGAGCCGGCACTTTTCAATACTTTCTCCAGTTCGGTAAGGACGTGGTCAGTATGTGACTTGATATCGCCCTTAAAATGAGCACCGATACCGGCCACGAATACGAGGTCTCCGTGCCGGATGACAGAGGAGAACAACGGTACGTCGTCTTTGTACATGACAGTACCGACAGTTTTTGTTTTTTCCTGTGGACTCTCTGCGTCGCGGCCCCATGACTTGCTCAATATGCCGACACCGACCAGTCCTAATGCACCTTTCAGAATTTGTTGGAGGGATTTTCTTCTTTCCATTTTAGATTGTTTTTTAATTTATTTTAATTGGTAATATCGAAAAGGTCAATTAGGCGAGGCATAGGCCAATCCGTCAAGATCATAGACGATTTTCCCGTTCCGGATAGTCATTTTGCACACCAGTTTTTTATCGGTTGACAACCTTATGCCCTTATAGTCAAAAAGTCTGAAATCTCCTTTTTCCAGTTCAAGCAGGGCAATATCGGCACAGCCGCCCTCTTTCAGGATGCCCAGTTCAGGATGCCGTATTTCCCGGGCAGGATTGACCGTAACGGCAGCAATGACCTCGTTGAGCGGCATTCCCATCGCCAAGAACTTGTCCATTGTCGTGAGAATGTCCTTCATTGCGGCATTCATGCTTTCCCGATGCAGGTCGGTGCTGATGGAATTGGGGTAAAAATGCTGCTGCATTGCGGGTATAGCCTGCGAAAAAGCGAAGCTGATACCACCGTATCCCACGTCGAAAATGATTCCCCGTTTCCTGGCTTCCCACACATACTGGGGTATCTTTCCTGAGACGGTATCAACGATAGATTCCCGGGTTTCTCCTAGTTGGGCGTAGCAGTGCGTAAAAATATCAGCGGGTCGCATATGGTCGAAGAAAAGTTCCCGGAGTGGGAGATAAGGTGTCGTGCCACCGAAATCAACCATGACCGGGAGCGTGTCCCCGACCATGCCGGATGCGGCCACTGCATGGTCGACGGGCACCCAGTTATGACCCTCATAATGTGCAACCTTAAAACCGACGATGTCCTGCGGATTGGCGGCGGCGACGGCCGCTGCGTCTCTGGCGTCCATATCGGCGGTGTCCTGTTCATATTTTCCGCCGCGCATTCCCTCGCCAACGATGTTTAGGAATGCCAGTATGCGGGTTTGGGCATTGTCGATTGTCTGTTTTTTGAACAAGGGAAAGGTCTTCCAACCCGAGCTTCCGGCATCTACGGCAGTCGTGACGCCGTTCCTAAATGTGAAACCATCCGGTTGCAGCGCATTGGGACCGTCCATATACGCCTGGTCCATGTGGGATCCCCAGAAAAAATGTGTATGCAAGTCGATTAAACCCGGAGTGACGAGTAATCCTTTAGCGGCAATGACCTTCGCTGCTTTCCATCCGCTGAGGTCTGGCGCAATCTTGACGATAACGCCGTCGCGTATAGCGATGTCACGTACCGCATCGGTCTTTGTCGCCGGGTCGATGACATGACCTTTGGAGAGTATAATGTCTACTTTTACCTGGGCGGCGGCACTTGCCACCATTGCCCACAAAACAAATGAAATAACTGTCTTTTTCATGCGCGTTTAATTTTCTACATCCCACCATATTCTGGTAAGGAAATCGTCAGCACCCTGATTGGCGATGGCGGTGTTATAGTTCTCTGCATTGAGGTTTTGTTCGGATACGGGATAGAGCATTCTCCGGAATATCTTGCCGCCGGTAATATTGCCAGTATAGTTGTTGGGGGTAAGAGCTGGATAGCCAGTCCTGCGGTACGACGTGAAAGACTCTACCGGGTCTGTTACCAGTTCTACCCATAGTTCCGTATATATCTGCTCGAGTTGTTCTGCCATAGTGCCGGACGTATTGAGAGGGTGTGCGCTGATATAGCCTGCAATATCCGAAGTGCTGATGACGCCGTAACTTCCATAGTTGGCCCAGCGTTCCATTGCCGCTGTGATACCATCCTGATAGAGGGTCTCTGCACTGTATTGGGTGTACCAGCCCCGCAATGCCGCCTCTGCCAGGAGAAAACGGACTTCTGCCACACCCAACAGGTACAATGGCCCATCCAGCTTGAGGATTGTGTTTTGGTTGGGTTCAGAATATGTTACAAAATCTGAGGGCTTGGAACTGAGTGTGGCAGGCATTCCTTTTTGGATGCTCGCGGAAGTATCGGCCGTGCCATCAACATACACAACGGAAAGCACTTTCAGGCGGGGATCGTTGTAATTTTTGAGATGACTGATAAATACATCTTGATATTTGCCACCCTCTGGATTGTTGGTACCATCGGCGTATATATAGTCAGCGTTGTAAAGACTATATGCCAATGGATTTTTATTGATCGTTTGGCCAGAAGACACATAATTGGTAATGGCTGCGGCATCCGACTCGTCCATAATCAGGTCGCCACTAGTGGCTTTTTCTACCCATACTTCGGCTGCGGCAATATCGACTTTGGTCATGCGCATACCTAAACGTAGCATCAGGCTTCTGGCAAATTTTTGCCACTGTGTGGCATTGCCTCCATAGAGAAGATCGGCGGAGGAAAAAGTGGAGGAGTTGCCATCCAGCATAGCTATGGCGGTGGACAGCTCATTGAGCATATCGCTGTATATCGCCTGCTGTCGGTCATACGCCGGTTTATAGTTGCTGGAAGTATAGCCCTCGCCAGCCTGTGAATAGGGAACGTCGCCATACAAGTCGGTCAGCCGCGAAAAGCAATAGACGCGCCATATCTTAGCGATGGCCAGCTCGACATGGTTGCCCGCCGAGTCTTCCCGCAGCGTTTCAACAACCTGGTGGATCTGGTTAATCTCATTCGGATAGCCATTGGTAAAACTGGCATACGACTGCGCGTACTGGCTTGCAACGTATTTAGAGCCAAAACCTGCGACATCGTTGTAACTGGTTGTGTATTGCATGGTCCCCATCAGGAGCATCAGTATATTGCCCGCCCCATTGTATTGGGACAAGGTAAACATATACGCCGGGGTCAGCACGCTGGTGGCATCGGGATTGGTATTGAGTTCTTCAAAATTTTTGGTACAGGCCGCCAATCCAAATATCAACAGCATGACGGCAAGCAAATAGCTCCTCACGTTGGCTTTTTTATATATAGTAATCATTGTGGTAAGATTAAAAAATTGAGAAAATAACAGCCTTAGAAATTGACCATGAAATTGATACCTATGTTTTTTGTGCGCGGCAGACCAAATGACTCTATCCCTTGTGCGGCACCGTTGGTAATGCTGGTTTCCGGATCGAAATTGTCTGTTTTCTTGTACAGTATCAGCAGATTCCTGGCTATGAGAGAAACAGTTGCACTTTTGAATAAAGAGCCGCTTTTTAACGGAACGTTATAGGACAGGACGACTTGCCGCAACTTGATGAAACTACCATCATGGACAAACAGTTCGGAATAACTCTTATAGTTGTCATAGTAGCTCCTCAGGGATGCAACCGGAATGGTGTTGCTATATGCCTCGCCGGTTTGGTCCACACCGCTTACTTCCAGTCCGTTTTCACGCCCGCCCAACGTCATTTTATGCAGCCCCATACGTGTGCCATAGACATCTGTTACGGAAAATACCTTGTTGCCAAATTTCCCGTCGAGCAGGATATTTAATCCAAAACGCTTATACCGGAACTCGTTGGAAAGACCTGCCGTGTATGGCGGTACGCCATTCCCTAGCACTTCCAGCCCGGACTGCACGGGATAGCCAGTACTGCTGTTGAATATAACCTGTCCCGCGTCGTTGCGTGCCATTCTAGTGCCGACGATTACGCCGTATGGCTGCCCCAGCATATTGTCTATATAGGCACCCCCGCTAGTAGAATTGCCTAATTGTATCAAGTCAAGACCCTCGGTCAGTTTATCTACGCGGTTTTTGTTGTAGGCAAAGTTGAACGAGCTGTTCCACTGGAAATTAGTGGATCTGATGGGTTTGCCTGTGAGAAGTAACTCAATCCCCTGGTTGGACACCGCTCCTGCATTAAGGATAGAATAGTTGTATCCGGAGGCTACGGATATGGCTGTCGTTACGATGTCGTCCGTTGTTTTTCTTTTATACCATGTGACATCGATTCCGAGTCTGCTGTTCAGCATTTGCAGTTCAAAGCCGCCCTCATATGTCGTTGACAAGAGTGGCTTCAAGTTTTTGTTGGCTATTGTGGAGCTGCTGACATTTTGCAATGGGAGCGTCGAGGAATTGACCATGCTGTAAGCAATATTGATTACGTAGGGATCGGGCGTGGCACCACCGACCTGTGCCCAAGATGTTCTCAACTTGAAATAATTAATTGCCTGTGGCAGCGCAATCAGCTTATGCAACAATATGCTACCTCCGACGGATGGGTAGAAGATGGAATTGTGGTCCAGGCTCAGGGTAGAAAACCAGTCATTACGTCCGGTAAAGGAAAGGAAAGCTAGGTCTTTGAACGCTATATCCAGAGAGCCGAATGCCGAATTGGTCTCTGTATGCTGCGTAAGTGGTGTAGTCGTATAGCTTTCTAGATTGGTCAGGCTATAAAAATAAGGGACGATGAAATTTTGTCCAGAGAAACTGATCTGCTTGTTAGAAAACTTGCGTTTGTTAACGCCTCCCAGCAGATTGAAGCTAAAGTTTTCTCCTATGGTGGGTGTATAGTTGACGGTAAGCATAGAGTTGGTCTCCGCGAGATCGGATTTAATCTGTATTAGTTGGCCCAGCGGTACGTACAGCGTGCCATAAGGTAGTATATACTGGTAGTTGTAATTGTATTGGTCCTGACTGATGACACCTTTTACCGCTAGGTTGTCGAGTAATTTGTACTCGGTGGAAAACTGACCGATAAACCGGTTTTTGTCATCTGCTTCCTTGACTTTGTTGACGACGAAATAACCATTAGAGGCAATATTGGCATCATTCCACGCGATTTCGTTGCCAAGGGAGTCGTATCCAGGCTTTAGCCAGCGGACGTCGGCCGTATTGGCAATCATGAAAGGTAGCCAGTTGGGGTTGCCTAATGCATCGCCGGCAGTAGCCCGGTTGGTACCTTTTTCATAGTTGTATTGCGCCATCGCGGTAAAACTCAATTTGGGAGAAAGTTTGCCCGCTACGTTAAGGTTAAAGGTTTTCCTGTCAAATTTGGAGTTGGGGAGAATGGATTTTGCATTAAGGTCCATCATGGAGAAGCGGTAAGTGATATTAGTGTTGCCTCCCGATATAGCCAGTGAGTTGTTATAGGTCTGCCCGGTTTGGTAAAAATGTTTCAAGTTGTCTTTTACCGCACTGTACGGGTGTTCCTCTCCGTCTGCGGCGATATAGGTGCTTCCATCTATCTTAGCACCAAATGAACGGCGACCGGTTGCAATAGCTTCCTGCTGGGTAGTAGGCTTGGCACCGCCATCGCCCTGGCCGTATTCATATTGCCAGTCGGGATAGACTGCAATATTGTCAAACGTTGCACTTCCGTTGTACGTAATGCCCAGCCCAGTATTGTTGCGTCCTTTCTTAGTCGTGATGAGGATGACACCGTTGGCAGCCAGAGAGCCGTATAAGGCGGCGGCCGCGCCGCCTTTCAGTACGGAGATAGACTCGATATCATCTGGATTGATACCACCGATGCCATCTCCTCTGTCCACATTGCCGATCAGCCCATTGGGTGTGGAACTGCCGCCAGGAACGGTGTTGTCCATGGGCATGCCATTGATGACATACAAAGGTTGGTTGGCTCCGGTCAGCGAGCCATTGCCTCGTATGATAATCCTGCTGGAGCCGCCCGGACCAGTAGAGATGCCGGTCGCATTGACACCTGCAACCTTGCCACTAAGCGCGTTGGCTACATTGTTTTCCTTTGCCTGTGTGAGTTCATTACCTTTAACCTCTGCCACATCGTAGACCACGGCACTCTTTTTTCTGGAAATACCCAATGCCGTGACAACCAGTTCTTCCAGGTTTTTGGGCTGTGCGACCATGACTATTCTAGGGCTTTTGCCATCATAGACCCATTCCTGGTCTGTATAGCCCAGCATTTTTACTTTAATTGTGTCGCCGTTTTGTACATTGACGGTAAACTCGCCTTGATCGTTTGTATAAGTGGCAGCGGTACTTCCATTGAGCAGAATCGCAGCGCCTGCGATAGGCTTGCCAGACGAATCGACCACTTTGCCGGTGACCTCTTCATTGCCGGGTATGGAAAAAGACGCTTTATAGATGTTGGAAACGTTTCGTTTGACAGTTTCCGATGCTGCGCTGTCAAGCTCTTTTTTCCTGATGATGACCACGCCGTTCCTGACAGAATATGTCAATGCCGTATTTTTTAACAACTGATGAAGCGCGACATCGAGGGAGACACTGTTGAATTGGACGGTTTCGTCTTGATAGGAGATGACGTCTTCGTCTTTGTACAGAAAATGGATATGGTTCTTCCTACTGATTTTCTCTAACAGATAAGAGAGCGATTTGTGCTTCTCGTTCAGGTAGATGGTCGAGTCAAAGAACGCATAGCCCTGTATGATGTTGAGGCAAAGGCAAAACAGAAAAAACCTTTTAAGTCCGCGTGAGCAGCCAACGATTTTCGTTTTTGGAAGCAATAGGATTCCCTGCGGACCAATATGTTGATCCGTATTGAAGATTTTCATACTTTTGTTAAGTTAGTGATTAGTAAATAAGATGATTAATCCGCTAATTTTACCGTAATGTGTACCAGGCATTACGGTTTTTTTATTAAGTGTGTCTGTCTTTTTTCATATATCGTTTTTTTTAGTGAATAGTTATTGTTTCCTGTATGCCTTTTTTTACGATTTGAATATTATAGTCCGAAAGGTCGTTGAGTATATCGACAACAGCGTCGACCGAAAGGTTGTTGGGTAACTGACCGGTGAAAGTTTTGTAACTGCGGTCATGCGGAATATCCAGACGTACACCATACCAATAGGCAATCTGCTCCAATACTATATCCATCCGCTCTTCGCTGAATGCAAAAGCGGTAGCGTTGATGTACTGGTCGTCCATGCGACTGGTTTCGGATACGGTCTTGCGTATTATATTTCCCTTGTAGATGGCAAGCTGTTCTCCGGCATGCAGCGGTACGCGGCGTACCGCTACTTCCCCCTCCTTGACGGCGACATCCATTCTGTTGTCGTCCCGGTAGTGTCTTATGTAAAAAACAGTTCCGAGGTCCTTGATCGTGTCCCGGCCTGCTATGATATCCATGGGACGAGCGGCATCGTGCTTTACCGAAAATTTTCCGGAGCCGGAGAGCGCCATCCGCCTACGGCTTCTGAAATCAGCGTTGAAAGCTAGGCTGCTATTGGCATTCAGGATGCAAGTGGTGCCGTCGTTCATCACGACATGCAACACTTTCCTGCTTGGGACGTGCATATACATCAGTTCCCCTGGTGCATCAGTGCCTGTAATCTTTACCGTATCGTGTTGTTTGATGACTGTCATACCGCGTTCTGTCCGGACGTTAAAGTCCTCGTTCCAATTACATACATATTGTTTCTTTTGGTTGCCCCATACGATTGTTTCGCTGTTGTACGACGAGGATGCGCGGTTGTCTTGCCCATTCAGAAAGGCCACCATGTCAACCGGCATTTCTTTCATACGTATATGTTCCCAATACAAGCCTCCCGCGAGGATTACCAGGGAAAATACTGCTGCTGCCTGTATCCACCGCACAATATCTTTTTTCCGTTTTTCGATACCGATCCTCGTGCTTATGCCGTTCCAAATCCTATCTTCAAGCGCGTCGTTCAAATCATCATCCCGTAACGAGTCAATGGAAGAATAATCTTTGGAAGAAGCTTCTCCTTGCTGGATGGGGATAATCGGTGCTTTCGATCCTATGGATGATCTCATGTTATTATAGAGTTTTTTTGGGAGAAGAAGTGGTATAAGGATTTTATATTTTTTTTATTTATATATATCTTTTCAGCAGTTTCATTGCGTAGTATAGTTGTTTTTTTACTGTACCTTCTGCTATATCCATTATTTTACTAATTTGTTTATAGGAGAGTCCGCGTTCTTTGCGGAGGACAAAAACGTTCTGCATTTGTTCGGGCATTTTCCGGATGGTTTTATTGATGCGCATCTGCATTTCCCTGTAAGCCAGGTTTTTCATATAGATGTTTTCCTCTGAGGTTTCGATTGCATTGTCCTGCATCTCGTTTTGTTCCACAATCGGTCTTTTTTGGTTTTGTCGAACCCATCGTAGGTAATTGTTTTTTGCGGAAGTTTTCAGGTAGCCGACAATGGAGTCGTTGATCTGGATAGAATCCTTGTACTTCCAAAGCTGGAGAAAGGTTTCCTGGATAATGTCTTCTGTCAGGTTTTTGTTGTGGGTAAATGAAAAAATATAGACATACAGTTCTTTCCAATCTCGACGGTATATCAATTCTAAGGCTTCGTCCTTGTTTTTCCCTAATAAGCCGATCAAGACATCGTCATCCATCTTGTTATTGCTGTCCATAATGCAAATTAAATTTAAATTGTACTATCCGAACACAGCCGGTCATCCTGTCGGAGAGTGGTAAACGAAATAGTTGTCTTTCAGTCTGATAAAGATAGCCATAATCTGCTATTTTATACAAATTGATGCTGTGATGCACATAGGATTTCTTATATATAGATAAAATTGTTATATGTATGGAGGTGTTCCAATCGGCAAGATTGGTTGTCCCGGCAAAGAATAGCGAAGGAAGATTTTTCATGCTGGGTCATATTATTTTCCCGATTTCGAAAACGGGGAAAGTTAGGATTGCACTATATTTGACACGCTTTTTTATTAGTCCATTAATTTTATAAACTGTCAAGATTATTCATGAAGATTCTTGTGACCATCAGCAAAACCCCGGATACGACCTCCAAAGTCGCATTTACGGACAACAATACGCAGTACGACACGACGGGCGTACAGTGGATCATCAACCCTTACGACGAATGGTATTCGTTGGTCAAGGCCGTCGAGTTGAAAGAAAAAGACCCTTCCACGACGATACATATCATCACGGTGGGCGATGCCAGCAACGACGCCATTCTCCGCAAGGCCCTTTCCATCGGTGGCGATGAAGCCATACGCGTCAACAAGGTCGCGGCCGAGCCATTCGACATTGCGGCGCAGCTCGCACAGGTTGCCAAAGACGGCGGTTATGACCTCATCTTTACCGGCAAGGAATCCATCGACTACAACGCCGCATCGGTCGGCGCGCTGTTGGCGGAGATGCTCGATTTGCCGTTTGTCCCATTGTCTACCAAACTGGATATCAACGGCTCATCCGCAACGATTGCCCGCGAAATCGAAGGCGGCGAGGAAACCGACGAGATCGCACTGCCTTTCGTCATCGGGACGACCAAAGGCATGGCGGAACAACGCATTCCCAATATGCGCGGCATCATGGCAGCCCGTTCCAAACCTTTGAAAGTCGTGGAGCCCGTCGCTACGGAAACGCAAGTGCAGGTCGTCAGCTATGAATTGCCACCCGCCAAGTCCGGTGTCAAGTTATTTGAACCCGGCCATGAAGCGGAATTGGTAAAGGTATTACACGAAAAAGAAAAAGTGATTTAGACTATCGTTACAGGTTTTCACACAACGAAACAAAGAAAACAACGTTGTTCCCTTTGTTTCCATAGTGTCTTTGTGTGAAAATATAAAAACCGGAAACCTGTAACAAAAAGCATTATCAAATCACCAAATTATCTAATTATCAAATTAAAAAAGATATGTCTGTTTTAGCAATCATAGACCATAACGAAGGCACGGTCAAAAAATCCACGCCCGAATTACTTTCTTATACTGCGGCACTCGCGGCACAACACAACACAGAAGCCGCCGCGCTTGTATTGGGAACCGTTTCCGACAGCCTCGAAACATTGGGTAAATACGGCGTATCCAAAATATACCAGGCTGCCGACACCGCTTTCAACGTTGCCGACGGGCAGGCTTTGGCAAAATCGATTGCCGAAACCGCGGCTCAAGTCGGTGCAGATACCGTCGTATTCCCCGACGGCGACTTGGCGTTGAGCGTTGCTCCGCGCGTGGCCGTGCGGCTACATGCAGGCTTTGTCTCCGGCGTCAGTTCGCTTCCGCAAGGCAATGGGTTTGTCGTGAAAAAAGCAGTTTTTTCCGGGAAAGCATTTGCATGGAATGCCATCAAAACCGCCAACAAAGTCATCGCGCTCAGCAGCAACAGTTTTGGCGTGGAGGAAAAAGAAGGTGACGCAACTATTCAAAACATCAGTATCACCGCTCCGGCATCGAAAGTAACCGTCAAGGAAAAGAACATCATCAAAGGCGAAATTCCCTTAGGCGAGGCTTCCGTTGTCGTAAGTGGCGGGCGCGGCCTGAAAGGTCCTGAAAACTGGGGCGTGCTGGAAGATTTGGCGCACGCGCTACATGCGGCTATCGCTTGTAGCCGCCCGGTTTCGGACAGTGGCTGGCGTCCGCACCATGAACATGTCGGTCAGACAGGCAAACAAATTGCGCCCAACCTCTATATCGCTGCGGGCATCTCCGGCGCGATACAGCATCTCGGCGGCGTGAACCGCAGCAAAGTCATCGTCGTCGTCAACAAAGACCCGGAAGCTCCGTTTTTCAAGGCCGCCGACTATGGTATCGTCGGCGACGTGTTTGAAGTATTGCCTAAACTGACCGAAGCGGTAAAAGCGCTGTAAGAAAAAAACAGAAAGCGTGGTCAGCGCTTAGAACTTAGATAGTCTGTGCTAAACAAGCCCGAACGGTTAACGTTCGGGCTTTGTTGTTTTCATCCAAAAAAATCTAACTTGCTTGCCAAAAATGCCTTTTATGAAGATAGGAAAACTGCTGCGGCTTACCTGCCTATTTTCTATCGCTGCCTTTTCGATGCAATGCAAAACAGCACAGACGAAAAAAGACCGACAGATTTTTGCTTAGCTAGTGAGACGCTGCGCGCCTTTCTCACTCTCTGATCAATAGATGGACTTGCCCACCGTGGCAATGCTCACTCTCGTCCCAGGGACTTTCAGTATTTCCTGGCCGCAAAATTCCAGCGTCGCCCCCGTCGTTACAAGGTCGTCGATCAGCAGCACGTGCTTGCCTTGCAGCTTTTCCGCTTTTACGACGCGGAATCTGTCTTCCATGTTGGCGATGCGTTCCGAGCGGCCTTTATGCGTTTGTGTCTGCGTGTATCGGGTGCGGACAAGCGCATCGGTTACGATTGGGATGGACGTGAGATGGGCGATTCCGTCGGCGATGAGTTTGGTCTGGTTGTAACCCCTTTGGCGTTCCCTTTCGGGGTGGAGCGGAACGGGAACAAGCAGGTCGAGATCGTTTTTCCACCCGGAAGAGAGCATCTGTCGTCCCAGCAATCTTCCCAGAAATAGACCGATATCGGCGTTGTGCTTGTATTTCAGTTGATGGATCATGTTATGTAGTTTGGACACGCGTGCACAATAGTACAGGCTTGCAGCGCGTTCCACGGCAAGACGTCCCTTCAGGATGTTTTTGACGGGGTTTTCCGCCAAGTCGAAAAAACCTGTTTCGGGTAATTCCATCAGGCAATTGAGGCAGATTGTCTGTCTGTACGGAACCGTATCCACAGCGCAGCCAGGACAAAACCGAGGGAAAAACAGGTGTTCGAAATCTTCCAATAGGTTGCGGAACAATGTGTATAATTTTTCAGATAAAGTTAGGATTTTTATTGAAATCCCTACCTTAGCCACATGGAAAAAAAATTGTACCTGTTGGACGCCATGGCGTTGATTTTCCGTGCCTATTACGCACTGATACGCAGTCCGCGCAACACTTCCACAGGAAAGAATACCAACGCACAGTTTGGTTTTACCAATACGTTGATCGATCTTATCCAAAAGGAAAAACCGACGCACTTGGCAGTCTGTTTCGACACAGCGGCTCCTACCTCGCGCCATGACGATTTTGAACACTACAAAGCCAACCGGCAGGAAGCACCGGAGGACCTGATACTGGCGATTCCCGACATCAAAAAAATCATCCACGGTTTCAATATCCCGACGGTAGAGCTGGACGGCTACGAGGCCGACGACATCATCGGCACGCTGGCATGGAAAGCCGCCGACAAAGGCTACCAGGTCTATATGGTCACGCCTGACAAGGACTATGGCCAGTTGCTCAACGACGACAAGATATTTATCTACAAGCCGCCGTACATGGGCAACCCCAAGGAAATCATCGACGCGGAAGGTATCTGCCAAAAATGGGACATCGAAAACGTCTCGCAGGTCATCGACATCCTCGGCTTGATGGGCGATGCCGTGGATAACATTCCGGGTATCGCGGGCGTCGGCGAAAAGACCGCCGCCAAACTGCTGAAACAATACCTTTCCGTGGAAGGCGTGCTCGAGCACGCTGACGAAATCAAAGGTGCGCTCGGCGAAAAAGTCCGCGCCGGAAAAGAAGCGGCTATTTTGAGTAAAAAACTCGCCACGATTATCACCAACGTTCCAGTCGATTTTGACGAACACGCATTTGAACTGCGCGAATGGGACCGTGATTTGTTGAAAGATATTTTCGGCGAACTGGAGTTCCGCTCGCTGGGCAAACGTATACTGGGTGACCGTTTCCAAGTTCCTGCACCGCAAGGTGTGCAGACTGATTTGTTCGGCAATATTGTGGAAACGCCCAATATAAAAAATACAAAAACGGAAGACACAGCAATACCCACGCATCTGAAAAACATTTCCGATACGCCGCATCAATACACCGTCGTCGAAACGGAAGAAGACCGCCAACAACTGGTCTGGAACCTCCAAAAAGAAAAGGAAATCTGTTTTGATACGGAGACCACAGGTCTGGATGCCAACAACGTGGAACTTGTCGGCATGAGCTTTTCCGTCAAAAAAGGAGAAGCGTTTTACGTGCCCGTTCCTGCCAACCAGACCAAAGCAAAAGAACTGTTGGAAACATTCAAGCCATTGTTTGCACAAAAAGGAATCCTCTGGATCGGACAGAACATCAAATATGACTTGTTGGTAATGAAATGGTATGGCATCGCGTTGGTCGGCGACGTGTTTGATACAATGGTTGCCCACTACCTCATCGAACCGGAAGGCCGACGCAACATGGATTTACTGAGCGAGCAATACCTTGGTTACACCCCCGTGCATATCGAGGAACTCATCGGCAAAAGAGGAAAAGGGCAACTCAACATGCGCGACGTTCCTTTGGAAAAAATCAAAGAATACGCCGCCGAAGACGCCGACATCACACGACAGCTCAAGCACGTACTCGAACCGCAACTTACGGAAAAAGGCGTCCGAAAAATTTTTGACAAAGTGGACAATCCTTTGGTAAAAGTCTTGACCGCAATGGAATTTGAAGGCGTGAAGATCGACACCGATTTTTTAAAAGAATACTCCAAAACGCTTGAAAAAGACGCATTGGAATACGAACACAACGTGTACCAACAGGCAGGTGTGCGCTTCAACCTCGCCTCGCCCAAACAACTCGGCGAAGTTCTTTTTGAAAAACTCAAACTCGACCCCAAAGCCAAGAAAACCAAGACCGGGCAATACGCCACCGGCGAAGACGTCTTGCTAAAACTCGCCAACAACAACAAAATCGTGGAAGATATTTTGGGCTTCCGCGAACTGACCAAACTCCGCAACACTTACGTGGATACTTTGCCTGAGCTCATCAATCCCCGTACAGGTCGCGTGCATACTTCCTATAACCAAACCATCGCCGTCACGGGTCGTCTGAGCAGCAACAATCCCAACTTGCAAAACATTCCGATACGCACCGAGCGCGGCAAGGAAATCCGCAAGGCGTTCATCCCGCGTGACCAAAACCATTTATTGTTGAGTGCCGACTATTCGCAGATTGAATTGCGCATCGTCGCTGCCATCAGCGGCGACAAGCACATGTGCGAAGCGTTTAAAGAAGGCAAAGACATCCACCGCGCGACGGCCGCCAAGGTTTTCGGTGTCGCGGAATCCGACGTAACCGGCGAAATGCGCCGCCGTGCCAAAAGCGTCAATTTTGGTATCATCTACGGACAGAGCGCGTTTGGGCTGGCTTCCAACCTCGGCATCAGCCGTACCGAAGCCAAGGAAATCATCGACAACTATATGGCGGAGTTCCCGGGAATAAAAACCTATATGGACAACCGTGTCGCCTTTGCACAGGAACATGGATACGCCGAAACCCTTATGGGGCGCAAGAACTGGCTCAAGGACATCAACTCTTCCAACTTCACGGTCCGTGGTTTTGCAGAACGTGTGGCCATCAACTCACCGATACAAGGTACTGCCGCCGACATGATCAAACTCGCCATGATCGACATCCTGTCCGAACTGGAAAAAAAGAAACTGCAATCCAAAATGATATTGCAGGTACATGACGAACTGATATTTGACGTCGCCAAAGACGAAGTGGAAATATTGAAAACACTCGTCCCTGACATGATGCAAAACGCACTGAGACTCCCCAACGACGTTCCCGCGCTGGCAGAAACCGGCGTTGGTGAAAACTGGCTGGAAGCACATTAAGAAGTCATCAGTATGCTATTGAAGTGCTTTCTTCTCCATACAGTAGTCTCCCGCCACGGCAGGGCAAACGCATCTAAATCATCTCCACCAATATTATGTCCCACTTTTTTTCTTGACAAAAAAAGTGGCAAAAAAGTCAAGTCCGCAAAAGGCGAACGCTGCGCGCCAGTCGTGTTGACGCTTCGGAACATTTCCGACGGCTGTC
>JASGDY010000108.1:0-23204 GCA_047606825.1 Chitinophagaceae bacterium
AGATGTGGAAGATTTTATAAGCGAAAAGGTCAACACGGTTCCCGAAACAGAAATTATGAAAACTTGCAGTTTTGACTATATTTTTTCTGACTTAATTTGGACTGTTTAATATTAGTGTTTGGTATTAAAACCATGTTTGTCTGCAATGATTATGAATATAGCTGTCCCACCTTATTGACCACTTTATATTCCAAATCGTCAAACTCGTTGAAATGTGCCACGCCGCATTTTATTTTTCGTTGTTCGTCTGCATCTAACTTTGTCAAGTCAACGGTTGGTGTTCCTGTGCCTTTGGTTTCTGCTACGAAGTAGATTTTTTTATCGTCCTCAAAAACTACCGCCCAATCGGGATTGTAGTTTCCTATCGGTGTCGGGATTTTGAACCAATTCGGCAATTTGAAATAGAATTTTACCTGTTCGCTTGTTTCGCAGTCTTGGGCAAATTGATTTTCAATACCGGAATCCAAAGGCATAAATTCTTCATAGATTGTCTTTGAAGTGTCTGCAACTTTGAACGTGAAACTGTCTAAGTAAATTTCCAATTCCTGTGCTTCAAACAAAGTCATTTCGTATTCCGAACCGCCTATTTTTTGGTATTTGATTCCGTCAATCATCAAGTCGTACAAAGTGCGTTTGGTGGCTTGTGTCGCCAAGTCCAAAAACAATTGCGGATTTACTAAAATGTCATCTATTCTGCCTGACTGAACCAAAATATCATTGATTGTTGAACGTGTCAATTCGGTTTTGTTTTGAATGTAGCCTAACACATCGGGAATTTTCCAAGAATAGCCGTCAAAAGAAACACCACGACCAACGCCCAAATGTTTGGTTTCTATGGCTTCATTTGTCATTTCAATTCCAATTTTTGTGGAAGTAATTTTTGGTGCATTGATTTTGTCTAACGCTTTTATTGCCGTTGCGGTTTTGGTAATTAAATCGGCTGTGTCGTAGTTTACACGATACGTTGTTTTCAATTTCAGTTTTTCCCAAATCTCCAAAAATTTCGGGGCGGCTTCAAAACCTTTGCGGTATTTTACGGACACACGTTCACGTTTTTGTTTTATTCTGCCTGCAAACGAAACGCCGCAATCTTCTTCAATTTCTTTCTGCAATGCTTTTGCGAAATCGTTGTATGATTCGTTGGCAATTACAGTCAGGCGGTTTATGTTTTGGTCATACGTTCTTTCGCCTTTTTGATTAACGGCTAAACGTAAACCACGCCCAATTTCCTGACGTTTTTTAATGTCGGATTTTGTTTCGTTCAGAGTGCAAATTTGAAATACGTTTGGATTGTCCCAACCTTCACGCAAAGCGGAGTGTGAAAAAATGAAACGCAAAGAATTGTCTAAACCGAGCAACTTTTCTTTGTCTTTCATAATCAAACTGTACGTGTCGTCATCGGCTTTTGTTTCGCCATTGGTGTCTTTTACCTTTCCTTTGTTGTCCGTTGAAAAATAGCCGTTGTGTGTTTCTTCCACCGGAAATTTGTTGAGTTCTTTGTATGCAGGTTTTGAAATGTAATCGTTGTAAATTTCTTCAAACCATTTGGCAAATTTCCCTTTTACGGCATTGCCCGAAGCATCGTAAGTTCGGTAATTGGCAACTTTGTCAATGAAAAACAACGACAAAACCTTTATTCCTTTTCGGTTTAGTTTAATCTCTTTCTTCAAATGTTCCTCAACGGTTTTTTCAATTTGATATTTCATTATATCGTCTGTCAAACCGCCTTGTGTGTCGCCTTTGTAAAGTATGTTTCCGTTTGAAAGTGTAATGCTTTGGTCGGTTGCGTCAATGGTGTCAATAATGTAACCGTCTGCATAAATTTCTCTTTCGTTAGAAAGTTTATATAAATCGTCTTCTACTTTTACGGTAACAGATTTCTTTTTTACTCCATTGTTGTCATTTATGTTAATGGATATTTTTGCTGTAACTTTTGTTTTGGTTGCTGTGATAGATTCTACCGAAATAAACGCATCGTTGTTGGCGTTTTCTTCAATGATAGAGTCCACTTCTATTTGTTTTACCAAACCCAAATCGTAGGCTTTTACAGGATTAAGACTATATGTGAGGTTGTATTGGTTTTTGTGTGTAGCCGAATAACGCAAGGTGCAAAGCGGATGGAGATTTACAATCGCTTTTTTACGGTTTTCGGTTTCCATATTTTGCGGTTCGTCCACAATGACAATGGGTTGTGTGGTTTGAATAAACTCAATCGGTTTTTGTCCGTTCAGTTTGTCGTTTGGTTTATTGATAATGTTTTCGTCTTTGGCAAACGAATCAATGTTTATGACCAAAACCTCAATGTTGTTGGTTGTGGCAAAACCACGCAAAGCCGAAACTTTGGAACTATCATAAACCCCAAAATTTATCGGAACATTGTCGTAAAGCGTTTGAAAATGTTCGTGTGTAATTTCCAAGTTTTTCAAAACGCCTTCACGAATGGCAACAGACGGAACGACAATCACAAACTTTTTGAAGCCATAGAGTTTGTTCAGTTCGTAAATGGTTCGCAGATACACATAAGTTTTTCCTGTGCCTGTTTCCATTTCTACGGAAAAGTGCATACCATCCAACGCTTCCGAAACGTTAATTTCATTGTGGGTTTGTATGCTTTGCAAATTGGAAAGAATTTGTTCTTCCGATAAAACCAAATTATTTTTTACGCCTACAATAAAATCAAAAACACCTTCTTCCTTTTGGTTAAATTCCAAAATCGAATCTTCCATAGGTTGTCCTTCAAACAAATCGGTAATGGATTTGATTGCTTCTTGCTGATATTGTAGATTGGATTCAAAACTTAATTTCATTGCTTTTCGGGTCTGGGGATGATAACACGAAATTGTTCGCCTTCTGTATCGTTGATCAGTTCGATGTTGGGTTGTGCTGCTATTGCTCGTGTAATTCCCGAACCAAAGCCACGATATGTCATTAATTTGGAACAATAAGAAACTAAAAGATTATTTCTCACAACAGCAGTTCCCATTTTCACATTCTCTATAGTAAGACTATTTGGCAACGCCCCAGGACTTACTATTTCGATTCGGTCATCAAAAATCATCACACGTACAGGCGAATTTTGTGAATAATCTCTATGTACCAAAGCATTTTGAAGTAATTCTTCTAATGCAGTCTGCGAAACTTCTAATTTGCCAATAGAATTAAAATTCTGACCTGCCTGAATATGATGTAGATTTGTTTTGAAAAAACGCATTGTTTCTTCAAAAATTTCAGGAATTGTACCTTCAATATCCTGACTGCTTCGATAATCCGTTCCACCAATACTGTTTCCGAAAAACGATATTGCTTTTACACAAAATACAGGTCTGTATTTCTGCGGATTTTTCGCAAAAAACAAAAGACCTCCTAATGTAAGACGACCGTCTTTCAATATATTCAGGTTCGTTAATAGGGTTTCTGAAATTTCTATTTCCTCGTCTGTTTCTCTTTTTTGAATTGCCTTGATGTATTGCTCTACTTTTGAAAAATTGATGTCGTCAACAGAAGTTTGCGGAATAACCATTTCGTCTAAATACAAAATTCCACTTTGTTGAAACAGTCTTACTTGCTCATTGTTGTCGGTCAATCTTCTTTTGTCAGAACCTTGTTTTATCCAAATTGCACCGTTTCTATCTTTGTATGGTTTTGCAATTCCCTCTGAAACCTCCACAACTAAAATTTTCTTTTCGTCAGTTTCCGAAGGAATTGACACGACTTCTGTATAAAGAAAAATTTGCGGTTTTACTTTTTCATTTGCGATTGTTGCAATTCTGTTATTGTAAGATTGCAACTGCTGATAATTTAAACCTAATACCGTTCCTTTTTTATCCTCAATTCCAAACAAAATAATCCCACCTTTTGAGTTGGATAAAGCAATCAGTTCAGCCGCAATGGAATCGTCATTGTCAATTTCTCTTTTAAATTGAACTTTGCTTGTTTCGCCTGTGCTGATGATGTCTAATAGTTCTATTGCGTTCATTTTGTTTTCAGTTTTTCAATGTTCCAAATACTGTAAATGTTCTTTCTACGGCTAAATGCTTCATCTCCACCCTCCATAATATCAACTATAAATCGTTGCGTTTGGTGATTATCGATCGAGCCTGAGTGAACCGTTATTTTCTTTTCGTCATAACTGCAAGCCACCACTTTTTCACTGTCACCAAGTACAGGAATGTTTGCATTATGCGTTGCAAAAATAAACTGCATATTGCCTTTTATCTTTTTCAGTTCTTTGATGACTTCGTCATAAATGGTCTGGTTATCTAAATCATCTTCGGGCTGGTCAATTATCAAAACATCATTTTCTTTTTGTGCCAACAAAAACAAAATCAAAGCCGAAGCTCGTTGTCCCAAAGAATGTTTGTCTAATGACTTTCCATTGTATTGAATAATAATTTTATTATCTACTTTAAAAGTCAGTAAGTCTTCTAAATTTTCGGAAAATCTTCTCTTAAAATCTACGACCTGATTTTCATTCAAGATAGAATTGAGTTTGCTACTGTCTTTATAAATCTGAATGAAGTCATTATAAGTTGTAGTAATTTCCTGATATGCCGTATCACGAATATTTGTTCCTTTGAAAATCTGTTTTAGTTTTTCAAAATATTTATCTTTTCTCCCTTTGAACCCTACTGCAATAGAAAGTTTGCTTTCTACTTCATTAATTCGGTTCACTTCTTTTTCCAAAAGCTGATATTCTTCTAACCAAAGATTGTCAAGTTCCACTAACTTATTCGACAATTCATCTTGCCATTCTTTTCTCCTCTTTTCGGATTTGTCAATTTCCAGTAATTTCAGCCTTGATGTGTCTATTTGTCTGTTCAGCGTTAGGAAATTGTCGGGGTTGATAGTATCTGTGCCAATTTCTCGTTTGATTTTGGCAAATTCTTCTTTTAACCCTTCCTTTTTTACATTTATTTTCCCAATGAGTTCTTTGTATTTCTGTTGAAGTTGAGCAGAATTCTTTTGAATAGTCTTTAATTTTTCAAATTCTGCCTTCAACTCTTGTAACAATTTCTTTGCTTCTTCAAAAAACTCTTGGTTTACTTCTGAACCCGAAATTTCTTGCTGAAAAAAATAATCGTGATTAGTGATTAGCAATTGTAATTCGGTTATGTAATTTTTTACAGAACTTCCCGATTGCGATAATCTGGAAACATCAGAATCAAAAAGCGTTTGTTGCTTTAATTTATCTTCTACACCTTTTTCTTTAAAGAATTGAAGTTGATGTTGAGCATTTTTTATGACTGTTTCAGTTTCTTTTTTTAAATCGTTTAAGTTGCGAAGTTTTTTTATCTCCGCAACAATGTTTCCAACTTCTCTTTTCTTTTGTTCTATCTTTGATTGAATATCTTTTAAACGAGTTCCAACCAAGCGTTGAATTAAATCAGCTTCAAAATCATCACCTTTATTTGATAAATCCTTTTGCCCGAAATAGACAATATTATCTACGACTATATTTAAAGATATTCCGGATGTTATCAATATTCCATTTTGGTAAATATCTTCTTTTTGGTCATAAATCTTCTCAATTCTATATTCTTCACCTTGTTTATTTATTATAGTAAGAATTGCTTTACTGCCACTTCTTAAAATATGTGTAATTAAATCATTTTTGTATTTTGGGTCGGCAGCATTAATTGGTAACGATACTCCCAATGTGTAGCGCAAAATTTCTAATACTGATGATTTTCCGCTCCCCCTAATCCCTATGAGCGTGTTAAGTTCGGGCGAAAAATCAATTTTAGTTCCGTCCAATAAACCGCCTTCAAAAGCAATGGATTTGATGTAAGAATTTTTTATTTCGGGCTTGTCTTTTGGCGAAACCCTATATTTGCTGTCAGACAAAGCATAAGTCAATGCTTCAAAATTGAAGTCGCCAATTTTCAGGTAAGTAACTTTTCCTTTGCCGATTGCATCAATACCACCGTGAGCATTATCTGAACCTTCAACACAAGCTATTTTACTTTTTCTGTTTAACCATTGACAACATTTATTGTAGTTTTCAAGATTAGCACTTTTTTGAACAGCCAAAACTCTGTTGAACGCTTCTTGTTTTACAAAATCCTCTTGTGTCCTTCCTCTCAGTTCCGTAAACAGACCGTTAGTATCATCAATGTGAGCCAATACAATAAAATAATCGTGTCCGATTTTATCTAATGCTTCAACGGTTTCTTTCAGGTTGAAGTTTGAATTTGGATAAGGTGGCTTATCATAATTTTGTATGCCATAAAAAGCATTGTCCAAAAATTTGCTGATGTTATCTGCTTCGCCCTGATACCATTTATCGTCAAATGCAATAAGAATATGAATACCTTCTTTTAAGGAGAACTCAACACCTGCGAACAAACCAATTCCCTCTTTGAGTGCCTTTTTTCTTAATGCAACAAATTCATTTTTATCAAATTTATTATGATTGGTAACTATACCAACATTGATGTTTTGTAATTTGAGTTGCTCAATATACAAACGGCAAAAGTCATTTGCATTGCCCGTGTATGCAAATTCTCTGTCGGCTTTGGTGTGCAAATGGAAATCAGCCCGAAGCCAAATTGCTCCATTTTCAAATATATTTTTGCTCTCGTTTTCCATTGTCTAAGATTATATTGTTTTAAATTCCACGCTTGCATCACGCATTTGCAACACGGTATTGGTTTTTAATTGGTCGTTGCCAGCAAATAACTTGTCCAACGCAATTACTTTTTTAGGTTTTGATGCAATAACCGTATCAATAATTTCCTGCGTGGCTTTTTCTAAAAGCAAAACCAATTCGTTGTTGTTTACTGCGTAAAAATCGTTTTGTTTTACAATGTTGCTGTTTAAGTCTTTTCCGCTTTTCAGCAACAATTCATACACCATATTTTCTATGGTTGCGTTTTCCGAAACTGGGTCAATAAATAATTGCATTTGCTCTTGCAATGCTTTGGCATCTTTGCCCCCTATCTGTTGCCACTGTTTAAAGTTGCTATCGGATAATTTCAAAACTTTAAAACCTAAATCTTGTGTTTTTAATTGCTCAACTTTGCTTTGTAAGTTTTCAATTTCTGCTTTTGTTTCCTCTGTTTGAAGTTCGCTTTTTAATTCTTTTATTTTCGCTTCGGCTGTTCTTATTTCTTCTTTAATGTCTTCTGCATTTTTTTTACTTGCTCTGCGTATGCGTTCTTTGCTTAGGTCGGCAATGGTTTTGTAACCCGCTTTGTAGGCTTCTGATTTTTCTTCTGTCAATTCAGGAAGCTGCACACAAATATATTTTCTGTTGCCGCCGTCTTCTTTATTCAATTCCATTACAGCGTGAGCTGTTGAACCTGAACCTGCAAAGAAATCGAGAATTGTGTAGTCTGTTTCGTTTATTGTTTTCAAAAAATGTTTTATGAGGTTTATTGGCTTCGGAAATGAGAATATTTTTTGATTAAATAATTCGACAATTTCTTTATTGCCATCTTCACTCATACCAACTTCTTTTGGTAAAAAAGTAGAAACCGCTTTTTTTGCTTTTTCTGAACCATATTTCTTTAACGCTTTTGCTTTGTCTTCACTTTCAAAAACCCGATAGGCAGGAATTGATATTTTTAGAAAATCATAATCATCAGGGAATACAATTTTTCCCTTATCATAATAGGATTGGAATGTATCTCTTGAAACTCCCCAAACTCTTTTTGGATTATGAGAATATTTTTTTTCTGTTTTTGGGTCTATCATTTCAAAAGCACAATTTGGTCTTTCTTCTTCGCTTCTTTGAGTTGTAATATCAGAAAGTCTCCATCTGTCATTGGGAAAATCTTCGGTTTGATAATACTTACGCTCTATATCAATTCCCGCTCCATAAGACGCTTTTGTAAAAGATAAAATCCATTCATAATCTTGCGAAACACCAAATGGTACATCACTTTTTGCTGTTCTCTTTTTCCAAGGAAATAATCCTACAAAATTTTCTTCTCCAAAAATTTCATTCATCAACAACCGTAGGTTATGCACTTCATTGTCGTCAATAGAAACAAAAATTACACCGTCTTGCCGCAAGAGGTTTTTTGCCAAATAAAGGCGCGGCATCATCATATTGAGCCAGTTGCTGTGGTATTGTCCATTTTCTTTGCTGTTCTTTTTGAACATACCGTCTTTGGTCATATAGCCGTCTTCGTCTTTGTCGCCTACACGTTTTTCATACTCGGCTTTGGTTTCGCTAAACTTGTCGGGGTAAATGAAACTGTCGTTGCCCGTGTTGTAAGGCGGGTCTATGTATATCATTTTCACTTTCCCGAAATAGCTTTTTTGCAGCACTTTCAGTACTTCCAGGTTTTCGCCTTCAATAAAAATGTTGTCTGAACTGTGATTTATTTGATTTTCGTGATTGCCCCGATTGTCAACATAAAAAGTTTCTCCTTTTGCATAGTTGGTGCCGTCTTTTTTCAGACTTTCTTCGGGACAGGGAACCAAGGTTTTGGTACTGGGCGTTTGCAACACTTTAAAGGCTTCGCTTTTTCCCGCCCAATTGAGCACATAGCGTTCATTGGTAAAATTGATGTTTTCGCCAAGCGTGGCTTTCAGTTTTTCCCAATCAATTTTCCCCTCGCTAAATACTTCGGGCAACAATTCACGCAAAGCGTTTAATTTCTGGTCTGTTATGTTAAGACTTGTTCCGTCCATATCGTCTTTTACCGTGTTTGATTTCTTCCGACTAAAGTATGATTAAATTTTGAAGTGTCATACTGCTGATTAAAAAACCATTCGCCAATATTGACAACTAAAAAAGCCACCAGTGATTGCTGATGGCTTTTTGTATCGGTTTTATGTCGGTCGGTGGAGCACCAACCGATAGAATCATTTTTATTAATAGAACGTCGAACGGAAATCCTTGACATCCGCGGCTTCGACCAAAGCACTAAACGCGCTCTGTCCGCCTTGTTGGAGCAGTTGCTGTTTCAACTGCTGGCTAATCTGTTCGGGAGTTCCGCCCATGCTGACGGCACTGACGCCTTTGCTGCTGACGGCAAATACGCCGGAGTTGCCAGTCAATGGTGCACTCACCTTGTTGAGCAAGTTTTTGTTGAAAGCTGCGCCGATGATTTTGGGTTCGTTGCCAAGTCCCTGGATAAACGGCGACCTAAAATAAACGCTGTCGGCATGTTGGATGGAGACACCTGCGGATTTCGCATAATCTTCGAGTGTGTTGCCTTTGAATTTGGTGTTGATGATGGTCAACGCCTTCTTTTCGTTGCGGACAACCGGTTCGATGTATTGGCGTACGGATGCTGCGTCAGGCAGCCCTGGTTTGTGTATGCCTGTGACGACTGCCACGATATATTGGTCGCCGACCTGTGTCGGAGCGGAAACCGAGCCGACCTTGTTGTCGTAAATCCATTTGACAAAAGTCCTGTTGGTTCCTAATTGCCCCACGTTGTAATCATTTTCCATGATGGTGGGCAATGGCACGACGGTCAGTTTGGATTTGTTGGCATTGTCGTTGAACGATTTGTTGTCCGGGCTCATCGCTGCGAACTGCGTCGCCAGGTTACTGGCAGTATTGATCGTGGCAGGACTTGCTTCTACAGGCTTGCCGATATAGGCAATCTTGTAACCCATGTCGGAACCCTTGCGGGAAAGGACTTCCACGTAATGGTATCCATAATCGGTCTTTATGGTTTTCTTTTCGCCAACGGCGCCCGTGAAGGCAAAGTCGTTGAACTCGGGAACCATCTGGCCGGATGTGATGTTTTCCAGTTTGCCACCGTTGTCCTTGCTGCCCGGATCGTCGGAAAATGCTGCGCATATAGAGTCAAAAGCCGCACCTTTGTTAAGGTCGGCAATCGCACTGTCCAACCTTTTCAATGCTGCGGAATCAGTCCTTACCGCGACCGCGCTTCCTGACTGTGGGTCTCTCTGCTGCGTTGCTACCAATATGTGGCGAACCGTAACGGTGTCGGCAATAGGTGCTGCCGCGATAAGTTTGGCCAATACATAGCTTTGTTGGTCAAAATAAGGTCCATAAACCGTACCGACAGGGTTGCGGATAATGGAATCCTTGAATGGATCTTGGATTTTTTTGCTGGCAAGATAGCCACCATAAGGTGCGTTGCCACCATTGGCAAGCATGAACGCTTTGACGTCTGTCGCTGCGGCCAATCCTTCTTTCAGGGCGTTGACCTCGTTTTTCACCGCGCTGGAGTCGGCGGCGGTAGGTGCAGCGTTGAATGCGACGTAGGAAATATTACGGGATTCGAGTTTTTGTTCAAATTGTTTTTTGTGCTTGTTGACATAGGCCATGATCTCGTCATCGGAAACCTTGAGCTGGTCGTCCGCGATGGAACTGTAAGGTACTTGCACATAGTCCAGGCTCGCCATGGCACTCGCGTCGGCAGCTTCTTTTTCCGCCAGCCATTTAGGGATGTAGGTGGCACCGGCAACCAAAGCCTGGTATTTCTGTGCGATGGACTGGTCTATCATAGGAGTGATATACGCCTGTTCGAATTCCTGCACCTGCGCATTGCCAGATTGTTTCTTCATGCTGGTAAATTGCTGACGCGCTGCATTGGCGTTGTACTGACCCGTTTTGGGATCGGTAAATTGCTGCTTTAGGAATGCAGGCGGGTTGTCACCGAACAGCGCATTTTCCAGTTCCTTTTCGGTAAAATCCAAGCCGAGCATTGCGGCTTGTTGCCTGAGCGTGGTCAACTGGACTTCATAGTTCCATACCTGACCGATCAACTGCTCGCGGGATGGTTGCTGACCTTGCTGTGTCTGCATCTTGGTTATCATGTCCAATTGTTTCTCAAAATCGGACTTTTCGATTTTCTGACCGTTAATTTTACCTACAGTAGTGGTATTAGAGAAAAGATTGCCTCTACGGAAAGAGGAATCCATCAGAATAAATGCAATCAGCGAAAGTGCAATCAGGACAACAATAATCCAGGCACCTTTTTCCTGGATTTTTTGAATAATAGACATATTGCGAACTACTTAATTTTATTAAGACGGCAAAAATAGTGGTTTCGCCTGTATTTTTGATTTTTTAATTGAGAATGGGAAAAGTGGTGGAGGGTGGTCAGTAGTTATGGGAATCAAATGCAAAAAATACCAAAACGGGAACAATGACAAACGTAACGCTATACGTAGCGTCGGATAAAAAACGCAACACATAAAACAAACACCTCCATCGCTGGTCTCGGCTAGGGCAAGACCAGCGACAACGACGTTTAAATTTATCGCTGCGAGGAGTAAGTAACAGCCACAGTATCGGCTAATTTTTACTATTGGCGAGGCGCATGAACAGTTTCAACACCTCCACATACAGCCATACGATAGTCACGAGCAAACCAAAAGCACCGTACCATTCCATGAACTTGGGTGCGCCCATCGCCGCACCTTCTTCTATCTGTCCAAAATCGACGATCAGGTTCAGTGCCGCAATGGCAATCACAAACAATGAAATCCCGATACCCAAAGGACTGCCGTCGTACATGAACGGCAGGTCGACGTGGAAAAGACGTAAAACGATATTGGCCAGGTAGAACAATGCAATGCCGCAGGTGGCAGAAATGATGACGGACTTGAACTTCTGCGTGGGTTTGATGACACGGAAAGTGTACAGCAAATACATGGCTATCCCCACAGCAAATGTCACGCCGACCGCCATGAACACGACGTTGGGATATTTCTTTGCCAGCGCGGCATTGACTATAACGGAAAGCCCGCCCAGAAAAAATCCTTCCAATACGCTGTACAACGGCGCAAGGTATTTGGAGGACTGTGGACGGAAACTCATCACGAGTACACATACCAACCCGCCAATGGCACCTGTCCAAGTCAGGGCGGTCAGCGTGTCAAACTTTGCGGCATCGTACATCGTCCAACTATAGATGGCGCCTGCGATTGTCAGGAACAAAAGCAATAAAAATTTGGACATGGTACCTTTTACGGACATGACGCTAGAATCGTCCTGCGCCAGCGATTTGGAAAAAATCTTTTCAGATAGTGTTGGGTTGCCTGAATTGAATAAAGCCATTTGATATATGATTTTTGAATTAAGATTTGGGATAAAAACTTTTTTGCGAAGATAAAGTTAGGAAGAATCTCGTGAAGTTATTCTTAAAGTTGAGCACACTGCTATTCTCGCTTATTGTATGGCGGATAGGGACGCACGATTGAGCATCCCTACCCGCCAACAAAAAATTACCGACGCAATTTTTCCACTGTTTCAAACACGTATTCCGGGTGTTCCTGCTTGACGATGTTGATCATGGTCACGAGCGAATCTTTGTAACTAGGTAGGTGGAACATACGGTCGTGCGCCAATAGGACGATGCATTTTTTGCGATAGGTTTCGTTTTTTTCCAAAGTATTGATGAGCTGCCGAGCCATCAATCCGGCACTCTGTACCGGAACGGAACCGGCACCGTGCGGATTGCGTTTGAAATGCCATTCCACGTCCCAGCCGATGACGCGCCCGCCGATGGAGTCCATGATATGCATGACGGGGCGCACGAGCTTGGTGCCTCTCATCCTGCCGCTGTCCAATACCCAGGCATTGTTGCCGGGGAAACGGAATATATGTTCTGGTATATGTAACGTAGAGTCCGCGCGCATGAAATCGTTGTAGGCATCCGCCGGATGATGGTAAAATGCCAGATAACGGTCGTTGAAGGCATGCGTATAGCTATGGTTGGCCAACCAGAAACTGGGCGCGCCGCTCCTGATTTGGTCCACATAAGAACGCATCAACGGCGAAAACGTTGCGTGTAGGCCGACCATGAAGAAGCTCGCTTTTGTTCCGGTTTCTTTGATGGACTGTATCACGTTGTCGGTGCCCGGCTGCGGGCCGTCGTCAAATGTCAGGAACACATATTTTTTTGCCGAATCCAACGGAATCGAGTCGTCCTCAGCCTGGATGTGGCTCTCCTCCTTTTTGCTGGAATCGTAATGCGTAGTGTCGTGCTGCGGTACGGCCACACTGCTAGTGTCTATCTTGTGCTGAGGCGTATTGTCGTTGGTGCAGGAGACGGCCCATACCAGGCATAGGCAAGCAAAACAACGGATACCTGTTTTGCTTAAAAAGGCTTTATTTATCATGGGTATATATTGAAAAGTAAAAATAAAAAAAGATGCAATATGCTTTGGTTAACGTTTATTGTCAAGTGAAGTGTAAAATGGCGTTTTGTATTGCTGTGGCTTCATTCGATATAGAATGAGCATTTTTGATTTTGCCTTAGATTAAATCTGTAATTTTTCGATGGCGTTTTGGGCGGCGGTCTCGCTGGCCTCCTTTTTGGAAAAGCCAAGACCCGTACTGACCGTTTCGTCGTCCACTATGACCGCCACCTTGAATTGCCTCCGACCACCGTGGTATTGCTGGTCCAGTACATCAAAGCGTAGTGTCCTGTTGTTTTTGGATGCCCAGCCTATCAGCCTGTTCTTTTGGTTGTAGCCGGCTGATTCCAGTTCGTCCACGAAGATATGGGGTTTGATGACACGTTGCAGTACCCATCGTTGTGTTTTTGCATATCCTTTGTCGAGGTAGATGGCGCCAACGATGGCCTCGAAGGTATTTCCGAAAATCTGGCTGTTGCGGAGTGCATGGTCGTATCTGTTGTATTGGGTTATTTTGTTCAGTCCCATCCTGACGGCAATATCGTTGAGTTGTTGGCGGTTGACCATCTTGCTGCGCATCTCGGTGAGGAAACCCTCGCTTCTGAACGGGTAATGTTTAAAAAGATAGTCCGCGACAATGCCGCCCAGGATGGCATCGCCGAGGTATTCGAGCCTTTCGTTGTTGTCGACCAGATCTTCCTTGACGGATCGGTGGACAAGCGCACGCCGATATATTGCCCTATTGCCGGGTTTTATCCCGAGGATATTGGCAATTGCCCGGTCGGATACAGACCGGTTAAGGATACGAAGCCAGATATGCTTTAGGAGATGCAATATGTGTCTATTGAATGAAATAAAGAAGCCCATTAATGGCGGCGCATTAATGGACTTTCAGCATTGTTATTGCAAGTTAAGATGCGACATACTTCTTGACGATGACGGCGGCATTGTGCCCACCGAACCCAAAGGTATTGCTCAAGGCGGCGTTCACCGTTCTTTTCTGCGCTTTGTTGAAGGTGAAGTTCAACTTGGGATCCAACGTATCGTCATCGGTGAAATGGTTGATGGTCGGAGGCACGATATCGTTGATGACAGCCAATATACAGGCGATGGCCTCCACAACGCCCGCAGCACCGATGCAATGTCCGGTCATGGACTTGGTCGAGCTGATGTTGAGGTTGTAGGCATGCTCTCCAAATACTTTCTGTATCGCCTTGACCTCTCCCCCGTCTCCCAACGGCGTGGAGGTTCCGTGTGTATTGATATAGTCGATATCGGTCGGCTGCATTCCGGCATCCCTGAGTGCCGCTTTCATCACGTTCTGCGCACCCAGTCCTTCGGGATGTGGTGCCGTGATGTGGTAGGCGTCCGCAGATGCGCCACCGCCGGCGATTTCGCAATATATCTTGGCGCCGCGGGCCAGCGCATGTTCCAACTCTTCCAGTACGATTATAGCAGCCGCCTCGCCCATGACGAAACCGTCTCGGTCTTTGTCGTAAGGCCTGGAAGCTGTTTTGGGGTCATCGTTGCGCTCGCTCATGGCGTGCATCGACGTAAAACCGCCAATAGCTGCCTCCGTGATGACCGCTTCGCTACCTCCGGTAAGGATAACGTCGGCCTTGCCTAGCCTCAATTGGTCAAAGGCATCGGCGATAGCGTGCGTGCTACTTGCACAGGCACTTACGGTCGAGTAGTTGGGGCCTCTCAGTCCATGACGCATGGAGATGAGACCGGGAGCCATGTCCAGTATCATCTTGGGAATGAAGAACGGGCTGAAACGTGGCGTACCGTCACCTCTGGCAAAATCGATGATTTCCTGTTGCAAGGTCGGCAGACCGCCGATACCGCTACCCAGGATAACACCTGCTCTGTCAGGGTCTATATTGTCCAGGCTCAGCCCAGCATCCTTGACCGCCTGGTCGCTGGCTGCCAGCGCCAGTTGAGCAAAACGATCCATTTTACGTGCTTCCTTCCGATCGAGGAAATCAGTAGGGTTAAAGTCTTTTACTTCGCAAGCAAAACGAGTCTTGAATTTAGTGGCATCGAACAGGGTGATAAAATCCGCTCCCGAAACGCCATTGACCAATCCATTCCAATATGCCTCAATATTGTTCCCGATAGGTGTGAGGGCTCCCATCCCCGTTACGACTACTCTTTTAAGCTGCATATACAATTTGACAAGTTCTAAGTAAGATAAATCCGTCCGCAAGGCTAAATCTCTCTAACCAGCAGACGGATATATTGTTTTCGAATTCGAAAAAAACTATTTGGCGTGTTCTTCCAAATAGGAAATCGCCTGACCTACAGTGGTGATGGTCTCAGCCTGTTCATCGGGGATAGAGATGTTAAATTCTTTTTCGAATTCCATGATCAATTCAACAGTATCCAATGAATCTGCTCCCAAATCATTTGTAAAAGAAGCCTCGTTGGTGACTTCGGATTCTTCCACACCTAATTTGTCAACGATAATTTTTTTCACTTTAGCTGCGATGTCTGACATTGTAAATAAGTTTAGTTACAGCCGCAAAAATAGAATTTTTAGACAATTCACAAGCAACTTCTTGTTTTTTATTGCTCATTTATGCAGCAGTAGCTGTATTTTGGTCGGAAAAATCATTTTTAGTTTAAAAAAACAAAGGAGAAAACCATGCAGGAATGTCGCATCGTCGCATATCAGTCACCCGAATACGAACAGCAGGTGCAGCTGCGCTATGACGTTTTGCGGGCACCGCTAGGACTGCGTTTCACGCCAGAATATCTTCAAAAAGATGAAAAAGACGTATTGTTTGGTTGCTTTTTGGACGGAGAGTTGATCGGTTGCTGTCAGCTAACGGTCATGGGCGAGGGTGTCTACCAACTCCGGCAGATGGCAGTGGCGCCCGACATGCAGGGACGGAATGTCGGAACGGAGCTGGTTGCTTTTTTAGAAAACTATGTAACAAAAATAACCGGGAAAAAAATCGTACTGCATGCCCGCCAAGTGGCACTCGGCTTCTACAAAAAGTTAGGCTACCGCATGGTCGGCGAGGAGTTTGAGGAAGTCGGCATTCCGCATTACGCGATGGAAAAAACGTTGTTGTGATATAGCCGGAAAAGCTTAAAGCCGGTTGCCTGGCTTATTTTCAAGTCTTCAAATTTCCCTCAACCCTCCTATTATTTCCCCGTCTTTATGTTTTCCCGCAGCAGGGTTCTGATCTCGGCAAGCTGCTCTGCGGAAAGGTTGTCTTTGGGAACCAAGAAAAAGGAGCGCGTGTTGAAATACAGGTGTATGAACCCCGGACTTTCGAAATAGCTGCTGAACTGCTGCCAGTCCCAGAACACTTGCCCACGTTCATTGGAAAGCTCGACACCGGACGGTACGACACGCATGGCAAAACGATCCTTGAACGTGTCTGACTTGCGGTAGATGTACCAAGGCAGCAGAAACCAGAACACAATCAACAGTACGACCCATATAAACGAGCTCAATATGAACGGTTGCGGCTGTATCTTCTTGAGGTAAAACAATACGGCCGAAACGATGGCAAACAAATTGATGACCAGTATCAACACCTTGATTTCAGGACGTGTGATGAAATGGTAACGGAGGCCTTGGATGGCTTTGTTTTTTTGGTATGAAAAACTGAACTGCATAACAGGTATTATGGGTACAAACGTACACGAAATTTTTTGGGTACACATGGAATCTTGTTCTGGTTGGAGGAACGGCGGGATGCTATATTGTAGAGACAGGACATACCCCGTCTCTACAATCGGAATAATCGGTCGTGTTTTTGTTTTTTCCTTATTTCCCTTACCTTCGTTTCATTTTTTTCGAGGTTCTCCTTTTGGGGAGCCTCGTTTTTTTTACAAAAAATAGACACGGACTTATTTGTTGCAACAAACAAACTCCTATCTTTGCGTCAAATTTAAAAACAAAACAAATGAAAAAAGCATTATTGGCCTTATCCGTATTGGCCGTTTTGGCTGCTTGCAACAACACGCCAAAAGCAGACAACGCGTCCACGTCCGAGGCGCAGGAAGTAAGCAAAGCTGCCGGCACGTCGTACACAGTCGACACCACGGCCAGCTCGATTGGCTGGAGAGCCGCACATAAAGGCGGTCTTAACCCTCGTTATGGCACACTGAAAGTGGCTGTGGGTGACTTTACCGTAGACAATGGCAACATTGCTGCCGGCTCTTTTACGGTCAACCTTAGCTCGCTGGCAGTGAACCCCGCTTCTATCAAGGAATCCGACAAAAAACCGGAAGACCTTGCCAACCACCTGAAGAGCCCGGACTTCTTTGACGCGGCGAAATATCCTACCGTCAAATTTGCCATTACCAAGGTGGAAACTTTTGACTCTACCAAGACCAAAAGTCTGTTGCCGGGTGCTACCAATGTGGTAAGCGGCAACCTGACTATCAAGGATTCCACGGTCAACGTGACGTTCCCGGCCATCATCAAGATTGCAGACGGCAAGGCCGACCTGCAAGCCAAGTTCTCGGTAGAACGCACTGCTTGGGGTCTGAAGTATGGGGCAACAGGTAATCCTGCGGACTGGATGATTGGCAAGGACATCGAGCTGACACTGGACATCAAGGGCGCGACAAAATAGTTGGCTGATTGCGGTTAAGCCCATCAGTTGGAATATTATATTTTCATGGCCGGAAAAGCTATCTCTGTTATAGGAGATAGCTTTTCCTTTTTTCATGGTATTGCTAGCGATAACATAACCGCAAGGCATAGACTGTTAAAAAAAGTCAACTGTGAATAAAAGTATATAAATGTTCGTTTTAGGCAATTTAGGCGTGTTATTTGTCTTTTCGAAAAAATAAAATCTTTTACTTTGACCCAACGTTCCGTGTATGGCATACGTATGGGACTGTAGTCAAGGTTATCCCAATTGGTCACCTAGCGCAAAGTTTAATGGGCAGAATATTGATAGATATAGAGCGGATGAAGTATTCCCAGCATAATGGGTTGCTTCATTATTGCGCGCAACTGATTAACGCGGTTGGCAGCCTTCCCGATGTGGAACCGCGTAACATCACACTGATGGCGACAGAAAATGTGGCACCGTTTTACCGGGAAAAGAACTATGACATCTATGACCTGCGTTCCGTGCACAAGTTCTATCTGCCTAGAAAAAGCCAGTTTGACCTTTGGCACTGCACCTACCAGAATTCCAGGTATTTCCCCTATACTTTCGGCGGAAAGATTGTCTTCACCATACACGACTTCAACTTCATGTACCGTGACGATTATTCTGAACGCAAGAAACGGAGACTGATGGCGGACATACAACGCAAAATAGACCATGCCGATGTGGTCGTGGCCATATCCCAGTTTGTACGTTCTGAAATACTTCGTTATTGTGATATTGACGAAAATAAGATACACGTCATCTACAATGGCTGTAATATCACGACGAATTCAGCGATATACCCACCCATACGCAAACCGGGACGCTCGTTCTTCTTTACCGTCGGAACGATACTGGAAAAGAAAAACTTCAAGGTGTTGCCTTCCATGTTGCTGAAAAACGATTTCCAGCTCATCATCGCAGGAGAGCATACGGATACGGCTTATTGCCAGAAGATATGGGAGATGGCGAGGCGTCTCGGCGTGAGCCGACGCGTGAGCCTTATCGGCAGCATATCGGACGGGGAGAAAAACTGGTACCTCAAAAACTGTCTGGGGCTGCCGTTTACTTCCTTGACCGAAGGGTTTGGGCTGCCAGTACTGGAAGCCATGCACTACGGCAAGCCCACGTTCCTGTCCAAGTTTACGTCCCTACCTGAAATCGGTGGCGATGCAGCTTATTATTTCGACAACTTCGAACCGGAATACATGGCGCAAAAAACGATGGACGACCTTGACCACTACAACACCACGGCCAACAGGGCACAGGAAATCGCGGAACACGCAGGACAGTTTTCGTGGGATGAAGCGGCAAGGAAATACTGGAGCGTGTATCAGGATACCTTGGCTTTATAGACGAAATATTGTCTTTTGACATATCGAGGAAGTTGTTTAAACTTTTTGGGCTATTTCATAGAAATTAAGGACGAGGTTGCTGGACTAAGGCTCTACTTCTCGGATTTATTTTCATTCTTGTATCTATCTTTTATTCCTAGAAAAGTTTAAATCAGTTTTCATTATCACAAAAATGAAGCACTACGCCCATAAGTCTTGTCTAAAGGCTTTTAGGATAAGGTGGTGGTATACCCATGCCATGTATCCCAAAAGCATAGAACGAACCTCTTGCCCAACGGATTTTCCACTGATTGGAAATCCCACATATAGTTTTCGTGTAAGTCCCATGTCCAGCGCGGACTCGCCGAATGTAATGTAATGTCTATCATCAAAAGAACGGGCAATCGAAAACGAAATATAAATATGAAAATGACGCACACAGCATGATGGAAAAACAGGAATCGTCGGAATTGAACGTAAGCAGCCTACCCTATTTTGAATCACTTCTGTGGGAGCCTGTCCGTATTGAGAAACATTCAGCATGGGTGAGCCATATTCCTTTTGCACATTGGGCGGTCATGGTTTGCAGCCCCAAGGTGTTTGTGGAGCTTGGATCGCATACGGGTGTTTCCTATGCCGCATTTTGCAATGCCGTCAACCATGCAGGTCTGTCGACGAAATGCTATGCTATCGATACATGGCAAGGCGACGCACAGGCTGGCTACTATGGGAGTGATGTCTACGACGACCTTGCCTCATTCAACCAGACGCATTTTTCTTCTTTTTCCACTTTGGTCAAGTCCACTTTTGACGAAGCGGTTTCGTTGTTTGAGGACAAGTCCATAGACCTGTTGCACATTGACGGCCACCATACATACGATGCTGCGAAACGAGACTTTGAGAGGTGGTTGCCCAAGTTAAGCGACAGAGGAATTGTACTTTTCCATGACACCAACGAAAAACAGGAAGGGTTCGGCGTGTGGAAACTATGGGAAGAACAGTCTACCCACTATCCGCATTTTCATTTCCTGCACGGACACGGCCTGGGGATACTCCAGGTGGGAAAGGTGTGCCCGGAAAATCTGTGCCCGCTCTTCTCCATGCCGGAGAGCGAGGCCTTTTTGGTAAAACAGCTTTTTGCGACAATCGGCGAACGCTGGGAATTGGTACGGCAGACCATGTTGCTGGACGATGCACACAAAAAGGAAGTGGCATTGCTAGAGGAAGAGTTGGAAATGGAGGAAACGGTGTACCAGCAGGAGCTACTCATGGAAAAGGAGGCTCATAGCCTACTAGCCGATGCCCATGAAAAGGAAATAGAAATCTTGAATGATAATATATGGCTGGTCGACACGCAGGTACAGTCCTTGGACAAAGACTCCCTGCGACATTATCTACGCAAGCATCCCAAGCTGAAAAGGTCATTGACCAAGTATATCGGCTATATACGTGCCGCATTAAAAGGTAAGCTCGGACAAGAACGAAGAAGATACCATACGGCTTTGAAACATGCCCAGATTATTGCAGAGTCCCCTTTGTTTGACGCAGATTGGTATTGCAAAAAATATTTTGACGTCACCTATTCCGGTTTTTCCCCACAGATGCATTATGCACTGTATGGCAAGGACGGACGCCTCCCAAGTCCATTGTTCCATGCGCAACTCTACCAAGAGCAATATAAAGAGGTGGAAGACTCCGAATATACACCATTGGCCTACTATGAACTGTATGGGAGGACGGAAAACCACTGCTACCAGGACTATAAGGATATAGATGCGATAAAAAATATGGGGGAAAGCGATTATATATCTTATGAAGAATGGCAGGAGACGATAGAGGCGTCTCACATAGCAAATCTACGCAATGGCACTGATACGGACACGCTATCCCATCAACGGACCAAGTTTTCTATTATAGTTCCTGCCTACAATACGTCCATGGAATTACTGATGGCCTGCATCAAATCTGTCCTGAACCAGACTTATGCCGACTGGCAGCTTTGCATTGCCGACGATGCGTCCACCAACCAGTCGACCCTTTTCGTACTTAGGCATTTCCAGAAAAAAGATTCCCGTATCGACGTTGTTTACAGAACGGAAAACGGACATATCTCCCATGCAAGCAATTCTGCACTGGCATTGGCCAAAGGTGAATATGTCCTGTTCCTCGACCATGACGACGAGCTGGCACCGACGGCATTGCAGGAGTTGGCAATGGCAATAGCCGAAAACCCGCAGGCACAAGTCCTCTATTCCGATGAAGACAAGCTGGATGAATATGGCAGACGTACAGAACCTTATTTCAAACCGGAATTTTCGCCCGACCGCTTGTTTTCCCAAAACTACATCTGCCATCTCGTTGCATACAAAAAGTCCCTCGTCGACAAGGTCGGTGGACTTCGCCCAGGATATGAAGGCAGTCAGGACTACGATTTGGTATTAAGGGCAATAGCGAAGCTGGACTGGGAAAAGGACATCGTCCATATCCCCAGTGTTTTATACCATTGGCGGATGACGCCCAATTCCACGGCGAGTACGCACGCAAACAAATCCTATGCCACCGTAGCCGCACAGAGGGCTTTGCAGGATTTCTTTGACAGCAACGGTTATGGTGCCAAAGTAACCCTGCTCGATGACGGCAGGTATAGGACACGCTGGCCACTTCCAGACCCACTGCCTTTGGTAAGCGTTATCATTGGGACGCGGGACGGTTACAGCGACTTGAAAAATTGCATAGACTCCATTTTCAACAAGACATCCTATCACCACTATGAACTGATTGTCGTAGACAACCAATCTACGGATCCGGAGACGCTACGCTATCTAGAAGAGCTGCGACAGCTTCCCAATGTCCGTGTCATTGTGTATGACGACGTATTCAATTATTCGGCCATCAATAACATGGCTGTGACACATGCCAAAGGATCCATTATCGGCCTTCTCAACAATGACACGGAGGTCTTGCAGGAAGATTGGTTGACGGAGATGGTGAGCCATGCCATACGACCCGATGTCGGGTGTGTCGGTGCCAAGCTGTTGTACCCCGACGGCACGGTGCAACATGCAGGCGTGGTACTCGGTATAGGAGGACTTGCCGACCATGCACATCGATTTAGCGAAAGTGACGACGGTGGTTACTATGACCTATTGAAGATAGTCCACAACGTAAGTGCCGTTACCGCCGCGGCTTTGCTGGTAAGGAAAGCTGTTTTCAACGAAGTGGGCGGACTGGATGCGGAAGGACTCAAAGTGGCGTTTAACGACGTGGACCTGTGCCTCAAGGTCAGGATGGCAGGCTACAGGAATGTCTTTACGCCGTTTGCGTTGTTGAGACACCATGAATCCAAAAGCCGGGGACAGGACGACACACCTAAGAAACAGGCAAGAGCCGATCAGGAAGTCAATCTGATGCTGTCAAGATGGGGCATGGTATTGCAAAACGACCCCTTCTACAACCCTAACCTCACATTGAAAAGAACAGATTATTCTATCAGAGCTTGTCGTTAAAAAAATTAGATAGTGTCGTAAGTTTGCAAAAAACTTGTCAGCGATCATTGAAAGATCATCCTTATTTGGGCATTAGTAACTAAAGAATGCTATATTTTACTACATTTGTGAAAAAGTAAAATGATAGACCATTGCCCCAAATGCAAAAGCCCCGAACGAGTCAAAAACGGACATATCCGGGGCCGTGCCCGCTACCGCTGCAAGAACTGCAAATACGACTACACGGTCATGCAAAAGTCCACTGCGATTGCGGCAGAGACGAAGCGGTTGGCACTTGCGATGTACCTGGAGGGTCTCGGGTTCAATTCCATCGGCAGGATACTGAAAGTAAGCCACGTTTCGGTGATGAACTGGGTAAAGAAATACGGAAAGCAGGCGGAAGAGCTGCGCAGCGAGAAGGCGGTCGAAGTGGCGGAAATGGACGAGATGCACACTTATGTCGGGTCAAAAAAAACTACGTTTGGGTCTGGATTGCTGTTGACAGGTACGGCAAACGGTTCGTCGATTTTGTTCTTGGCAAAAGGGACAGGGCGTCCTGCAAAAAACTCTGGGCAAAAATGAAGGACAAGGACATCGGGCAGGTAATGACGGATTTCTGGGAAGCCTACGTAGGGGTTATCCCTAAAGGGAAGCACAAACAGTCCAAGGCGGAGACCTTCACG
>JASGDY010000109.1:0-6474 GCA_047606825.1 Chitinophagaceae bacterium
GTCGCGTGTGCCTCAGCATATTAGAGCACACGCGACACGCGTGCGCCAGCGGTTAAGCTGTTTACTTGTTTTATTATGTTTTTTACTTTTTATTTTTGCCTTTTTCCTTAAAAATACCCTGCAATATAGTCAATATTGATTAATTTTTGAAACGATATAATTATTCGCTATTGACGGTTCGCCGTTGTCGGTTTATCTTCGCCACATGGCAAAAGTGGCATCCGAAACGCCCATGATGCAACAGCACAAGGCAATCAAGCAAAAATATCCTGACGCGATTCTGCTGTTCAGGGTTGGGGATTTTTACGAAACCTTTGCGGAGGACGCTATCCGTGCGTCGCAGATTCTGGGTATTACGTTGACCAAAAGGAGCAGTTCCAACCCCGATGCGCCGGACTTGGCTGGATTTCCGCACCATGCGTTGGACACGTACCTGCACAAGCTCGTCAAGGCGGGCTACCGCGTCGCCATCGTGGACCAACTGGAAGACCCGAAAACGGCCAAAGGTCTTGTCAAACGCGGCGTGACAGAGCTCGTGACGCCCGGCATCGCGACCAGCGACAAGATGCTCGACAACAACAGCAACAATTTCCTCGCGGCGATATTTTTTACCGAAAAAGGCAATATCGGCGTGGCTTTCGTCGATATTACCACCGGCGAATTTTTTGCGGCGGAAGGCGACCAGGAGTATGTCGAAAAACTCGTCCTGAGCCTCAAACCTTCGGAAGTCATTTTCCAAAGGAGCTACCAGAAACATTTCAAGCAAGTCTTCGGCAACGCGTTCTACACTTATACTTTGGACAGTTGGATTTTTGACGAGGCATTTGCGACCGAGACGTTGCTGAAGCATTTCCAGACGCATTCGCTCAAGGGTTTTGGCATTGAGAAGATGCATTCGGGCATCGTTGCGGCGGGTGCGATTTTGTATTATTTAAAAGAAACGGAACACCCCAACCTACAACACATCACACAGATGCAGCGCATCGAACGCGACGACTATCTGTGGATGGACCAGTTCACGATTCGCAATCTTGAACTTTTGGGCAATGGCCAACAGGAAAACAACAACCTCCTCAAAGTCCTCGACAACACCATCAGCCCGATGGGTTCGCGTCTGCTGAAACGCTGGATTGTATTGCCTTTGCGCGATATCCAAAAGATTCAGGAACGCCTCGATACGGTCGCTTTTTTTGTCAAGGAAACAGATTTGCGCAGTGGAATCAGGCAACTTGTCAAACAGGCGGGCGACGTGGAAAGGCTGGTCAGCAAAATCCCTTTGAAAAAAATAAACCCGCGCGAGGTCGTGCAACTTTCCAAAGGACTGGAATACGCCGAAACGGTGAAATCCTTACTGGGCAAGGCGGACAACGCTTATCTCAGACGCTTGTCCGACGCTATCAACCCCTGTAACTACATCGTTGAAAAAATCAACAACGAACTCAACGAAAACCCACCCATCGCCGCTTCCAAAGGCAATGTCATCAAGGAAGGTGTCAACGCGGAACTGGACGAGCTCCGCAATATCGCCCAAAACGGAAAGGAATATCTCCTAGAGATACAGCAACGTGAAGGCGAAAGAACGGGAATATCCTCCCTGAAAATCGGTTTCAACAATGTGTTTGGTTACTATCTCGAGGTGACCAACCTGCACAAAGACAAGGTTCCCGAAACGTGGATTCGCAAACAGACATTGACCAACGCCGAGCGCTACATCACGCCGGAGCTTAAGGAATACGAGGAAAAAATCACCGGCGCAGAAGACAAAATCCTGCAAATAGAAGCGACGATTTACGACCGCATTTTACTTGAGTTGCAGGATTATATCGCTCCAATACAAGTCAATGCGAGCGTGTTGGCGATATTGGACGTCCTGACCTGCTTTGCGCAGAATGCGTTGCAATACCGGTATAGTCTGCCCGAAGTGCATGACGGCTGTCGCTTGGACTTGAAGGAAGCGCGCCATCCGGTCATCGAGCGATTCCTCCCCGCCGACCAGCATTATATCGCCAACGATATTCTGCTCGATCCGGACCACACGCAGGTCATCATCCTCACGGGACCCAATATGAGCGGTAAAAGTGCGCTGTTGCGGCAGACGGCATTGGTTACGTTGATGGCGCATATCGGTAGTTTTGTTCCTGCGTCGTCAGCGAAGATTCCTTTGACGGACAAGATTTTCACGCGCGTGGGTGCGAGCGACAACCTGAGCGGCGGCGAGTCCACGTTCATGGTCGAGATGAATGAAACGGCGAGTATCATCAACAATATTTCCAAACGTAGTTTGATTTTGCTGGACGAAATTGGGCGCGGCACTTCGACTTATGACGGCATTTCCATTGCGTGGAGTATCGTGGAATACCTGCATGGTTCGCCTTTCAAACCCAAGACTTTTTTTGCGACGCATTACCATGAACTCAACAATCTGGAGGAAAGGTTGCCCGGCGTCGTCAACTATCATGTGACCAACAAGGAAATCGGTGGCAAGATTATCTTCCTGCGCAAATTGGCGTTGGGGGGCAGCAAACATAGTTTTGGTATACATGTCGCGCGTATCGCGGGCATGCCTACGGAACTGGTCAACCGCGCCAACGAAATATTGAAAGAACTGGAAAGCAAAGATGCCAACCGTGAAAACAATATTGCATCGTCGCTCGCGGCATTACCTGCCGTGAACCAAAATTCGGAATTGCAGTTGTCGATTTTTGACAGCTATACCGATACCTACGAACAGATAAGGAAACAGTTGGAAGATATAGACATCAACCGTTTGACCCCTGTGGAAGCATTGCTGAAGCTCAATGAAATAAAGGCGTTGATTAAGAGTTGAAAGTGGAAAGTTGAAAGTGGTTTTGTGGCTGGGACACGCGTGCGCCAGCGACGTGAACCTAAGCTATGAACATGTAACTAAATAATGAAAACGGTAGCCGTCATTCCCGCGTAGGCGAGAATCTCCTATTAGCATATACCAGATTCCCGCCTACGCGGGAATGACGGAAAGGTGTTCACAGGTTATGTTTATGTTTCTTTTTAATAAAAAGTATAGTGTGTTTTTATCCAGTGTGAACTATAAGAATTACAACTATATTTTTTAAATATTCAAATATGATTATCAAATTACCAAATCATCAAATTATCAAATTAAAAAGATGAAATTGCAGTTCTGGTCCATCGGCAAACCGCATGAAAACTACGTCAGCAGCGGCATTGAGGATTTTACCAAACGTGTCAACAACTATTTCTCCTGCGAATGGAAAATCATCGCACCCTTAAAAAATGCGGTTTCGCTTTCCGTGGAGCAATTGAAAAAACAGGAAGCAAAAACAATATTGGACAGTCTGCAATCCGATGATATTCTAATCTTATTGGATGAAAGGGGAAAGATGCTGGATTCGCCGGGTCTCGCCAATGCCATACAGCAATATGCCAACCAGAGTAGCAAGCGGTTGGTTTTTCTTATTGGGGGTGCGTTTGGTGTGGATGACTTGGTCTTTAAAAGAGCCGATTTTGTGTGGAGCCTCTCCAGGTTGGTGTTTCCGCACATGCTGGCGCGTTTGATATTGAGCGAACAAGTGTATCGTGCGTGTACGATTTTGAAAGGGGAGAAGTACCACCATGTTTAGAATTGTTTTATTACAGGTTGCAGGTTTCATGTTACTGTCAACGACTGACCATTGATTATTGACAATAGAAAACTAAATAAAAAAATAACAGAATGAAAAGAATCTTATTGACCTTCTTGTTTTTTGTAGCGTTTATTGCTACGATGTTTGCGCAAAAAAGTTATGAACTGGACGAGGGTTGGTTCTGCAAAAACATTGCGGAAGTGCACGTGGACGGAACGCAGTTGTCGCTGCATCGTTTTTCCCTTAAAAACTGGATGCCCGCCGTCGTCCCCGGTACCGTGCTGACGACTTTGTTGGAAAACAAAAAGGTTCCCGACCCTTTTTTCGGGATGAACAATGACAAGATTCCGGATATTTATTTTACCGGAAGGGAAACCTACACCTATTGGTTTTGCAAGGATTTCAAGGAATTGCCCGCCGAAGGAAACAGCCAGGTCTGGCTTAACCTGCGCGGCATCAATTATAGTTGCGACGTGTATCTCAACGGTAAAAAACTCAACCAGGAAGTTTTTAAAGGAATGTTTTTGCGGCAGCGTTACAATATCACTTCGCTGTTGGACAAGTCGGGAAACAATCGGTTGGCGGTTGTTGTTTTTCCGCCGGACAATGTTGGCAATCCCAATGGTGGACAGGGCGGCGACGGCATCATTGCCAAAAATGTTGCGCACCAATATGTGGCGGGCTGGGACTGGATACAGCCTATCCGCGACCGCAACACAGGCATTTGGGACAAAGTGACGATTGAGAAAACAGGTGCGGTCTCTGTCGAAAATCCGCATATCGTCACCACCGTTCCCGGCGTGCGCCAACCGCAGGGTTTCCAGGCGCCGGCTTTTGTGGAAGTGGGAGCACTTGTCAACAACACTTCCGCCAATACCATCAAGGGTTTCCTGAAATATCAAATCGCCGACCAGACGGTCTACGTGCCGATAACGCTCAACCCCAAGGAAAAAAGAACCGTCAAACTCGACAACATCCAAATCAACAATCCCAGGCTATGGTGGCCCAATACCTACGGCCCGCAAAACCTTTATACTTCTTACATCGGTTTTGTGGAGCGGAAAGACAGCAGCACGGACAACTTGCAAGCGATTGAAACCGGCATCCGCGAAATCAAGAACTATTGGAACGCGCATACGCAAAGTATGGAAATATCCGTCAACGGACAGCGCGTATTTGTACGTGGCGGCAACTGGATTATTTCCGACCAGATGCTGCGTTTCAGCAAGGAAAGATATGATGCGGAAGTACGGTTCCATCGCGATATGAACCTCAATCTTATTAGGGTTTGGGGCGGCGCATTGACCGAAAGACCGGAATTTTATGAAGCTTGCGACCGATACGGTATGCTGGTCATGCAGGACTTTTGGGGTTCGGGCGACTGCAACGGACGCTGGATTGACCCGAAAAAACTGGAAGACCAATGGACGCGCCGCCAATATCCCGACGACCATCAGTTGTTCGTTGAGTCCGCGGCGGACATGATACGCATGGTACGCAACTACCCGTCTTTGGCGATTTGGTGCGGCGGCAACGAGATTACGTTGGCATCCGATATACACCATGCGTTGAAGGACTCGCTGATGCCGCTGTTGGACGGCAGTCGTTGGTTTATCGACTATTCCAATTCCGATAGCATGTCTTATAATTCTATTGGCGGCAATGGCGACGGTCCTTATGGCATACAGACTTTGCCTTATTTCTGGAATTACCGCACATGGCCTTTCAATTCCGAAATCGGTTCGGTTGGCGTGGGCGACATGGCTTCACTCAGACGTTTTCTGCCTAAGGAAAACTGGGTGGTTCCGCAGGAAACGCCCGGCAGGGAGGCCGTGCAGGATTCCGTATGGACTTACCACAAATATATCGGCTATGGCAACAGTGTCAATGCTTATGGCAAGCCTAAGGATTTGGAAGAGTTTGCCAACAAGGCGCAGTTGGTCAACTATGACCAGTATCGTGCTTTGATAGAAGGTTTTCTCGGGCATCAGTGGGACTGGTACACAGGTATCATCATCTGGAAGACGCAAAACCCCTGGACGGCCTTGCGTGGACAGATGTACGACTATTATCTCGACCCCAATGCGTGTCTGTATGGTTTGAAAAAAGCAGGTGCTGTTTTGCATGGCATGTATAGTCCCGCCGACAGCTGCATCTATATTGCCAACAATACTTACGAACACCGCAGCAATGTCATGCTCGCCGTGAAATATTATAGTATCGATGGCAAGGATTCCTTACTGACACAGGCTTTCACCGACCTGGTGCCGCAGAATACAAAGAAAATCCTTTCCATAAAACCCAATATAGAAGGTTTGACGGCCAATGACGGCGGCTTTGTCGTCGTGCAATTATTAAACGAACAAAAACAACTATTGGACGAAAATATTTACTGGCTGTCCAACAAGGACGGACAATATACGGGTTTGAATAAATTGCCTAAGTCGCAACTGCGTGTAAAAGTCAACAAAATAAAGGATGGCAGCGTGGACGTGGAATTGTCCAATCCCGCCAATGCGCCTGTCGCATTCTTTAACCGTCTGTCCATCGTTGACCAAAAATCCGGCGAAAGACTGTTGCCGAGTTTTTATAGCGACAACTATGTAAGCGTTTTGCCGGGAGCTAGTCAGACGGTGCATATCGACTACCCCGAAGGACATTCGGGTATTGCGGTAGAAGTGGAGGGCTGGAATAAGGCGAATGAAAAGTGGCGGATTGAATAATTTATACTATTTATAAATAAGATACAGTCCAATATTTTTTTGGGAATAATTTTTTTCGTACATTTGGACTATATTATAACTATACAATGTCACATCCGTTATCCATCCATGTAAAAGAGTCGACTCGA
>JASGDY010000110.1:0-40623 GCA_047606825.1 Chitinophagaceae bacterium
CTCCCTTGCGGAACAGGTCTTGCATAAGGTTGTTCCCCCGGTATACCAGTCTTATGTCCTCCAGATCCGTCAATCCTCGTTCATTCATCCCACAAAGTTATACCTATTTGTGTCCACACGATAGGCGAAGGCGGGAACAGCATGTAACGGGTTAGCTTTTTGTTCGCTTTGTTCACCTACGGTGGCTGCTTGGCGGTCGCGGAACTACAGTTTCCTCTTGCCTAAGGCGATACGGGAATGATGCTCAAGTGTTCATTTTTTTATGTAGCTTATAGTATTATAAGCAAGGGAAGGCATGTTTTTTTCCAGCTTTCGGCTTTTTTATTTTTTACTTTTGCTTTTTAACTTAGATGAACATGATAGACAATCTGGAAGCACGCATAGCGTCATGCGAAGTTCGTTCCTTTAAAACCATTTATACCAACCAGACCAACCACCACAACACGCTTTTTGGTGGCGCGGCACTGACAATCATGGATGATATCGCATTTATATCGGCAACGCGGTTTTGCCGCCAAAAATTTGTCACGGTTTCCACCGACGATGTAAAGTTTTTCAAACCGATTCCCAATTCTACTATCATCGAATCCATCGGTAGGGCGGTGCATGTTGGCCGTACCAGCATTCGCATCTTTGTGGAAATCTACGTAGAGGAGATGTATACCACCAATAGGGAAAAAGCCATCGAAGGCTATTTTACGATGGTCGCCGTGGACGATGACGGCAAGTCGACACCGATTCGTTAGATACAAATGCAAAAAGAAAAATAAAAAACAAAAATAGCTCCCATGGTTCGTGTCCACACGAACCATGGGAGCATACGCACAATCGTGTATCTCTCTCTACAAACGCCACTTTATTTTCCCTTTTGCTTTTTTCCTTTTTACTTTGTAGTATGGACATTCGTTGCAAATATTTTACGGAACTGAGTTTGGCGGAGCTCTACCATATCTGGGACATTCGGGACGAGGTGTTTTGGGTGGAGCAGCGTTGTGACGAGAAGGAAACGGATTTCAAGGATTTGGAATGCCACCATCTGATGTTTTGGGACCAAGACATATTGGTCGCTTATGCCAGGCTGCTTCGTCCCGGGTTTTCCTATCCGGAGGCTTCCATTGGGCGTATCGCCTGCCGACGGACTTACCGTGGCAATGGTGTCGGCAAACAGCTTGTACGCACTGCCATCGACGAAGCGCAAAAGCTGTTTGGGCGTGTAGCCATCAAGATAAGTGCACAGTATTACTTAAAAGATTTTACGCGTCCTTCGGCTTCCTACAGGTCAGCGGTGTCTATATGGAGGCTGGCATTGAACATATCAAGATGTTGAGAGAAAAAGAGGACCTGATGGCGATTGCCTAGGTTGAGTCCCACAAATCACAGTATATCATTATGGAACCAGATAATCAATATATGCAGGAAGCGGTGGCTCTCAGTCGGGAGCACATGCAAAAAGGGGAGGGCGGCCCATTCGGCTGTGTCATCGTTAAAGACGGTAGCGTCGTCGGTCGTGGCTGGAACAGCGTGTTGGCTACCCATGACCCTACGGCGCATGCAGAAGTCATGGCGATAAGGGATGCCTGCCAACGACTGGGAACCTTCCAGTTGGCAGGGTGCGACCTGTACACTTCATGCGAACCCTGCCCTATGTGTCTCGGTGCCATCTACTGGGCACGTCCCGACCGTGTTTTTTACGCTAACGACAAGACGGATGCTGCCCATATCGGATTTGATGATTCCTTTATCTACGATGAATTGCGGTTACCTATGGCGCAACGCAAAATACCGATGATTGCCTTGGACAAAAAGGAAGCGTTGAAGGTATTCCAGCTTTGGGACAGTAAAACGGACAAGACAAGATACTGAACTATATGAAAAAAAGCACGTTGAAAAGCGTGCTTTTTTGTTGTCCAACCTGGATTCGAACCAAGACTATCAGAGCCAGAATCTGAAGTACTACCGTTATACTATTGGACAGGAACGATTCTGGTGCTTTTGCGTTGCCCGACCTGGATTCGAACCAAGACAAACGGTACCAAAAACCGTTGTACTAACCATTATACTATCGGGCAATCCCTTAGATTGGGAGTGCAAAGATAGACGCGTATTTGTTATCCTCCAAAATTTTTGTTGACTTTTTTAAAAGTTCTGCCATGGAGAAATGTTTCATAATCAATGCTTTAAACAGAGTGGTAGAAGTAAAAAAAGCAAATTCTCCAATGCAGATGATTTTTACCTACGGACACTATGTTTTTGTCCTAACTTGCCGCTATGTCACTACACCTGGAAGTCTCCAATGCGCTGGAAATGCTCGCCGACGAACTCGTCCGAAAAATCGATGCGGGCAAGAAAAACGTGTTCGCGCCTATCACCATCGTGACACAGACCGAGGGCATCAATCTTTGGCTGCGGGAGTATATTGCGCAAAAAATCGGCATTGCCGCCAATATCCATTTCGTGTCGCCCAACGATATTGTGTTCCGCATTTTTCAGTTGTCGGGCGGGGCCTACAAGGAGACGATTTCACGTGAAAGCCTTATCTGGCTGCTGTATAAGGCATTGGGCGACAGGGATTTTGCGGAGCATTTTCCCGGGCAGGTTTCCTATTTCCAAAATCCACCGCACGAGCGCGACCGCAAACGCATGGGCATGGCGACCAAGGTCGCGGACTTGTTTGACCAATACCAACTCTATCGCCAAAATGTCGTCGCGGAATGGAACGACACGCCGATACGGCAACATTACCAACCCCAGGAATGGCAGGAGTTTCTCTGGAAAAAAATAAAATCCGAAACACCCAAAGACATACAGGACAAGACTTTGGTCAAGGCATTTATCCATGACAATATCCAAAAAACGGAATCACGCCAACGCCTGCAGAAGGCATTGCCGAGAATCTACCTGTTTGGGCTTTCCATTTTTACCAACTACCACCTCGACATACTGAAGCAGGTCGCGGACGTGGTAGACGTACATTTTTTCCTGCTCAATCCCGCGCCGCAGATTTACTGGATGGACGACGCGAGCGACAAACAAATCGCCAAATGGCGCAGCCACAAACGCAACAAGGACGCATTTTTCCTGACCGGAAACCCCCTTTTGACCAACTGGGGAAAGGTTTTGCAGAATACGTTTCGGCTGTTGTTCCGCTATGACGACGTTATCAACAACTACAACGATTCCCATGTCGTCGTACCGAAAGAAGACAGCTTGCTGCACAAGCTGCAAGCCAATATCTTTTACAACAACTCCGACGAAAATATTGCCGTTACCAAGGAGGATTTGGAAGACGAAACAGTGAGCATCCATTCCTGTTATACGATTGCGGCGGAAGTGGAAGCTCTTTACCAATATCTGGTGCATCTGGTGGACAATAAAAATGTGTCTTTGTCGGCGCGCGATATTTCGGTCATGGTGGGTGACATCGACAAGTACGAACCATATATCCGCGCGGTGTTTGACAACGCTCCCTATAGATTTAAGTATCGGATTGCCGACGTGTCCGTTGCCGACGGCGACACGATATACAATGCACTGCGGCTGTTGCTGCAATTGGACGAAAACGATTTTACTTCCGAAAAGGTATTGCAACTCCTGGAGTCTTCCTATATCCGAAAACGCTTTAAGCTCGACAATATGGAAAAGGTTCGGATGATGGTCGAGGCTGCCAATATCCGTTTCGGGATGGACGGCAACATCGACGACGAGACCTATATCGTGAGCTGGAGCTACGGTCTACAGCGGTTGATGTACGGCATCTGTATGTCAGGCGAACCGTTGGTGCAGCAAAACGGTCAGTTTTTTTATCCGTTGGATAGGATTGAGGGCAACGACAGCCAAAATGTGGTCAAGTTTTGCCATTTCGTGGAGATGCTGATGGCGTCGATACAGCGACGGCATGTATCTAAAACGCCGACGGAATGGGTCGTTTACGTGCAATGGCTGGTGGACAACCTTGTTTATCAGGTTGTGGACGTGGCGGAAGACGATTATGCCAGCCTGAAAGAGCATCTCGGACGATACGGTGACCTGTCGGGGATGGCATTGGAAAAAGTACCTTTTGATGTGTTCCGGATGCATTTCCTGGCATCGCTGGAAGATGCACGGCGCAGTTCGCTCTATATCAACGAAGGCATTACGTTTTGTTCGCTGATACCCATGCGCAGCGTGCCTTTCAAGGTCGTCGCGTTGCTGGGGATGACGGGCAAGGATTTTCCCCGAAAGGAAAAACCCTTGTCGTTCAGCCTCTTGCAGCAAAAGTACGAACTGGGCGACCGCAACCTCAAGGACAACGACAAGCATTTGTTTTTGGAGACTATCGTTTCCGCGAGGGAATACCTGTACATCAGCTATGTCGGGCGTTCCGTCAAGGACAATACCGAACTCCCACCGTCCGTTCTGGTAGAGGAACTCAAAGACTATATTAAGGTATTGGCGGCGGATACACAATGCGACGTCGATAAATGTATCGTGACCGAGCATCCTTTGCATCTGTATAGTAACAGATACAATAGCGGCAATCCAAAACTTTATCGCTACACGAAAAAAGACAACACAGCAAAAGACATATTGGGAACGCAAAAGAAAGAATTGCCCGAAAGTTTCTTCACGGAGTTGACGCTTTCTAACCTGGTTGCGTTTTTCAGGAACGCGCCCAAAGCCTTTTACAATAAGGTTTTCGGCGTTTATTTCGAGGAAGACAGCCAGTTGTTGCCCGAGACTGAGATTTTCTTTTTAGATAATCTAGAAAATTACCAGTTAAAAAATGCAATGCTTTCTCTTTCCGAATCTGAATTGGAAGCTTGGCAAAACAAACGTAAACTTATAGGACGACTGCCGCTCAAAAATGCAGGTACAGTTGCACTCGAACAGGCTTGCGATGCCGTCGCCCTCGTTAAAAAAGCGATTACCGAACGTTGCCCCAATCTGTCCCCCCAAAAGGTGCCCGTACTTCTACACATCGACGGCACACAACTTACCGGAACAGTCCAGAATGTTTATGGTTCGTGTCTGGTTGCGGTCTGTTTTTCCAAGTATCCACGTAAATACCTCGTGTCGGCATACATCGAAGCGCTTGCTGGTATCGGCATGGAATTCGTCGAATCCTTGTTGTTCCTGCCTGTCCCTCCCAATGTAGAAACTGAGATGGAAGTGCAGGACATCGACCTGCGCGCTGTTTCCAAGGAAGAAGCAGTCGATACCCTGCGCTCGTTGATAGCGATATACAAAGAGGGAATGCAGTCGCCGTATCCTTTTTCGGATGTCGTGTATGGCGGCGATTTGCAGCCGGACAAGGTGGGCAGTATGTCTGACAACGCGCTCAATCTACTTGTCGAGAAACAGATGGATAATTCTCACGTTGCCGTCGATGCCTACCATCTGAAATCTTACGAAGAAGGTGTTTGGAGTGGGCAACCCGCCGTCGATGCTTTCCAAAAAGCGTTCGATGCAGTTTTTGGGCCGTTGCAGGAGTTGGTGCCGGAGGTGTTTTTGAAACGTAAAAAGAGGGGTGATTAACGCTTTTTAATTTCCTTTGTTTGGTTGTGTTTTTTAAATACCCAAAGATGGAAAATCACAGGCATTGTATCGCAAAGTTTGTCACTAATCAATCACAATGCTGCCGATTCCTTTTTGCAATGCTGTTTCCTGTATGCCAGGAATTGCCACACCCTCCGCGCGGAAAAATTTTATGTCCGTTATTCCGATAAAGCCCAGGATTTGCGTTAAATATGGTGAGACAAAATCATCGAACACTGCTCCGTCTTCTGAGAAAACGGCACCGGAAGCGTAAGCTACATATACTTTTTTGTTTTTAACCAAACCTTCAATGGTGCCGTCTTCATTATAACGGAAAGTTTCCTTTGCACGTACTATATGGTCGATATAGGCTTTAAGCGTGGACGGAACGAACAAATTATAAAGCGGCGCGTCAATCACTACAATATCTGAACCGTGCAGTTCTTCTATCAGTTCATCGGACAATTTTACAGCTTCTGCCTGTTCAGGTGTCCGGTTTTCTTTTGCTATGAATATCGACGTGGTTTGCGGTTCTTCAAAATGCGGAAAATCGGTTGTCAGGTCTCTTACCGTCACAATACTGTCGGTATATTTGGCTTTTATTTTCTCTACGATGGCATTTCCTAATTTAATACTGATGGATGCTTCGCCGCGCGGGCTTGACACAATGCGCAATACTTTTTTCGACATGATTTCTTGTTTTTTTGTTACTGCAAATGTCCATATATTCGCTTACCAAATATTAGTAGTAAACAAAAGGTTAGTGGTAATATTTTTGTTACTACCCTTGATTTAAAAAAATAAGAAATGCCTAAATTATTCAACAACAACACTGTATTCTCTGCGATACAATGCACCAAACGCTTGTCGGCAATGGAAGATGCCTTGTTCGTCCTTGGCGGGAAATGGACGATACGCGTAATGATTGCACTGCTGAGCGGGCATACGCGCTTCAACGACCTGCAACGCACTTTAAAAGGCATTTCGGCAAGGGTGCTTTCCAGCGAATTAAAAGATTTGGAGCAAAACGGTCTGGTGCAACGGACTGTGCTCTCAGAGCAGACACCTGTCCTGGTTGAGTACCGACCGACCGAATACAGCAGTTCACTAAAGAACATCATCTTTGAATTGTCGGAATGGGGGGCAAAGCACAAAAAGAAGATTACAAAGCGTGTGTGATTCCAACCATCTTGTGATTGTCACGCAAATTTTTCTCAAAATTTATTTTACTATATTAACACTGTTAACTATTTTTGTTTCGGAATCCAAAATATATGGGCATACAGGAACGGAAATTAAAACACAAGGAATCGCTGAGGCAAACCATTTTGGACGCGGCCAAAAAACTCTTCCTGAAACACGGCTATGCGGCAACGTCTATCCGCAAGATTGCATCGGAAATCGAGTTCAGCCCGACCACCATTTACCTTTATTTCAAGGACAAGGCCGAGATTGCATACGCGCTGCATCAGGAAGGTTTCCGCCTTTTGGGTTCACAGTTCAGGGTGTTGGAAAACATCGACAATCCGTTTGAAAGACTGAAGGCCATGGGGCGCGCTTACATACGGTTTTCATTGGAATACAGCGATTTTTACGAATTGATGTTTGTGGAAAAGGAGCCTATGCAATATATCGACAACTGTGCAGACAAGGATTGGGATGAAGGCAAAGCGTCTTTTGAAACACTGGTGGACAACGTGAAAGCGTGCCAGGAAATGGGTTATTTCAAAGGGCTGGACGTCGCGTCCGTGTCGATGCTGGCTTGGAGCACTTTACATGGTCTGTGTATGTTGAATATACGAGGACATTTGGATATGATTAAAGAACACAAAGACCAGATGCGTCATATTGACAATATTTTGGATGATACTTTCAGTACCTTTTTAAAAATGTTGGAAAAATTGTAATTAATTTTTTGCACTAGTAGTTAACACTGTAAATAATGATAACACAGTATATTATGCGGAAATACTTGATGACTTTCGCAGTGTTTTGTGGAACATGTACAGGCCTGTATGCGCAGCGAAACGTGTTGGACGATTATATCGATTCGGCAATTGCCCACAACATCGTCATCCAAAAGAAAAGCGTTGCGCTCGACAAGGCAAGGTTGTCTTTTGACATTGCCAAAAGTTATTATCGACCCACGACGTCTTTCCTGATGGATTACCAGTATGCCGACGGCGGACGCGACATCCAACTGCCTTTGGGTGATTTGCTGAATGGCGTTTACAGTACGCTCAACCAACTCACGTCGAGCAACAGCTTTCCCCAACTGGCAAACCAAAGCATCAATTTCCTTCCCAAAAATTTTTATGATGCACGTGTCCATACGACGTTGCCGCTATACAATCCCGACATAAAATACAACAAGCAACTTGCTGCTGAGCAAATACAGTTGAGCCAATTGGACATCGCCGTTTATAAAAAAGATTTAATTAAAAACACTAAAGAAGCCTATTTTAATTATTTGCTGGCGTTGCAGGTCATTGCTGTCTATAAAGAAAGTTTGTCGCTGGCGGAAGAAGGGCGGCGCACTAACCAAAAATTGTTGGATAACGGAAAAGGTTTGCCCGCTTATGTCATCCGTTCCGAAAGTGAAGTGGAGAACTTTAAAGCCGAAATCAACTCCGCGGTACAGAAAGCAAAAAACGCCGCGCTTTATTTTAATTTTTTATTAAATAGAAATTTAGATGCTCCGATTGACACGAACTATAATGCGCAACAAGAAGCGGACAAAGCCACCACACTATTGATGCGGGACGCCAATGTTGCCGAGAGGGAAGAAATAAAGTCTCTCGAACAAGTGTCGCAGATAAACAAAACAACCCAGGACATGAACAAAAGTGCGTTCTATCCACGGCTCAATTCTTTTCTTGATTTAGGTTCGCAAGCGCAGAACTGGAAAGTCAACGGACAGTCGAAGTATTATTTGTTCGGTGTGCAGTTGAGCGTGCCGATTTATTCAGGATTGCGGACAAAAAACAAAATCAGGCAAGCCGAGTTTGACATGAAAAACACCCAGCTCGATATTTCACAGGCAACGCAGCAACTTTCCATGGCAGACAAAGCAGCCAAAAATGAATTGAATGCCGCCATCCAAACCTTGTCCGCCAAGAAAAAACAATTAGACGCGGCCGCAACTTACCAACGCTTAATCAATCGTGGCTACCGTGAAGGCAGCAACACATTTATAGAAACCATCGACGCGCGCAACCAATACACGCAGGCGCATATCGCACAACAGATGCAGGTATTTCAGGTATTGATTTCCGCCACCGACGTGGAAAGAAATTTATCCAATTCACATATCCAAAAATAGTTTCCCATGAGACGTATATCACTGTTCATACGCACAATAACGCTCACTGTATTGGTATTTTCCTGCAAGCAAAAGAAAGAAGAGAAGACGATGCCCGATGAAGTGATTCCCGTAACCGTTGCGGCATTACAGCAACAATCGTTGCAACAGACCGTTTTCACGTCGGGGCAGTTTACCACCGACGATGAATCGAACCTCGCTTTTAAAAACGGCGGCATCGTCCACAGGATTTATGTTAAGGAAGGTGATGCCGTGCAGAAAAACCAATTGCTCGCCACGCTTGACTTGACAGAGATAAACACCGTAACGCAACAGGCTTCTGTCGCTTTGCAAAAGGCGCAGCGGGATTACGAAAGGGCCGCTAACCTTTACCATGACAGCGTTGCGACATTGGAGCAGATGCAGAATGCAAAAACAGCTCTGGACATTGCCAAACAGCAATCCGTCAATGCCAACTATAATAAATCCACCGCTGAATTAAGAGCTACGCAGTCGGGCTATGTCCTGCAAAAATATGTGAACGAAGGACAGGTCGTCGGTGCTGGGACGCCCATACTTCAGATTAACGGGGCAGCCAACAGCGACTGGGTCTTGAAAGTGGGCGTGAGCGACAACCAATGGGCCAATATTGCCATCGGTGACAAAGCGACTGTCACGACGGACGCCTTGCCCGGCAAGACATTCCCTGCCGTTCTGTATAAAAAATCAAAAGGCGTTGACCCCGCCGCCGGCACGTTTATATTGCAATTGAAGTTGACAGGTGCGGATAAAAAAGGTATAGCCTCGGGACTTTTCGGCAAAGCAGAAATCACGCCAGCGCAAGCGGTCCATGCATGGTCTATTCCCATCGAAGCATTGCTGGACGGCGATAAAAACGAAGGTTATGTTTTCGTTACAAACGACCAACAAAAAGCGGAAAAAATCAAAGTGGATATCCAACGCATTGAAAACAATAAAGTAATTGTCAGTGCTGGTTTAGAAAATATAAAATATTTAATCATCGGCGGAAACGCTTATTTGATAGACGGTTCGAGGATTAAAGTGGCGAAATGATTGTGGAATTGTTTTAAACTTTTTAAAATATTATACTGAACTCTGGATAGAAATGTGCTATGAAAAAAGTAAATGAAACCTCACCCCCGACCCCTCTCCTAAAAGAGAGGGGCGTAGCGAAACCTAAGACTTCGAGTCTCCCCTTTCACTTGGGAGAGGGGTCGGGGGTGAGGTTTAAACAATGTAGTAGCTTATCCCTTGTGAAATATAGTTACGTGTTCAAAACCTATTTTCACGCATCGTTACTATAAAAAAGTTTAAACAATCTCACTAAAGAAATCGCCCAATAACATTCAAAAATTTCGACAGATGAAAATATCCGAATACGCCATAAAAAACAATGCCTTCACACTTATTATGGTGCTGATGGCGGCGGCATTGGGCATTTCCACTTTATTGAGTATGCCGCGCTCGGAAGACCCGCAGATGCACGCGCCGTTTTTTCCCATTGTGGTCATCTATCCCGGCGCGACACCAAAGGACATCGAGGAATATGTGGTCAAGCCGATGGAGAAAAAAATATATGCCTTGGAAGACATCAAGCGTATCCGAACCTCCATACAGGACGGGCTGGCCGCGCTTTCGGTAGAATATGAATACAACGTCAATGTCGATAACAAATACCAGGAATTAGTGCGGGAAGTCAATGCGCTCAGAAGCCAGTTGCCAAGCGACATCTATAGTCTGGAAGTGAAAAAATTTGTCCCGAGTGATGTCAATATTTTGCAGATAGCATTGGTGTCGGAAAACGCTTCGCGAAATACAATCAATACGACAGCGCAGCATTTGCAGGACGAACTGGAAAAAATCCCCGACCTCAAAAACGTGGAGATACAGGGTTTGAGCGACCGCACCATCCGCGTGGACGTGCAGTTGGAAAAACTGGCGCAGATGAAGATTCCTGTTACCTTTGTCGCGGATGCCTTGCAGAGCGAGGTTGCCAGCATTCCCGGCGGCAGCGTGAACGAAGGAACCAAAACATTCAACGTTAAAACCAACAACACTTTCCAAAATATTGATGAAATAAAAAACGTCGTCGTCATAAGCCGTGGACAGGGAACCGTTTTATTAAAAGATATTGCCAATGTGTATTTTGACTATGCGCCTGAGACGCATATCACTAGGTTGAATGGACATCGCTGTGCATTTGTCGTCGCCGCGTTGAAGGAAGGGAAAAACATCAGTGAAACGCAGGAGAAATATATAAACGTAATCAACCAATTCAAGAAAACATTGCCTTCTAACATTGATTTGCAGCTTTCTTTTGACCAGGCGCAGAACGTCAACCGCAGGCTCGACCGGCTCGGCGAAGATTTTGCTATTGCAATTGCATTAGTCTTGCTCACGCTGTTGCCTTTGGGTACAAGAGCCTCTTTGGTCGTGATGATAGCCATTCCTTTGTCGCTTGGCATCGGTATTGTTTTGTTGAACGTATTTGGCTATAACCTAAACCAGTTGAGCATTGTAGGGCTTGTGGTGGCGTTAGGTTTGCTGGTTGATGACAGTATCGTCGTCGTGGAAAATATTGAACGTTGGATGCGCGAGGGACATTCGCGTATGCAAGCCACGCTGAAAGGTACGAACCAGATTAGCAAGGCTGTCATCGGCTGTACCGTTACCCTGATTATCGCTTTTATGCCTATTGCGAAGATGCCGGCAGGCGCGGGAGATTTTATCCGCAGTCTTCCGTTGGCGGTCATTTTTACCATTATCGGGTCTATGCTTGTGGCGCTCACGGTCGTCCCTTATTTGTCCAGCAAATTATTAAAACCAAGCAAGGACGAACATGGTAATTTTTTCCTACGTCTATTACAAAAAGCGATACACGGAAGTTATGCCAAGTTGCTGGATAAAGCGTTGAAGCATCCGGTCGTCACACTTATTGTCGCCGCGCTTATTTTTATCGGTTCGATTTTTTTAATTCCGGTCATTGGCAGCAGCCTGTTCCCTGCATCGGAGAAACCGCAGTTTTTGGTGGAAATAACGACACCGTCCCAGTCCAATATTTTATACACCGATTCCGTAACAAAAGTCATTGAAAAAGAACTGAAAAAAATACCGGAAGTAAAATATTTTGCAAGTAATGTGGGCAAGGGAAACCCCCGTATTTACTATAATGTAGAACAAAAGAACGAACAAAGCAACATTGCGGAAATATTTGTACAACTTTATCCCGATGTAAAACCTAAACAAAAAGAAGCCGTCATTGAAAAACTAAGAAGATTGTGGACCCCTTATCTCAATGCGAAAGTCAACGTGGTCAATTTTGAACAAGGACAACCCGTTGCCGCGCCTGTGGAAGTGCGCTTGGAAGGGGACAACTTAGACACATTGCGGCATCTCGCAAGCGTTACAGAAAATCTGTTGCTGAAAACCAAAGGCACGATGTACGTGGACAATCCCGTCAAGAACCTGAAATCCGACATCCGCATCTACGTCAACAAGGAAAAAGCGCAAAACCTCGGCGTGCCTACCATGAACATCAGCAGAACAGTAAGAATGGCATTGGCAGGCTTATCCGTAGGCACATACAGCAATCCAGATAGTAAAGACGAAGACTATACGATTGTCGTTTCCACACCGCATCTGGCGTATCCAGACTTGACGGTGTTGAACAATATCTATGTGAATGCCAATGACGGCAGGGCGGTTCCTTTGTCGCAGTTGGCGACCGTCGGTTTTGAAACTTCTCCACAGACAATCAACCATTTCAACAAGACAAGAGCCGTTTCTGTTTTTGCGCATGTGCAGAAGGATTTTCTGGCATCCAACGTCATCAACGATGTCGAAAAACAGATGGCCAACGTAAAGTTGCCACGAGGCTATCGTTTTGTCATGGCGGGCGAGCAGCAAAACAAAGACGATTCGTTTGAAGGTTTTGGAATCGTCATTTTGGTAGCTGCGTTCCTGTTCATCGCCGTGCTGGTATTGCAGTTCAAGACGTTCAAAAGCACGTTGATCGTGCTGTCCGTGATTCCTTTAGGTGTCGTCGGCGCGGTGCTGTCGCTCTTGGTTACGGGTAATTCCCTGTCCTTTGTGGCGACCGTTGGCATCATTACGCTGGCGGGCATCGAAGTGAAAAACACGATATTGTTGGTGGACTTTACCAACCAGTTACGCGAGCAGGGAATGGAACTCAACCAGGCTATTGAAGAAGCAGGGGAGAAGCGGTTCCTGCCCATCATCCTGACAACCTTTACTGCCATCGGCGGACTACTGCCCATTGCATTTTCGGACAATCCGTTGATTTCACCGTTGGCCATCGTGATGATTGGAGGGTTGATAACATCCACGTTATTGTCCAGAATAGTGACGCCTGTGGTGTACAAGCTAATGCCACCGAGGGTTGTAGATGAATTGAAATAAAGGATAAAAAGCTTGAGCTTTTTAAGAAAGCGACAGACATCCCTCCTGTGGGGTTCAGCTAGTCATTTAATGATTTACAACAAAAAAGATTATCGTCTTATTATTTTTTTACAGTGGGCGATTTCTCTCTCTTTGTTCAACGGACAAACAAGTTTAAGACTTGTGTTGTAGGTCGACTTTATTTTGCGCTTCCAATAAATCTGCGCTCGTGTATAGTTCTTCCCGGATGCTGCTTAACATGGATGGATGGACTTGCTTTCCCAAGCCGTAAAACTGTTGAAAGCTCATGATAAGGGGATGCCATAGGTCGGCATCGATTTTATCGTTGTTTTCTTCCTGTAAAATGGCCTCTTCCACATACACCTGCAATACTTTTAATTCTATTTGCAGCAGTTTTCCCTTTTGTATGTCGTTGTCCTCCGACAAGGAATGATGGGCCATTACCTTGCATTCCATTTGTACGGGACATTCCTTAACTCTTAGCGGCTGGACAAATGCTGAATCCAAAGGCGTTAATCCAGCAATGGAAAACTTGTCCGGCTCGTATCTATATCCTTTTTGTTTTTTGCCTTCTGGTACGATATTTTTTCCTGTTGTAAGTGCCACTGCGTCTATGGCGGCCACTTCATTGACAGACGGCAAGTTGACGACAGCTTCTTTTGTTCTTAATAAATTTTCGGTTGTTTTCGAAAATGCAGAGATGCCAATGATGCATCGCCAGCCTAACCAAAAAACAGAAGATATCGGCGCAAGGTTTGGCGTATTGTCTTCATTGACAGTGCTGACTAATATAACAGGTGTACCGAAATAAAGGATAGGAGGATAACAGATTTTATGCATGGTCTATCATTTTTGTTGATACAAAGTAAATGCAGACACCAAGGTCAAAAAATCCGATTCTTGCCGACTATTTTATCCTTTACATGATGGATGCTAAATCCTGTGCAACTACTCCGCTCGGTGTTCATTCGTCCATCTCGGCGCATCTACTTCCACGTCCAACAGCTCCAAGGCACGTGCCACGGAATGTGTGACCATCTCGTCGATGGACTGTGGATGCAAGTAGAGGGCGGGTACAGGTGGCATGACGATAGCGCCCATTTCGGTAAGGGCAAGCATGGTCTTTAGATGGCCGGCATGGAAAGGCGTTTCGCGGACCATCAATACGAGCCGACGGCGTTCTTTCAGCACGACGTCGGCGGCGCGGGAGAGCAGGGTAGAGGTGACGCCTGTGGCAATTTCGGACATGGTCTTGACGGTACACGGAGCTATCAACATTCCGGAGGTCTTGAAGGAGCCGCTTGCAATCCCCGCACCGATGTCCTGTGATGCATAGGATACGTCTGCCAATGCCAATATATCTTCACGTTTGAGTTCGGTTTCATAGGTGCGGACAAGTTCAGCGGCTTTGCTCATGACAAGATGTGTCTCAATGCCTTGTTTTTTCAACAGTTCCAGCGCACGGATACCATATTGGAGACCTGTTGCGCCACTGATACCGACGATGATTTTTTTCCTGTACATGTTGCAAAGTAATACTATTGTTAAATCAAAAGTAAAAAGTGAAAAACAAAAATCCATCAATTATTCATCAACATTGGAGGATAGTCGGCTCATAAAACGTTATTTTACTTGACATAAACCGTTTTGTGCTATTTTCCTACTTTTACGGTATGATTTTATCACTCAATAGCACATTATGCCTACATCCAAAGCCATTCAGCTAAAGAAGCACAAAGCTTTTGCGACGGGACTTTTTCTATTGATGGTCGCTGTGTATTTAAGTATGGTGTATCTGGCGAGGCGTTCGGGTGCAGCGTGGATTGGCTTTGTGCACGCGTTTTCGGAGGCAGCGATGGTGGGTGCATTGGCGGACTGGTTTGCGGTTACGGCACTTTTCCGTTATCCGTTGGGGTTGAGGATTCCGCATACCAACCTTATCGAAAACAAGAAAAAAGACATTGGCAACAATCTTGGAAATTTTGTCAAGGAAAATTTTCTTACAGCCGAAAATATCCGACCTTATGTCGAACGTATGGACGTTGTGTCGTGGATTTCCAAATGGCTGCGTGAAAACGAGAACCAAAAGTTGTTGGTCACGGAAATAGCGGCTTTTTCTAAAAAGATATTGGCCGATTTTGAGGACAGTGAAGTTGTTGCTTTTTTGTCCAGAAAAGTGACGGAAGCCTTGCGGCAGTTGGATTTTTCGCGGATGGCTGCAAGTGGTATCCAATACGTATTGGACAAAGAGGAACACATCAAAATACTGGACAGTTTATTGCCGGAAATTAAATTATATGCCGAAGACGGTCAGGACTTGATACGCGAACGCATCAATAAACAACGGCCTTTGATTGGGTTTCTGGCCGGAAAAAAAATATCAAAAGAGTTTACCCAAGGCATCGTCGATTTTATCGATGAGGTCGACAAAGACAAACACCATTGGCTGCGCGAAAAGATTACGAAGGAACTGGAAAAGATACAGTACAAAGTTGCCCACAATCAAAACTGGCAGCAAAGAATCAACAGTTGGAAAGATCAGTTTATCATCCCGGAAAAAATACAACCTTACGCACACGACGCGTGGAATGCTTTTAAAACAAGTGCTTTGGAAGGCTTGTCTGACAAGGATTCCGTGTTGATGCAGTATCTCCGTCGCAACATAGAAAAGATTGCCAACGACCTGCAACAGGATGAAAACCTACAAAACAGAATCAATAACTGGGTTCGGAAATATGTCTATACAGCCATCATGCGCAACCGCGATCAGGTGGAAACCTTGATTGGCAATACGGTCGCGCATTGGCAGGGCAGGGAACTCAGTGAAAAACTGGAACTAGAAGTGGGCAAAGACCTTCAGTTTATACGTGTCAACGGAACAGTCGTCGGTGGGTTGGTCGGACTGTTGATTTATAGTCTGACGTTATTACTCAGTGGTCGGTAGTCAGACATTGATGTAGTTGTACGTAAAAAGACAAAAAGCCGTGGAGCATTTATAGGTCTGGAAGAATGTGCGATTACAAATACGACATTGTACTGTTGCGATGGCAGAAGTTTTAATGGTTCCTGTATTTTACTGGGGCTGTCCACGGCCTATTAGCTATTATGAGGATTCCCGTTGTATTAGCGTTGTAGGGATGAGTATCGTTTCTTTTATGTCCTTTTCTTTTGATTTCCCAACGAGTAGTTTTTGCAGGAGTGTTTTGATTGCCTTTGCTATTTCGATGGTGGGTTGTGAGACTGCACTTACCGTCGGCGTGTACAGGCTAAAGTTGGTATTGTCGTCGTAGCCTATGACCGCAATGTCGTCGGGGATGGTTTTTTCTAGGTTTTTTAAGGCTTTCAAGCCGCTTGCCGTGAGGTAGTTGGTTGTAAACAGTATCGCGTCGATGTCTGCGTTTTTGGTAAAGAAATCCTTGAGTTGCGGCGTGATGTCGTCTACGCCACGGTTATATTTCAGTTTTAGGGTGAGCGGTTTTTGCTTTGTTTTTTTGAGTGCCTCTTTATAGCCGTTGAGGCGGTCGGTCATCTGCGTCTGCGTGGAGTCGAGCGTCACCAGCGCGATTTTTTTCCGGCCGCTTTCGATGAGTTGTTGGGTGGCTTCCTTAGTACCTGTAAAGTTGTCTACGAGTACGCTGTTGGTTTTTATTTTAGGCAGCGCCCTGTCAAACAAGACGACAGGCCGTTGTTCTGCTTCCAGTGCTTCGATGGTTTTTTCCAAACCCGGTGGCGGTGCGATGATATAGGCATCGACTTGTCGGTCGCGATAGGTCTGGATGAGTGATTCTGTGATGGGCAGTTGGTTTTCGGTACTGGAATAAAAAATTTTATAGCCGATGGTTACCGCCTGTTTTTCCATTTCCCTTGCGATGGATGCAAAAAACGGGTCGGAAATGTCTTCTACGAGCATGCAGATGATATGGGATTTGCCGGTACGCAGCCCTTGTGCCAACATGTTGGGTTGGTAGTTGATTTTTTTTGCGTATTGCAGGATCTTGTCCCTAAGCGGGTCGCTGATGCGTCTTTCCGAGGCTTTGCCGTTCAGGACTGCGGAGATGGTGCTGATGGATACATTCATAGCGTCCGCAATGTCCCGAATCGATGCTCTTTTTGCCATAGAAAATAGATTAAATGTAAAAAGTAAAAATAAAGAAACAACGCCAATTACTGCTGTGCTTTGTCAGGTTAAGATATGCTGGTATTTTTATTATTCGGTAATGCGTTCATTTCATAAAAGTCATCACCCATTTTTATGTCGCGAATAACACAGTCGCATTGTCATTTCAACGTAAAAATAAAATTTTCCTAAAAATAACGAATGTTAGTACAAAAATAATTCTTACTATTGCACAAACGTTTGTGCTTCCTGAAAAAGTAGAAGCTTGGACACATAAGAAGGAGTGCTTTTGCTAACGTCAAATTAAATAGTAAGTAAAGAAATATGCTTTATCAGTTTGATAGTCGAGTCGTGTTGATATTGGATGCTGGAGGAACCAACTTTGTTTTTTCAGCGATGAAGGGCGGCCATGTAGTTACGGAATCCCTTACGCTTCCTGCATTTGCGGATAATTTGGACAAGTGTTTGGGTTCATTGGAACAGGGTTTTCGGACAGTAGCACAACGATTGGAAGAACCGCCTGTTGCCATCAGTTTTGCATTTCCGGGACCTGCCGATTATCCGGCAGGAATCATCAGTGGCGACTTGCCTAATTTTCCGGCATTCGCGGGCATGGATGGTTTTCCGTTGAAGGCATACCTGGAGGAAATTTTCCAGGTTCCTGTATTTATCAACAATGATGGTGACCTGTATGCTTTTGGGGAAGCATATTTTGGCTTTTTGCCCCAGGTGAATGCGCGGTTAAAGGAAACGGGAAGCAACCGACAATACAAAAACCTTATTGGACTTACGTTTGGGACGGGTTTTGGTGCGGGTATTGTGATAGATGGCAAACTGTTGATTGGCGACAATTCCTGTGGAGCCGAAGTTTTCCCCCTAAGAAACCGGGAACTTCCGTCTTGCTTTGTCGAGGAAACGGTGAGTATCAGGGGGCTTGTGCGGATGTATGGCGAGGAAAGTGGTACGAATGACAGAGATATGACACCGGAAATGATTTGCCGGATTGCGGAAGGGACAAAGGACGGCAACCAACGAGCGGCCTTGCGTACATTTGAGCGGTTTGGATATGTAGTGAGTGACGCGATTGCTGACCTGATAACCTTATTGGATGGACTTGTGGTGATTGGCGGCGGCATTGTCGGTGCTTCCAGGTTTTTCCTGCCGACGATATTAAATGAACTTAACAAAACAATCAACAAAGTTGATGGCACGCCGATTGCCCGTATTCCGCAAAAAGTTTATGACTTGGAGAGTGTCGGCGGATTTCAAAGTTTTGCCAAGAATGAAGGTGTGGAACTGAAATTAAATAACAAATCGATTTGGTATGACAAGAACCGAAAATCGGGCATCGGTATTTCCGCCATCGGAGCGTCGATTGCCATTATGCGTGGAGCCTATTCTTATGCGTTGTCGGAATTGGATAAGTGAAACGGTTGATAAGTAAAAATCTTAAATGAATATTGAAAAATAAAAGCTACGGATATGGTAAGCATATTTAAAAATATACTTTATGGCCGATGGAAATCTGCAATGAAGAATATGGACACCTTACCGCAATTTCGGGGAAGGCGGGAATCTTATGTATCAAATTCCCGTCTTGGCCGGAATGACCCGCAAGCTTCTTCATTGTTCACTTCTTTGTTTATTCTTTTAGTGCCTTGCACTTTTCTACGCAACCTGCCATATAAGATAAAACCTTCATTGCTATTGGCTTTCGTGTTGCCATACAGTCTGTCGATATACGCACAAAATACGGACTATAAATCAGCAGCCAACGAACTATACAATAACATTCAGCAAAATTTCTATATTAAAGATTCTGGATATTATAGGGAAGAAGCGTTGGGGATGCATAGCGAAAACCCTGTTTCGTTTCTGTGGCCTCTGTGTGCCATGGTACAGGCTGGCAATGAGATGGATGTTGCGTTTGCCTCTAACCACTATATGGACAATGTCCTTGATGTCATTGCAAAATATCATGACGATCGTCCTCCTGTTCCCGGTTATGCTTCCTATAAACTTGGTTCCAAGACGGATGACCGGTATTATGACGACAACCAATGGATTGGTATCGCTAGCTTAGACGCTTACAAAAGAACAAAAGCCAAAAAATACCTAGAACTCGGAACAGAGATTTATCATTTCTCGATGTCGGGTTACGATACCGTTTCGGGTGGTGGCATCTATTGGGTGGAACCCAAAAAAGACGGTAAAAACACTTGTAGCAACGGACCTGGCATATTGGTCGCGTTGGGCATGTATGATGCAACTGGCAACAAACAATATTTGGATACGGCAGCCATGCTATATCGCTGGATCGTCCAGCATCTGCGAGCACCGAATGGCCTGTATTATGACAATTATAAGGTACAGCAACATCGGGTTGATTCCACGTTCTTTTCTTATAACGCAGGTACGATGCTCGAATCTTCAATTTGGTTATACACGGTTACAAAGCAGAAAAGCTATCTTGACGATGCGTTGTTGACGGCGCGCAGTGCATCGGACTATTTTTTAAGCAAAGGTTTTTTTAAAGACGACTATTGGTTCAATGCCGTGATGTTGAGAGGTTATATCAGGCTATACCATTATGACAAAAATCCTGCTTATATTGATATGTTTAAAAAATGCCTGAACTATACGCTTGCCAACCAAAAGCATGACAATCGTTTGTTTGGACGCACGAAAGTGGAGAACTTGGTAGGGCAAGGTGGATTGTTGGAAATGTTGTGTCGGATGGCGGTGTTATAAAAAAAGCGATACAGGGAATATAGGTGATACCTGTTTTTATAAAAAACATTAAGAAGTTAAGGTACATTAAGATTCCTTCTTAATTCATTAATGTTTTTTATAAAAACTAATATTGTTCTTTCTTGGTAATAAAAGGATAAACGATGTCATGGACGAGTTGTGGATAGAAAAAATATTAAAAATGAAAAGAAGAAATTTTATACAAAACATCGGCATATTAAGTGCCGGAACATTGATGGTTAAAGGGAATGCGTTTGCTGCAACACCGCAGTTCCCCGTTGTACGAAAACCGAAAGCGCAACGATTGTTTACAAGCGAAGCAGTGGAAAACGCGATTAATTCGTTTTCCCGTAAAGTGAAAGACAAGGAACTTGTTTGGTTGTTTGGCAATTGCTTTCCCAATACGCTAGACACGACCGTGCATTATAGTGAGAGTGATGGGACGCCGGACACTTATGTGATTACGGGCGATATCGATGCAATGTGGATGCGCGACAGTAGTGCGCAAGTGTGGCCATATATGCAGTTTGCCAAGCAGGACCCAAATATCCATAAGATGATTGGTGGTGTCATTCGTCGCCAGACAGGTTATATACTGGAAGATTCTTATGCCAATGCTTTTTACAAAGACGCTTCCCAAAAAAGTGAATGGGAATCCGATCATACCCATATGCGGCCAGGTGTCCATGAGCGTAAATGGGAAATAGATTCGTTGTGTTACCCTATCCGACTGGCGTTCCATTTTTGGAAATCGACGGGCGACACAAGTCCTTTCGATGACAGATGGGTGAAGGCGATGCAGACGGTTTACGATACTTTTATCGACCAGCAACGTAAACAAAATGACGGCAAATACCGTTTCCAACGCACGACGGCCAATGCGACAGACACGCAGCCGATGAGTGGATACGGCTATCCGGTCAATCCTGTAGGTCTTATCAGCTCTGCGTTTAGACCGAGTGACGATGCAACTTTGTTGTCGTTTTTAATACCGTCCAATCTTTTTGCTGTTGTTAGTTTGAATGAAGCGGCGGAGATGTTGGAGACGATAAAAAAAGAAACGGTATTGGCGGAAAAAATGCGTGCGCTTGCCAATGAGGTCAAAGAGGCTGTCCAGAAATATGGCATCGTCGAGCATCCTCAATTTGGTAAAATATATGCTTTTGAAGTCGATGGCTTTGGCGGGCATATATTGATGGACGATGCCAATGTGCCGAGTTTGTTGGGGTTGCCTTATTTAGCTGCGGTAAGCACCAATGATACGATTTATCAAAATACCAGAAAATTTGTATGGTCGAGTGCCAACCCATTTTTCTATAAAGGAACGGCCGCAGAAGGTATTGGAGGGCCACATGTCGGCAAGGACATGATATGGCCCATGAGTTTGGTTATTCGTGGATTGACAAGTAATGACGATACTGAAATTAAATATTCCATTGCTGCTCTAAAGAGTACGCATGCTGGAACAGGACTGATGCATGAATCTTTTAACAAAGATAATCCTGCAAAATTCACAAGGAGCTGGTTTGCCTGGGCCAATACCTTGTTTGGAGAGTTTTTGTGGAAAGTATTTAATGAAAGACCGCATTTGTTGTAAGGGAAGACGTGAAGTTGCATGATACAAGTCGCAGTCATTATACTTGTCCAATGCTAAGGATAGCTCAGTAGGAGCGTACTTTTGGTAGTATTGTTTACAATATGTGTTATAAAGTTCCGTAGTTCGCGTTACAGCTACCAAAAGTTCGTCTGCTACCGCTGCGGACTTTTTTACCATTTATTTTCATTTTACCTTTTTATATTAAACTTCACATCGTGACAATTCGTAATCTCTTGTCTGTAGTAGGTTTGCTGTCTTTTTCATTTTTACATGCGCAGACATTGCCAAGCTGGTCGATTGGTCCATTTGTCCGCCCCGAAGGAAAAAATCCGATTATCAATATCGATACGGTTGGCTTCCGGGACCCCATGTCGCAATCTTGGTTGCGGTGGAAAGAAAGCGATGTGTTTAATCCCGCTGCCGTATTGCACAAAGGAAAGATATGCATCCTGTATCGCGCCGAAGACAATAGTGCGACGGGCATTGGGAAACGTACTTCCAGAATAGGGTTGGCGGAGTCGAAGAATGGTCTTGACGTCACCAATATGCCTTCCACGCCTGTCGTATATCCCGCAGAGGACAACCAAAAAGAAAATGAATGGCCGGGTGGTTGCGAAGATCCTCGCGTTGCCGTAACGGATGATGGCACTTATGTCATGCTATATACGCAATGGAACCGCAAAGTGCCGCGGCTCGCCGTGGCGCATTCCAGCGATCTGAGGCATTGGACAAAATATGGTCCTGTATTTTCCAAAGCCTACGACGGAAAATTTAAGGACATGCCCACCAAGTCCGCATCAGTAGTGACTACACCTGCAAAGGGTAGACTCGTCATAACGCAAGTCAAAGGTAAATACCTGATGTACTGGGGTGAACGACATGTGTACATGGCAACTTCCGCCGATTTAATTAATTGGGAACCGCTGGTTGATGATAGGGGAGAACTGGTCGAACTGATTTCACCGAGAAAAGGTTATTTCGACAGTCGCTTGACGGAATGCGGTCCCCCGGCGGTATTGACTAAGGATGGTATTGTACTGATGTACAACGGCAAGAATGCGGAGAATGACGAGGATGCAGACAAAAACTATACATTAAATTCCTATTGTGCCGGACAAGTGTTGTTTGATAAAACCAATCCTACCAAGGTATTGGCGAGATTAGACAAACCTTTCCTAAAACCGGAAGCCTATTTTGAAAAAAGTGGACAATATCCTGCGGGTACAGTGTTTATAGAAGGGTTGGTACTGAAAAATAAGAAATGGTTTTTGTACTACGGTTGCGCCGATTCCAAAGTGGCAGTAGCTACCAGTGATAATAAAAAGTAAAAAAACAAAAACAGTACATTATTTATATATAACGCGAATCAAAGCAAAAATTAGTGAATTGGCGGAAAAAGAAAAATTGAACAGGTAAATAAGTCATGAAAACGTTAGCCGTCAGATTCCCGCCTACGCGGGAATGACGTGCGAGCGTGCTCTTTTTCTGTCAGGTCACTAATTTACCCGCCAACACAAGTCACACTGTGTTAGACTTTGAGAGAGTCATTGTTGCATCATTCTATCGTCTTAAATATATAGCCAATACCATATACATTGGATATCTGGATGCTTTCACTTGATACAAAATATTTCCTAAGCCGGGAGATAAACACGTCGAGGCTTCTTCCCAGGAAATAATCGTTTTTGCCCCAGAGTTCCGTCAATATGATTTCGCGTTTCAGGATTTTGTTTTTGTTCTTGAATAGAAATTCCAATAGCTCTGCTTCTCTTAATGTTAATGTGGTTTCTTCCTTTCCTATTTTTAAGAAGAGCTGGTCTTTTATGAAGGAAACTTCTTTAAATGAATATTCAACCGGTGTTTCGTCCTGGGATGCCGTAGGATAGTGTTTGTTGCTGCGTTTCAGTATGTTTTCGATGCGGACAATCAGTTCATCAATGTCAAAAGGTTTGGTGATGTAGTCCACTGCACCGAGTTTGAGTCCAGTTATTCTGTCTGTTTTTTCCTTCCGCGCAGTGAGGAAGAGGTAAGGCATTGCACTGATGCCATTGATATATTGCGCAAGTTCAAAACCGTTTAACTCTGGTAGTGAGATGTCGATAATAGCTAAATCTATTTCGTTGACGTTGCTGTCGATATAGTTTTTTGCGGCTTGTCCGTCGGTTTTCCATTCTATCTGGAAATGGTTCATTTCCAGGTATTGTTTGATGACGTTTCCCAAGTCTATTTCGTCCTCGACAAATAGAATAGTTCCCATATTCACTATTTTTTGCATAAAGTTACTATAAATTCAGAACCTATACCAATATTGCTTTCCACGTTGATATCCCAGCCATGCAGTCTTACGCATTCTTGTACATAGAAAAGCCCTAGTCCCAAACCGCCAGCCTTTGTTGATTTTTCATTGTGGCGGTAGAATTTTTGGAATGTCTTTTTGATTGTCTTTTTTTCCATCCCGATTCCGTTGTCCTTCACATGCAGCAGTAGGGCATGGTCGAGTTGTTCCAATGATATCTCTATCCTTTTTTGTGTATTGCTGTTGTATTTTATGCCATTGTCCATGAGATTCTGGAGCATGGTCGTAAACCAAAATGTGTCCAGGCTTACTGTTGTTCCTTTCTGGACATTGGAATGTAGGTCTATCGTTGTGTTTTCATGTATGTTGATTTTATAGTCGTCGACTATTTTTTTGACGAGTTGGTTGATGTGTTCTTCCTGTTTGTTGAGGAAGGATTGGTTTGTCTTAGTGGTCTGCAAGGTCTGCTTGAACAAAGCGTCCAGTCGTGAAGTCTGTCGTTGTATGATGTCGGTGATGGATTTTAGTATTTCAGACTGAGGCACCATCTTGTCGTTTTGCAAGGTCTTGTTGGCGATGATGATGGCCGTTAGTGGTGTGTTGAATTCATGGGAAATGCTGTTGATGAAATCTGTTTGCATTTCTGCCAGCTTTTTTTGTTTTAGCCAGTTGTTTATAGTGATGGCAAAGAGCGAGACGATGATGATAATGGAAGCAAGGGAGAGTAGGAACATGGGCATCATTTTTTTCAGTATGCCCCATATCTTGTTTGCTGGTTCTATGTAGAGCTTAAAGCCTATCCTGTTGGATTTATCGGCGATACTGCTTACCGTGAGTGAGGTGACACAGTTATTGGGATTGAGTATAGACAATGTGCCGCCGATTCTTTCGATGCTTTTGCTGCCGCTGATATAAGGATATAGCTGTATGTACTGGCTCCTTTTGAATGAGATGTCAAACTTGGAGATGACGATGGCATATTTATAGTCATTGGCTATTTTATATTTTATCTTGATGATGCTGTTCAGCACGCTGTCGAGATTGTTGTTTCTGATAAGTCCTGTAAAGATGCTGTCCACCATGATCTGTGATTGCTGTTTAAAAGCTTTTTTGTCACTGTAGTATAGTTTCTCCAACGTGTCCCTTTCCCTATAATAAATGTGGTCTATGATAGGCAGCCCGCCCGGGAATATCCTGTCGTTGACAATCGATTTACTGTATTCGTTGTCAATCAGTTCTTTTTCCTTGGAGAAAAAGTGTTCTTCACTGATTTGATAGTTGTTATATATTAGAAAGAACTGTACTGCAACGAAGGTCAATAGTCCGACTAACGCAATCAACCGGAAAGTAAAGGAGGACGTGTTCATCTTGTATGGAATGTTTTAGTGTGTCACGATACTATAAGTATTCCGCGTAAATTTTTAGCAAGATAGTCTTTTATATTCTTCATCTGAAGATATAAGATACCGTTTAAGATATGTTAACAATATGTTTTATTTCTATTATTAACATTTCTTTATACGTGTCTGTAATTTTACCCAGACATTTAGAGAACATGGGTAATTTGAACAGTAATTATTAAAATTTTAAAACTAGAATTATGAAAAAATTGCGATGGATTCCTTGCCTTTCGTATGCGTTCGCTATGCTGTTTTTCATTTTAAATTCTTGTCCGCTGATGGCGCAGAATCCGTCAAACAAAGAGGTCATAGACATTGGGGGAAAGATTGTCGACAAACTGGGACAGCCTATCAAAGAGGTGCAGGTTGTCAACCGCAGGACTGGGAAAGTTGTCCTGACGGATGACAAAGGTGTCTATTCTATCGGTGCCGTTCAAGGAGACTCCCTTACGGCGTCCTTAGTAGGTTATCATAGTTATGACTGGGTATTTAAGGACAGGATTGTGCTTGACATTGTCCTAGAGGCCAACGAAGGTAGTCTTGGAGATGTTGTCGTGGTAGGTTATGGCCAACAAAAGAAAATTAGTTTGACAGGGGCTCAATCGTCCGTTGATCTGGAGGATATTAAGCAACCTGTAGCTAACTTAAGTGCCAGTCTTGCTGGACGCGTAGCAGGATTGGTAGGTGTTCAACGCAGTGGTTTACCGGGCAGTAATGCAGCAGATGTTTGGATCAGGGGTATTGCTACTTTTAATGGTAGTGCAGGTAATAGTGCGTCTCCTTTGATTATTGTTGATGGTGTGCAAGGGAGAGACCTGAATGCCTTTGATCCGGAAGATATATCCTCTTTTACTATTTTGAAAGATGCAGCAGCTACTGCGGTGTATGGTGCACAGGGTGCCAACGGGGTCATGATTATAACGACGAAAAAGGGTAAGGTTGGAAAAACTGCATTGATGTTCAATTATAATCAAGGCATTTTGGCATTTACCAAGTTGCCAAAATTGGCGAGCGCGGAGCAGTATATGCGATTACGTAACGAGGCTGAGGACGCAACGGACGGCTTTAGCGCTGAATACACCGAGGCATATATTGACAGTACTTTATCTCCTACAGGTGATCGCAATGTATATCCCAATGTGGACTGGATGGACGCAATATTTAAAAATACAGCGATGAATAGGCGTATGAATTTTAGTGCGCGAGGGGGGGGGGAGCACGCCCAGTTCTACACTTCACTTGCCTATTATGAAGAATCCAGTTTGTTGCGGACAGATGCTCTAGCTAACTATAAATCTGATACACGTTTTCGGCGTTATAATTTTACCTCTAATGTTGATATGGATTGGACTAGCACGACCCATTTTCAGTTAGGCGTACAAGGGTACATTACCAATACAAGTTACCCAGGAGTAGATCCCGATGATGCTTTTGGAGATGTGATGACAGCCACTCCTGTATTGTTCCCGACTATGTACAGGGATGCAACGGGAACTTATGTTCCTGCAATAAACTCAGACAACTCGCAACCCAATCCTTATGCAGAGATAACGCAGACGGGTTATCAAGATATATTTGGCAACCAGTTGTATACCAATGCAACGATTACGCAGAAACTGGATTTTTTGTTGAAGGGATTGTCCGTGCATGGTACATTTTCCTATGACGGATACAACACTAATACCACGGCAAGGACACGTTCCAGGTCAACATATACCATAGACAAATCAGATCCTTATAATGACGATGGTACGTTGAATCTAACGCTGCTCAACAGTGGATCCGATGCCTTGTCTTATAGTTATTCTAACGGTGGCCATAAGCAATTCTATATGGAAACTGGCGTCAACTATGATAACACGTTCGGAGATCACCATGTGACAGGTATGGTATTGTTTAATAGAAAAAGTTATACGGAACACTTTTCCACCACATTTTTGGGTTCATTGCCGTATCGAAACCAAGGAATAGCTGGCCGTGCAACGTATGGCTTTAGAGACAGGTATTTTGCGGAGTTTGACTTTGCATACAATGGGTCTGAGAATTTCTCGCCAGAACATCGTTATGGCTTCTTCCCCTCTATCAGCTTTGGTTGGGTATTGTCCAATGAGGCGTTTTTTAAGCCATTGAGCAATGTCTTTCAATTCTTCAAACTGCGATATTCCAATGGTGTTATCGGGGATGGTTCGGGAGGAAACAGGAGGTTTGCCTATTTGACCAATATTACGACGGGAGGAAAGGGTATTACATTTTTGAAGGACGGTACGACATCCTCTACTTATTCCGGTGTCAACGTGACCGATTATGGCGTGGATCTGACATGGGCAAAGTCACATAAACAAGATGTAGGACTTGAATTTAAAACCTTTAACAATAACTTGTCTGTAGTGGTGGACTATTTTAATGAACATCGGACAGGAGTGTTTTTACAACGTGGTAGTTTCCCTGCTTATCTGGGATTCCAGTACACACCTTATGGGAATCTAGGTGTTATAAACAATAGGGGTTTTGACGGAACGTTGGAGTCTGGGAATATTCAATGGGGACAGACCACTTGGAATATACGGGGTACTTTTTCTTACAACAAGGATAAGGTTATTGAAAATGATGAACCTACCCAAGAATATCCCTATCTGTCCAAAAAAGGAAGAAACTATCTTTCTGACTATGGTTACGTCGCAGAAGGTTTGTTTCAAAGTCAGGCGGAGATTGACAACCATGCAGATCAGACAACTATAGGAGATCCAAGGGTCGGGGACATAAAATACAAAGACCTAAACGGTGACGGTGTCATTAACACTTATGACATGACTAGAATCGGCAACGGAGATGTTCCTAACTGGGTATATGGACTAGGTTTTAATGTTACGTATAGGGGATTTTATTTTGGCGTATTCTTCCAAGGTATCCACGGTGCGGACAGGCAGATTTCCGGAGATGGCATTATTCCGTTTAATAACAGTAACGGAGCGGAACGAAGCAATTTGTTTGCCATAGCAGAAGACCGATGGACAGAAGACAACCATGCAGAGCATCCTTTTTATCCAAGATTGTCTTATGGCAGTACTTCCGGTGGCAATGCCAATAATAACCAGACCAGTACATGGTGGGAAAAAAGTATCGACTTCATTCGTTTTAAGTCTGCCGATATTGGTTACAACTTCCCATCCAACACCTTTCAACATATTGGTGTAAAGACTGCACGCATTTATTTTCAAGGGGTTAATCTTCTATATTGGAGTTCGTTTAAATTATGGGATCCTGAATTGGATACCTCCAATGGAACTGTTTATCCTAATACACGTACTTTTTCGGTGGGCATACAGGCTAATTTCTAATTCTATTAATTCAATCTAAACGGAATTATCATGCAACGTATAAAAATAAAATATTTTAATATAATAATAGCTGGAATAGGGTTACTGTTCTTTAGCTCGTGCAAAAAATATCTAGATACTGTTCCTTCGGATGTCATGACAGAGGACCAGATATTTGATACCAAGTCGAATGTTGACGGTTATTTAGCGCAGATATATGCAAATATTCCTGATGAGCTCGACCAACGATACAATGTAAATTATGGAGGGCCGTGGGTTGGGGGCTCTGACGAGGGTACTTACATGACGCAGACCTATATTTTTTCTAATGCCCTGAATACCAGTACATGGTCAACAACCTATAGTAATGGTTATGTCAGCGTTAGTACATGGTGGTCCAACTTTTTTAAACCTGTAAGGACTGCTACGGATTTTATGTCTAAAATTGACAACGCCAACTCCACGGAGTTGTCAACGGCTGTCAAGACGGAATATAAAGCTGAAGCGAGAGCATTGAGGGCTATATTTTACTATTGGTTGGTTAGGCAGTATGGCCCAGTTCCTATCATTTCTGAACTGCAGGCCGCCGACGCAGCTACAGAAGACCTATTAAAAGCAAGGAACACGATGGATTCTTGCATTAATTTCATAGTGGAGCAGTTGGATTCGGCATATACGGATCTACGTACTACCCCGTTGAACAGCGAATACGGTAGGATAACTAAAGGAGTGGCCAAGGCTTATAAAGAACAGGCGTTATTGCTCGCAGCCAGTCCTTTGTTCAACGGTAACACGGACATGGCGTCCTTAAAAGATAATGATGGTACCCAATTGATTAACCAGACCAGCGATGCCACCAAATGGGAAAAAGCTGCAACGGCTGCCAAGGACTTTATTGACGAATTTGTGCCTAGTGTATATAGCCTTTATACGGTTTCTGCTTCGGACACCTTTACAGCAGCCTATTTAGCTTGCCGAAATGTAATAACAACGCAATGGAACAGTGAGTGGATATTTGGTAGAACGGCAATATCGGACTATAGCAGATATGATAAGACTCCTAAGCTCGTTGGTTATAATATGAATGATTTAACTGGTGGAGGTTTTGCGGCGGCTACCCAAACAATAGTGGATGCCTATTTCATGAAAAATGGACTCTCCATTGACAATGCAAATTCTGGTTACAGCACGTCTGGTTATACTACTTTTAAAGCTCCTTTTGATACGACTTCCAGGAGTACATTTAACCAATGGGTTAACCGTGAACCTCGTTTTTATGTGGGTATTACTTATAACAACAGTTACTGGATTTACCAGCCCGGAAATGACGAAGATGGTGTAATTGTGAATTATGAATATTCCGGTAATTCTGGTCGTTCCCAGAGTGTTTCCGACGTTTCCGCTACAGGGTATAATATAAGAAAAGGGTTGACGACTTCCGGTGCTACTTTACTGGCATGGCCATTGTTGCGATTGGCCCAAATATATCTTGACTACGCAGAAGCCTTGAATGAGTATAGCCCCGGCAATACAGATATTATGAAATATCTCAATCTGGTTCGTGAACGTGCAGGTATCCCAACTTATGGTTCTGATGATGACCAGATTCCTGCTCCAAGTGGACAGACTGCCGTAAGGGAGGCCATCCGCCATGAACGGCAAGTAGAACTAGCGTTTGAAAATGTCCGTTATTTTGATTGCCATCGTTGGAAAACCGCCATGACGACTGATAATCTGCCTGTATATGGCATGAATATGTATGGAGATGACGATGCATTCTATCAAAAAACCTTGATTCAGAACAGAACGTTTAGACAACGTGACTACCTGTGGCCGATACCATACTCTGAAATCTTAAACAGCAGAGAAAACCTGGTACAGAATCCTGGATGGTAGATTGTTAAATTAAAAAAACGAAATGAAATGAAATATAAAATCTTATTTTCAGTATTAGTGGCTTGCCCGCTTTTCCTTGTGTCATGTTTCAAGGATACCGTATATACCAATACAGTAGAAGGTAGTATGTATATGCCACAAGCTGTCAATGACAGAAACATATTGACCGTTACCATAAAAAAAGAAGCACAGAATGTAACGTTCGGAACGGCTTACGGAGGTGTCAATACCTTTGATAAGGATATATATGTTACTTATGAAATAGATACATCTTTGGTTAGTACATATAATTCGACAAATGAGACTAGTTATTTGGTAATACCAGACAGTGCCTACTCTGTCAGCAGTTTGATTGACACTATTCCGGCAGGTAAAACGTCTTCCAATAGTAAAACATTGACGATTCAATCATCCAAGCTTGATTATACATCAATAGGCGTTAAATATCTATTGCCCATTCGCATCAAGAGTGTCAGTGATGGCGTTATTGATTCAACGTATGGTATTACTTATTTTACAATTGATTCTTTGTACAAGCAGACCCTTGACGTTACTAGCCAAGGGACTCTTTCAGTTAACATAGAAAATATAAATGGGTCGAACGGTGCCAATAATTCGGAAGGCTCTAGCAAGCTGGTGGACAATAGTGCAAGTACGAAGTATCTTATTTATAATTATAGTGACGGTATAGAATTCTGGTTTATGGAAACTTTTTCAGAACCTATCATTGTCAACTTGTACACGATTACTTCCGCAAATGACGCGGATACACGTGACATAAAGGAATGGGAATTTCAGGGAAGCAATGATACTACTTCGGCATGGACTACACTTGATTATCGCAGCGATGAGACCTGGTCAGGTAGGAATGTTACCAATACATATACTTTTAGCAATAGTACTGCCTACATGTATTACAGGGTAAATGTTCTGAAGAATAATGGTGCTACTTTAGTCCAGATTGCGGAATGGCGATTGTTGCAGTATGTGGTAGAGTAAACAATATATTAGTAAACATTAAAAATCATGAATTTTATGAAAACGAGATCCATTTGGTTGATGCTGCTTCCTGCGGTGTTTTTGGGTGCATGTTCAAAGGGTGATAACGATGCGACCAGTACGTCTGTTGATACAACAACGACTTCCTCTTCCTCTTCGGCGGACAGCTCGATTAGCGATCTTATGCAATACGCGACAGGGAGTACCTACACCGTATCCACACCTATGGGTACCCACTATGCCAATAAGCACGAGACCACGACCGACGACATAGAGTGGCTTAATGACCCAGATAACGAACCGAGCGTTCCTGCGTCTGTGTCAGGGCTGGTATTAAAGAGTTTTTCCGTTACCTTATATCCTTTTGGTACGCCGAGTCCTGCCGATGTTAACCAGCATGCTATCGGCGATTGCGATCTTCTTGCCCCGCTTGCTTCTTTGGCATATATATATCCGTCTTTTGTAAAAAAGCTGATTACGGATAATGGCGATGGCACTTATACAGTTGCGATGTATGACCCGCAAGGAAATGCTATAACGGTTGTTGTAAGTTCTAAATTTTTGGCTAGTACCGACGGTAGCCTAGAGGCGGGTTCTGGGAAAAATAGTGTTGCGAACTGGGTCACCGTTCTTGAAAAGGCCGTCATGAAGTATAATATGATTTATGAAGTTGATACTGATATCGGCGGAATTGGAAGTGAATTTGTTGCACCTCTTTTCACTGGTAACGGGAATAGTTTTGCGTTTTCACCGGGGACGTTGTCGACTTTGGATCTACAAAGGGCCGTGGATGTTTCGTTAGCCAAGGGGTTTCTTGTTATTGGTGGATTTAATAAGGTTTTTTCAGTAGGTAATTATTCAACAGTTACCGGTCATGGATATACCTTGATGTATTCTACCGATAATACTGCATTGTTTGCAATGCGTAATCCGTGGGGAACCATGCCGGGAAGCTCCGACGGCAGTGAGGATGGCGTGCTGCCTATTCCCGATGATGACGTGATGGCTGCCACAATAGATCTTCGTATTATCTATTCTGGAGCGGCAGGCAGCACTGGGACAACTACTCCTTATAGACCGCCGAGCTTTTGATTTTTTGACTGACTTTGGAAGAGGCAGCCCGAAAAAAATCGGGTAGCCTCTTTTTATTTTGCATTTCTGATAGAGACTTTATTACAACGTTCTTCCAAATGTTCCGTAGTCCATTCTGAAGAGTGAGTTATTAATGGATTTTAAATTCGCCTTTAAAATTCTGGGGTAACAAAAGGAACTTCTATTATGTTGACTTAGATTAGGCGTCCATCCTCTGCTTAATTGACATGTGAAAAATTTAATGTACGTTTGAAATAATGATATTAAAATACACACGCATATTATTAGCTTCTGTATTAATCGGAATCTCCGTCTCGGCGCAGCAGCAAATTTCGGGCAATCCTATCTTTCCCGGTTGGTATGCTGATCCGGAAGCGGTTGTTTATGGTAAGCAATATTGGGTTTTCCCCACGTATTCCGACAAGTACGAAAATCAGGTCTTTTTCGATGCTTTTTCCTCCAAGGACTTGGTGCATTGGAAGAAGCATGGAAAGGTGTTGGATAGCAGTAATGTCCATTGGGCGAAAAAAGCGATGTGGGCGCCTGCTGTTTTGAAAAAAGACAAAAAATACTACTTCTTCTTTGGAGCCAACGATGTCCATCAAGGGGAGGTCGGCGGTATCGGTGTCTCCGTTTCCGACAAACCGGGCGGTTCCTATAAAGATTTGCTGGGCAGACCGTTGATTGATACGATTGTGAACGGTGCACAACCTATCGACCAGTTTGTGTTTAAGGACAAGGATGGTCAATACTATATGTATTACGGTGGTTGGGGACATTGTAATGCGGTACGTTTGAATAGTGATTTTACAGGTATTGTTCCTTTCGCTGATGGTACTTTATATAAGGAGATTACGCCCAAGGAATATACGGAAGGTCCGTTTATGTTCCTGCGCGACGGCAAATATTATTTTATGTGGTCAGAAGGTGGGTGGACTGGCCCTGATTATAAAGTCGCGTATGCTATTTCGGACAGTCCTTTTGGTCCTTTTGAAAGGATTGGAACCGTGCTGGAGCAAGATCCCGCTATTGCGACAGGTGCCGGACACCATTCGGTTATACACAATCCGAAATCAGGTAAATGGTACATTATTTACCACAGACGCCCGAAAGGGGAAACTTCAGCTCATCACAGGGCAACCTGTATCGAAGAATTAAAGTTTGATACGGACGGAAAGATAGTCCCGGTAAAGATTTCAAGGGAAGGCGTCGCCCCGGATAAATTATAGACGTAGAGACGCACAATCGCGTCCCTACTTTACTATTCTTTTACACTCCATTTATATTACATTGACGACTTTTCGGATGGGATTGGCATACCTTCGATTTTTGCTCACAGATTTAATTGAATGGATGAAAGTCAAACCATTTGCCGTAGTAGTGTCTTTGTTACTGACCAGTCAATATGCGTTGGCGCAACAAAGCAGTGAACGATACACGCAATATGTCAATCCCTTTATCGGTACGGGCGCGGTGGACAGCAACAGTTTGTCTGAAAGTAATTTCCCGGGGTCCACATTGCCGTTTGTATTTGTACAGTTGAGTCCCGACAAGGAAGACGGGCCGGATGATCCTGAATATGGCGTGTATGCCATCGGATCACCTATTTTGGTTAAGGCGGAACTGAAAATGCCTAATGGTAATACTTTTACGGTCATTGCCCATCATCCGTCCAATCAAAACTGTTATATACAAAGTGTAAAGTTGAATGAATGGAAAGGACTATAATAAATCTTATTTGACGCAGGCTGATTTGGGAAAAGGTGGTGTTTTGGAATTTAAGAGGGTCAATAAGCCCAATAAAAGCTGGGCAAGCCGCCCTGAGGATTATCCATTGAGTATTGGATATTATAGTGTGCAAGGGATAAATTAGTGTATTGGCAGAACAGGAGAATACGCTCGCGCGTCACTCCCGCGTAGGCGGGAATCTGCTCTGTGAGGTCAACTTTTATATATAGTATCAGGTTCACGCCTACGCGGGAATGACGGTAAGCTGTTCACTTGCGACGATGCGCATTTTTATCCGACGTGAAGTATGCATAGGGATTTAACGTTTTCATTTTGACTCTTTATTTATTATAGATATGTTGAAAAGAACAGTATTGGGTATTACGGTATGGGTATTGGTCGGAACGGCGTATGCGCAGAAAAGAAAACATTGGCATGGATTTAATCCGAAGAAAATGTACTCCATGGACAGTACGACCAAAGACGGTTATACGGTTGTCTTTGTGAACAACGATCCAACGTTTGATACACGTCAAAAACAACGCATGATTGAGACTTTTTATAAGGTCTATCCCCAGGAATGTAAAATATACAATCCAGAGGCTCGGAATAAAGTAGTTATCTTTATTGATACGGCATATAAAGATGTGGCAGCTACAGGCAATGGGTTGATACGTGTCAATCCCGAATGGATGAAGAAAAATCCGGAAGATTTGGATGTCGTGACGCACGAGGCAATGCATGTCGTACAAGGCTATCAGCGTTATGAACCGATATGGATAACGGAAGGCATTGCTGATTATGTACGTGCCACATTAGGTATCAACAATGAAGCATCGAAGTGGAAGTTGCCGGACTATAATAGTTCGCAAAACTATACAGATTCCTATCGCATCACCGCGCGTTTTTTTATATGGTTGGAAAGCAAAAAAGAAAAAGGTATTATTAAAAAATTGGACAACGCGATGCGTACCAATACCTATACGGACGATTTCTGGAAAAATGAAACGGGAAAAACTGTGGATGAATTGTGGGAAGAATATGGTAAATTGCCGACTTTATAGGATGCTATCTAAGTTGTTCTACGCTGTTCGGGATTGCAAATCCCGAACAGCAGAGTTTAAATCAGTTTAAATCAGTTCAATGAAGTTTATTCAGTTTGCTTAAATGACCTTGATTATAAAATCCATATTATTGGCCAGTTGCTTAGGGATAGCATTTGTCGGCTATTCCCAACAAAATAAGGCATCCCAGCCCGCATCTTATGTCAACGTGTTTCTCGGGACGAGTGGCGACCACGGACAGATGTCTCCTGCCGCGTCTGCGCCGTTTGGTTTGTTGAGCATCGCGCCGCAGACTTATCCGCACACGCATACGGGTTATGAATATGCCGCCAAAAAATATTTGGGATTTACACATACGCGCGTGGAAGGCGTTGGGTGCATGGGCAGTGGCGGTAATCTTTTGATAACACCTTTTATTGGTGATGCCGATACCTGCAACCTCACCAAAATATACCAAAACGCAAGTCCCGGTTGGTTTCAGGTCATTTTCCAGAATGGCATCAATGTCGATATTCATTCCATGCAACATATCGGCGAGGAAACTTATTTTTTGCCCGCTAAGCAAAAAGGTTTTAGCATTGACTTTAGCCATACGTTGGCGAATGGTTTTGTGGCCGAGGAGCATACGGTTGCGGATAGTACGGTTGAGGGTTGGGTAGATGCGCGTACTACTTGCAGCGTCGGCACTTATCGCATTTATTATCGTTTGCAGTTTTCCCAACCGTTGAATTGGAAATTATTAAAAGCGCACCAGTTGCTGGGGACGATTAATAGTAATAATCCGACTGTCAAGGTACGTGTGGCATTGTCTTCCGTGAGTGTGGACTATGCCAGAAAGGCTTTGCAGCAAACCGTTTCCAACAACAAGACCACGCAATGGCATGACCTGTTGTCGCATATACAAGTGCATGGTGACAAGGAACGCGAACAATTGTTTTATTCCCTGTTGTACCGCACGATGCAGTCGCCATTTATGATATCCGAACCGGATGGCCATTACAGAACAATCAGTGGTGAAGAAAAAACGGCGGCCAACAAAATCTACAACGGTTGGTCTGTCTGGGACAACTATAAGACGCAGTTGCCTTTGCTGTCTTTGTTTTATCCAGCCATATATCAGGATATTGTTAGCTCGTTGGCCAACCTTTATCCTTATGGCAAAAAGGACTATGCGACCGACCATGAACCTTCCAATACGGTGCGTACGGAACACACGATTGTCGTGTTGTTAGACGCGTATCGCAAAGGTTATGAAGTGCCGTTTGATACGATATTGGATTCGTTGTGGTCGGAGGTTGACCATTTGGATTTTTCCACGCCAGACAAGGCTTTGGAGTATAGTTATGACACTTGGGCGATGGCGGATATTTTTCGTATAGTAGGCAAGGGCGACTTGGTAAATAAATATTTTAATAAAGCATTGAACTATAAAAAATATTGGGAAAAAGATTTTAAGGATTTGACGCAAAGGGACGTGGACCGTATGCAGGCGCGCCGTCTATATCAAGGGACGATTTGGCAATACCGTTGGTTCGTTCCATTTGATATCAAGGGTTTGGTGGCATTGGACGGCGGTGATGATACATTTGTAAAAGAACTGAATTATTTTTTTGACAATGATTTATACAACCATGCCAACGAACCTGACATACAAGTGCCGTCCTTGTTCAATGCGACCAGCCAACCGTGGCGTGCACAGGAGTTGATGCATCGCTATGCGGTCGATACGGTTGTACAGTATTATTTCAATGACAACAGCCGTGGCATCGATCCTTTTGTGGACCGCATCTACAAAAACGAACCGAAAGCCTATATTCGTACCATGGACGATGATGCAGGTGCCAATTCCGCCTGGTTTGTATGGGCTGCGGTTGGGCTGTATCCGTCTTGTGTCGGTTGGCCTGTCTATTATTTGAATGTTCCATTGTTTCCGTATATTTCAGTAGATTATGGAACAGGAAAAAAGTTGGAAATCAAAGTGGATAATTTTTCGGAACGGAATATTTACATTCAGGACGTATTTTTGAACGGCAAGAAGTTGGAAAAGAATTTTCTTACGCAAAAGGAATTGCGCGATGGCGGAACGCTTGTATTTGAAGCGGGCAACCTCCCCAATAAGCAATGGGGTATGGAAAACCAGTGGATAGCGGGATATCCGTCGATGGACAGTCGTCCGTAGTCTCTTTTCGTTTACAAGTTACGGGTTGTTGCTCTGTATCGTTAATGCGTGTGCGTTATCGATGATTTGTTCAGCATATAGTGGCATTGTTTTTATTTGAAGTAGTTTGTTTTTCTGTTTTTTAAATAATGTGAAGTATAAATCAACAGCCTTAATTCTCAATTCAAAATTCATATATCAGACATGATGAAAAAACGATATCTAACTTTTTTACTCGGGCTGGGATTGACCAACTATTCCCACGCCCAGGTTGTGGACAATGTGACAAGTCCGGTAGATTACGTCAATCCTTTGATGGGCGCGGATTCCAAGTTCAGTCTGTCCAATGGTAACACCTATCCTGCCATAGGTCTTCCCTGGGGCATGAATATGTGGACGCCGCAGACAGGCAAGAACGGTGACGGTTGGCAATACGTCTATGCTGCCGACAAAATCAGAGGTTTCAAACAGACACACCAACCCTCACCGTGGATGAACGACTATGGTGTTTTTTCCATCATGCCGATAACGGGCAATAGTAATAATTTTGACCAAGACAAGCGTGAGAGCTGGTTTTCACATAAGGCGGAGATTTCCAAACCTTATTATTACAGCGTGTTCCTGGCTGACCACGACGTGACGACCGAATTGACAACGACGGAAAGAGCTGCGATGTTTCGCTTTACTTTCCCCCAGACAGACAGTGCTTTTGTGGTTGTGGATGCTTTTGCCAAAGGTTCCTATGTCAAAGTCATTCCCTCCGAAAACAAGATAGTCGGCTATTCCACACAGTATGCGAGAGGTCCGCTGCCAAAGACTTTCAAGAATTATTTTGTCGTACAGTTTGACCGTCCGTTTACGATGACGGGTACATGGAGCGATACCGTATTGTACCGTGGACAAAACGAAATACAGGACAAGCATGTCGGTGCTATCATCGGTTTCCCGAGTGCGAAAAGAGGGGAGAAGGTCATTGCAAAAGTCGCTTCGTCCTTTATCAGTGCGGAACAGGCTGACATCAACCTGGAAGAATTGGGCAGCGACAATTTCGACCAGGTCGTTGCCAAAGGCAGGGATGTTTGGAACAAAACATTGGGCGCTATCGAGGTTTCCGGCGGCACGGACGAGCAGATACGCACTTTTTATTCCTGCATGTACAGAGCGGCATTCTTCCCCAACAAACTATACGAAAAAGACGCGAAAGGCAACATCGTCCACTGGAGTCCCTACAACGGTCAGGTATTGCCCGGTTATATGTTTGCCGGTACAGGTTTTTGGGATACGTTCCGCGCGTTGTACCCTTTCCTGAACCTTGTGTATCCAACCATCAACAAAGAGATGCAGGAAGGTCTTGCCAACGATTTCAAGGAAGGTGGATTCCTGCCTGAATGGAGCAGTCCGGGTTTTGCGGACATCATGGTCGGCAACAATTCCGCTTCTGTGGTTGCGGAAGCGTACGTCAAAGGTATGCGCGGTTACGACATCGAAACTTTATGGAAAGCATTGGTAAACGGCGCGAACCATGAAGGTCCGATTGGTGCCGTGGGTCGCAAAGGTGTCGACTACTATAACAAATTGGGCTATGTGCCTTACGATGTCCATATCAACGAAAGTGCCGCGCGCACGCTTGAGTATGCTTATGATGACTATGCGATTTACCGTTTGGGTAAGGCATTGGGCAAACCCGAATCCGAAATCGGCATCTACGCCAAAAGGGCGATGAACTATAAAAATCTTTACGACCCTTCACACAAACTGATGCGCGGCAAGGCGGCGGACGGTACATTCCAACCAGCGTTTGACCCATACTCGTGGGGAGGTGTGTTTACCGAAGGCAACAGTTGGCATTATTCCTGGAGCGTGTTCCAGGACATACAGGGACTGATTGACCTCATGGGCGGAAAGAATGCGTTCGTAGGAATGTTGGATTCCGTGTTTGTCATGCCGCCAGTATTTGGTACCGATTATTACGGTGGGGTCATCCACGAGATGCGCGAAATGCAGGTAATGAACATGGGGCAATATGCGCACGGCAACCAACCGATACAGCACATGACCTACCTGTATAACTATGCGGGTCAACCATGGAAAGCGCAGTATTGGATTCGCCAGGTGATGAACAAGCTGTACAAACCAACACCCGACGGTTATTGCGGCGACGAAGACAACGGACAGACCTCTGCCTGGTACGTCTTCTCTGCTTTGGGATTCTATCCTGTAACCCCTGTCAGTGACCAGTATGTGCTGGGTGCGCCATTGTTTAAAAAAGCGGTTCTACATCTTGAAAATGGCAAGACCGTGACCATCGATGCACCGAAAAACAGCGATACCAACATATATGTGCAGTCCCTCCTGCAAAACGGTAAAACCTCCAGCAAAAACTGGGTCAACCATTTTGACCTGTTGAAAGGCGGAACGCTCCGGTTTGACATGGCTTCCCAGCCTAATAAAAACAGGGGTGTCAATAGCTCCGATTTCCCTTATTCGTTCAGTGTCAATAAATAACGAAACGAAAAAAGATAAAGGCAAAAATTAAAAAGCTGTCCCGGGTGGGCAGCTTTTTTCGTACCATCAACGTTTCTCGGGAAACGTTGATGGTACGAAAAACTAGTTCCTTTTGATGATGGATTAAAAAACGGTACATGTAGTTTTTGGTAAGCATCGTCGACAGTGGTATCATAACCTATCTAAGCTGTTCGGGATTGCAAATCCCGAACAGCGTCGCAACTGTCTTTTAATATAAAGAACAGTTTTAATCAATACGATAACGTTCTTCCTTTTCCCTTTTATTTTTCAATTATAAAAGTAAATGGATATTTAATAAACATTAAACACAATGTAAATATCTAGTATTTACTGCCATTTGATTATATTTTACACTGTTCGGGATTTGCAAATCGCGAACAGCATCGACAGCATCGGAACTATCTTTTAATATATAGAACAGTTTTAA
>JASGDY010000111.1:0-12567 GCA_047606825.1 Chitinophagaceae bacterium
GTTTCATTTTACCCCTATTAGGACGGGGACATTGGTGTATTGAGAAGGTCTATAGCGTTCTCTCTTGAAAAAATAAACGCAGGTTTGAGCTCCGGGAGCTCGCCGTCGGGGAGCGGAACGGTTCAGTGCATTCATAATGTTTTTCCACAATAGGGAAATTTAGATGCGTTTGCCCCGCCGCATTCCATTCTCTAATGCGCTTGTAGCTTCCCCGTCAGTACGCCGGCTGCCAATACGACTGCAAACACGACCATGATCAATCCTGACAGGCGGTTGATGATATGGACATTGTGCGGTGTGAGCCGGTTCCTGATTTTTCCGGAAAGGAAAACCTTCAATATGTCAAACGCCAGCACAAATCCCAGGCAGACGGCAAATGCGGTAAACCGGTAGCGCAGCGGATGGACGGTCGTCTGGCTGGTCGTCATCAGCGTTGCCGATGCGGCAAACCAGAATAGGAAAACCCCGGGGTTCAGTATGTTCATCAGAAAGCCGCTGAAAAAAGAGGAGAGGAGTGCGCTGTTGGTCTGTTTGTTTTCCGGTTTTGTCATTTCGGTGGCAGTTATTGCCTTTTTGAAAAAAAGGTTATGGATGCCGATGACCAAAAGGAAGATGCTGCCGATGACACCGATGGTTTTTTCGTGTGCGATCGCCGAATCGAACAATGCCGAGAAGAAATTGCAGACGACCACTACCGTAATGTCACTGACAGAAACGCCCAATACAAAAAAAAGTCCATTTTTATGGCCATTCATCACGCTCTGCCTTATGATGGCAAAGATGATGGGACCGACCGATATGCTCAAAATCAGTCCCATTGCAAGGCCTTTTAGTATGGCTGAAAGCATTTTTTACACTTTTTCTTTTTGGTTTTTGGATGGCAATATAGGGAATTATGCATTGAGAACCGTGAATTGCGACCAAAAGGAGAAAAGACGGGAAGTCTGGATTCCCTGGATAGTCCGTTCCTTTGGCCGCCGGATATAGTGTAGGGAATTGGGAACGGTTTTCGGAGAGACAAGCTGAGCGTTTTTTGTTTACCGTGAAATGATGTGCCGACCTTTTTAGGTTTTGCCTTACCTTTGGTTGGGCATTGGACGTCAGACGTTCAGCTTTTTTATACTTTTTCTTTTTTATTGTCATACTTACAGAAGCATAATGTTGAAGCGGGCTTTGCATAAATTGTTGTTGGTGTCCACCGTGCTGATTTCCTGCGGTTCGTCCCACAAACTGAAAAACACAACGGACAATGGCACGCTGCCTGTCATCTCCGAGTCTAACGAAGACATCGACCCAATGGCTTCTCCTTACTTGAAAACGATTGTCATCGACCCGGGGCACGGCGGTAGGGACGGCGGCGCACAGGGAAGATATTCTTCAGAAAAAGCAATTGCCCTGGGCGTCGGCCTCAAACTACGCAGCCAGCTCAGGAAACGTCTGCCCAACTGCAAAATCGTGATGACCCGCACGACCGACATCACCCAAAATGTGAAAGCCAAGGCGGATATTGCCAACCGGGCCAAAGGCGACCTCTTCATCTCCATACATTGCAACAGTGTAGACGCGTCGGCAAGTCGCCAGCCATCCGGTACCGAAACCTATATCTGGGGCACGGAAAAAAATGACAACAAGGAGCTTGCCATGCGTGAAAACGCTTCGCTGTTCAAGGACAAGAACCTAAAATCCGAGTCCGAAGACTTCAAACCCAACGACCCCGAAAAGAAGATATACTATTCCATGAAGACGCGCCGCTACTTCCAGCGCAGCTATGTGTTGGCGGAGTCCATCGAAAAGGAATTTGTCAAGGTTGGCAGGAGCAGCCGCGCGGCCAAGCAGCGTACCAAAGGCATCTGGGTACTGCAGGCCACCGCCATGCCGAGTGTATTGGTCGAGACGGGTTTCATCTCCAACCCAAAAGAGGAAAAATACCTCAACAGCGAATCAGGCCAGACCGAACTTGCCAAGTGCATCGCCAACGCCGTCGTCGCCTACAACATAGCACTCAACAAGTCCTCCCAAAAAATAAGTTCTTCTACCTCCGAAAAGCAAAAATCCCAACAAACCTCAGAAACGCCCAAGGCTAAGATGAAAAAAAGACGCTAGCGAGTTTTTCACCGAAACATCCCAAATATCTTTTATTTTTGCCCAGTTATCGTTCTCGTTAGGCAAAAATGCACAATCACATATTTCACATAAAAGACACGACGAAAACAACGCCGACAGCGCTGTGCCCTTGGTCATCTTTGTATTCTTGCGTGAAATTATCGGACAAAAATAGAAATACCAGCAGATGAAAATATCAAATGAGACCAAAATAGGAGCCTTGACTTTAGTGTCCATCGTGCTTCTTTTTTTGGGGTTTAATTTCTTGAAAGGAAAGAATTTGTTCCAGACCGGGTTTTATCTATATGCCAACTATCCTGATACCAAAGGATTACAACCCTCCAATCCTGTCGTCATCAATGGCTACCAGGTGGGAACCGTTTACAACATCTCAGCCGACGACAAAAGCCTTGGAACTATCAAAGTCGAACTGAAACTCAACGATACGTACAACATTCCCCAGAACTCCGTCGCCACCATCGAAGCTAATCCTTTGGGTGCTTCGCGCATCGTTATCACGTTGGGGACGAGTACACAGTATCTCCATTCCAAGGATTCGATCAAGACGGGTGTCAACCTTGGAATGCTCGCTGCATTGACCGACAAGCTTGGGCCGACTGCGGAAAACCTCGCATCCGTATTGGCACACATGGATACACTGGTCATAAACGTCAATACGGTATTGAATACGGACAACAAAGGAAGCATTACTTCCATATTGGACAATCTCAACAAGACAACCGCCGAGTTTGCCGGCACGGCTACTTCCCTCAAAAGGATGCTGGATGCCCAGAGCGGCTCCATCAGCAGGACCATGGACAATGTCCAGTCCATAACGAGTAACATGGCGAGCAACAATCAAAAAATAAACCATGTCATGTCCAACCTGGAAACGACGACCAACCAGTTGTCTGCCGCCGACATAAAAGGTATTGTTGGCAAGCTCAATGTCTCTGCAACGGAACTCAACCAGACCATCGCCGATCTGAACAAAAAACTCAACAGTACCAATGGTACCGCAGGCGCATTACTCAACGACAGGCAGTTGTATGACAATATCAACAGTACGGTCCGTAGCATGAACACTTTGTTGGACGACCTTCGCGTGCATCCCAAACGTTATGTCAATATATCCATCTTTGGAAAAAAAGACAAAGGAGACTATTTGAAACAGCCATTGGTTGTCGATTCCATAACGAATACGAGCACCGACAAGTAAAAAATGCTGCCAAGGGAACGAAGTGGCGGGTCATTTTTCCACACCGTGTTCCGTGGAATGGAAATCCCTGTTTTACCAGAGACAGGGGTGTTTTGGGAAACAACGATTTATACACATAAACCTATATCAGTCAAATGAACACAATAACGATTGAAGAATTAAAGGCGCGTCTGGACAACGGGGAAGATGTGAACTTGTTGGACGTGCGGGAACCAGATGAACATGAAGCTTTTAATATAGGCGGCCGTCTACTGCCTTTGGGTGAAATCCGTGTGATGGCACTTGACGATATTGAAGATTGGGAAGGCCAGGACGTCGTCGTCTATTGCCGCAGCGGCAACAGGAGCGGACAGGCAGCCCTGATATTGGAGCAGGCGGGCTACAACCCAATCAACCTTGTCGGCGGTATGCTCGCTTGGGAAGAAAAATACGGCGGGTAAAAATTGCAGAGACGCACGATTGTGCGTCTCTGCGCGATGGAAATTCCCCCGATTTGAAATAATTTTGCTGCATGAAGTATGAAATCGGAGACGAGATATTGGTACTGCACAGCAATGAAGAAGGACGTGTAATCGACATTATCAACCAGGACATGGTGATGATAGAAGTGCGTGGCGTGAAGTTTCCCGCGTACCTGGACCAGATTGATTTTCCGTATTTCAAGCGTTTTACGTCTAAACCGGTCGTGACGCAACAACCTAAGAAAACCTTTATCGACGAAGTCCCACGCGAAAAAAAAACTGTGCTCAGCATCAAGGAAGAGGACGGCGTATGGCTGTCCTTGGTCCCACGATTCATATTGGACGACTTCAACGACGAGGTGGTCGATGCTTTTAAGCTGTACCTGGTCAACCATACTTCCAACGACCTGCATTTCATTTACCGCCAGCTGTTTGACAACGCAAAGGATTTTGAACTGGGCAATGACGTGACGGCGGGCAAGGACTTTTACCTGCACGACATCGGGTTTGAAGACTTGAACGACAAGCCTGCATTTCTGTTCACGTTTTCCTTGCAGCGACCTGTCAAGGGCAAAAAAGAGGCTTTTGACGTGGCGTTGAAACTGAAGAGCAAACAGGTCTTCCAGAAAGTCGAGGAGCTGAAGCATAACAACAAACCGACTATTGCCTACCAACTTTTTGAACAATATCCTGAGGTGGAAAAAGAAGATTTTACGGCTAAGTCCAAAGGCGGACTCGACTTGTCCAGCCTGACCAACAGAGGATTTGCCGTCAGATACAGCGCGGACAAGATACGCGAACGTTTGCCGCAACCGAGGTCGGTCGTAGACCTGCATATAGAACGGTTGACGGACGACTGGAAAGGATTGTCCAATTTTGAGATATTGACCATCCAGTTGGATGCGTTTGAGAAATGGTACGAATTGGCAGTGCAGAACCATCTCCGTTCGTTCATCGTCATACACGGCGTTGGAAAAGGCAAACTCCGTGACGAAATCCATGAACTGCTCAAGTCCCGTTCCGAGGTCAAGTCCTTCGTCAACCAATATGATCCAAGGTTTGGGAATGGTGCGACGGAGATTTTTTTCAATTAGTCGTAAGTCTTAGGTTGTAAGTTTTAAGCCATTTTTCTTCCCCGCACAGTCCCCTCCTCGGCGGGAGACTGTGCGGGGAATGCTGATATACCTCCACATCTCAAATCATAATTCATAAATCACAAATCCCGTTTTACCTTTGCGGCACTATAAGCCCGAACTATCGCTGTCTCGCTCTAAGCGGGAGAGAGGAAAGTCCGGACAGCACAGAGCAACCCACCGGTGAAAAGCCGGGATCCATGCGCCGAGGCGCATGGGTACAGCAAGTGCCACAGAAAATAACCGTCCGGCCTTCGGCTGGATAAGGGTGAAAATGTGAGGTAAGAGCTCACGGTGGCGGTTAGCAATAATCGTCGCGGGTAAACCTTGGGTGCTGCAATGCCATGTATATGGTCGTCAGAAAGCTGCTCGCTTGATATCGGCAACGGTAACGACCAAGGGTAGGCAGTTAGAGCCGTACAGTAATGTGCGGCCTAGATAAATGATAGTGTTGGAACAGAATCCGGCTTACGAGGCTTATAGTTTTTTTTGCTTTATGATACTTTCTTTGCTGCTTTCCCCCGTATAAAATGACTGTTCCATAATTTTTTTTGCATTTTTTATTTTTAATTTGCATTAATGTTAATGAAAAATTAATTATATTTGTTCCAGCATTCTGATTAGGGACTATTTGATGTTTCCGTGTGTAATATATGAGGTAATTGAGTGATAATCGTTGTGCTAAATGAGAGTTGGAGAGTGTAAATCTATGTAATGACTATTCTTCCATTCGATTATGTCGTCTTAATTCAATGATCGTCTATCGCCTGTGACGCATCGATGGTATGCGCCGGACATGATTTCTGAGATGTTGATCAAGTATGAAATGCGAGATTTATTTTCTATCAGCAGGTAAAATACCAGTCTTGAGGAGTATTTATAATGCCGTTATTTGATATATAGTTGCTTTTTTTTGCGTTTTTTGTCGTTTTTGTTTCTATTTTGAATATGTTTTTTTTATGAAAATTTTTTTATTTGCGTTATTGTTAATAAATAATTAATTATATTTGCTCGAGAAGGAATTGATGTAATGCTATTTTGGAGTAAATATAGTCGGATGGAAAGATTCTTAGAAAAATGACTCTTGGCTTTGTAATGTGGATTGATGGAGTAGAGGAAAGACTACATTTTCTCGTAATTGGAATTGGACTGGTTAAGACAGTGGAGCGTATGATAGCAAGTCTCAGTGGCGATAGCTTCTGGGTCTGTATAACGCTTTGTTCCCCCTAAGATGTTTAAACTGAAATCTTCATTTTTTAAATAAAAATCTATGGCAAAATCTGTGGTATGCAGGTGTCTATTGGTCATGTTTTTCTGCATGGGCCTGGGCAGTATTTATGCTCAGGAGACGACAGAGATACATGGCTTTGTTAAGGACTCTATTGATGGAAAGCCTATTCCGGGAGCTGTCGTTAAAGTTGTCGGAGGCAAGGGGGTGGCTACGGCTGGGGAAGACGGCTCTTTTTCCATTAAAGCTCCGGTGGGAAGCAAGTTGTCCGTCTCACATGTGTCTTACAATGGAAAGACGGTGTCTGTCGACGGTGGCATGATTAGTATTTCCCTTGGTGTCAAAAGTTCGGATCAAGAAGGCGTTGTTGTCGTAGCAATGGACATGAAACGAAAGCCTCGGGAATTGGGATATTCGGTCCAGACGGTTTCGGGCAAGGACATTCAGGAGTCGCAACGCGAAAATTTTGTCAATGCCCTGCAAGGAAGGGTTGCGGGTGTTAGTATCACTCCTACCAATGGCCAGGCAGGAGCTTCCTCCCAGATTGTGTTAAGGGGTTTTAACTCTGCTTCATTAAGCAACCAGCCGTTGTTTGTCATCGATGGTGTCATCATGGACAACAGTACTTTTAATGAAACATCCAACGGTGGTTCAGGTATTGGTTTGGCGGACGATAGGCCTAACAGGACGAGTGACTATACCAACAGGATAGCGGATATAAACCCCAACGACATTGCCTCGATTACAATATTGAAAGGTCCGGAAGCGACTGCATTGTATGGTAGCCAGGCCAGTTCGGGTGCGGTGGTCATCACGACCAAGAAAGCACAGACGGGCAAGATTGGGGTTAATTATGACAACAGTTTTAGGTGGAATAAGGTGACGCGATTTTCAGAGATTGTCGATGACTACGCACCGGGTATCAGTGGCGTGAGCAATACCAATTCTTTTACGTATTTTGGTCCTGCACTAGCCTCCGGAACAACCAAATACGACAATACCGGCAATTTTTTTAAGGCAGGTTTTGCCAATACGCAGAACATAGCGGCGGACATGGGTACCAAGAATGTTGGTTTTAGGCTGTCTGGTTCCTTCTTTAACGAGAAAGGGACTATCCCCAATAACCAATATAAAAGGTACAACCTCAAACTTTCTAATACGACTAAGGTTGGAAAGTTCTTGAACATTACGCCTTCTATTGCTTTTTCCAACTCGCTGAACACAAAGCCTATGAGAGGTGTCGGTGGTTATCTGATTGCCTTGTATGCGTGGCCGACCACGGACAATGCTGAAAACTACCAGGATGCTGCTGGCAATAAAAGGCTGTTGTATGCATCCTCTCCTGTGGCTGAGTTGATGGACAATCCTTTTTTCAGCGCATATAGAAACTATGGGCAGGACAAGTCAACTCGTTGGACGGCTAGCCTGGGTATTGACTTTAAGCCTTTTGAGTGGTTGACTTTTGCAGGCCGTTTTGGATATGATACCTATAAACAAAACGGTTTTACTATCACCGATCCGCAGTCATCGACTACAACCACCACACAGCAAGGCTACCTTACCAATTATTATCTCACGTATAAAGGATACAACCATACGATTACGGCAACTGCCACAAAGAAGTTGAACAAATTTTCCGGAAGGGCTATGGTCGGGACGATGTGGCAGGATTATAACTATTCCGAATTTGCGGTAGCCGGCTCCAATCTTCTGGACTACGCCAATACGCTGTCGCATAGTACCGACAGTAGCAATATTGGTGTGGTGGCAAGCAGGCTACAACAAAATTATTTTGGGTTACCCAACAAGAAGATTACCCGGCAAGTTGCTTATTTTGGTGAAGCAAGCATAGGTTATGATGATGTATTGTTTTTGTCTGTAACCGAAAGGTTTGAAACCGCCTCTGTATTCCCCAAAAACTTTAGGAACTATAATTATCCAGGCTTTAGTCTTAGTGCTATCATGAGTGATATCATTCCTGGCATAAAAGGAGGATTCCTGGATTACTGGAAGTTGAGGGCTTCAAGAGCGTCAACCGCCAGATTGATGGACCCGTATATGAACCAGGCGGTGTTTGTCAACAACTATGCAAGTTCTTCTGTTTCGGCTTATTCCTATTCCTATTACAACAACAACATCAATCTGAAACCCGAAAGGCAAAAAACATACGAAATCGGTACAGAGGTCAAGATGTTCCACAATCGCATCTCGTTGGAAGCTGCCTATTACAATACACATAACACCGATCAGATAAGTCAGGGATTCAGGGCTAGCTATGCTACAGGCTATATATTGAACACGCAAAACGCTACAGAGTCCCGCAACCAGGGCGTGGAAATCTCCCTAAACGTAACTCCTGTGAAAAAACCTGATTTTGACTGGAATATTCTGTTCAACTTCAACCATATGTGGAGCAAGGTAATAGCTATACCAGCGTCTATCGGCACCAATTTCGATTATTATATTTCCGATACTTGGCTGGCTTACAACACGAGAGGCGGTTTTGTAAGAAACCACCCAACGACGACCCTTACTGGATATTCCTATCAGCGGAACGATGCTGGTCAGATTCTGATTAATCCGACTACGGGTTTGCCGTTGATTAATTCGTCTTTTCTGCCAATTGGAGACAGGAATCCGAAGTTTACGTTGGGGACTACCAATACGTTGAGATACAAGAGTTGGAATCTTAGCTTCCTGTGGGATTTGAAAGTCGGTGGTGACATATTCAATGCGACCGATATGTATTTGACCAACATCGGCAGAAGTGAGCGGACAAAAGACCGCATGACACCTAGGGTCATCAAGGGTGTGCTGAACGATGGTCTGCAAAATACGTCCAATCCCACCGTCAATACTATTTCCATCACGCCTTACTACAACAGTACCTATTATTATGGTGAAACGACAGGTATGCCTGATGAGGAGTTTATTCAGAAAAATGTAAATTATCTAAGGTTGAGGGACATTACGTTGAGCTACTCACTTCCGATGAAACTGACCAATAGAATTAAGGGGCTCAGAGGACTCGCCATTTTTGCCACGGGCAATGATTTGGTTCTGTTTACCAATTATCATGGTGCAGATCCTTCCGTCAATGGTAATACGGCTGGTTCCCAAGGTGTTGGTGGCTTTGGAATGGACTATGGGAATGTGGCGACACCCGTATCCTGCAACTTTGGTTTAAGAGCAAATTTTTAATTTGAAAGAAGTTATTGTATGAAAAAAATAATTTTGAGATATGTAATAAGTGGTGTAATGGCATTGGTCTTGTTTTCGTGTAGCAAGAAAATAGATGATGCCTATGCCAATCCCAACTCTCCGACGGATGAGCCCGTCCTAAATATTTTCCCCAGCCTGATAGGTAGTTTTTTGGGAAGCTCCTCTGCTGCGGGGTCTAGTTTCGGAATAGGCGGAGATGCCATTCTTATGGGACGCTATCTTCAGTATTGGGCTAACTATACTGTTACGTCTTCCGTCAATGGAGGTACGCAGTTTGACGAAATGGGTGGGGTGACTTCCTCCAGCGACCTTTTTGGTACTATGTGGGCGGCGTTCTATTATGGACATGGCCAAAACCTTAATTATGTCGTCAGTAGAGCAAGCACCGAGGGGCTTTGGGACTACGTCGGAGCATCTCGAGCCATAAGAGGCTGGGGTTGGCTCGAATTGGGAAACCAATATGCCAATGCTATCATCGTCAAAGAGGCATTTGACAGGTCTTTAGCTTCATTTTCTTATGATTCTCTTCAGTTGGCGTATGATTCCTGTCGGCAGGCATGTTATGATGCCTTAGTATATCTCAACACAACGGTTTCCAACAGCGATTTTGCCACTGCCGACGCGTATTTTCTAGGGGGAGACATCTCTAAATGGAAGAAGTTTACTTACGGCATTTTGGCAAGGTCGTATGCGTACCTTTCCAATACGAGTGAGTATAAGCCTGATTCCGCGATTTATTATGCCAACCTGGCTATGACCTCCAATGCCGACAACGCCACCTGTCTGTTTGCAGCTACTGGGATATCTGGCACGTCCAATTATTTCGGACCGTTGAGAGCGAATGTCGGAAGCCTTAGGCAAGGTGCATATATTGCGGATTTGATGTCCGGACGCAATACGGAGGCTTTTACAGATGTGACAGATCCCCGTCTGTGGTATATGTTGAGGGAAAATACGGATAGTACGTTTTATGGAGTCACACCTGCGGTAGAGGGTACCTCAAGCCTGACATCCAACTTAAGACCCCAAAACTTCTGGGGTAGTTCCTATTCCTCCACGGCGGCACCAACGACGGTTGCAGGTAGGTATTTATTTAGGGACGCAGCACCGTTCCCTCTGATGACTGCATCCGAGATGCAATTTATCATTGCGGAGGCATCATATATCAAAGGTGACTATACGACAGCATTGACCGCTTATGAAAATGGTATCAACCTCAATTTTGACATGTTGTCGACTTACTATGCAACCAATGTGCCTACAAGCAGGTTGATTACAAGTACCAATACCGCAGAATACCTTGCCAATACCAGCGTCGTTCCGACGAGCGCATCCAGTCTGACATTAAGCCAGATTATGTTGCAGAAGTATATTGCCTTATTTGGTTGGGGGACGCAGGAAACCTGGACAGACATGAGAAGGTACCATTACACGGATTTGGATCCCGTGACAGGCACACAGGTGTATGCAGGTTTTAGTCCTGCTGGTGGCAATCTCTATATTGACAATGCAAGCAAATATGTCTATCGTGCACGGCCAAGGTACAATTCGGAGTATCTGTATGATATCCCGTCCTTGCAAGCTGTCGGTGCGGTGGATGCGAGTGGTTCGCTGGTGGCGACGTACCATACGGTAGAGCCATGGTTTGCACGTTAAAACAATTCCGGTAATTAAAAAAAGAAAAAAATATACAGATGGAACATAAATATATTCGGATAAAAACGTGGGGCACTCTTGTTGTCCTAGCGATGTTCTCAATCGGAGTAATAGTCTCATGTAAAAAAGCTTTTTATGGTAATGCGGAATATACAACGGTAGATTCCAGTCACGCCTATCTAAAGATTGTCAACATGTCTCCCAATTTTCAGACACTTGTCAACTCGACGGATTCTTTTGACGTATTGGTAAATGGTGAGAAAGTCAATGGGGCGAGTCTGGGCTATACGAGTTTGTTTCCTGTGTCTACCAGCGCGACATCTACCGCAGTCAATGATCTCTATATGATGGTAGATCCGGGAGATGCCACAATCCAGTTGGTGGACCAAAGCAGCTCCGTGTTGGCGACCTTTACCAAAACGTTGAATGCGGGCAGTTATTATTCCCTGAATTTGACGGATTCTCTTTTCTCGTCCCGTGATTCTGCCAAGATATTTGTGCAGGATAATTTTTACAATTCTATATTTCTCGATGGGTATGCCAAGTTTAGGTTTATCAATGCTGTTACGACCGACAGTACATCGCCTTCTACTGGTAAGACGACTGTCGATGTTTATTCCTATGCGCGTAATGCAGTTGTTTTTTCTGCGATAAAGCCAGATTCCATTACGGTATTTTCTAACTTTTCTGTCAACCTTGGAGTAGCGGATACCTTTTATGTTACCAGGACACCAGCATCTACAGGGACGGTGTTGCTTAGCCAAAGGGTAATTCTGGCTAAGATTGCACTTACGCCCCAGACCAGTTCAGTAACAGGGATAGCAGACAATAGGGCATACACGCTCTATTATTACGGAGATGGAACTTTGAGTAGTGGAACGACTGCGCGGGCCGTGACTTATTACATCAATAAATAATCTTCACATTCTGTTGGATATAACAAAGCCCACCGATTTCAACGGTGGGCTTTTCTTTATACAGACTAGGGTATTGATAAGTAGAAATGCATATTTATCTTAGAAGTCATTTAAACTTTTTCAGACGTAAATGATTGATTCAAGTACGGATTTGTTTTTAAACCTGAATTTTATTACTTGAATCTAAGATATGAAAAAACAATATTTGATATATATATATATATTATTGACTAATATATTCTTTTTTTCCTGTAAAACATATTTAACGCAGAGTCCCAAGGATGCACTCTACTCAAGTACAATATTCAATAGTGAAGAAGCCTTGGATCTTTATATAAATGGCTTTTATGTTAATATGCTTCCAGTTGCAGAGGATATTTATAGAGGAGATGTTACTACAGATATTACAGTTCCGTCCACAATATCAGATTATTTGCTAGGCAATATTACGCAATATAACACAAGCGGTTGGGATTGGGGAAATTTAAGAAATATAAATTATCACTAGCGTTGCGTTTAGATTTGATTTAGTTCTTTGAAAGTATTGTCATCATTGAGTTTTAAGGTATTTTTATTTGGAAACGATTTGAATTTTTGAAAATATTTTTCAAGTGACTAAAATATTAAA
>JASGDY010000112.1:0-141597 GCA_047606825.1 Chitinophagaceae bacterium
ATACGCTCAACGTCGGCAGGGCAGTGGAGGCGGTTGTGGACTATACGCTGCAACAACCCGGCAACGAAAAAGTGCAGTCCGTCAACGCCATCGTCGGTGAGACCAATGACGGCGAACTCAACGATATCCGCGGAATGCACGTCACGAAAGAAAATGTACTGGCTGCCATACAGTACGCACAGACGGGTGCGGTGCAGGAGGGCAATGTCGGTGCAGGTGCGGGGACAGTTTGTTTCGGATGGAAAGGTGGCATCGGCACGGCATCCAGGAAACTTCCCCCCAGTCTTGGCGGCTATACCGTCGGCGTATTGGTACAGACCAACTATGGCGGGGTGTTGCAGGTCAACGGCGCACCTGTCGGGCAGGAATTGCAACGGTTTTCTTTTCGGGACAAGCTGTTCAACAACGTGGACGGTTCGTGCATCGTCGTCATCGCGACCGACGCGCCACTGGGCGACCGCAACCTGAAACGTCTCGCGAAAAGAGCGTTTCTGGGTTTGGGTAAGACGGGCGGCATTGCCTCCAATGGCAGCGGCGAATATTTCATCGCTTTTTCGACCAACGATTCTGTTCGTGTGCCGCACGATGCCGGCATCACGCTCACGCAGCCGACCGTACAGAACGACGACATGTCGCCCCTGTTCATGGCGGCCATCGAGGCAACGGAAGAAGCGGTTATCAATGCGCTATTCGCAGCTAAGACCGTCAAAGGATTGCACGGGACTGTTCCGGCATTGCCTTTGGACAAAGTGCTGCCGATATTAAAAAAATACAATGCACTCCATACATCCATTCAAAAACAACCTGTACCAAATGCAAGCAAATAAAGCCATCGTCAACGGTGAACTTGTGCTGCAATCATCGGCGACACTGGGCATCAACGACCTTTCGATTGTAAGAGGCTATGGTATTTTCGATTATTTCAAGACGGTAGGCGGCCGACCGATTTTTTGGGAAGACAACCTCGACCGTTTTTACCATTCCGCACAGTTGATGGACTTGCCGGTCAGCTATACGCGCGAGCAGCTTAAAGCAATGATTGAACTTTTGATGGCAGAAAACAATATTCCCGATTCGGGTATCAAACTATTGCTGACAGGCGGTTACAGCCCCGACGGTTACAGTGTTGCGGAACCCAATCTGGTCATTACGCAGCACCCGCTTACCCGCAACGTCCAAGCGGAAAAAAACGGCATGAAGCTTATATCTTATGATTTCCATCGTCCTTTTGGTACTGCGAAATCCATCGATTATGTCATGGGTATCCAAGCGATGAAGAAAGCAAAACAAGTCGGAGCCAACGATGTCGTCTATACCTACAATGGCCTGGTTTCGGAATGCCCACGCGCCAATATCTTTTTCGTTACCAAAGACGGCAAACTTATCACGCCCGGTAATGACGTGCTGCGTGGCATCACCAAAATCCATGTCATCAACATGGTCCAAGGACAATATGAAGTGGAAGACAGGGATGTCACCGTCAAGGAAATGAAAAACGCCGCCGAGGCGTTCATCACCAGTACGACCAAAAACATCACGCCGATACTGTCCATCGACGACACCGTTTATGGTTCTGAACCTGGACCGATTACCAAGCAGTTGCAAAGGCAGTTGGACGAAGTGATTTACGGAGGGTGAAAGGCTCAATGCAGAAATATTAGTGCATCATTTATTTTCCAATTATTTGTTCGATAAAATTAAGCAGGAGTGGAAGTTTATTTTTTAAAATGTCTCATACAATATCGTAATCCACGCCAAAATAATCATGGATAAGTCTATGCTTCGTGCCGACGATTTTTCACCATTCTATTGCGGAGTATTCCGTTTTAAAGTCTGTGCCAAGTTTGTTGCTTGCCTCGCCAATAATTTCTGGGCTTCGCACAATCGCCCTTGGCAGTATCGGGTCATTGATGACGGCGTCTTTCTCCTTGTCTGCCGTGGCAGCTAATACAAACGCAATCTCGTCCGTAATATGTCTTAAAAGTTCAGCGTTAGAGGGAGACATATTCTGCGTTGTTTAATATATGTGGGCCGATATGCCGGTTTAGGGACTGCGGTGTTACTATTTCTACCTTTCTGCCCAAAAGTTCTTCCAGAAAAAAAGACAGTTCCATAAAGTTGTCAAAGGTTTTCTTTTCCGGGTCAAAACCAACCAGAAAATCTACATCACTTGCCGCGTCAGGAATTCCATTGGCAAATGACCCGAAAACGCCAAGGCTTTTAACGCCGAACGACTTTATTCTGGTGCTATTGGCCTTCAGTGTGTGGAACAGATGCTTCTTGTCTTGAACTGCGGATGTCATACCCCAAAAATAAACAAATTCCTGCGTATTAGTCTTTGTCTTTTTGAGGGGGAAAACTTTTGCTGTTTGGGGTTGTATCGCTGCGCACTCCGAACTTTAGATGAATACAGATTTAAAACCCCGATTGTCGTCCGACAACATTCTGGGTAATAGAAAAATATTTTTCGATATTTATTTATCGTTTTTCGATAAAAATACTATTTTTATAGAAAAATAAGGTTTATGAATGAAAATGATTTGAGAAAAGTCAAGTGGCTGGTTATCTTTTTAAAGACGCTTATTATATGTTCATTTGTATTGAGTGCTTTTGAAAACAGAGATGATTTTGTCGCAGGATTTAAAGCGGGTGTATCCGGAGAGAAGAATGTTGATGGATATTCTTACGTATCCGTCATTCCTGACAAGGACACGCTTCTGAGAGCAGGTGCCAATCATGATATTGTGGGCATTTCACAACTTATCATTAAAGAAAAAGACAATGTTCCGAACGCCAAAACCGGATTTGAGTGGAATACGTTTGCAGAAGGACTGGGAGAAATCGTATTTTTTATTTCCAGTATAATATTGATTATACAGATATTTAAACTATTGAATCGTTTGCAGCGGTTGCAGATTCTTGACAAATACAATATTGTCATATTGAAGAAAATCGTCTGTTACATTGTTGCGGCTGGCATTGGCTATAATATTTATGCCAACAGTTTATTCTATAACCGAGGAAAGGACATCCATATTGCGGGTTATCAGGTTGAGCTTTTTTCTTGGGAAAACATAGATTTTAATTTTGTTATGTTCGCCGTAGCCGTTGCGATTATCGCCACTATCTGGAACTACGCGATTGATTTAAAGACCGAAAACGAACTTACCGTATAACCATGCCGATAGTTGTCAATTTGGACGTGGTCCTTGCCAAGCGCAAAGTGTCATTGACGGAGTTAAGTAACAAGGTTGGCATCACTATCGCTAATCTCAGCATATTGAAAAGTGGCAAGGCGAAAGCTGTCCGTTTTTCTACTTTGGAAGAAATATGCACCGTATTGGGATGTCAGCCCGGTGACATATTGGAACATGTTTCGGAAGAGGAATATGCCAAACTTTATCCGCCGGATAGGGAATAGGGGCAGTGGTTCGGCTTTTTGTTCTTGCCTTTACAACGTAATATATTCCCCCTTCTTATCCAAAAGATAGCACAGCCCCCAAATCAAAAGCATGAAAAACACCGCCTGCAAAAACGAGCCGATATATGCCGAAGTGTAGCTGAATATGTTGATGTACATCCAATCCATGATGGACAGGCCCGGCTGCACCTCGACCATTTGCAGCGGTATCGTCATCGTCATCGAAAGGAGGTACGCCACGAGCGGGTTACGTCCAAACACACGGAAAAAATTGGCCTCTTTGAGATAATGCATCTTGTCCACGGCAAATATGATGAACGCCAGCACGTTCAGTGAAAACCCGATGGACATGACCGCAAAACTACTCGTCCACAGCTTGCGGTTGACCGGAAACACATTGTTCCATATATAGGCCAGTACCGTCAGCAGAAAGCCCGTCAGCAGCAGGTGCGTCAGTGTTTCGTAAGTAATCTTGGTACGTAGGATGAACCTTGCTGTCAGGTAGCCCGCGACCATATTGGACAAGGCGGGCAGCGTGCTCAGGAATCCAAATTCTTCGAACGGCACCAGCGGATTCTGGTCCAGGTGGTCGGTGCCGATTATCCATCTGTCTATCTTCAAAACTAGGTTGTGGCGTATGGCGTAAGGAGTAGGTACGTCGCCGCCGTAATACAACACCGGCCAATAAAGCACTAATAACACCAACGTTATGGCAAGTGTCGTCCTCAGTTTGAACAGCTCTATCATCAACCCGACCAAGAGGTAGCAGAGTCCGATGCGTTGCAGGATTCCCCAGATACGCACCTGTGCAAAAGGAACAAGTTCCCATCGACCCGTATCCAGATTGGACTGCACGAAAGGAAACCAGTTGAGCAGGATGCCGATTGCAAAAAGCAAGACCGAACGCCGGAATAGGACGAAGCAGGTTTTGCCCTTGCCATATCGTTCCCGCCAGTCCTGAAGAGAAAAGAACAGCCCGATGCCCGTGCAGAACAGAAATGCCGGATAAGTGATGTCCGCCGGGCTAAAGCCGTTCCACCGCGCAAAATTCAACGCCAATACGGTCGTCTCCGGGTTGCCCGGCATATTGACTATAATGATAAAACAGATAATAAAGCCTCTGAACACGTCAAGAGAGAGGAAACGGTTTTTGATTTCCGACATAGCGAAGTCCTTAATATGGCGGCTAAATTAAAGTTATTTAACGAGTTATTGGGAAAAACCCGGGAATGTTTTACAATTAGAAGATAATCCAAAACGGTATCGTATATTTTGAAATACTACCTTTGCGCAGCACAGGTTTAGACGTCCAACCTTTGTATGGAAAAGAGCGGTGTACTTAAATTTATACAGACGATTGAAATGATAAATATGGAAGAAGTGAATGTTTCCCCAAAGACTAAAATAGCAATTCCGATAAAAGCGGAACAGCGTAGATTTATATATCTGGTCAATCCTATATCCGGCACACACAAAAAAGAAAAGGATACCTTGCTGGAAAACATTAAAAAAATAAGCATAGAGCGCGGTATCCGTTATGAATTTGTGGAGACCAATGCTTCGGGCAACTATGATTTCCTCATTGACAAAATATCCATCGACAAGATTACGGACGTGGTCGTCATCGGCGGTGACGGCACGGTCAACCAAGTGGTCGGTGCACTGCACAAGGACGTCTCGCCGCGTTTTGCGATTATCCCTTTCGGTAGTGGGAATGGGCTTGCCAATACAGCGGGCATCTCTTCCCGTCCTGAAAAGGCTTTGGAACAGATATTGGGCAGTTGCCATACGATGCAGGTCGATGCGTTTACCATCAACGACCGTTTTGCGTGCATGTTGAGTGGGTTGGGTTTGGATGCCAAAGTCGCCCACGAATTTGCGCATAAGCAAAGGCGGGGGTTGATGACCTATACCCAGCAAAGCATCCTGGAGTTTTTCAAGGCGCAGCCTTACCAGTTTGAAGTCAACGTGGATGGCTTTTCGTTTTTTACCGATGCGTTTTTTATCAGCATTGCCAACAGCAATCAGTTTGGCAACAACTTTACGATTGCACCCGAAGCACAGTTAAATGACGGTATGCTCGACATCGTCATTGTCCAAAAGATGAACAAGGCAGGACTGCCTTTTGCCGTGCTGAAACAGATACGCGGCAACAACAAACTCCAACAACTGGTGGATGACATGTCCCAAAAAAATGTCCTTTACTTCCAGACGCCGGCCATCTCTATCAAAAACCTCATGCGTGCGCCCCTCCATATTGACGGCGAACCCGTGGACACGATGGAACAACTGAACATCAGGATTATCCCGAACTGTTTTCAGTTGTTGTGCTGAGATATAAAGAAAAAGGTAAAAGTAAAAAGTGTCGCGTGTCCTTTGATGCGCTGAAGCACACGCGACACACGTGCGCCAGCGGTAAAGGTGTAAAATATCAAACGAATGAAAAAACCGGGCATCAAGCCCGGTTTTTTCTATGGAATCGAAAAAACGATTCCGCCTTTTTCCTTATCAGTGCGGATAATATTCATTCGGACTGGGTTTGAAGATTACGTTGCGGTGATAGTTTTCAAATGCTTTGAGGTCCTCTGCGTTGTTGGCGGCCCAGTTGTTGTAAGCCGCGTCGTTGTAGGACGAGAACAGCCATTGGTTGTAGGCTTCGAAATTGCCTTGTTTCAAGAGTTGGCGTTGACGGTCAAAGAGTCGGAACGGGAACTGTTTGTACAGCTCGCCTTGATACCATTCTACGACAAACTGTCCGCGCAGTGACGTTAGGCTTTCCGTCGTGATGCCGCCGCTCAATATGTCTTTGTATTTGGCCAGGGTCGTAGCGACAGCTTTCTCAAATGGTTTGCCATTGCTGATATATTTGTCCAGATTGCCTTTGATGGCAAACAAAACTTTGTATTGGTTAAACAGGAGCGATTTTATTTCTTTAGTCCGGTCGCTCAAGCTCTCCAGGTCCACAAACATTTCGCCGTACAATGTGCTCCACAACGGATTGTCGTTCTGCGCGTACAGTTTGCTCAGGTTGTAGTAGTTGCCGCTGATGTTGGGGTCAGCCTGTATGCCTTTTTCGTACACAGCGATGGCTTCTTTGTTGCTGCCGCTTGTTTCCAACAGGTTGCCATAGCTGGCGTAGAGGAGGGAGCTTTTCGGGAATTTGGAAATACCTTTTTTCAATACCCTGCCGGCTTCCTTGTTGTCTGCTATCGAGGCATAGCTGTTGCCTATCAGGATATAGAGGTCTTCGTCCGCCTCTTGGCGTTCCAGCAATGGTTTCCCAAGGCTGATGGCGTTGTTGAAGTTGCGTTGCAGGTAGTTGATTAGCACCTTGTCTTTCAGCAACAGGTAATTGTTGGGATAGTTGCGTAGGCTGGCGTCGAGGCTTTGGATGGATTTGTCAAAACCGTTTGCTTGCAGGCTGTCCATGATGCTTTTGGAGTCGGCTTCCACACTCTGGGCATAAGACTGCGCCAGTGTAAAAAGAGCAACTCCTATTAGGAAAATCTTCTTTGTCATATTAAAAAGTGTTCGAATCGGCAAAGGTACTGTCTAAAACCTTTGGAAATGATTAAATTTTATTTGCCGAGGTAAAAGACCAAAAATAGTACCACAGTTGCCAAAAGGAGGGTAACTGTATGTCGGTTTGTTTTCCAAAACCATTTCAGAGGAACTGCAAAAGAGGAAAAAAACTTACAGCGTCGGCACGACCTCTTTTATCGTTCCGTCCGCGTTGAACAAAAGCCTGTCGATACACACTTCGCGGTTATACCCGGCGGCATCGCCCATCTTGATACCGTTGGGACGGTTGAAGCGGTGGTACACGATGTACCATTCGTCCTTGCCGGGGACTTGCAGGACGGAATTATGCCCTGTGCCGTAGATACCCAGAGAAGGGTCTTTGCGTAAGACGATATTGTTGGCAGGAATCTCAATCTTCCCCAAAGGGTCGCTGGCAATACCGTAACGCACCTGGTAGTCGGGGCTGCGGGTATCGTCCTCCGACCAGAGAACATAATATTTGCCGTTTCTGTAAAAGACGTAAGTCCCTTCGCGGAACGTGCGGTCGGGTGTCATCAGTTTGACCGTATTGTCTTTGACGCTCAACATGTCGTTGTTGAGTTCCGCACCGGCCATGTAACCGTTACCCCAATATAGATAGCTCTTGTTGGTCGCCGGGTCGGTAAATACGTCAGGGTCAATCTGTTGTCCGTGTGTCACACCTTTGGGATATTGGTCGATGATTGGACTGCCCTTGTCCGTAAAAGGGCCCGTGGGATTGTCGGCGACCGCCACGCCTATCTTCTGCGCGGCAGCGAAATAGTAGAAATATTTGTAATCGTTCCCGATTTTCTTTTCCTCGATACAGGGTGCCCAGGCATTCCTGTTCGCCCATTGCACGTCCTTGCCGAGTTGCAGGATCGTGCCTTCGTCTTTCCAGTCCACCAGGTTGTGCGACGAAAAAGTCTTGAAATAATTGCCCGACCAACCTGTAAATCCGTCCGACGTCGGATAGATGTAATATTTGTTGGTCTTGTGGCTGTACAGCACTTCCGGGTCGGCGTAGAAACCGTTCAATATGGGATTTTTGGACGGGACGGCGGCGATTTTAATTTGTTGTTTTTTGCCTCCGATGATGAACGTGTAGTTGACTGCACCGTTGGAAAAATCGACCGCACCTTTGGGTTTATATTGTACAAAAGGAAAAGACTCAAAGTCAGGATTCAGTTGTTTCAAATCCGTATTGGGCGCAACGGGCAAAAAAACGGAATCGCCTTTTTCGGAAAAGTCGATATTGTTCTTCTTGACGACGGGCGACTGTATGGTTTTGACGATGTCTTTTGCTGTCAGCCACTGCGTTTCCAGCCTTTTGATTTCGGCTTCCGTCAGCGAAATCACCGAACCGTGCCGCGCATGGAAATCCAGTGAAACCTTGTCGTCCACAACCGTGAACTGCTTGAAATCTTTGGTGTAAGTGAACTGGAACTTTCCGGTCGTGTAACGGTCGTACATCAGGATATAGCCTGGGTCGTCATTGAGTTTGAATACGGACGAACCTTCCACCTGGTCGGGACAGGACTGCAACGCACCGCCCGTGGACGCGTAACCTCCGTTGACATCGTCGGAAATGGCAAGGTGGATACCTTTGTCCGTATTCTCGGTCTTGTAGAAAAGATGGTATTTCCCGTCCTTGTATATGATGTCCGGGTCGATGCACGCCTTCCCGTCTTTCGGGAAAAACAACTGTTGCGGACGTGCTTCAAAACCAGTGAAATCCTTGTTGGCGTAGGCATAATACAGGATATCTTCCTGTTTGCCGTTCTGCATGGAAAAATATACCATGTACTTTCCCGCCTTGTGGTCATACACAGTCTGCGGTGCCCATACGCGCTGCAAATCCTCCTCGCCTGGATAGCGTTTTTGTATGTTCAACGCCGTGGAAGTCCAGTGTATCAGGTCGCTGGATTTCATCAGGACGAGGCCTCGGTTGGAGTTCCAGCCTTTTGCGGAAACCATGTCCGTCGCAACCATGTAGAACGTCTTGCCGTCCTCGCCGCGCAGGATATGCGGGTCGCGGATGCCGCCTGTTTCGCTGATGGTGGCAGATGCGATGATTGGCTGGTTGTCGTTCAATGCCCGAAAACGGTAGCCGTCGGTACTGACGGCAAAACGGATAGCTTCCTCCTCTTTCTGGTTTCCGGTAAAATAGGCAAACAAATAACCTTTGTATGGATTTTTGTTTTTTTGTCCGTGGCTATTTGCCAAAGACAAAAGCGACAAGGTAACGATAACGAGCTTTTTCATTGATGCTTGGTAAATGATGAAAGACGAAGCGCAATTTATTGTATTTTTTACAAATAAATAGAGTTGGGATTTTTCGCGGGCATTTCAAATTTTCGCTTTTGAGAGAATATGATGGTCGGTGGAGACACCGACCACTAGTGGTTCTACTGGCGTGGTGTCTCCATCCGCCAGCGAAAATTTGAAATGCACCCGATTTTTCTTTTCGTCTGTTGGCAAAAAACATTAAATTTGGCTTATGCAAGCACAAATAGACATAGGATTTGACCAATTGGTAAAGTTGGTAAAACAACTTCCAAAAAATAAGTGGACAAAACTAAAAACCGAAGTTGAGGCGAAAGATAAAATCGACTCCCAATCGGACATGTTGGATTTGCTTTTGAATGCCCCGACATTCAACAAAAAACAGCTTGACGAGATTGCGGAAGCACGAAAAGAAATAAACCAATGGAGAACAATATAATCTTAGTTGATACATCCATTCTTATAGACCTATTCCGAAAGACGGATAAAGAAAATGCATTTCTTGTCACTCTTGTAAAACAAGGCTACAGCTATTGTATTTCAGCAGTGACAGAATATGAGATATATAGAGGTGCATTGTTAGGGCAAGTCGCTTTTTGGGACAACCTTCTACAAAAGGTACAGGTCTTGCCTTTTGGCAAAACGACGGCAAGAATAGCTGTTGACATCAACGCAGACCTAAAGCATAAACGAAAACAGATTGCAATTGCGGATTTATTCATTGCCGCTACTACGATTGAGCATCATCTATCTTTGGCAACGCTTAACAGAAAGCATTTTGAACGGATTGACAATATTAGCCTTTTAAATAAAGCCAATCTTTAAATATTGCAAACAACCATTTTTGGCTACATCGTCATACGCAGCAAGGGTTGGAGTTTTATCATTCCAACCCTTGCTGCGTATCAACAACTATTCACCACTCTTCAGTCGCGTCAACGCTTCCAGGTAGTAATAATCGGCATACGTCAACGGCACGTCCACCTCGGTTTTTCCCGGGATGCTGCCGACGCTGTGCTTCAGGATAAAACCACCATTGGTGCCTTTGTCGGCCGTGTATTGTCCAGTCTGCAGATTTTTGAGGATGGTCTGCGCCACGGATGTATATTTTTTTGCCAGACCTTTGTCTACGTACTGGCGCAGTTCCAAAAGCGCGGAAGCGATGACTGCACCTGCTGAAGCATCGCGCAAGGCATTGGGGATGTCCGGTGCGTTAAAATCCCAATACGGAACCTTGTCGGCTGGCAGGTGCGGATTGTTCAGGATAAAATCGGCAATATGGTTTGCCTGTGCGAGGTAAACCGGATTTTTCGTTTCACGGTACATGACGGTATAACCGTACAATCCCCAGCCTTGTCCCCGCGCCCAGGCGGAAGTATCGCTGTACCCCTGTGCAGTCCTACGTTGGAGTACACTGCCGTCTTCCGAATTATAATCTACGACATGGAACGAACTATAATCGTCGCGGAAATGGTTTTTCATCGTCGTGTTGGCGTGCGTGACGGCGACTTTGTAAAAACTGGAATCGCCGCTGTGCCGTGTCGCCCAGAACAACAGTTCGAGATTCATCATATTGTCGATAATCACCAGAAAATGTCCCGGCTTAGAATTCCAAGAGCGGATGCAGCCGACTTTTGGGTCAAAACGTGTTACCAACGAACGCGCGCTGTTCATCAATATATCTTCGGTTTCCTTGCTGGGCTGGGCTTTTTCCAAATTGCCAAAACTGCAATACATCATAAAACCGATGTCGTGCGTGGATTTGTTGAACTGTTCATGTTTGAGATAGCCCAGCGATTTTTGCATGTCGTCGTATATCGCCGGGTCTTTGGTCTGTTGCCAGATATAATACAAAGCTCCCGCATAGAAACCGCTGCACCACCAGTCGGAACCGCTGGAGACAAATTTGTCTTTTTCGAATGTCTGCGGAAAACGACCGTCGGGCAACAGCGTCGCCATGACGCGGTATTGACTGTCCGCATCGGCAAATACTTTTTGGGTGTCGCCGACATTGTTTTTTTTCATTGTGCAGCACGATGCCACGACAAAGGGCAATGTGCAAAGAATGGTCTTGGTTATGTTCATGTCATCTAAATTAAAAGGTAAAAGTAAAAAGTAAAAAGATGGAAGCGCAAAGTCCTTCAAGGAACAATTCAGAACTATGTTGTTAGACCTCGTTTCTCCATTATCAAATTAAAAATCATCTCAAATCCTGGCTATGGTCGTTTTTAAAATCCTCGCCACCCCATATTTTCTGTGCGCTCCATTTTTCCGCGGGTTTGGACCAGAAGTCGTCCGTTTCCGGAAGTCCGAGCGGTAAAAATATATTGGTCGCAATATAAGGGCTTCCGGAATTATTGTAAAAATCTCCCAAACTCGGTTGTGAGCCATGCAGTCCAATCGTGAGCCAACCTGTGGGCGAATAAGTGGTAGGGCTTTCCAATGTCTTGCGTATGACAGCGGTCAATGCACAACGTACACCCGCCGGGGGAAGCTGTGCCGGCAGCAACTTACGCCAACTCATGTCCGCCAGGTGCTGGAACGCAGCACCACGATAGATGATGGACCGTCCGGTCGCGGGATAAGTGCCGTCAGTATTGATAAGCCGTTCCTGGATGACCGCGTAGCGTTCGTTGCGTTTATATATCTTGGCAAACATAGCGTCATATTCATGCGTCTTGGTCGAAATGATGCTGGCAATCGCCGTGAGATAAGGATGGATCACGTAACTGTTGTAATAATCAAATGCATAATACGTCCCGTCGGAATACATCCCGTCGCCGACATACCATTCGTCCATTTTGCGCAGCGCATAATCCACCCGCATAGGATCCCACTGATACCCAAATTTTGCAAAAAAAACTTCCGTCAAGCCCGAAAAAAGCAACCAGTTGGTATAGACGGGTTTGAACTGACGGGTCGTCCGCAGCGACGTAATCATTTTGTCCTTGTCGTCTTGTGACAAGTGGTTCCATATCCACGGTGAACGGATGAACGCCAAAGCAATGTAAGACGCGTCCACCAACTGTTGCCCACCGATATCAAAACGCATAAAATCATGTGCACTACTGTCCATTGCGTGATGTATCCCTTCCAAGATCCATTGCCTGTATGTGTCGCGTAGTTTGACCTCGTCGGTACTCCCGCCTTCCAGTTCTATCCAGGGCGCGATGCCGCTCAGGACGCGTCCCAATATCTCGACATAAGCGACTTTTTTCCGATGTTCGGCATTGTCGATATGTATCGAAACGACTGTCGGCATATTGTAGCGCAAGCTGTCATGCGCCAGGCTGCGCAGCATGGGGCGCACCATTCTGTCCATCTGCCCAAGCCAGAATTTCCGGTCTTCGGCATCTGTGTTTACGGTATTGTTCGTGTTGTTTTTTTGCGCATGCAATGTCATACAAGCACACAATAACGTACAGGAAAGGAATTTTCGTAACATTTATGAATTGTCATTTATGATTTATGAAATAAGTCCAGGGTCGGAAAGACTGGATGAAAAAATGCGCAATGAATAATATAAACACCGCTGTCGCTGGCGCAAGCGTGGCGCGTGTGCCTCTGCATCTCAAAACACATGCGACACGCGTGTGCCAGCGACAGCGTAAACATTACCTATGGGAGACTCGACGGGGACGTAATGTTTCGATTTGACGTTCCTTCCTCGGTCTTTCCGACTTTCCGTCTTCACCACCGCACTTCCCATACCTCCACCATTGTAGGCTGCTTGTTGGCAAGACCTTCACCGTCTACCTGCGTCACCGGCTGGACGAATAAATCCAGCACCTGCCGCGTTTTCCACAACTCCGTGTCAAATGTCGGTTCCCACGCGCCGACGGAAAGTGTGTCGAGGTCCTTGATTGTCCAGTTGGTATAGTGCAGGTCATCACTGACGGCAACGCTGACCTTGTTTCCCCTGTCGTTGTCACGGAAGACCAAGGCCGCAAACAGTTTGCCTTTACGTTTTGCGGTGACAATCTGCGGACGCGATATGGGAATACTTTTCGTGCCGTAGCCTCCCAGGCTGAATCCTTCCGTCCGATGGTCGGGACTCGAAACCGACCATTTGCCGTCCTGCAAACACAGTACTTGGTATTGTGGAATCTGTGTCAACGAGTCGTTCCAATAAGAAGCCACCACAACGTTTTTGGTGTTGCCGTCGGTAATGGCAGCCATGGAACATTGGTTGATAAGGTTGCTGTTTTGCGGAATGTGGCAGACATATTCGGCGGATGCGGCCGTGATGGGTAGTTGGTATGCCTCGCCATTGGATTTTGTCCAGGTTGCGCCGCCGTCGCTTGACATCGCAAAACACATATCATGGTTGGACGCAACGTCGGGCGATTCACGCCAAACCCAGCTCACATAGATGTTTCCGGCATTGTCAGTACACGCCTGCCAATAGGCATTGCGCTTACCCTCGCCGTCGATAAGGTTATGGTGGACATTGGACCATTTTTTCGTTTTCAGGTCATAACGGTTGATGACCATATTGCCGTTACCCGAACCGCCGTCGCGATATAAGAAAAGCAGGTTGCCGTTGGCCATACGGTAAAATTCCGGGTAAGTGACTTTGTTTTCATTGGTTCCCGTCATCGGGATTTCCTTGTCGAAACGGACCGTATTGGGCCGTGTACTTTTGGCGTAGTGCAGCACGTCGTTATGTTCGTTCCAACACAAGTGGATATAGCCGTCCCCGTCCACCATGATGCTGATGATCTTGTGCGCATCTTTGACGTCGCCGTGCAGGTTGGTTTGGGTGATTTGCCAGTCTTTTTTGCAGATTTTTCTTTTGGCGATTTTGATATATCCTTGCTGGTCGTAATAGGCGGTATATTGGTTGTTTTTCCAGGAGACGACACTGTTTTTGCGAAAAACCGTCACGTTGACCGAGTTGCTGGCCCATGCGGTTTCCACGGGGAATCTTGTCAATTGTTGTGCATTGCTGCTGAACATCGCAGTCAGGCACCCGGCAAACACAAAGAGATATTTCAAAAACACCATGTTAAGTAAAAAGGCAAAAATAAAAAATAAAAAAAACGTGCTTAGACCTACAATTTTACTGAAACATTCCGTCATTTAGCCGCATTTTTGATGCTTTATTTACGAAAACGATATAGTAAAATGGAATAGTTTTCTTAATATTGGGGTTTGAGGCGTAAGGAGACAGAAGTTAGTAGTTGGTAATCAGAAAAGGTCATGCCGTTTTCAAAATCTTCAAATCTTCAAATTGAATTTGTGAACTTCGAAACCATCACCATAAAAGATATCGCCAAGGCGTTGAACATTTCCATCTCTACCGTTTCCAAGGCTTTGCGCAAAAGCCATGAAATCAGCGAGGAGACGCAACGCATGGTCATCGCTTATGCCGACAAGCACAATTACCATCCTAATCCCATTGCGCAGCGGTTGCGGGCTGGCGTGAGCAAGACCATCGGCGTGATTGTATCCAACTTTGACAACAACTTTTTTTCTCAGGTTGTCAACGGCATCGAGTCCGTCGCCCAACAGAAAGGCTATACCACCATCATCACGCAGTCACACGAATCCTACGAACTGGAAAACGACGTACTGCAATCGCTCGTCAACCGTTCCATCGACGGCCTGCTTGTGACGTTAAGTGCCGAGACTGCCGATATCAGCCATTTCAAGGCATTGAAAGACAAAGGTTTTCCGTTTGTCTTTTTTGACCGGGTGACGGACGAAATCGAAACGCACAGGGTCGTGTGCAACAATTTTCTGGGAGCGTACCAGGCGACGGAACACTTGATACAGCAAGGGTTTCGGAAGATTGCGCACATCACGAGCAGCAACAGCCTGTCCATTACTTTGGAAAGGCTGGAGGGTTATCTCAAGGCCCTCGAAGACTATAACATCCCCGAAAACGAAAACTATATCAAATATTGCATACACGGCGGCATGATAGAAAAAGAAACCGAACAGGCGATCGGGGAACTATTGTCCCTGCCAGACAGACCGGACGCCATCTTTACTGCGTCTGACCGCATCACCACGACCACTTTCTCCATATTGCAACGATTGAAAATTAAGATTCCTCGTGATATCGCATTGATTGGTTTTACCAACTCGACCTCTGCTGAGATCTTCGGGCCACCGCTTTCCGCTATCATACAACCGTCTTTTGCAATGGGTGAGGCCGCCGTCAAACTCCTTATCCAACTGATAGAGAACAAAAGGCCGCCTATTTCCTACGAGAAAACCATATTGGATCCGCAACTGATGGTGCGCAAGTCAAGTGAAAAAGGATAAAAGAATAATGGACTATTGACTTTGGTAATAGCTGCGAAAACCTCACCCCCGACCCCTCGCCTTTAGGAGAGGGGTCGGGGGTGAGGTTTAACGAATCAGCTACACGATTACTCACTTTACGAATGACAGATTAGCGATTTTTATGAAAAAAAAGAACCTGCATTGTTAGCACACGCGACGTGTGCTAACAATGCAGGTCTCGAAGACTTTTTGTTTTTGCCTTTTTACTTTTGCCTTAATATTAATATCCGGGGTTCTGTTCCAATACGGCATCCTTGTTGAGGTCAATCTCTGTTTGCGGTATCGGCAGGAGCAGATTGGTCGACGTAAGGTTGTTGAGCGGATACAGAATGGTATTGGAATTGAGCTCAATCGCCCTTGTCACCAATGTCTTGGTGCGCATAAGCGTCATCCTTCTGTTTTCTTCACCGATCAGTTCACGTGCTCTTTCATCAAGAATGAAGTCCATGTCCATGTCACTCGATGTTACAGTGGGTGCATTGGCTCTGTTTCTTAGGACATTGATGTTTTCGGCGGCAGCGGCAAGTTCACCTTGCTTTACCTGCGCCTCAGCCAAGAGCAAGTATGTTTCTCCTAGACGCATCAGGGGAATGTCTTTGATCATCGCATAGCCAAAAGCATCGTTGGGGTCATACTGCCCCCACTTGGTCGTGCTTGGACATATCTTATAGACCGTATCCGAGTTGTTGTATGGTACTTGTTCCCCATAACTGGCACTCGTCGGGTCATTGTAATAATACCTTCTACGGATGTTGTACTGCGAATTGCGCATGTCTCCGTCGTCATAGAGTCCATAGAGCACCCAGTTGCTCAGACGCAGCCTTGCAATACCGCGTCCTCCGAGGGAATCGCAAATGACCATTCCAGAAATACTGTAATAAGCGGCACCCCAGACCCTTCGTTGCTGGGCATTGTCCACATGTCCGCCAACGACATCCGTCGAATTTTCCTGCTCCAACGCCCATATCACTTCCGTATTGCCCTCGCTTCTGCGCTGGTTGCCATAAAAGAACATGTCGGAAAAGCAATCACCGTTATCACTGGACTTGGTGCCGTAGCGGCTCGTAATAAGCTGGAAATTGCCACCATCGATGATAGCCTGTGCCTGTGCTTCGGCAAGCGCAGGTTCGTCCATCCTTAAATACGCCTCGGCCAACAACTGCCTTGCCTGGTCAGAATGCGCACGGCTATACAAGGTTCCTCCCGAATTGGACGGCATGTCCGCGATGGATGGAAGATTGGACACTGCATACAGCAGGTCAGAACTTATCAACGCGTTGACCGAATCCAGGGAAGCCCGCACAAAATCGGTCTTGGCGGTCAATATGGGTTCGGTCGTTATGGGAACTCCTCCAAAACAGGTCGCCAAAACATTATAGGCAAACGCCCTAAAAAACTTCGCTTCTGCTTCTGCACGGTTGCGGTAATGCTCCGTCACCGTCGTCTCCGACGAAAGGTTTTCGATACCGCTGATGATAATATTACAGTCATTGATAACAGCATAGGCCCAAGTCCAGGTATAGGATGCAGCACCATCCGCTGAGTTCAATGTTGCATAGTTGTAGTACGGCGTTTCTATCCCTTGCGGTTGCGTGGCAAACGCGACGTCGGTACCTACTTGCCAGACAGACAGGAACCCCTGGCTGCTCGACATGGTATAGAAATAGGCGAATTGGTAATAAACACCAGCAATTGCGGCTTCAAAACCCAACGAGTCGGTCAGATTGTCGGTGGTGTAGGAGGAGTAAGGATTTTCGTCCAAAAATGATTTCGAACACGAGGTTGCCAAAATCAGCGTCAATACTGTGATATATAATCTAATCTTTTTCATCTCTTTCAATATTTTAATTATTTAAGGGAAATGTTAAGCCCCAAAACAAAGGACCTTGTCAAAGGATAGTTGTTGGTCCAGTCTCCGGAACCTCTGGTGGAATAGTTGTTTTCAGGATCCCAACCAAACCAGCTCGTCCATGTGTACAAGTTGCGTCCACTGATGTAAACCGTGCAACTGTTGAGCCTCAAGGCATCCAGCAATTTCTGGCTAAACACATAGCTGAATGTTATGTCCTTTAACCTTGTATAGCTTGCCTTGGATGGATAGCCGTACCCTCTCGTGTTGTAATATACAAGCGATGGCCAAAAGTTGCTTTTGTTTTCGGGTGTCCAGTATCCGAGGTCGGCAGGTGTGTTCCTTCGTCCGATTTCATCGCCATAGCTGAGGTCGGGATTGTTTTTCATCATACCCTGTGCCGTCTGTATGAAAATGTTCAAATGGAAGTTTTTGTAGTGGAAAGTATTGGTAATGCCGCCTGTCCACTTGGGCGCAGTCTGGCCGATGATGACCCTGTCACTGTCGGCGGATATCTCACCGTCTCCGTTGATGTCCGCAAACTTGATATACCCTGCCGCCGCTGCCGGATCCTGAGTGGAATAATCCTCCCCTTCCTGCCATATTCCTTGTTTTACGTAATCGTAAAGCACATTAACAGGATGGCCGATAAACCACGTGTTTCCAACGTCACTTTTTTTGTCTCCGTACAGATCAAGAATCTTGTTTTTGTTGGCAGAGAAATTAAGGGTGGATTCCCAACTAAAATCGCCAGCAACGACATTCTTGGTAGTGATGTTGATATCGATGCCTTTGTTATCGAGTTTACCGAGGTTGTCGTAGATAGAGCTATACCCCGTAATGGTTGGTAGGCTTCGTTGCAGCAACATGTCTTTTGTCTGGGTATGGTAGACGTCGATAGAACCACTTACCCTATTGTCGAACAAGCCAAAATCAGTACCCAGGTTCAGTCCGGTTGTATGTTCCCATTTCAGGTCGTTGTTGCCGAGGTTGCCAGCGATCAGACCTACGGTGCTGACACCTTCAAACGGATAGGCGACCGAGCTCAAAGTTGTCTTTGTACTGTAAACACTAATCGCTTCATTGCCGGACTTGCCATAGGAAGCTCTCAACTTGAGGTTGTTGACAACATCGGAATTTTCAAGAAAATGTTCTTTGGATATGTTCCAGCCAACTGCCACCGAAGGGAAAACGTCATGTTTGGAAGTGTTGCTTCCAAATACGGAGGAACCATCCCTCCTCGCCGTTACGGTAAGCAGGTATCTGCTGTCATAGGAATAATTGACACGCACCATCTGCGAATTGAGACGGTACTGGTCGGCATAGGACGCAGCCGTCTGGGTCTGACCGGCACTCATGTTATAGAAGCTTAACGCATCGTTGATGAATGACACGGAACCGGACGTATTGCTGATAAAGCGTCGTTGTTGCGCGCTGTACAGTCCCGTAAAATCTATATGGTGTTTTTTCCAGTCCCTGTTGTAGTACAGTAGGTTTTCCATCGTATAGGTGTTGGTCTCCGCATTGTACATGGATGCCGTTCCGTATAGGTCATTTGCTGCGCGACCTCCATAATATGCTGTCCTGGCCGGCAGGTAAGTGTAACCGAAGTTCATGCGGTATTTGAGCCCTTTCAACACGCCGCCAAATCTGACCTCGGCGTAAGCATTGCCATTGAGGTTGGTATTTCTGCTTTCGTTCTGAGTCGTCAAGCCGAGCAACGGATTGGTGTACAGCAACTCGGGATACATGGGATAGATGACATAGTCTCCCAAGGAATCCTTTGCGGGAGCATAAGGGCTCATGGCTGTCGCAAACAACAGGTTGGCATGACCGCCGTCGTAATTGTTGTTGGAGATGAACAATGATGTACCCATCGTCAAATAGCTGGTAACGTTGATGTCAAGGTTAGACCTAAAGCTGATTCTCCTATACTGGTAACCCAACACGACACCTTGCTGCTTCATGTATTCGCCGGAGATGTAATAGCGCACGTCTTGGTTGCCGCCGGATATATTGAGGTTATGGTCCTGCATGACACCTTGCTGTGTAGCTTCGTCCACCCAGTCGGTCGTCTTGCCGGCATTGTAGTAGGCGAGTTCTCCACTGTTGGGAACAGGCGAGGTCTGTGTCTGACCGCTTTGGGTCATATAGTCCGCATATTTCTGCACATACTGTTCACCGCTGGAGGGTTTCAGTATATGGGCAATATTTTCCAGCCCGGCATAGGAATTATAGCGAATCGTAGGTTTGCCGCTCGTACCTCTCTTGGTGGTAATCAGGATAACACCGTTGGAACCATTGACACCATAGATGGCGACGGCAGAGGCATCTTTCAATACTTCCATCGAAGCGATGTCGTTGGGGTTGATATCGTTGATACTGCCACCCGACTTGCTCAGCGGAATACCGTCCACCACGATATAAGGAGATGTGGTCGCATTGATGGAATTCTGACCACGTACCAACACGCTCGGCGTGCTTCCCGGAACAGAGGACGTAGTCGTCACATTGACACCTGCAACCGCGCCCTCCACAGCGGACAATACATTGGTGACAGGTAGTTGCGACAGGCGGGATTTAGGAACAGAAATGACCGATCCTGTGACATCAGACTTTTTCTGTGTGCCATAACCTACCACGACCACGTCGGTCAGTTTGGAGGCAACGGAACTCGTCATCGTTATCGTGAGCGACTCCTGAGGATTCTCGATGATTTTTTCAACGGAATTGTAACCAACATAATCCACTACCAATGTAGCACCCTTGTCGGCATAAATCGTGAAATGACCTGTCGAATCGGCGACCGTCATATTTTTTCCTCCTTTTATATGGATGGTAGCAGGAACACCATGTCCGTCCTCGGAAACTACATTACCCGTCACACTTTGTTGTGCCATAGCAGTCAAGCTCAAGCCCAAGAAGAAAACCAGCAAAAAAAGGATTCTCGGAATGGATAAAATCGTCTCGGAAAGAAACAAGCAACATTTTTTCATACACTGAAAGATTTAAGAGAATAGATACCTAAAAAATAAGAACTGCAAGCAAAGCAACCCACCAACCAAGTGATGTATCCAAATGGGCTTCTTTAACGCAATGTTAGTAAAAGTTAATAATACAATTATATTATTGTCCTCATTTTATTTACGAAAACGTTGTAGGACAATAGATAACACATAAGTAAAAAATGACAAGGAAAAACAAAAAGCCATGAAAGAAATATTGGAACGCCACAAAATGGCACACAGGTAAGCAGCTTCTCTTTGGTTGTCCAAACTCGTTGAACAATATAGATTGCATACTCAAAAAATAGGGCGGACGCCTTATTGTATCAACCACCAACTCCTTGCTATTTTAAGCAGACAGCCATCTATTTGGTATTGTATTGGGAGAACTCTTATGTGGTCTAGGTCTTTCCTTCTCCGGTCTTCCCGACCTACCTTACATCTCAAACACGCCCGCGCCCTGCCTGATGATTTCGTAAGGCTCCTTAGTGCAGTCCACGACGGTGGAGGGAACCATACCGCCAATGCCACCGTCAATAACGATGTCAACGATGTCCTTGAAATTTTCATAGATAAGTTCCGGGTCGGTGTATTCCTCCACCATTTCTCCAGGCAGCGATGCGGACAATATCGGATGCGACAAATCGTGGACTATCGTCGTTGCAATCTTGTTGTCGGGAATACGCAGCCCAATCGTACTTTTTTTACTCTGTAAAATTTTCGGAACTTCCTTGCTTGCGGGCAATATGAAAGTGTATGGACCGGGAAGATATTCTTTTAACAGCCGGAACAAAGGCGTGGAAATACTTTTGGTATATTTGCTCAAGTCGCTGAGACTGTCGCACACAAAGCTCAGGTTGATTTTGCTGACTTGCTGTTGCTTGATGCGCGCGATGCGCTCAATAGCTTTTTGCTGAAAAATATCACAGCCGATACCATAAATCGTATCCGTGGGATAGATGATGACACCGCCGTCCAGCAAACATTCGACGATAGTCTTGACGTTGCGTCGATTGGGATTGTCGGGATGTACGTGTAAAAACATGGTTCTAATTTGATGATTTGGTAATTCGAAAATTTGATAATGGAGAGACGCACTTTTTTCGCTGTTAAAGATGAAAAATGTATTGCGAAACCTCACCCCCGCCCCTCTCCCAAGTGAGAGGGGCGGGGGTGAGGTCTATATCATAACACATTTCCCCAAACATAGTTTCACAATAAATACAAAACAAGCAAAGGCAACCCACGATTGCCTTTGCTTGTTTCCATAGACCCGATACTGACTGCTATAATTTCAGGTCTTTCAATATCGATTCGATATGCGCTTGCAGCCCAGCGACCTTTGTGTCAAAATCAGCCTTGTTGTCCAGCGAGGTATTGACGCTCACGTAAAACTTGATTTTAGGTTCGGTGCCGGATGGGCGCGCGGATATTTTGGAGCCGTCCTCCAATATAAACTGTAAGACATTGCTTTTCGGAAGGTCGATTGTCCAGGTTTTGCCTGTTTTCAGTTCTTTGCCCTCGCTGGTTTGGTAATCGAGCAGTTGGGCGACCGGGCTTCCCGCAATGGTCTGCGGCGGATTGGAACGGAAGCCGCTCATCATCTGTGCGATTTCTTCCTGTCCGTGCATTCCTTTTTTGGTAATGGAAACCAGTTTTTCCCAATACAGTCCATATTGTACATAGAGGTCGATAAGTTTGTCAAACAAGGATTGGCCTTTGTCTTTTTCATAAGCCGCCATCTCACACAGCATCGCCACCGCCGAAACCGAATCCTTGTCACGCACTTTGTCTCCAATCATCAAGCCAAAACTTTCCTCGCCGCCGACGACATAGTTTTCCTCGCCTTCGAGTTCGCGTATTTTTTCGGCAATCCATTTGAAGCCGGTCAGTACGTTGTAGTTTTTCAGTCCGTTCTGTTCCGCTACGCGGTCAATCATGTCAGAGGTCACGATTGTCTTGACAATCATGTCGTTGGGCTGGTTGATGCCTTTCGCCTTTCGCGCTTCTATAAGATAGGAAAACGCCAATACGGCGGTCTGGTTGCCGTTCATCAACTGCCATTCCCCGTGGTTGTTTTTGATAGCGACAGCGACACGGTCAGCGTCGGGGTCGGTTCCCAGCAAGATGTCCGCATCGATTTCCTTTGCCAGTTTTAGCCCCAGGCTCATCGCTTCCGGCTCTTCGGGATTGGGATAGACGACCGTCGGGAAATTACCGTCCGGCACTTCCTGTTCCTTCACGATATGCACGTTATCAAAACCGAATGCCTTCAATACTTTCGGGACGAGCATGATGCCGCTGCCGTGTATCGGTGTATAGACGATTTTGAGGTCGTGTTGGCGGTCGATGACATCGGGATAGACGCTCAGCCCTTTGACCATTTGGATATATTTTTCGTCCATGTCCGCGCCGATAATCGTAATGTTTTCATCGTTGCCGGACCATTTCACATCGCTGATGCTCTGGATGGCATCCACTTCCGTGATAACGTTTTTGTCATGCGGCGGTACGAGTTGTCCGCCGTCATTCCAATAGGCTTTGTAGCCGTTGTATTCCTTGGGGTTGTGCGAAGCCGTACATACGACGCCCCCCTGGGAACCAAAAGTGCGGATGGCAAAAGAAACCTCCGGCGTGGGACGCAAGGATTCAAAGAGATATACTTTAATCCCATTGGCGGCAAATACATGCGCCGTCGTTTCGGCGAAGAAGCGGCTGTTGTTGCGACAATCATGGCCGATGGCGACGCTGACGGGCTGGTCGCCGTAAGTTTTTTTGAGGTAGTTGGCAAAGCCCTGCGTCGCCATGCCGACCGTATATTTGTTCATACGGTTGGTGCCGACACCCATGATGCCGCGCAGACCGCCGGTACCAAATTCCAGATTTTTGTAAAAAGCCTCCGTCAGTTCGTCCGGATTGCTCTGTTGCAGTTGCTTAATGGCATCTTTTGTTTCCTGGTCGTAATCGCCTTGTAGCCAGGCATTTACTTTTGCTTCGATAGCTGTATCCATAAATTTGTATTTTTTATTCTTTGGTTTCACGCAGAGGAACAAAGACTATAAGGCAAACAACCTTGCGCACTTTGTTTTCCGTAGTTCCTTTGTGTGAAAATATATTAAAATCGCATTGAGCCCATCGCTCTAATACTATTCGCTATTCACTACACTCGCCCCCACCACTTTTCCGTCCTCGACTTCCAGGCTCACGTAGTCGTGCAGCGTCGTTGCGATTGATAGTCCTACATAGTCCGAATGGATAGGATAGAGTTTATGCATGCGCTCCACCATCACGAGTGTCTGTATCTTCTTGGGCGTGTGTTCCAACAATGGTTTCAGTGCGTACAACAGCGTGCGCCCGCTGTTGCTCACGTCGTCAATCAGGATGATGTGCTTTCCCGAAAAATCCGCTTCGCCGGTGATATGGGACAACCGCAGGTTGGTCTTGTCAAAAGTCATTTCGCGCACGTCAATCGGTATGGAAATGTACCGATGCAAAAACACACGGACGGTCTGCGCAATCGCCATGCCATTCTTCTTGATACCAATCAGGATAAGGTCCGTCGCATCCTCTTCCAGGTTTTCTGCAATCTCCAGTGCCAGGCGGTGGAGCTTTTCCTTCGCCACTTCGCTGGTCAACAATGTATTTATTTCAGGCATCTATCTTGTCTTTAAAAAGTTACCAAACGTAGTGAAAAAAAGTCTTTTTCGGTAAAAAAAGGGAAAATGATTTGAAAATGGAGTGTGGCGCGTGCGCTGGCGGCGGCCTTGCACAAAAATTATCCTGCGAGGAGTATAGCACCCCGAAACTTGTAAACTGCAACCAACCTGTTGCCTCCATAAATCATATACCACAAATCATAATTCATAATTACTTTTGCGCTATGTCAGACGCAAAGGAAAAATACGAAGTGGTCATCGGGCTGGAAGTCCACGCCCAGTTGACAACGGCGAGCAAGCTGTTCTGTGGCGACAGCGCGGCTTTCGGCGCGGCACCCAATACGCACGTCAGTCCCATCACGCTGGCGCATCCCGGCACGCTTCCCAAGACCAACAAAAAAGCGGTCGAGTACGCCGTGCGCATGGGTATCGCCTGTCATTGCGCGATTGCGCCGTTCACTTATTTTTCCCGCAAAAACTATTTCTATCCCGACCTCCCCAAAGGTTACCAGATAAGCCAAAACGTCCATCCGATATGCGACAAAGGCCATGTCACCATCCATGTCAACGGTACGGAACGCGACATACAGCTTGACCATATCCACCTTGAGGACGACGCGGGCAAGAGCATACACGACATCCATCCCGACAATACCTGCATCGACCTCAACCGCGCCGGCACGCCTCTGATAGAGATTGTGTCCATGCCCGACATGCACAGCGCGGAGGAAGCGTTCCAATACGTGACGGAAATCCGCCGCCTCGTCCGCTGGCTCGGCATCTGCGACGGCAACATGGAAGAGGGCAGCCTGCGCTGCGACGCCAACGTGTCCATACGCCCAAGGGGCGCAACCAAGCTCGGCACCAAAGTAGAGGTCAAAAACCTCAATTCCATACGCAACGTCAAGAAAGCCATCGAGTACGAGGTCAACCGCATGGTTCAAATGGCCGAAAACGGCGAAAAAATCATCCAACAGACGCGCAGCTACGATGCCAACAGGGACATCACTTTTGCATTGCGCGACAAGGAAGAGGCCAACGATTACCGCTATTTCCCCGAACCGGATCTTGCGCCCATCCAACTTACGGACAGTGACGTGCAAAACATAAAAGCACAACTTCCGGCACTGCCACACTACCTGCAACACCTTTTCGTGGAAAAATACGGCCTGAGTGTTTACGATGCAGAACAGTTGACATTGGAAAAAGAAACAGCGGATTTCTTTTTGCAGACCGCCGATATCACTACACAATACAAAGCCGTCGCCAACTGGATTACGGGTCCGCTGCGGCAGCTTGCCAACGAACGGCAGGTTGATTTTTCCGCATTGGCGATTTTACCTAAGCAGGTTTCGGATATTATACAGATTATAGACGAGGGAAAAGTCAACTTTTCCGTCGCCTCCGCCAAGATACTCCCGGCATTGTTGGGCAATCCGTCCGCCAAGGCATTGGACATCGCCACCAAGGAAAATCTTGTGCAGACCAGCGATACGGGCGAACTTGAAACCTGGATTGACGAAGTCATCGCCTTCATGCCCGACAAGGTAAAAGAATACCAAAAAGGCAAAAAAGGCCTTATCGGTCTCTTCGTCGGACAAGTCAAAAAAGTCAGCAAAGGAAAGGCCGACCCAAAAATGACGACGGAACTTTTGCAGAAAAAACTCGGATGATTTGAGAATAAATCTACCATCTCTAATGGACAGAGATTGAGGTGCGGTCATATTAATGCTAATCAAGGGTTGCAAATAATACGAAAAGATTACGCATTGCAGCTCCGTAGGAGCGTACTTATGGTAGCATAGGTTACAATATGGTTATAAAGTTCCGTAGGAATGACCTTATATTGTTCATAAGGACGTTCCTACGGAACTCATTTTGAACGGATCGGTTACTTCTACCATAAGTTCGTCCGCCACAGCGGACTTTTTCAACCTTTGATTAGCATTATTAATTTACGTTTGCTGTAAAATGTGTATTGTATAACTATCGTTGTTATGCGTTAAGCATTGACCGTTAGGCATTTTTTCCTTTTAACTCTTAAACTTTTTACTTATGAAATGGATTACAGCTCTGCTATTGACTGCGGTTTGTAACGCAGTATCCGCACAGGGAAAACCTGAGTGGAAAGCTATTTTTCAGGCCATCAATACCGATGTCAATGAACATTCCCAAGCGTATGGAACGTTGCAGGACGCAACGCAAAAAATCGGGCATCGGCTGACTGGTTCCGAAAACGGGAAAAAAGCCGAACAGTACGCTTATAACCTGTTGAAATCTTATGGCATCAAGGACGTAAGATTCCAGCCGTTTCAGGCAGAAAGCTGGAGCCGTGGCACAATTTCCGTCCAGATTGGAGCCGACAAAGACCACCTACAACCGTTTAAAGCCGTGACACTGGCGCATTCGCCTGTACAAGCGGATGTCACAGCCGACATCATCGACATGGGCAACGGCGTTGAGGCCGACTACCAAAGAAATCCGACTATCGCCAAAGACAAAATCGTATTGGCATATTTGGGGATTTTACCCAATTCCGCTCCCGGTACCAAAAACCTGCACCGATCCGAAAAGACAGCCATTGCGATGAAATATGGCGCAAAAGGCATCATCCTCATCAATGGCGCACCAGGTAGCATCCTCTTGACAGGAACGGCCTCCGTAACAGGTAAACTGATTTCCATTCCTGCCGTCTGCATTGGGAACGACGCGGGTTTGGCACTCAAAAAAACACTTTTGGAGCACCCACAGACGGCTTCCATCCAGATGACCAACCACGCGGGAATGATTACCGCACGCAACGTCGTTGCTACTTTCAAGGGTTCTAAGCAGCCCAAGGAAAAAATCGTTGTCGGTGGACACCTGGACAGTTGGGACTTGGCGACCGGGGCTATTGACAACGGTATTGGTTCGTTTGCGGTGATGGACATGGCGCGTACATTCCAACAGTTAAAGCTCCATCCGGAAAGAACTGTGGAATTTGTCTTGTTTATGGGCGAGGAGGAAGGTTTGTTGGGTAGCCGGGCCTATGTCGCGAAAGCCGTCAAAAACAAGGATATCGACCATATCCGTTACATGCTTAACTATGACATGACCAATGACCCGAGAGGTTTTAGCTCGAGTGTTCCCGAAACAAAGGATTTGTTCCAGTACATTGGCTCCGGTATACAGGCGTTCGATACGTCGTTCCACAACAGATTCCAAACGGAAGTAGGGCTGCACAGCGACCATGAACCTTTTATGCTGGAAGGCGTGCCGACCGGTGGCGGCGGGGAAGCACACCTCGACAAGAATGTCCTGTACTGCTACCATGCTGATTGCGATGTGTTTGACCTTGTGGACAGAGCAGGGCAACGCAACACGGTTCGTTTTGGTACCATGCTTGTGTATGGCTTGGCAGATGCGCCCAACATCCCCGCAAAACGTTTGTCCGACGAAGAGACCAAGTCACTGTTAATCAAAAACAACCTGGAAGAACCCTTGCGGATTTCGGGTGACTGGAGGTGGAAGTGAGGTGTGAGACATGACGTATTAGGTTATTATATTAGGTGAAACCAATCTTATGCATCATCCTTTCTTTGGAAATTCAAAAATGACGTTTACATGACAATATCATCGCATTTTCCAAATTTCCGTAAGTAACTTTGCCTGTCGGTCTGATGAAGTGTGCCGTTCATTTGCATTTCCCTGAGCCCTTTGCCAGCAGCGACGACGGAATAGATTGAATGTAATGTGGTATCAAGCCAAGTACGAATGTTGGCGGTTGGTTCGACTTTTTGTTTTTGGCTTTTTACTTTTGACTTAACAGTAGCATGGATTATCAAAAATTTTGCGTAGCAGGTATCAACTACAAAAAGACAGACGTTGCTGTCCGCAGCCAGTTTGCGGTTTCCGAAGACCAATACAGACGTATATTGGAAAACGCATTGACCCAAGGTCTTAAAGACGTATTCGTCATATCTTCCTGCAACCGCACCGAAATCTATGGCATCGCCAACAGTCCCCATGACCTCGTCGAACTCCTCTGCAACGAAACCGACGGCACGTCCGCACTGTTCCAACAGATGGCGTACATCCACACCGCCGAAAAAGCGATGGAGCATCTTTTCGACGTCTCCGCAGGGTTGGACTCGCAGATTCTGGGAGATTACGAGATTGTCGGACAGATGAAGCACGCCGTGCAGTTTGCTCACAGCTACGGCACCATCGGCGCGTTTTCAGACAGGCTCGTCAACTTTGCCGTCAAGTCCTCCAAAGACATCAAAAACAGGACGCAGCTAAGCGGCGGCACCACCTCGGTTTCCTTTGCCGCCATACAGTTTCTCAAATGGCACTGCAAGGATTTCTCCAACAAAAAAGTAGTGCTCGTCGGTGCCGGAAAAATCGCCGTCAGCACCGCACGTAACCTCAAAGACTATCTGGAAATCCCTAACCTGACCATCGTCAACCGCACTTGGGAAAAAGCGGAAAACCTCGCACAGGAACTCGGTTACAAAGCCGCCTCGGCAACGGAACTCACACGGCAAATACAGGCAGCGGACATCATCATCACCGCTACCAATACCGCCATGCCCATCATCAACAAACAAATGCTGGAAGGGCAATCGCCAAAAATCCTGATTGACCTCTCCATCCCCTACAATATCGAAACCAATGTCAAGGAACTGCCCGGAATGATATTGGTCAACGTGGATGAACTCTCCAAAATCGGCGAAATGACCTTCTCCAACAGGAAAAACGAAATCCCCGCCGCCAAGGCCATCATCCGCGGATACCTTGACGAGTTTGCCGAATGGTATCGCATGCGCAAAAACGTTCCCGTACTGAAAGTCGCCAAGCAGGTCATGCTCGACATCCGCAAAAAGGAAATGTGCGACTGTATCCAACAGCCTGCCGTTCCCGTAATGGAAATGGACAAAGTCGTCCCCGTAGACCTCGCGCTCAAAAAAGCCATCAACAAAATGGCCGTAAAACTCCGAGAAAACTTCCAGGAAAAAGGATGCAACTGCATACAAGCCATCAATGAATTTATCGCTGCAAAGGAAAATTAATTCAATATCATATTCCCATACCATAAATTTGTACGGTTGAAAAGGTCGCTCCTATGGGGCTATACCATACGCAGCATAAAAATGTGCAATCCTTTTAAGCAATAAACGCGTAGTTAAGTGATGAAAACGTTTACCGTCATTTCCGCGTAGGCGGGAATGACGCCAAGGTGTTCACATTCTTCAATGCATATTTTACCCTGCGTGGCGTATAACAGCCAACAGCTATTATGAACCATAACATTATCCGAATCGGCACGCGTGACAGCCAGCTCGCCTTGTGGCAGACCCAGAAAGTACAGCAACTCTTGGAAGCTGTCGGATACGCGACCACACTTGTTCCCGTCAAGAGCGAAGGCGACCTCGACCTTGTCACACCGCTTTACGCCATGGGTGTACAAGGTGTTTTTACCAAGACTTTGGACGCTTACCTACTCAGCAACAGGATTGACATCGCCGTGCATTCCATGAAAGACGTACCAACGCAACTGGCGAAAGGTATCGTGCAGGCCGCCGTGTTGCCGCGCGCCGACACACATGACATCCTCGTCCTGAAAAAAGAAAATTGGCACAGGGACAACGCCGGCAACTGGGAACGAAACGCGACAGACAACAGGCCTTTCCATATCGGTACAGGTTCGGTAAGGCGTAAGGCACAGTGGCTTAACCGCTATCCCCATAGCCATATCGACAACCTCCGCGGCAATGTGCAGACGCGTCTACGCAAACTGGAAGAAAATAACTGGGACGGTGCTATATTTGCAGCGGCAGGACTGGACAGGATGGCGTTGATTCCAGACGGCCATATTGCGCTGGACTGGATGCTGCCCGCGCCAGCACAAGGTGCCATCATGGTCGTATGCAGGACGGAAGACACATCCACAAAACAATGTTGCCTGACGATGAACGACGAGGCGACCGCATTCTGTACGAAAATTGAACGGGATTTCCTGCGTACATTGATGGGCGGATGTTCCACTCCCATCGGTGCCCATGCTTATATACACGACGAAAAGATTATTTTTAAAGGCAACATACTCTCTCCGGACGGGAAACATAAACGCGAAATCACGCTTGAGCAACGCTATGGACACAATAGCCAACTCGGCATCGTCGCGGCACAAAAGTTACTGGCTGAGGGCGTCGCCACAATCATAGATGAAATTAGAAAATTTGAGCAAAGCAATTAACATACTATGCACGCGCAAGCTGGACGCGAAAGTCCTCAAAAAAGCGGAACTCAATAATATCCATATTAACTGTGTTCCCTTTATCGAGACCATTTTCACCCAGAGCAGCGACGTGGAAAACAAGGTGAAAGAGCTTGAAACCCAGGAAATCGTGGCAGTCTTTACCAGCAAAAAAGCAGTGGAAGGCGTTATCGGACTCTTGACAACAGTTCCCAACTGGAAGATATTCTGCACCGGCGGCATTACCAAAAACTCCATCATCAAATACTTCGGCGAAGACCATATCGTCGAGAGCGGTAAACACGCCTCCGACGTCAAACAAAAAATATTAAAAAGAAAAAGCAGCATCCTCAAAGTCTATTTCTTTTGTGGCGACCAACGGATGAACGACATCCCCGAATCCCTGCCCACACAAGGCATCCAAGTGGAAGAAATGGTTGTGTACAAAACCATCCTGTTGCCGCAGTACATCGACAAGGACTATGACGGTATCATGTTTTTCAGTCCCAGCGCGGCACACAGTTATTTTTCCGAAAATACACTGCCGACAGAGACACCGCTGTTTTCCATCGGCAACACGACCACGGCCACCATCAAGACCTACAGTGCCAATCCCATTATTACGAGCGAATGGCCCGGACAGGAATCACTGGCCAACCTAGTCATCCAGCATTTTTCTAATTTGATAAATGTCTGAATCAGTATTTATAGGATGATTGGATGAACAGGATTTTAACAATTATTAATGGGAGCAACATTTAGTGCTTAAAATATTTTATGAAACTCAATATTAATAAGGCTTTCATCTTTATAAATACGCACTAAATGATGACCCCATTAATAAATAAATGGACTGAATTAAACTATACGTCGGATAAAAATGTGTAATGAAAAATATGAACACCTCACCGTCATTCCCGCGTAGGCGGGAATCTGATATATGGAATGCATCGGATTCCCGCCTACGCGGGAATGACGGTGAGGTGTTTATTGCTTATTTAGGTTTTCATTACCTAAGCGTATTGCACATTGTTATGTAGTGTACGGTATAATTATTTAAACATTATCCAATCTCAACTATTAACTATTCGTTATTCACTATATGAACGATTTAATTTTAAAAGCCTTGCGCGGCGAACCGACCGAGCGCACACCTGTCTGGATGATGCGTCAAGCTGGTCGCTACCTACCCCAATACATTGCCCTGCGGAACAAATATTCCTTTTTCGAACGTTGCCAAAATCCGGAATTGGCGTGCGAGATTACTTTGCAGCCCGTTGACATCATCGGCGTGGACGCCGCGATATTGTTTTCTGATATTTTGGTAGTGCCGCAGGCAATGGGTCAGGAAGTCCAACTTGTGGAAAAAGTCGGACCGTTCCTACCACATCCTATCCAAACCGAAGCCGACCTGAAAACCGTCAAAGTCCCCGATGTAAAAGACACTTTGTCCTACGTTTTCGAAGCCATCAAGCTTATCAAAAAAGAACTCAATGGACGTGTCCCGCTGATTGGATTCGCAGGGGCGCCGTGGACCGTATTTTGCTATATGGTGCAGGGAAAAGGTTCCAAGACATTCGACGAAGCCAAATCTTTCTACTATAAAAATCCAGCCCTGGCACAGCAGCTTTTGCAGAGCATTACCGACACGACCATCGCCTATCTGAAGGAGCAGGTCAACAGCGGTGCCGACCTCGTGCAGGTATTTGACAGTTGGGGCGGATTGTTGGCTCCGGACGATTTTCTGGAAATATCATTCCGGTATATCCAACAGATTGTGGACGCGCTGCAACCATTGGCTCCTGTCATCGTATTCGCCAAAGGCGCATGGTTTGCCTTACCTGAAATGGCAGCATCCGGCGCAAGCGGGCTTGGCATCGACTGGACGATACGTCCGCAGGTCGCACGTCAGTTCGTCGGCGACAACATCACGCTGCAAGGCAATTACGACCCCGCCAAACTATTGGCGCCTATCCCCGAAATCAAAAAATCGGTCCGCAAGATGTTGACCGACTTCGGACCGGGCAGATATATTGCCAATCTCGGACACGGCATCCTGCCCAATGTTCCCGTTGACCACGCCCGCGCGTTTGTCGATACCGTGAAAGAGTTTGGATAGAGGAGAACGGAGTGTGTACACAACGCTCTTTGCCACGATTTAGCATTGAACCGCCCTGCAAAAAAGCTATCTTTGTAAAAACGAACGACATGAAAGAAGAAATAGATGTAAAAAAGGGTGACAGGATGTCCGCAGACCCACGCCTTACGGGTTTAGACACCTGGGTGGACGGGGAGGTTATCGACATCGAAAAAAACCCGTTCAAGGGCATTGTCATTGCCATAAAAGATTCATTGGGACGTATTTTCTTCGGAGAGAAAAAATATTTTAAACTATCTTAATCATGTTTGCAATCAGTTTTGATATGGTTTGACTTGCCTTACAGAACAACAAGTAGAATCATAGATAAGCAGGGATTTACAGTTTCCCGTTTCGCTGTTCGGGATGTTAGCGCAGCGTATCCTGGACAGCGAAAACTCGCCACTTTCAACTTTCCACTCTCTTCATCACATATATCACGGAACTGTATTTCTTCGGGTCGCGGGCGGCGCGCTGGTTGGATTCCAGGCCATTGGAAAACGCAAGCAGGTTGCGGCTTTTTCCCTTTTTGTACTGTTCGCTCAACATGCTGACATAGTAGCTGTCGAAAATCATGGGAATATGCCGCACTATCTTGAAACCATATTGGGCTGCCAGTATTTCCATACTTTTCGGGGAGAAATGGTACAGATGCCGCGGCACGTCCCACGCAGCCCAATATGCGCCATAGTACTGCGCATCATAACTCGTGTAGTTCGGCACGGCAACAATGAATACGCCATTCGTTTTTAATATCCTCGAAATACGTTTCCAGTAGCCGTGGAGGTCGTGGACGTGTTCTAATACATGCCACATCGTAACCGCATCAAAACTGTTTGTTTCTAAACTATACAGGTCGGATGAAGGTCGAAGATTCAAATTGTGTAAGCGCTGCGCGTTGCTCCTTGCCGTTTCGTCGGGTTCCAGTCCGGTGACGTCCCAACCGGCTTGCTGCATGACAGCCGCAAAAGCACCTGTACCCGCGCCGATATCCAGAAGCGCAGCTTTTTTCAAGCCTGTCGCCTTTTCCACAAAAGTTTTTTTCTGTTTCATGGTAATCGAGCGGACGTAATGGTACAGACGGTTGACCAATCCTTTGTTGGTGTCGGTATGGGAAATATAGGCCTCCGTCTTGTAATAGCGACCGATTGATTCCATGTCGGGTGCGTCCTGTGTAAAATGCAGTTTGCAGTCGCCACATTCCCAGATGTCAAAGTGCTCGTGGCTGACCGTAAAATCCTCCGTGGTCAATACTTTGTGGATATTGCGGCTGCCGCAAAGTGGACATTGCTGGTAATGTATCTTTCCGTTCATAGGGCGCAAAGAACGGCATTTTTCAAAATTTTGTCGATACTTAACATTTGAAATTATGTAAAAATTAAGGATAGCCGTTACCTTTATACTTTATGCAGCAATATGTAACCGCCGTCAGCAATCAGTCTTCCAAGTCGTTTTGGAAGAAGATACCATTCAGTTGGTACCTGTTTTTGTTCCTTGTGGCGACGGGCATCGTATTTTGGCAACTGCGACCTCCGACGGCGGAAAAGAGTGGCAGCATTAGGTTTCTGTACTTGTTTGTCCAAAAATTTGTCTGGGTAACGGCGGCGGTCGTATTGGCGTTTTCTTTTCTGAGTGTGTTGTTTCCGTGGCTGTTGTTTAGAAATAAAAAACGCGGCGGCAATATCAAAGTGACGCTGGTCAACCGTGGCGAAAACCAGATGCGCATGTATCTGCAAACGTCCATGAAACCCGTCGGAGGCTACCTTAAGCTGCGATTCGTATTTGCAAATCAATATGCTTCGCCGATTATGCTGTTGGAACCTATCGCGGATGCCAAGACAGAAAAGGGTTTCACTGCCTATAATTTAAAAACCGTACTGCCCAATATCACGGAATATGATTTGGATAAAATGCTTTTTTACTTTTCTGATTTTTTGCAGTTTTTCCGTTTTCCGTTAAGTCTGGACAAAAAACATATAGTTGTGCAAACGCCCGAGACCAAGGACTGGAAACGTCCTCAGATACGTCCTCAGAAAACGCAGACGGAAACGGAAAAAGTATATTCCAACAGGAAGTCGACGGGAGACCTTTTGCATTTTAAACAATACGAAAGCAACGACGACATCCGCCGCATCGTGTGGCCGCTCTATGCCAAGACAGGAGAACTCGTCGTGCGACACCCGGAAATCCACAGCCAATATGCTTCCGACGCTTTGCTCTATGCATCCTTTTATAGTCAATGGCAGTTGCCGGAAAACCGTCTGACATCGAAAATGTTGGACTTTTACAAAAACATCATCTACACTTCCTATAAAAAATTAAAGGACGAGGACGAATTTGCGGTCTATCTCACGACCGACCAAAACTCCAAAGCTCCGGTCCATATTGAAAAAGAAGTGCAGGAACATATCGCCAACTGCGAATGGCAGCACAGCCAGTCACTCAAACAAATCAACAAAAAAGACAACATATCGCTCCTAATCGTTTCGTCGTTGGACGACCCGAACGAAGTGGCGGAACGCGCTCAGAACGAATCGACCGGCATGGAAATCCTGTTCGTTCCGCTGTCTGAAGCGTTTGCCAGACCGAACAAAAAAGCCTGGATTAACTGGATATTCACGCATGGTAAGGACAACCGACATGTATGGGATTTGTTGCGTTGGCGATTGAGCCCAATACGTCAACAAATAGTCAACAACGAAACACAGTTACAACATATCTTGTCGTTAAGGAAAAGTGTGATAATGCAATAAAATGACAGATTATGAAATAAATCCGAGATAGCTTTGTTCCCTTCGGGGCTGCTTCGCGGTCGCGTTGCTCGCAATGACGTTTTTTTAATGTCCTTGAAAAAAACAAGAACCGTCATTGCGAACGAAGTGAAGCTATCCCGCCCCCAAATATTTAAACAAAAAAATAAAAAAGCCAATAGTTGACAGCCATCGGTCAACAGCTATAAAATCAATATGAAAAACAAAATCACTACACGATTAAAACAGATGGTAGCGCCCTGGCTATTCGTGGGTGTGCCTACGATTGCCTTGGGTTTTATCTTGCTGTTGCAGGTCAACAGACTGTTGACGTTATTCCAGAACGACTGGATAAAGCAAGGTGTTTTTTTCGGGTTGGGAATTACGGCGGCGATATTTTTTTATAGTCAGCGGTTTCGTTTTTTGTTGATAAGTTTTTTGGTGTATGTGCTTGGCGGCATAGTGTTTCGGTTGGTCAACCAGTTGCCATTTGGAGAGTCGTTTGCGTTTGATTTAAGTATTGGTTTTTATATTTATGGCACGCTGTTTTTTGGCGGATTTATATTGGCGTTTGCATTGTTAAGGTGGCGGATAGTTTCGGTTTTGTGGGGATTGCTATTGCTGGTTCTATTCATAGTGCAAATATCCAGAACCCAATCCAGCTATACAGGAGCGGAATTGGCGACAATATTTTTAGTTATCTTTTTTTATGGTTTTTATATTGTATTGACGACAGAATTATTGCGCAATATCGGAACCGAGCAAAACAAACGTTATGTTTTACTATTGCGCAAAACGACGATTGGTTGTTCTATTTTATTGTTGTTGACGATAATAGTCGGGTTGATTTTTTGGAAACCTTTTAATGAATTGGCGGACAGATTAGCGCAGGCCCATTTTGACAACAAAGACAACGAAACGTCCATGACCAAACGCAACAAGGACGGCTCCATGTCTAACGATGACCGTCTCAATCTTACAGGTGGATTGAGTAAAAACAAAACATTGGTATTCGTAGCGCATCTCAACAATTTTTTTGAAGACAGCATAACACCCAACCCATTGTATTTTACGGCATTTTACTATAATAAATTTGACGCCGAAAGCCAGAGTTTCCTCGCCGATGATTCCATGCCCTCCAACGATTTGTTTAAACCCAATCCTGCCGCTATTCCGCTTTATTTCAACAAGATTGACACCAATGTGGTGCGCAATACCAAAGCCACTATCAAAAGAAAAATTGCAACTGCCGAAGTGTATAAGGTAACGCTTGGATCAGAAGATTTTCTGGCACCGTCAACGGCTTTCTTGTGCCAACCGATTTCAGTTCCAAAAGATTATCAAAAACAATTTAAAAGTGCCTACCGTGCGCAGATGTGGGTAAGCGAGCTCAACAGTGCATATTTTGTCTATAATTCGGGTAAGGAAATGGGCATGGAAATCTTTCAGCGACGGCGTTTTGATGCATTGAGACAGGCCGCGGACTATAACCACGAAGACCCGAAATTCATGCAATACTATACGCAATACCCCAAACAGGATGCGTACAAAAAAATTGCGAACCTCGCCCACCAAATCGGAGACGACAAGCCTACAGTCATGGACAAAATGTTGGCCATACGCGATTATTTTTTACAAAAAGACGCGAACGGGAAACCGTTGTTCCAATACTCCGACAACCCAGGACTGCCGGGCATCCCGACCGCCAGCAAACTCGAATATTTCCTTTTCCAAAACAGAAAAGGTTATTGCGCCTACTATGCTGGCGCGACTTTGATGATGCTACGTGCACTGGGCATTCCGAGTCGTATCGCGGCGGGCTTCATGACAGTGGACCGTAGCAACAAAAACCCTGGCTGGTATTGGTATTACGCTGACCAGGCGCACGCTTGGGTGCAGGTTTATTTTCCGGGTTATGGCTGGATGGATTTTGATACCACGATTCCCGACGAAAACACGCAACAGGCACCCCAACCGGACGGCACGCCGCCGTTGGGCAACCTGCAAACCTATTTTGTCGGCGACGGCACAATCACGCATATCAACAACCAGACAAGGGAAGTAGACATTAAGTTGCAACGCTTTATCATACAGCAAAAAACGTATGATGCCAATCCGCCCGTCAACATTGCGGCGGACGCTTCGCAGGCCAAAGTGACGATGGACACTGGAACGGTCGATTTTTCCAGGCTACAAACAGGTATGCACGTTACCGCCGCGTCTTCCGCGGAATCATTAAAAGAATTAAAAGCAACGGAAACGGACCAACCCAATGAATTGTTGAAACAATTGCCCAACCCTGTTCCAGTGGACGAAATTAAAATCGTTATGCCTGAATCAGAGAAGAAGAAAAACCATGTGACCGAAGAAAACGCAGCAAAATCGGCATCTTGGGTTTCCGTGGTTGGTATTGTCGGCGTTTTGTTGATTGTATTATTGTTGTTGTTTTATACGTTGCCTTTTATTGTATTCCAATATTTAAAATCGAAAGCGAAGATGTCCGTTTATTATAGTTTTCAGGCAAGTCTTTTTTATTTAAATCAATTGGGATATAGTCAGGTCAATGAAAGTCCCAGTAGTTTTGCGGAAAGAATGGATAAGTTGTTTGGAACGGACTATACTAAGTTCAGTAACATTTACCAACAGTACAAATACAGCAAACAACCACTGACATCAGAGGAACATAACTTTGCGCAACAATTCCTGCCGAATTTTATCCAAAAGATAAAACAAAAAATTCCGTTCAAGCAACGTTTTGTCCGTTTTCTGAATCCATTTGTAACTATGCAGTTCAGGACAAAAAAATAATTATAAATAATCAAAATCACAATTCATAAATCATAAATAAATTCATGCTATGAACAACGAATCTGCACCACAAAGCCAACACGCATTTGAACAGGCGGTAACGCTGTTGGACAAACTGAAACAAAACATTACGACCGTCATCAAAGGAAAGGACATACAGATTAAATATATATTGACAGCGTTGTTGGCTGGTGGACACATATTGTTGGAAGACAATCCTGGTACGGGAAAGACTGTTATGGCAAAGACTTTGGCGCAAAGTGTCGCTGGCGGAGAACAAGGACATTCCGTATTTAAACGCGTACAGTTCACACCCGATTTGTTACCGATGGATTTGTTGGGTTCCAATATCTACGACGACGACAAAAAAGAATTTATATTTAAAAAAGGTCCATTGTTCTGCAACGTATTGTTGGCCGACGAAATCAACCGCGCGTCGCCCAAAGTACAGTCTGCATTGTTGGAATGTATGGCGGAAAACCAGATTACCATTGGCGAACACACGTATCCATTGGAAAAAATGTTTTTCACGATTGCCACGCAGAATCCTATCGAGATGGAAGGCACCTATCCATTGCCGTCCGCACAGCTCGACCGTTTTGCGATGAAGCTGCATTTTGGCTATGTCAATCCCGAGACGGAACTGGAAATATTAAATAATTATGCAGGTATCGCGTCCAACCTGCAATCCATACAGCAAGTATTAAGCATCGACGATATTTTGCATTTACAGCAAGAGGCAGACAACATTTACATCCATCCAGCCATCGTGCAAGCGGTACGTAATATATTGGAACAGACGCGTAGCCACGCAGCGATTGCGTTGGGCGCATCTACACGGGCGGGCATCACTTTTATTAGATGTTTAAAAGCTTACGCATTGGTTAATGGGAGAAAATTTGTTTCGGAAAATGACCTTTCGGACTTAACTCAACCCGTATTGCAGCACCGTCTATTGTTTAAAACGCGCGACGGGCTGGAAAATGGTTTGCAGGAAATACTTTCCAGCGAGTTGAAAGGGTTGGCGGGCATTAACCCTGAAAGTAAACAGGCATAAGGCTCTTCGTTTTCAAATCTTTGCTCGCGGTGGAAACTGCGACCATTATGAAACGAAACTTTAAAATGCAGCCAATAAAAGATTTCCGTTTTTTTACTTTTTACTTTACTATAATCATGCAACGTAATTCTGTCCTATTCGTTTTTTGTTTTCTGTTGTTGAGCTTTATAGTCCAAGGGCAGACATTTGACACAAGGCGAACGATTGACCAGCAACGCACGACCATTAACATGGGCGATGCCAATGCATTGGCACAAGCGCGGGAATTTATCCGAATGGACAGCACTTATTACGTTGGCTATTTAATCGAGGGGCAATATCTCTACAGCCACGCTTCGGATTATCAAGGTTTTCTCTACGCTATCGAGCCTCTCAACAAAGCCAAAAACAAATTGCTGCGCGAATATGGCGAGGCTTTGGAAAACCAGTTTTTGTCCGTTGCTATGTTTACGGAAAACCAGCAGCGTTATCAAGACTATATGATGCTGTGCAGCAGTCTTTCGGAATGTTATAACAATACCGACCAGCCGGACAAGAACATGCGCATGATTGACCAGTTGGACAGTTTCCATTTTCGGAAAGACCATTTTGGTATCGCCGGACACAAGGCCTGGATTTATCATCGTTATAGGACTTTCACTTCCAAAGATTTTTATTTTCTTAAAAACTCCATTGCGGAAAACGAAAAAGCCGCGATGCAGTCCGGCTTTGACGGCCTTGAACGCATACAGGAAAACAAGGACGCCAACGATGCGTGGTTTGGTCCTAATCAAGCGGTCATGGACCAGTTGACGATTTATCATTATCTGGCGTTGATTACGACTTATAACAAACAATACGACAGTAGCAATTATTATTATCAGGAACTGGAAAAAGGTGGTATCATCTCTTGGAACAATTACGGCGGACTACAGTTGGAAGTAGGTAATTTTGCACAGGCAAACCAATTCTATTCGCCCGAAATGAACCCGCAGTTTGAACACATGCTGCAAGAACCTTACTATTATTCTCCTGAACTATATGTCTATAAAGGCGCAACAAAAGACGCCATAAAAATGACGAAAAATATTATCCAGCAAAATGGTTCAATGCCCGGATTTGGTTGGTACAACATTGCTTTGGCGCGTTCTTATCTTTATGACGGACAACTTGACAGCGCGGCACTCACATTACAGAAAGCGGAAAATTTCCGTGAGGTAAGCATCGGCACGACGTTGACCGAAAAACAATATAAATTCACGGTACAAGTTTTAAAAATTGCGCAACTCAACCGCGCCATCGCTTGGGAAAAACTCATACATAAAAACTGGTGGTATTCGCCTACGCATTTATGGAAAATAATTAAATTAAAAGTCCAACATTTTTTTGCTAAATATGTCGTGTCCAATACGATTAAGCATGACCCTGACCGTGAAAGGTTGGTGTACGATTTGTTCTGTTCGGAGTCGACAATCAGTTTCGATGAAGTGTGGGATATATTGCAAGGATTCAACGACAAATTTTTTATTAAAAAATACGACAACTATATTGCAAACGACCCGAGAAGCAATATTACCAAGTATTTCAAATTGTTTAAAGCCAAATTTCAGTTGGAAAACGGCGACCGAAAAGACGCGCAAGCCACGATTGAAGATTTGGTGCACAACAGCCAGTTTGATTCCGATAACGAGAAGCTATACATCGGTAGATTATACGAAGCTGCCGCACAACTATACCAACAGAAAGGTTCAAAAGAGGATGCTTTGTTTTATCAAAACGAATTATTAAAAGTCTATCCGCAACTCACTCCGTTTGCAGGCCTTGATTTAAAAATGCGGCTGCAAATAGCCGGTGACGACAATGTCGCCGCTACCATCAAAAGCGCACTTGCCAAAAGCCAGGTCAACTGGAAAAACCAGGATCGCATCCCATCTGTCGGCATCCAAATAGAAAACAGTGACGGCAAAAAAGCAACGATAACAGTCGATACCTATGACAAGGACGGCGAGACAATCGGCACGACCATTACTTGCTCCGTAACCTTGAGCGACAAGGATGCCATCACAGAGGCTGTCTTACAGAAATGTTTTCAGATTGGGGATTAACGGTAAGCGTTTTCATTGCCTAAGTGCGTTCACATTTTTATGCAGCATACAGTATATTTTACTTTTAACTTGATACTATATTATTTTTGCACAAATGACGTTTACCAGAATCAGGCAAAAATTTGAAAACAGGACAGGACTGAATACCTATCAACTCTTGGAATACATCATCAAATGTATCGTCGGCGTTGCGGGCACATTCCTCTTGTTTCTTATTTTTCCGACGTTTCACGATCAGTTGTATTGGGTCATCATCTCCGTCATGCTGTCCATTACCTATGACAACGACAGCAAGGCCGCAGTCGACAGGATGAAAGGCAACCTAATGGGTTCCATCGTCGGGCTGATTGGTTATTTTCTTGAAATGTTCGTCAACAGAACGGATGTTTTTTCGCAATTTACCGCACCTGCATCTTCACTTGTTTTAATTATTACAGGTGTTATTATTACGATTGTCTTGTGTGCGTTACTCGGTTTTATATCGGTAACACGCACGGCACTGGTCGCTTATTTCATCGTCATGATTTATGAAGACAACCACCATTCTTATTACGGTGCTATTATGCGTCTAGTATCGACCGTGACAGGATGCTTGTTGGGATTGATTATCAACAAAACATTTAACTGGTTTATCCGAAAAACAGTTGAGGAAGTAAAGGCTGTAATAATGTCGCGGAAAGACAAGAGCAAAGAAGAGGAAGAAAATAGTATTTACTAGAGAAACTATAACTTCCCATGCATCTTCGTATAATAATATACACCGGCGGCAATACCCCCGAACACAATAACTATTATTATTAAATAAATCCACCATTTCTTCTTTCTAGTATTTCCGTCCGGCAATGTTTCCATTTCTGATTTGTTATGTTCTGTATCTCCGGCACGGGTGACGGTGTTGGCATCATCACGCTTGACGGGCATGGCGGGTTGGTCCGGAAAAAAGTCTTTGGGGCTGTAGGAAGTTTCCAAAAGGATTTTTTCGTTGATATAGCGTAGCTTACCGATTCCAGGCAATTGCACGGTGCTGTTGTCTTTCAGGTGTTGCAGCAAGTTTTCGGAAAAGGCGTCCACTTCCTTTTCTGCGGAGATAGGGTTGTCCTTTAATGTTGTCTCCAAGAAACGATACAATTGCACGTCATTTTTTTTGTTGTTGACGTTTCCCTGAAAAGTAAAGTCGACATAAGGTGCTTGCAATGAACGCGTCGGATAGTCATAGCGACTACCGACACTACTCAAAGAAAACGTCCCGATTTTGGGCAAAAGCAAAATCTTGTTGGACTGCAAATACTGAAACAATAAAGGATATATTCTTTCCATGGACTGATTTAAACCTATTTAAAAATGCTCGTCCTCAATAAACTCAAACAGTTCCGGTCGGTGAAGACACAGACCGATAGGAACATAAATATTATTTCGACAAATCAAAGTTATAGATAATTCCGCCAACAACCTGCGTTCCCAAACTGCGGTATTGGTTCCATCTTTGGTATTTGTTGTTCAGGATATTGTTGCACTGTAACCAGACATTCCAGTTTTTATAGATATTCCATTCTACACCTGCATCCCAGTCGGCAACACTTTTCATCTTTATAGGATTGTAATTGGCATCTTGGCTCCATCCACCTGTCCAGAAATTCACATCACTTTTAATCAATACGGAAGGAATGACGTGCCAACGCATGGACGCATTGAGTTCAAATGGCAGCAAGCCCCAGGCTTTTTCATTTTCATTGAGATTGCTGTATTGGTTGATGGACGCACCCGCCAATACGGAAAATGTTTCCGCGACTTTATAGCCGAGCTCGCCATGTATGCGCAAATCTTTCATCTTCGGTTCGTAAGCAGTATAGAATCTGTTGCCAAGCACGCTATCGTTTAAAAACAATGGATGCCCATAGAAAGTAATGTAGGAAAGTGTTGCTTGGTATGTCAAATGGCTACCTGCTGAACCTTTCAGACCGCCATAGATTTCATTGGAACGCGTATTTTCCAATCGATAAGGTTGCACAATCCAAGGATTAAAATCGACCAACGTCTTAAACGTATTTTTTTCATAATAACTCTTATAACCAGCCAATACAACAAAACGGTGGTCGGGAATTTTGGCTTCTAGACTGACATCAGGCAACCACCTAAAATTACTATTGTCCCATGAAGGGTTGAGGCCCGCACGGATTTTAAAATTGTCCGAAGCGTAAGCTACATAAGGTTTTACATAAAAAATATTATTATTAATAGAAGTATCCAACGATTTATAACTTGTAATGTCGCCTGTAAATCCCAAACCAAACGAGAAGTTTTCATCTATATTTTTACTAACAGGAACATCCAGTACAAAGTTAGATTCATGCGCTTTCCAATTGTCCGAAAAATAATTTATCGCAACGGAAGGGCTATAATCAACGCCAGCAACATTTTGTTGTTTGTTGCGCAATTGCAGCTTCACGCCATAAGTGCCATAATGCAAGCCCAACGAATCTTTATTAACTCCTGCAAAAGGCTCAACACCATCCGCTGCATCACGTACACCATACGCGCGTACACGCGTATTGGCAAAATACAGTTTACCACTCAACTCGTTGTTTTCCCCGATATTGAAAATGCCGTTGACATCAGCACCGGTCTGCGCAGATTTCTGTTCAGCCAAGTTTCCTTTAAATGATTGGTGCTTTACATGCACACCGACCGAGCTATTGACACCATCGCCAAACGAGAGTCCGGCCTCAGCATAAGGTGAACTATAGTTACCAAAACCCAGCTTGACAAAGCCGTCTTTTTTCCACGGGTTTTCGTATTCTGGATTGTACGCCAACGGACGCAGAGACCCGGCCACATAAGGGAAAAATAGGTTTTGTGGTGGTACGGAATAGTTTAAATTAGGGTTAGTATCGGACGGCAGATTACTGTTGCCCGTAAAATTGATTTTGGACGATTCACGTAACGTGGGCGTGAATGTAGAAGTAATCGTCACGGTCTTGTCCTTGTCGTCGGGCAAGAGGTTTTGCGACTTTTTCGTTTCTTCTTTTTGGGAAACCTGCTTGGTGGTTTTTGTTTTTTCCTTTTTGGTTGTTTTTTTCTTGCTGCGCTGTGCATCGGCATGCATGACGGTAAGACCTAACAACAGTAGAGCCATCACGCATTTTTTACAGGAAGATATGGATATGTTCAACATTATCGGCACGATTATTATTTAAATGACTTATTTGGAATTGCTTTTGTTTTTTGCGGCAATGACATTGTCTAATTTCTTTTGTGCTTCAGCTTTTAGACTATCGTCTGATACGTTTTCCACAACGCTTTTAAGTGTAGCTTCCGCATTGAAATAATCTTTTTGTTTATAGTATATGTCGCCCAACAAGATATAGGATTTGGTAATCCAATAGTCGTAGGAACCTGCTTTGTTGATGACATCAAATGCTGCTTTTTCTGCATCTTTCAGTTTGTCCTCAGACATCAGTATTTCGGCGACACGGAACCTTGCTTCTGCTGCATATTCCGATTTGCCGGAGGTGTAGACTGCCTTGTATGCCGTCAAGGCATCGGATTCATTACCGTTTAGCTGTGCGTTCTTGGCAATGACGAGATTCGCCATTTGTTTGTCATCGCTAGCTATGCCTGATTGTGTAAGCAAATCTTTGGCATTGTCGTAAGCGGCTTGCCATTGTTGCAGACGATATTGGCAACGAATCAATCCACGCATACTTTCCAGTTTGTTGTCGGATGTTGTTGCGATAGATTTTAATTGTTGATAATAATTTGTAGCCTTTGTATAGTCCTTGTTTTGGAAATATGCGATACGCGCCGCTTCCAATACCGCCGCTTCCGCATATTTGTTTGGTGCCTTGGACGCTACATAATCATAGTGGCCTAATGCGGTACCATAATCTTTATTGTTATTGGCAATAGTGGCTAACTGAAAATGTGCAGCGATAGCATTCTGACCGTTTGGATATGTATTTAAATAATTTTCCAATGCGGGTTTTGCCTTGTCGTATTGCTGGTTGTTATAGGCACTGCTGGCGGTACTATAAGACAGCGAATCAGCTTCGGAATTGCTGATGTTTTTTCCTTGCGCGCGCATGAAGTTGACATAAGCATCTGCCTGTCCACGGGACATATAGATGCTTTTGACATAATCTTCTGCGTCGCTGCTTTCTTGTGAGTTGGGATATTTGGACATTAACTTTTGGAACGTTGTCAATGCCGCATCGTTATTGTTTAAATTATATTGGCAAAGACCCACATTGAGATACGCCTGTGGATGCAGCGCACTTGCGGCAGGATTGGCGATGACCGCATTCAGGGGCGCAATCGCACCTGCAAAATTTTCCTGAGCCATATAGGCGTTAGCCATTTCCATATTGGCTTCGGCGGACAACTTAGAATTGGCGTAACGTTGGTTAAATGATTGTAGGTATTTAACTTTTTCATCCGGTTTTCCTTGGGCGCCGGAGATGACAGCCATTTGATAATAGGCATAGTCCGCACCGTTATAGTTATTGTCCACGACGTTTTTATACATTTGCAAGGATTTGGACAATTGCTTTTGCATAAAATAACAATCCGCTTGGCGCAGGTATGCGTCCTGCTCGACCATATTGGAATTGCCGGAAATACGCGGCGTTACTTTTTGAAAAGTAGCCAACGCTTTGTCATATTGCTGACTACGCAGATACGAATAACCCAATGTATAGTAGGCGTTGCGCGTATTGGCATCGCCGATTTCTTTCGGATTTTCCAGATATGTATTTAAATTTTTTATCGACGCATCATATAATCCTGAACGGTTTTGAACCTCGCCCAACCAGAAGTAGCATAGTGTTTTTTCCTGTTCGTTGTATGGCAAATCCAATATACGCTGAAAGATTGCACCCGCGTTGGTTGTCTGTCCGTCGTTGAGGTACTCGACTGCGCGACCGTATAGGATGCGGGGATATACTTTTTGTACCAGTTCACTTTGTGTCCCCGTTTTTTCTATTAATGCGAGTGCTTCTTTATAGTTGTTGGTATTGCCCAAGACGCTTACCAACAATTCGTTCGCTTCTTTGTTGTATTGTGACTTGGGGTAAGCGGCTATGAACTTTTTCAGTTCGTTTAATGCGATATCATTATAACCTAGTTCATAAGAAAGTTTGGCATAATTGAACTGTGATATTTCTTTTTCGGATGCATTGCTATTATTAAGAGAAGAAAAGAGAAAAGCATTACGGGCATTGTCTTTCTGTCCCAATTGCAGGTAAGAATCCGCGAGCAGATACATACTGTTTTGAGAAAGCTGGTCTTCTCTTCCGCCTAATCGTTTGAATCCTAATGTGGCTTTGTCATATTGCTTTTGCATATAATAGCAATAGGACAGTTCGTAAATATCTTCACGCGGTGCGTCCTCTGTCGTGGACACATAACTTTCGAGATAAGGCAACGCCTTGTCATATTGCTGCCTGTCAAAATAAGCGTGTCCCAATAATTGCTGCATGTCTTTGGCATAGTATTGTTCGCCGCCTTTTGCCAATGCCTGTTGTCCATACGCAATCGCCTTGTCTTTATCGCCTTCGTAATAATAAATCTGCATGATATAGTAAGGCACGACAGACTTGTACTTCGGGTCGTTTTCCACACGTTTAAAACTCGTCAACGCTTCGTTATAGTTTTTGTCGTTGAGTGCGATGAAACCATAGTAATAATTGGCTTCATTATAGTTGGGGTCGGTCGGAATCTGGCGAATCGCATCAAACAAAGGCTTTGCTTTTGTAAAATCTTTATTGTTGAAATAACAATAACCAAGGTGGAATTTTGCCGACGAAATCTGTTCGTTTGTAAGGTTGGAATAGTTCGTTTTTTCATAGTACGTCGTAGCGTTGGCATAGTCTTTTTTTCGGAAATAATATTCCGCCAAATAATAACTTACCATTTCGCTGCGTACCGCATCGTATTGCTGCGTCTCAAATGCGATGGCATCTTTTTCGGCAGCAACGTCGTCCAGCATCAATCCGCAGACAATCGTATAGTAGTTCGCCTCGGTTTGGATTGCGGTCGGCAAAACAGATTTTTGGCGTTCCGTTTTTGTCTTGTCAAAATACAAGGCCTTGAACAACGGATAAGCCAGGCTGACCTGTCCACGCTGGTATAGGTCCCTTGCCGATTTGAAATTATTGTCCGGGTCAGATACGGCACTCGTCACCTGCGCAGCAAGCGAACCAGAAAGACTGCAATAAATCGTGGCAATACCCAACACTTTGAAAGCGCGTTTCATTAGTAAACTTTTATTTTATTTGTCGGAGGACATTTTTTGTACAAAATGCCCTCCTGTTTTTTTATATACAACTGCTAAACATTACATTGTTCTGCAATAACTGTGCATATTACGCAAAGCACAATAAAGTCTTTTGAGAGCAACGCAATATTGATATTTCTTTAAGAAAAAGAAATTGGCGTAAAGTTAATACAGATAAGGCTTATGGGCGAAAGATTGGGCAAATGTGGAAAACTATCCGGCGATGAAAAACTTATGCACATTTACAAAATAAAAAGTTAAAAGCAAAAAAGCAAAAGCCAATAGCGTTTGTTGCAACGTTATTGGCTTCCCTACATCTGTGGTTTTATCTATAGGTTGATGTCCCCACCGACCTATAGAGTTGCAAGTCTCGTCCGAGACGAGGCCTGCAACTCTATATATTTTTACTTCTCCTGCGCCATCTTCTCCGCGTTTTCGGCAACCTGCAACGCTTCGATGAACTCGTCGATTTCGCCGTTGATGACCGCATCGAGATTGTAGGAAGTCAGGCCGATACGGTGGTCAGTCACACGACCTTGCGGCCAGTTGTACGTGCGTATTTTGGCACTGCGGTCGCCTGTGCTGACAAGGGTTTTGCGCTGGTTGGCAATAGCTTCTTCCTGTTTGCGCACTTCCTCTTCGTAGAGTTTGGTACGCAGCATTTCCATGGCTTTCAAGCGGTTGCCGAGCTGTGTGCGTTCCGTTTGGCAGATGATGACCGTGCCGGTCGGAATGTGCGTGAGCATCACTTTCGTTTCCACTTTGTTGACGTTCTGACCGCCTGCGCCGCCGCTTCGTGCCGTTTCCATTTTTACGTCGCGCTCGTGGAGTTCGAAGTCGATTTCTTCCGCGACAGGCATGACCGCCACTGTCGCCGCCGAGGTATGCACGCGACCTTGCGTTTCTGTTGCGGGGATGCGCTGCACACGGTGTACACCACTTTCAAACTTCAGCGTACCATACACGTCGTCGCCCACGACCTCGACCATGACTTCCTTGTAACCACCGACGGTACCCTCACTTTCGCTGACGATGGCGGTTTTCCAGCCTTTTTTCGCGCAATATCTCAGGTACATGCCGAGCAGGTCGCCCGCAAAAAGGGAAGCCTCGTCGCCACCCGTTCCGGCGCGGATTTCCAGCACGGCGTCTTTGTTGTCCTGCGGGTCTTTTGGAATCAGGAGCTGCGTCAGTTTCTTTTCCAGCGTTTCTTTTTTCTCTTCCAGGGCGGGAAGTTCCGCCTTGGCGAGTTCGCGCATATCGTCGTCACCGCTGTTGAGTGATTCTTTTCCAAAGTCATAATCGGCCAGCACACGTTTGTATTCCTCGTAAGGCTGTACGATTTTCTCCAGGTCACGGTATTCCTTGCTCAACTTCCCAAATTCCTTTTGGTTGTTGATGATTTCGGGGTTGGTCAGGGAAATGCCCAACTGGTCAAATCGCGCCTTGATGGCATCTAATTGGTCCAACATATAATTAAAACTGGCTTTAAAAGGCTGCAAAATTAGGCTTTTCCCTTGTATTATAAACAGCATTACTTTTGTACCATGTCATTCAGAAAACTACACGCGGCAAGACTTTTCACGGGAAAGGAGATATTGGAAAACAAGGTGCTGGTATTGCAGGGAAACGGCATGGTGGAAGCCATTCTTTCGCCCGAAGATAGTGGCGGCGACACCGAAAAAATGGACGGCATATTGACTCCGGGATTTGTGAACTGCCATTGCCACCTCGAACTCAGCCACATGCGCAATATCATTGAGGAAGCAACGGGACTGATGGATTTCGTGGGAAAAGTCATGCGGCTGCGACAGTTTCCCGAACCCGAAATCATGGATGCCATCGCCGATGCCGACCAAGAAATGTACGCCAATGGTATCGTCGCGGTCGGCGACATCTGCAATACCTTGCACACGCTTTCTACAAAAAAAACCTCCAACATCCGATATGTCAATTTCATCGAACTCGCCGGTTTCCTTCCTGGTCAGGCGGAAGAGAGAATGTCCAACGGATTGAAAATCAAAGACAAATATGCGGCAGTAGGACCGACATCCATCGTCCCGCACGCACCTTATTCCGTTTCCAAAAATCTTTTTCAAAAAATAAACACGGATTCCACTGGCAAAACCATCTCCATCCACAACCAGGAAACAATAGACGAAAATCTTTTTTTCCAAGAAAAAAAAGGCGCGTTTCTTGAACTGTACAAAAGGATGGACGTCAACATCGACTTTTTCCAACCATCTGGAAAATCCAGCATACAGACCTATCTTCCATATTTGGACAGGCCTGCCGCAATCCTTTTGGTACACAATACCTGCGCGGACGCATCCGACATCCAATACGCAGAAAACCTCGCCACCAACAACAACCAACACATCTACTGGACGCTTTGTCCCAATGCGAACTGGTATATCGAAAGGAAACTGCCGCCCATGGATTTGCTGCGTCGTGAAAAGGTCCACATCTGTCTCGGCACGGACAGCATCGCCAGCAATTACCAATTGTCCATCTTGTCTGAACTCCAACGTATCCGACAGCATTTTCCACACATCCCGATTGCCGAGATGCTGACCTGGGCGACCTGGAACGGCGCACAGGCATTGGGACTACAGACGCAACTTGGCTCTTTTGAGAAGGGAAAACAGCCGGGCGTTATTTTGATTTCCGAGGAGCTGAATATGGTAACACGATTTTTTTAAAACCGCAATGGGTCCCGTGGTGGTTCAATTTTCCAATCTGTAAAACCCTAATTCATTATACCTTTGCATCATGGAAGCCATCTTCAAATCTTCAAATTCCGAAATCTTCAAATCGTAAAATGTCTCTTTCCAAATATTTCCGGTCGATACGCCAACTGATACTCTTCACCAAGCGGAAAACCAATCCCAAACAGTTTTTGCTGATTATGTGTATCGTCGTCAGTGCACTGTCAGCGTTGGCCGCGGTGCTGTTGAAATGGATGGTTTTCCATATCGAGCAAGCCTTTTTTGACGAAAATCCCTATTCCGTAATACTTGGTTTCAAATCCATTACGCCTGTCATCGGCATCGGCGTTTCCACGTTCCTGATACTGAAAGTGTACAAAAAGAATTTCGTGAAAGGCAACGACATGATTATCTATTCGATGATAAAGAAACATTCCAACCTGCCTTTCAGCGCGATGTATTCGCCGTTGGTGACGAGCAGCATCACGGTCGGACTTGGCGGTTCGGCTGGCTTGGAATCGCCGTTGGTCGCTTCGGGTTCGGCAATCGGCTCTAACATGGGAAGGATTGCGTTCCTCAGCCAAAAAGACAAAACGCTGTTGATTGGCTGCGGTGCGGCGGCGGCGATTTCCACGGCGTTCAGCGCGCCGATTGCAGGCGTACTGTTTGCGTTGGAAGTGTTGATTATCGACCTTTCGCTGGCGGCATTGATACCATTACTTTTGGCGGCGATTATCGGCACATTGCTATCGACGATACTATTAGGCAATGAAGTGCTGTTATCCTTTGACAACCTACAACCATTTGATTATAGTCGTCTGCCGTACTATGTCATTATCGGTATTGTGAGTGGCTTGCTTTCCGTATTCTATACGAAAATATTTACGTGGATGGAGCACAAGTTTGCGACGATACATTCCGCCACAGGCAAATGGTTGTACGGCAGCCTGTTGCTGGGCGTATTGATATTTATGTTTCCACCTTTGTTCGGTGATGGTTATCTGTTTATCAAAAGCATTACGAAAAACGACCGGATTGTGGAACTGCCTTTTTATATGAGCAGTGTCAGGAACGGATGGTTGCTGCTGGTTTTTACTTGTCTGTTGTTGCTGTTCAAGGTTTTTGCGACGGGTTTTACGGTATTGGGCGGCGGGAATGGCGGCAGTTTTGCGCCGTCTTTGTTTATTGGTGCTTTGGTCGGTTTTATCGTCGCGAAAATAAGCGAACTGGCATTTGGACAGACCGGTTTGCCGGTTGCCAATTTTATCGTGGCAGGGATGGCGGGTGTATTGAGCGGCATCCTTTATGCGCCATTGACAGCGATATTTTTGTCTGCCGAACTGACCAATGGCTACCCGTTGTTCGTTCCGCTGATGATTGTTTCCGCGATTAGTTACTTGTTTGCCAAGTCATTTTTTCCGCTGTCGATGGAACTACAAAAAGTACAGCACAAAAGCATGCTGCACAATTTCAACCGCGACCATTTCCTGTTGAGTACGATGAACCTGGATAGTTTTGTGGATGCCCACTACCCATCTTTCAACGAAAATATGTCCGTCGCGAAAGTGTCGGAAAAAATAAAAGAAACAACTAAACTAAGCTATGCCATCTTGGACAAGGAAAACAGATATGTCGGCATACTGACGCTCAACGACCTCAAAAACGTATTGATGGCGATGGACAACGACTGGAAAGAATCATCGGTAAAAGACATCATGCAAAAACAGGAACCGCTCGTCATCAACCAAAGCCTGGCAACCGTACTGGAACGCTTCAACAACAGTGAACGCAACGAATTTCCGGTCGTGGACGAACAGGGAAAATGGCTCGGCTTCGTACAGGAAAAACACATATTGGAACTCTACCGCAAAGAAATCAACATGAGCGTGTTGAGTGAGCTATAACGTAATCGTCGCTTTATTACTTCCAGACAAGGACTTGTTTTGGAATACAAGTTCAATCCTGTATAGTTTGTCGCCCCATTGTGAGATAAGTGCTTTGTCCGTCAAATCAATTGGTACAATTGTGCATACAACATTTTTATTGTCATAATTGAGATAGAGTGCCTTGCCATTCACGACAAAACGCAACTTGCCTTCCGCTACCTGTTGTGGCAGTAATGCTGTGACAAAATTGGCAGAACATTTTCCGTTGTTTTCTTTTATGTCATATACGTCCTCAATTGAAAATTCTTTTTCTCTTTGCAAAGTATAAATGCGATTCCACTTATTAACAGACGCAGTTTTGGGATAAGCATCTTCAATGCCAATCGTAAGACGCACCTTGTCTGCCGATGCGCTATAATCAAAACGCGTTGCTTTGTACTGCGCACCTTCGTGCTGTTCATATCCATTGATGACCGGAACGTTATGGTTCAGCGAACGGGTGTTGAACAGTTCGTACCTTTTGCTACTGAATGTTTTGGCAGTATAGGTTCCCGAGCCGATATCAATCAGCAAGGGTTGTGCATCGTAATAGAGTATGAACGACCCAATATCATTATGGTTGTGGCTTTCGTTATTGTTGCCTCCTTTGGCTGCAAAATAAAAACCGGAAGTTGCATTTGCCTTGTCTCTTCCCACAGCAATCTCTGTCTGCGGATAATCCACATCCAATGGCAGTGGTTCAACGGCTTTGTGCGACTTGATTTCATTGTATTCAAAAAGATATTGCAGCGTCTCGTAAATATCCGATGTGGGAAGTTGCTGTTTTTGCGCCAGATAACTTCCAAAAGACTGCATGGTGTCATCCTGTATAGCTTTCCCAAAATTATACAGTAAGGTCGCGCTCGACGTTACTTTGGGATGCGCATCCGCAAAGTTGACATAATAATCGCCATTGCCGATATACACTTTGTAGATATAGGTCGCAATATTGCGAACCAATGGCTTGTCAAATAAATTGATGCGCTTATTGCTTACTTTTTGCAATAAATCCAAATACCGATACAGGTTGCCACCAGCTTCGCCCCAATATCCTGGTCCTTCTTCACATGCACCATCGTCTTTGTAATAGTTGATGAATTTGTCCACGGACCGCATCGTTTTGTATATAAGTTCAGTTCGTTTTTTACGGTCTTTTTCCGCCAACAAGATGCAGGTAAGCGAATTGTAGTTGCACCATACGTTCCAGTTGTTGACAAGCCGTTGTTTGGTGTTGAGTGCCATCCACCAGAAATCGGTTCGGGTAGCGTATGGCTGTATGATTCGCTTGTCTAATTCGGTTTCGATTTTTGCTTTAATGCCTGGTTCTATTTTATCCAGAGCATCTCCTAGAAAATAATAAGTCCACGCTACAATCGTACCTGTCCTTCCTGCAGCAAGGTCTATAATCTGTTGTGAGGAGTCAATTATTCCCGCCTTGCGGCCCGCTCCTTGTAAGGAAAGGTGTGCGGAGAGTGCCCAAGTCTGCATCTCAAAAAGGTTATGAAGTCCTTTTATGATCTGTGGTAAAAAACGTCCTTTTCCTTCCATAAGCTCACCCAAAACAAATGTCTGTACGGCATCATAGTTCTGGCCGTAGGGTCGCTGCATTACATTGCGGTCGCCCGTTGTCGCAAAAGCCAGGTAGGATGACGCGGGGACAAATTGATAGGAATAGCCTAGTTTTTTAACGGCTTTTTCAACGAGCATCTTTTTCAATGACGCATCTACCTTATCCCATTTTGCCCGGTCTGTATAGGCAGGAAAGGGAATCCAGTCCGCGTTAGGCACGACCATTGTCGCCAACTGCTCCTGGCTGGTTGTCTTGGTAAGATAGTTCCTTTGTTCCTGTGCTTTCGCAGAGAGACAGATGAATAGAAGAAAAGATAACAGGACTTTCATGTTTGTATTATTTAATCATTATACCGTACACTGTCTAAAAATGTGCATTGAAGAATTTGAACACCTTGCCGTCATTCCCCGAAGGCGGGAATGACGTGCTAACGTTGCCATTATTAATTTCTTAATGTGGTTATCGTTATAGCGCATTCTTAGAGAGTGTAAAGTATAAAAAAAGCACAAGCTTTTTGCTGACTGTGCCTTACTATTTAATTATTTCAATTCTCCAATCGCCACTGCGTCCATATCCGAATAGGTATAGTTTTCGCCGCCCATTCCCCAGATAAAGCCATAGTTGGAAGTGCCGCAACCGGAATGGATGCTCCACGGTGGCGAAACGACGGCTTCATGGTTGGCCATCACGATATGCCGTGTTTCTGTCGGCTCGCCCATCAGATGGAAAACACGCTGGTCGCTCGGTACGTCAAAATAAAAATACGCTTCCATCCTACGTGTGTGCGTGTGTGTCGGCATCGTGTTCCAGACACTTCCGGTATTCAGAATCGTCAGTCCCATGACCAACTGGCAACTCTGCGCACCGTTTTCATGGATATAACGGTAGATTGTCCTTTCGTTGCTGGTCTGCAAAGAACCAAGCACAGCATTTTCCGCGTCGTTTTTGGCAACAAACTGGATAGGATATTCGGCGTGCGCTGGCGTTGACAGGATATAGAAAACGGCAGGATTGGCAGGATTGGTCGTTGCAAACCCGACTTGTTTTTTGCCTTTTCCGATATAGAGACAGTCCAGTTTGCCAAGGCTGTAAGACGCGCCATCGACGACAACTGTACCGTCGCCGCCGACATTGATAACGCCCAATTCCCGGCGTTGCAGGAAATATTCCGCACGGAGTTCCGCTGGATTGTCCAATACGATGGTCGTATTGACAGGTTTCGCACCGCCGACGATGACACGGTCATAATGCGAATACACTAGTCGCAACTGGTCGTCCACCATCAATTTTTCAATCAAAAAATTTTCCCTTAATTCATCTGTGCTAAGGCTCTTCACTTCTTTTGGGCTATTGCCAAAACGTATTTCCATTGTAGTTTATTTAAGTAAAAAAGTAAAAGTAAAAGTTCCTCGTTGGGTAAAAGTTTACTCAAGCAATGAACAAATATTAAAACATGAAGACTTCTCCGTCATTCTCGCGTAGGCGAGAATCTGCTGGTACGTACTTCAACGAAACCATTTTTTTAAAGCAGATTAGCTACACTGGACTAAAGTTTCCTGCCTACGCAGGAATGACGGTGAGGTCTCCATTTTCTGTAAGTTCACTAATTACCTTAAGTATAGCGTACTGTATAAACCTATAAGGTTTTTTGTGTAAAAAACAACATTCCTATCTTCCCATCCAACCGCCGTCCACGTTGAGTATCGTGCCGTCCACATAATCGGATGCTTTGGAAGCGAGGAATATCGTCGCTCCGGCAAAGTCGTCGGGCGTGCCCCAACGAGCGGCCGGAATACGTTCCAATATGGATTTGCTACGGTCTTGGTCCTCGCGCAACGCGGCGGTGTTGTCCGTTGCGATATAGCCGGGGGCAATGCCGTTGACGTGCACACCTTTGCCCGCCCATTCGTTGGCAAACGCTTTTACCAAACCGGCGATGGCACTTTTGGATGCTGTGTATCCCGGCACGTTGATGCCGCCCTGGTAGGACAGCATGGAACAGGTAAATATCACTTTGCCGCTGCCGCGCGCCACCATGTCTTTTCCAAATTCCCTTGTCAATATAAACGCGGCATCAAGGTTGATGGCCAACACGGTGTCCCAATATTCGTCGGGATGTTCCGCGGCGGGTTTTCGCAGGATTGTCCCAGCGTTGTTGACGAGGATGTCAACCGTTGGATGTTCGCTTTTTACTTTTTGGATAAAAGCGTAAATAGCGTCGCGGTCCGCCATGTCGGCCTGATACGTAGAGAACTGCCGTCCCAGCCCACGCACGTCCACCGGCGTGCCCGCGTCGTCCTTGATACTACGCGAAACGCCAATGATATCGGCACCTGCGGAAGCCAACGCCAACGCCATCCCGCGTCCAATCCCTTTGTCACAACCCGTCACTAATGCTGTCTTTCCCGTGAGGTCAAATAGTTGATGCAAGTAATCCATGTATATGTTTTTTGGCTAACAATATTACGGCATCTTGTAGGAAATGGGTTATTTATTTATGAAAACGTTTTCGGAAAAGGATAGTAGTTCAGATTTTTCGCTGCATAAAAATGTGCAAGAAATAAGGTCACTCCTACGGAGCTATGCACGATGGTAAAACGTTTTGGATATGTGTTGGAAAGTCCTGTGGAGACTATCTTTTGGCAACAAAAGCACATAAGGTAGAAAAAGGTCCGCCGCGACGGACGACCTTTAGTTGGAGAATGTATTACGAATTTTAATTCACAAACTTCACGGCCTGTCTTGTCAACAGTTTCCATTCTTTTTTGTGTTTCTGGAAGACCAACAGGATTTTGAGTTTGACGTTTCCCGGCTTGCCGTCGTCGTTGGTGGACGCCGAAAGTATATGGCGCACAACAGCCGTATTTCCAAACACCTGAATCTGTTGTTCGGAAATGTCGATTTTCACGAAGTCAGACGAGCCGTCCGACAATGCTTTCAGAAATGCTTCTTGGTCCTGTATCTTTCCGGACGAATGTCCATACGTCAAACCCTCGACCGTCATGGCTCGCAGCTTGGCGGTATCGCCGTCTTCCAACGCTTTGGTAAAACCCTGTACCGTCTGTTCGACTTCCTTTTCGGGATTGGACTTTTGGGCAAATACGGAACCGCACAGCAGCATCGTTCCGAATGCCAATAGAGATAATTTGGATAGTTTCATATAGCTAAGGTAAAAGTAAAAAGGGAAAAACACAGTTTTCACGCAAAGGCCGCAAAGGAGCAAAGACGCAATTCTTGTCTATCGGTCGGTGTCTCCACCGACCAGTAGGGAATGGTTCGCGTTTTTTACTGTTCTACATTTCCTATACAGATATATTTAATCTCCACGTAACCCTCAATACCATATTTGGAACCTTCGCGACCGACGCCGGAATATTTCACGCCGCCAAAAGGTACGACTTCGGAGGAAATCAGACCTTCGTTGACGCCGACAATGCCGTATTCCAAAGCTTCGGAAACCTTTATCGTCCGGTTTAAGTCGTTGGTATAAAAATAAGAGGCAAGTCCATAAACGGTATCATTTGCCATAGCAATCGCCTCCTCATCTGAACGAAACTTGAACAACGGTGCGACAGGTCCGAATATTTCCTCTTTTGCAAATTTCATGTCGGATGTCGCATCGCCAACCACCGTCGGCGGATAGAAGAAATCGTTGATTTTTTGTCCGCCTATTAATATTTTGCCACCTTTCGCAACGGCATCCTGCACAAAACTTTCGGTTTTGGAAATGGCTTTTGCATTGATTAGCGGCCCGATATGGTTGTGTGTGTCCATGCCATTCCCGACTTTCAAATCCTTTACCGCCGCGACAAATTTCTCCGTGAAGATATCATACACTTTTTCGTGTACCAATATCCGGTTGACACACACGCAGGTCTGTCCGCCAAACCGGAATTTCCCGGCAATCGCACCCTTGACGGCAAGGTCGATGTCCGCATCTTCAAAAACGATGAACGGCGCGTTGCCGCCCAGTTCCAAACTCATTTTTTTCAAACTCGGTGCACATTGTGCCATCAATAGCTGCCCGACCCTCGTCGAGCCCGTAAAAGAAATTTTGGCGACCAAATCGCTTTCACACAATGCCTTTCCCAGTCCTGACGCGTCCAATCCCACAACCGTGTTATATACGCCGTCGGGAATGCCCGCGTCTTTGGCCAATTGCGCAATCGCCAACGCGGTCAACGGCGTTTCCTCGCTCGGACGGATGACGACCGCGCAGCCAGCAGCCAATGCCGGCGCGACTTTTCGGGTAATCATCGCCAACGGGAAATTCCACGGCGTAATCGCTCCGACGACGCCAATCGGTTGCTTGATGACCGCTATGCGTTTGTCCGCCGTAAAACCCGGAACCACGTCACCGTAAACCCTTTTGGCTTCTTCCGAAAACCACTGGATAAAGGACGAACCATAATCGACCTCGCCACGGCTTTCCGCCAACGGTTTGCCCGATTCCAATGTCATTATCGTCGCAATCGCTTCTTTATTTTCCTGAATCAGGCTATACCAGCGATACAGGATATTGGCTCTTTCCTTTGCGGACAAGGCTTTCCACGCGGGCATCGAACGGTGCGCCGCCGCTATTGCCGTATCGACCAGCGCAGCGGAGTTATTGTACACTTTTGCGACAACACTTCCGTCCGCCGGATTTTTCACTTCGATAAAATCCGCATTTGCTTCCGCAACCCATTCGCCATTGACGAATGATTTTTCTTTTAATAAATATGTGTGCATAAAAGGCGTAAGGTTGGAGGTATAAGGTGTGAGGAATACAGCCAAACATTCACAATACCATCAACCTCATTATTCATTTTTAATTATTCATCATTTAAACGCTTCCTTGAGTTTGCCCATGTTCGCCATCAGCTTCATCATGTCCGAAAGGCTCAGGCTACTCATCAGCGACTTAATATCGATACCACCGCCGCTAAATTTTTCCTTCATCGTTACAACTAACGTCGGAACGACGCTCGCACTTGTGTTTTGCGCCGTAACCGCGTCGAGCTGACTGTTTTTTTGTAATTTTTCAGCAAAGGAAACGACCACATTTTGAATCGTCGCATTGTTGTTGGGATTGTCCGCGTCCTTGATGCCCGCAAGCGTCGAGAAGTCGCCGCTGTCCATCATGCGGTCAATTTCTTCCGAAATAGATGCAATGGCATCATCCGTCGCCACGCTTTTTTTGTCTGCTGGAATCGCCGTTTGCTGCGCGATGATTTCCGCTGTTGGTTCTTTTATCTGAGTTAATAATTTTTCAAACATAGATGCACTAAGTTAAACGTAAAAAATACCGATTGCTCAATCGCCGGGCGAATATAACATTAGTTTTGAAAGGCATTAAGATGCTTTTTGGATAAAAAGAAAGCGCAATAATTGTGTCCAGAAACTAAAATAAAAAAATCCGTTATTTTACTTTTAGACTTAAAAGTAAAATAACAAAAATCTTATTTTATTTTCCTACAATAAAAAATCGGCAAAAAAAGTTCGCATATTCCCCGACCTTAACACCTAACCTACACGCTTTTGAGTGGATAATTCGCGTAAAACATTCCGATGCCTGCACCCAACAATACCGGTGCGCAATACAGTGCTATCCCGTATACAAAAACGAGGTAAAACAACAGAAACAATCCAAATACGGCTTTGAGATAAGATTTGATATCGACACCAACGACATACAGCATACCTCGATAAAGCATAAGGATAGACATCATCCAAAAAAATCAATCCCAATGCCTGAAATAGGCTAAAATAACTCAATATCCACAACAATTCCGGCAACAAAAACAAGAAATAACTGAATAATCCTCCGACAAAAAATCGCCATCTACGTTTTGGAAAATTGTAACGCCAATATAGATAACGCGTATGGAATTGGTATTCCTTAAAGACCAACAAACTATTGACCATCGCAACCACACCCACGATAAAATCATTGAAAATACTACTCCCATTTCCAAAATCCGTGGACAGGAACGCACCAAGAACCAAAATTCATGACGCTGATTTTGTAAGGACAAATTGCAACTTCAGCCTATCGACAACAAACCATAAATACAGGCTGTCCAAAGGTTTTCTAAAAAAGGAATGGTTCCAAAAACGCCGCCACAGTTGCCACTTATCCGCATTTTGGTTGATTGCGTACAGATAGAAAATGCCACTTGCCAGTAACAAAATGCACAACCAAACAAGCAAGAATAAGGCTTTAACGGAAAAATGAAATATCAACCCAACACCACTCACAAACAGACCATAAACAAATAATGGAACCATTATCTGCAACTGCATCCAAACCCAATACCTAAACAGTTTTTTCCCCGAAAAACACCGACTGCCATATTGGATTATTTGGTTACGTTCCTTGTACATTTCAGCGACAAGATATTGCCAACTCTTCAACGTATAAAGCACACTTACCAAGGCAAACAATCCCACCATATACCAACTTTCCAACGTCAACCGCGCAAATACCAAGTTCCACGACAACTTTTTTTCATCGGGCATCTTGTCCAACAATCCGATAAAGAAAAAATAAAAAACAACGACGGAAAAAAGAAAAAACAAAGCTCCGGAATGCGCCTTGTAAAACCCATTCACAAATACTTTTTTCGCAACTTTATAGTAGGAACTATTTAGCAATGGAAAAGTTTTTTATCGATTATCTGCAATTTTCTCAATTCTGGAAATATAGTCGGTTCAATCGTTTGGTGCGAAGACAACAAGAAAGAAATATTATTGTCGCGCCAAGACTTTGCAATCCAACCATAAACGACTTCCAAAGTCGCGGCATCAATCGTGATGAAAGGTTCGTCCAACAAAATCAGTTCCGGGTTTCCCAAAAAAGCCAACAGCAACGAAAGCTTTTTCAGCATACCACTCGAATAGGTAGCAACGGGTGCATCCAGGTAGGACTGCATTTGCAAATCCGCAATCAAACTTTTCTCTTGTCCAATGGGAGCTTTTTTTGCCTCCAAAAACATTTGAACCAGTTCATTTCCTGTCAAAAAATCTGGAAATAGCGGTTCTGCATCCCCAAAATTGACTTTTGAACGATACGCCAATCCATCTTTGACGACATCCAAACCATTCCAAACAATAGAACCATCAAAAGACAGAATACCTGCTGTCGATTTTAACAGCGTGCTTTTTCCGGAACCGTTGACGCCTTGTAACCAATAAATGCCTCTGTCCAATATACATTCATCAATAGTCAGTATCGTCTTTTTACCATACGATTTTTTATAGTTGCTGATTTGGAGCATGGAGACAGTTTTATCGAACAATGTACAAATAAAAAGGTCGGAAACGCCACCCGCGCCCGACCTTTTTTGCCATAAAAATCCGTTAAAGTTACTTTCCTCCGAACAGGCTGCCCAAAGAGCCAAGCAGACCGCTCGCGTCGCTGAGGTCCACTTTCCCGTCCTTGTTCTGGTCCAGGATACCTGAAAAAGAACCGAGGATGCCGCCAAGTCCGCCCTCGCTGCTGGCAGTAGCTGCGTTGCCGCCTCCTGCTCCACTTAAATGTGACTTGACTAGGTTGAAAATCATCGGAATGATGGCGCTCAAACTGCTCGCACCATTTCCCAAACCAAATTTTTGGGTAATGTTGCTGATGAAGTCACCGGAAATCCCTTGGACGACGGGATTGGATTCGGCCTTTTCGTCGCTGTTGGAAAAAAAGCCCAACAAGCTACTGACATTACCGTTGGCGATAGCACCCTGGATGCCGTTTTTGATGGAGGCAACCGCTTCGCCTGCGATGCCTTCTTTATGTGCATTGTCCACATCAGGACTCTGCTCTACCGCCTGGCCCGCAATATGCTGTACACTTTCGAGGATGTTTTCAAACATGGTTTTTCAATTTATAGGTGATTAATATTTCGTAAAAATAACGGAAACAGGCTTGGGGATATTCAACACGTTCTTTTTTTCCTTCAACAGACCAGTTTCCTTGTCCACAGGATATATCTCGACGGCGTTGTCGTCCCGGGAAGCGACGACCAGAAAGTTTCCGTCGGGTGTCAAGTCAAAGTCACGCGGATGCGTACCTACTTTTTTGTCGTCAACGTGTATCAATCGACCGTCGTTTTCGATATGGAAAATCGCGACCGTGTTGGCCGTTCCCCTGTTGGACGCGTACAGAAACTGTCCGTCGGGCGACACGCGTATCGCGGCACTTCCGTTGTCCAGATTTTTGTCTACCTGTGGCGCGGCATCCAATATCTGCAACTGTTGGAGATTGCCGTCGTTGTATGCGTATGCAATTATTTTGCCAATCAGTTCGCACAAGACATAAGCATACTTGCCGTCCTTGGAAAACACAAGATGGCGTGGGCCGTAACCGTCGGGAACCTTATACGTGGCGGGTGTTCCAGCCGTTAAAGGTGTATTGCTTTTCGGGTCAAAATTGTATTTGTAAATAAGGTCATTGCCCAAATTGAGCGCAAATACATATTTACCGTCCGGTGCAATAAAAGTGCTGTGCGCATGCGGACCTTCCTGATTGGGATGCACGCTTTTGCCCTCGTGTTGGATAAACTGCGTTTTTTCCTTTTGCAGTGCGCCGTTTTTTTCGGTTCTGTACAGCACTACGCTGCCGCTTCCATAATTTGCCGCCAATACGTCAAGGCCTTTTTTGTCGGTCGCGACAAAGCAAGGCGACTGTCCCAAGGCACTAACCGAATTAAGCAATGTCAGTTCGCCCTTTTTTTTGTCAAAAGTATAGGCACTGATGGCACCTTTGCCTTTCTCAGCGGAAGAGATGTCCTCATTAGCGACATACACTTTTTTCCCGCCGTCCGTCAGTGCCAGATAAGACGGATTAAAATCGGCTTTCGTGGAAACCAAAGCCGTCGTTCCTGTCGTGCCGTCAAACTTATAGACATAGATGCCCTTACTGTCCGAACCTGTCGTGTATGTCCCGACCAACATGTAATACTGCTGCGCCCGGGACACCAACGTGCTACCCAAAAGCAATACCGCCAACAAATAAATCTTTCGCATAAAAAAGTAAAAATAAAAAGGTAAAAGAAAAAATGCCGAACGCTTTCGATATAGGAAAGCTGACAGCTTCCAAAAAATATCCGGGAGAAAGGTAAGAATATTATCTTTGTCCCATGCAGCAATACCTCGATTTACTGAAACATATACGTGAAAGCGGCCACGAAAAAACCGACCGTACCGGCACGGGCACATACAGTGTTTTTGGCTACCAGATGCGCTTTGACCTGCAAAAAGGCTTTCCCCTACTGACCACCAAAAAGCTGCACCTCAAAAGTATCATCTACGAACTGCTGTGGTTTTTGCAGGGCAACACCAATATCCAATACCTCAACGACCACGGTGTCAAGATATGGGACGAATGGGCGGACGCGGACGGCAACCTCGGTCCCGTTTACGGTAAGCAGTGGCGTAGCTGGCAGGGCGCGGACGGCAAGGTCCATGACCAAATCGCGGACGCCATCCACCAAATCCGAAACAATCCCGACAGCCGACGCATCATCGTCAACGCTTGGAACGTGGGCGAACTTTCCCAAATGGCACTGAGCCCGTGTCACGCGCTGTTCCAGTTCTATGTGGCGGACAGCAAGCTGAGCTGCCAACTCTACCAACGGAGCGCGGACGTATTTCTTGGCGTACCTTTTAACATTGCATCTTACGCGTTGCTTACGATGATGATGGCACAGGTATGTGGTCTGGAAGCCGGGGATTTTGTACATACTTTTGGTGACGTACACCTTTACAAAAACCATCTGGAACAAGCCGACATCCAACTGCAACGCACACCGTTCCCGCTTCCTACGATGGCGATCAACAAGGACGTGAAGGATATTTTAGGGTTTAAGTTCGAGGATTTCCAACTGGAAAACTACCAATCCTGGCCGCACATCAAGGCACCCGTGGCGGTGTAGCGTCGATGTGCCGTCGGTGGCGTTGGCGTATGCGTTTCAATATTGTCCATTTCAAATTTTCGCCGATAGTGTAGAGACGCGGGATTGTGCGTCTCTGCCAGATTTTTTTATATCCACCCTTACATAGGTCTTTCTGTTTTTCCTTTGTGGAAAGTGCTATCTTTAGATCATATTAACTCCCCTAATCCAATGACTATTATAGAAAAGCACATCCATTATTCTTCCCTCATTTCCGACCCTAATGCTTATATCAGCGAGATGTTCCAGCTTCATCCCGATGCCAAACACGACAGCAATTCCGGCGAAATCGAAATCATCAATCCTATCATCAATTCTACTTTCAAATATCAGCTTTTGGAGGACGGATTTTTTCTGTTTTCTTTTTCGAGTTTCAGTCCTGTGGATGCGGAATACGAGTTCGTCCCGAATCCGACAGCCGATTATTTTACGCTGGTTTTTTACATTACGGAAAGCCGCACGAAAAACCCTCTGTATATAAAAATTGACGAAAAATTCTATTCCAGCGACCAATTTTCGCTGTTTTTCAATGGAAAAATGAATGCCGAGATTTTCATTAAAGCCCGACAAAAAGCCTACGGAATAAGGCTTGATATTCACAAAAAATGGTTTGCGGAAAATATCGAAAATCTTCCTCAAAATTCGGTGTTAGCCAAAATCCTGAATTTCTCCGACAAAGGTTTCGTCAATACCAATTGTCATTCTTACCACGAAATGGTCAAAAATCTACTTTCCGTTTTTGAGAAAGAAAAATATCCTTTGCAGAAATTAGATTTAAAAAGTCACTGTTATTCTCTGACTCAAAATTATTTAGGAGAAATTTTTCAATCTCAGCCTTCCGAAACGGGAAAGGAAAAAGAAAAATCGGGCGAACTTCAAGCTGCGCTTAATTATTTGGAAAAGAATGTTTTGGCAGATTTTCCGGGAAACGATTTTTTGGCAGAATTATGTCATATTTCGGAAAGTTCTTTCGGGAAAAAGTTTAAAAACAGTTTTCATATTTCGCCTGCTGCTTATCTCAAAAACCTGAAAATGAAAGAAGCGCTGCGGCTTTTGGAATTGGGAAACAACGTAAAAAGTGTGGCTCACAAAATCGGCTACGAAAATGTTTCGGCTTTTGGGCGGTCGTTTAAACAGATTTACGGGAAAAGCCCGGCTTCTTATGTGAAAATGTAATTTTCTGCACGGTTTTTTGCGGAATCGGCACATCTTATCTGGTTAGTTTTGATTTGTTAAAAAATCAAAAAAATATGGAAGTCCACCATCCGCATTTACCGCACGGCAAAAAGAAATTCAAAGAGTATTTTTTGGAATTTCTAACCCTTTTCGTTGCTGTTACAATGGGATTTTTTGCGGAAAATATTCGGGAAATCAGAGTAGAAAAGCACAGAGAAAAAGAATACATCGAATCTATGGTAAACGAACTGAAATCCGATTCTGCCCAAATGAGGGAAGTTTTTAAAGATACGGTAAGAATAAGCAAGTTGGATTCTTTGTCTGTTATGCTTTTGAGCGATGACCATTCTACTGCCGCTGTCCGGAAAATGTATGAGCTGAATTTCAAATATGTTGGAAATTATGATGCAATGACTTTTAACAAAAATACGCTCACGCAACTGAAAAATTCGGGCAATATGCGGCTTATCCGAAAACAAAATGTGGTGGACAGCCTGAATCTGTTGGACAATAAAATATCCATCATCGAAGAGCAAAAAGAGGGTTGGAAAAAAGTGATTCTGGACAATTACAAAGATGCAACTTCCGTTTTTAACCAATCCTATTTGGTTAAAAACGGAAAAATAATCAGATGGAGCGAGAGCGTTTTTTCACAAATTACGGATATTAAACTCCTTAGCAACGACAAAAAAGCACTCAACCGATTTGGAGCGGAAATCAATCTGCAATCGGGCGTTTCCCAAAATTATTTCTTTATGCTGAAAGACCTTTACGATTACCAAAACCGACTGATTCCTTTTTTGGAAAAAGAATATGATTTGGAAAAATAAAAATGTAAAACAAACCCCACAGGTTGTAATCAAAAATAACTATTTATAAAATGAAAAAAATTACAACAATTTGTTTATTAATACTTTCCGTAGCAGTTTCGGCACAAATCAAAGCTGTTAAAGTCGGAAAACTTGTTGATGTAGTTAATGGGAAAGTTTTGGAAAACCAAATTATACTCATTAAAAACGATACTATTTCAGAAGTTGGGAGCAATATAAAAATCCCGAACGGAGCAGAAATCATCGATTTAAGTAACGCAATTGTTCTGCCCGGATTGATAGATTGTCATACACATTTAACTGCTGAACCGAGTGATGATTATTATGGAGATATTTTCCGTAAAACAACTGTCGATTATGCAATAAGAGCCCCCATTTATGCCAAACACACGCTTGAAGCCGGTTTTACAACCTGTCGTGATTTGGGTTCCGGAGATTTGATAGACGTTTCGCTTCGTAATGCTATTAATGAAGGAATAATTGATGGACCCAGAATGTTTGTAGCAACGTTTGCATTAGGAGCAACCGGCGGACATTCAGATTTGTCCGGTTTTAATCCAAATATCGACGTCAAGGGAAATAAAGACTTCACAGGAGTTGCAGATGGCGTTGATGAAATAAGAAAACGAATCCGTAATAATGTAAAATGGGGAGCTGATGTTATTAAGTTTTGTGCAACAGCAGGTGTTTTGAGTGAAGAAGAAAGTGTAGGCGCACCGCAATATTCTCTTGAAGAAATGAAAGCCATTTGTGACGAGGCGCATATATGGGGAAAGAAAGTTGCAGCTCACGCACACGGAACTGAAGGCATAAAACGTGCAATTTTGGCGGGTGTCAATTCTATAGAACACGGAAGCATAATGGATTCGGAAGCGTTGAACCTAATGAAACAAAAAGAAACCTATTATGTTCCAACCATTTATGTGGTAGATTATGTAACACAAGAGTTTGCTAAAAAAGGATTTCCGGAAAAAATACTCAACAAAGCAAGAAGTATTTCTCCATTTATATCAGCAAGTTTTTCAAATGCTGTAAAAGCAGGTGTAAAAATAGCCTTTGGGACAGATGCAGGTGTTTTCCCACACGGATTAAATGCCCGCCAGTTTTCTTATATGGTAAAATATGGACTTACACCAATGCAGGCAATACAAACTGCCACGATAAACGCCGCAGACCTTTTGGGTAAAAGTGCGCAAATAGGCACTATTGAAAAAGGCAAATTTGCGGATATTATTGCCGTAGAAAGCAACCCTATAACTGATATTCGCTCATTAGAAAAGGTGGGTTTTGTAATGAAAGGTGGGAAAATTTATAAGAATGATTTTATTTCCTCAAAACCATTAAATACTTCAAAATAAAAGTGCAATAAAAGAAACTCAACAATTAAAAAATCAATTTCAAAATGAAAAAAATAACAACATTTTTCGCTTTCGCCGTTCTTTTTACAGCCAATGCAACTTTTGCGCAGCAAGACAACGTCAAACTTCATCAGATTTTTGATGATTATTTCAAAGAAATCAATGTATTAAGTCCGCTGAATGCGACTTTTAACGGCGTTGATGGTTACAATGACCTGCTTCCTGCCGATGACGAAGTTCATCTCAAAAAAATCCATTCTTTTTACGCCGGTTATCTTTCCAAATTGCAAAGTCTCCCCATCAATTCTTTGGATAAGGAAGACAAAATCAGTTACCAGATTATGGAAAACGATTTGAAAACGGCTTTGCTTTTAGAAAAATACCACGGAGAGTATATGCCGATTAGTCAATTTGAGGGCATTCCGATGTATATGGCAATGCTGGGTTCGGGAACATCTGCCCAACCTTTCAAAACCGTAAAAGATTATGATAATTGGCTGAAACGCTGTGTCGCCTATAAAAAATGGACTGATGTTGCCATAGAAAATATGCGAAAAGGAATAAAATCAGGAATGGTTTTGCCGAAATCTTTGACAATAAAACTAATTCCGCAATTAGAAGCATTGGCAAAAAATGAGGTCAATTCTTCTTTCTACGAACCGATTAAAAACTTTCCGGCAGCTTTTTCCGAAGCGGACAAAAACCGACTGACAAAAGAATTTAAAGAAATAATCCCTCAAAATATTTTTGCTTCCAACGAAAAACTTTTGACATTTTTCCAAAACGAATATCTTCCGAAATCGAGGTTAACTTCGGGAATGAACGCTTTGCCAAACGGTTCGGCAATGTATAAAGATTACATTTTCGCCAATACCACAACCCACAAAGACCCGGAAGATGTTTATCCGCTTGGCTTATCCGAAGTGGCGAGAATTACGGCAGCAATGGAAAAAATCAAAACCCAAATCGGTTTCAAGGGAACGCTCAACGAGTTGTTTGAATTTATGAAAACCGACAAACAATTTATGCCTTTCAAAACCGAGAAAGAAATAATGGATGCTTACCAAACGATTTATGCGACCATAAAACCCAACCTGCCAAAGTATTTCGGCATTGCACCGAAAACACCTTTTGAAATCCGCAAAACCGAAGATTTTCGGGCAAAATCTTCTGCTGCTGCACAGTATTTTGCGGGAGATTTGCCGACCAATCGTCCCGGTATTTTTTACGTAACCATTCTCGACCCTGCAAAAATCAACACCACCAATATGGATATGGAAGCATTATTTGTTCACGAAGCAATTCCGGGACATCATTATCAATTGAGTTTACAATATGAAAATACTGCCGTTCCCGAATTTCGTCAAAAATCTTGGAATAGTGCTTTTGTAGAGGGTTGGGCTTTATACACCGAAGCATTGGGGAAAGATTTAGGACTTTATACCAATCCTTATCATCAATTGGGAGCTTTGGGAGCGGAAATGCACCGGGCAATCCGTTTGGTAACAGATGCAGGTTTGCACACCGGAAAAATGACGAGAGAAGAAGCCATCAAATATATGCTCGACCACGAACCACTTTCCGAACACGATGCAACGGCAGAAATAGAGCGTTATATGGCAATGCCGGGACAAGCACTTTCTTACAAAATCGGACAACTGAAAATAAAGGAACTTCGGGATAAATATAAAAAACAATTAGGCGAAAAATTCAGTATCCGTGATTTTCACGATGCCATTCTGAAAGGCGGCGCAATGCCTCTGACCGTTTTTGAAAATTATATGGACGATTGGGCGAATGGTGTGAAGTAATAATTTCAATTTTTTTAAAAACAATGAATACAACAATTTCTTATTTAGTAAAATGCAGCATTGCTGCTGTCGTTCTTGTTTCCTGCAAAGAGAACAAAGAAGCGAAACGCACACAATTTATCGAGACCAAAAACATCGACAAATCCGTAAATCCCGGGGATGATTTTTATGATTATGCCAACGGTGCGTGGCTGAAAACTGCAAAAATTCCGGACGAATACTCGTCTACCGGAGCTGGGCTTGATGTATATCTTAGCATTCAAAAACGGCTGAAAGAACTTTTGGAAAATGCCTCCAAAAACACCGGAGAAACAGGAAGCATTCAGCAAAAGGTTGGAGATTTTTATGCTTCGGGAATGGATTCGGTTACAATAAATAAATTGGGATATGAACCGGTAAAACCTTTGCTATCAAAGATAGATGCGGCTAATTCCGTCCCGGCGCTGATGCAGATTGCAGCAAACGAAACCAAAAATACATACAACCCAAATATGTATAATACCACTCCAAATCTTTTCGGGTTTATGGTGTATGCAGACCAGAAAAACAGCACGATGAACATTGCTTGGCTTACACAGGGTGGAATCGGTTTGCCCGAACGGGATTATTATTTCCGAACAGATGCCGCAACGGTTGGTGTCCAGAATGCTTACAAAAATTATCTCACGACTTTGTTCAAACTGACAGGTTCTGATGCTGCCACCGCCGCAAAAAATACGGCAACAGTTTACAACATCGAAAAGGAATTGGCTTCTTCCCACAAGACTGTCGTTCAGCTGCGGGATATGCAGGCAAATTACCATAAAGTTTCGATGGAAAAAATCGAAAAAGAGCAGCCCAATATCGGTTGGAAAGCATTTTTCAAAAACCTTGGTGCAAAAGCAGATTCTGTGGATATGGAACAGCCCGAATATTATGCAAAACTCAACACGATGCTGAAAACCGTTCCGATTAGCGATTGGAAATTGTATCTGAAAGCACACGCATTGACTGCTTACGCCAATTTGTTGAGCCAAGATTTTCAAAATGCGGCTTTCGATTATTCAAAAATGTTGAATGGACAAAAGAAACAAAGGCAGCGTTGGGAACGTATTGCAGGAAAAGCAGATGCGGGTTTGGGCGATGCTTTGGGACAATTGTATGTAGAAAAATATTTTCCGCCGGAAGCCAAGAAAAAAATCGACGAACTAATTAACAATACCAAAAAAATGAACAAAGAATACACCATTAAAATATTTGAACAAAAGCAAGCCGATACCGAGCAACTTTTTCGTTTAATGCAATCTGTTCCTTGTGCGAAACCTTTCCAACGAAACCCTAAAAAGAAAGACATACACTTGAATATATTATTATGAAACAAATTTCCTTCCCCTTTTCGTTCTATTGTTCCCGGTCATCGTATCCGCACAAAACATTGACAGTCAAATAGAACAGGCTGTTAAAAGCAATAATCTTGCGGAGCTGAACAAAAATTTTGACCCATTGTTTTCTGATAATATAGACACATTGCAAGCTACTCCGAAAAGGTAATTAACTTGGGAGAAAAATACAAATCACAGCAAACTATTATTTACGGCAATCTGGCAAAATCCTATTTTTTTACCGCAAAAATGATTTGTTGCAAGCGCAGGATTATTTATTAAAAGCCAATCATCTTCTCGATAAATACCCCAACCATTTTCTCCAAAGCGTTTCTTACCAATTTATGACCTATCTGCAACCTACGGACGATTTGCAGTTATACTATTGCCAAAAAGCGGTTGCCGAATTTCAAAAAGTGGATAAAAAAAGTGTTTTATCGGGTGAAGAATATGTGGTGTGTGACGCTATGGCAACTTTATATGAACTGATTTAAACTTTTAGCAAGATTAAAGCGAAAGCCAAATAATGCCAATTTAACCAGGAAGAATCCAACGTGTCGAAGCGAATCAGGAGCGTACTGAAGCTGTCCATCCATGCAAAACAGCGTTCGTTGACAAACCTTGTTTCATAGACCTGGCTGTTGAACTCGCGCTTCCTGCCTTTCTTTTTCCCCTTGCGCCCCCGGGGGTTCTCCTTGATGTTGGGCGTCATCTTCCTCCGCCTGACGGCACGCCTGAAAGCCTTGCCGTCAAAGCCTTTGTCGGCGTTCTGGATGCTGTTTTCGACGCAGATGCCGTTGCGTCCCAGGTGCCTTGTCATCCCCGCGTACTGCGGGACGACATCGTACAGGTCGTTGTGCCTGCCGTCCAGGATGCCCCCGCAGGCAACCGGGATGCCCCTGCCGTCGGTAATGACCAGGATGTTGGACGTCCGCCCCCTCTTGCGCCGCTGGTAGCCCGCGCTTTCCGCGGCTCTCTTTACCAGGCTCTGCGTACCGTCCAGGTTCAGTCTCTCCGTGTCCAACCTGTCCCTCTGGATTTGCAGGAACACGTTGAACATTGCCTCGAACACGCCCTTCACGCACCATTTACGGTAGTAGTAATACACCGTCTGCCAACTGAACGGCGGCGTAACGCATTCTATATCAACGAATAGGAGCGACCACTGGCAGCCCGTCTTCAGCTTGTGCACGATGCATTTGAATATGTCTCCCATGTCGAAACGGCTCGGGAATCCCCGCTTGTTTTTCGGGATAAACGGCAACACGCACTTTTCTATTTCGTCTTTTGTTAAATTTGCATACTTGCAGTACATAACCTTCAATTCATTGGTGGTTCAATAAATTTAAGGATTTTTGTACTGCTTGTTTTGTTTAAATCAGTTCTATATGAGAAGGAACAAAACCGATTCTGCACTTTTTTATGCTCAAAAAGCAGAAAAAAGGTGGGCAATAGTGTCGTTAAAATCTATTCCTGTTTTGGACGGACAAGTACAAAATCATCCGGTTTCTGCTGCCCATGTGGCGATGGTATCAAAACGACAAAAAACAAAAGGCGTTCCAAACATTTTTTGGGAATAAAAACGACCATATTTTAAAATAAGAAAAGCCATAAGCTATTAATCTTAATAGCTTATGGCTTTCTGTCGGGGCGGCAGGATTCGAACCTGCGACCTCCTGGTCCCAAACCAGGCGCGATAACCGGGCTACGCTACGCCCCGATTCCTTTACAGGGATTTTGCGTTAGCGGGGTGCAAAAATAAAGCTGCAAACGTTATCAGCAAAATTTTTCACAAGATAATTTCTAAAACTTACGATAGTTGCCATCCATCCTTTGTGGCTTCCGCTCACGTAAATTGTAGGTCACTTTCCCGATTTGTATGTATGTTTGAATCATGCTAAAGCAGTTTTCGATATTGTGGAACAGTTTTGTCATGGCCTTGCAGGAACTCAAGGTCAACAAGCTGCGCACGTTCCTGTCGCTGTTTGGTATTACCATCGGTATCTTCTGCATCATTGGCGTGTTGGCCACGGTGGACAGCCTCAAACTGAAGGTCAAGCACGACATCGATGCTATCGGCACTAACACGATTTTTATCGACAAATGGGAATACTTGAACTCGTCCGATTACCCGTGGTGGAAATTTGTCAACCGTCCGTCCATCAAGTATCCCGAGCTCAAACTGTTGCAGGAAAGGACGACTCTTGCGTCGCATATCTGTTTTCTGGCGAACCAGACTGTCAACATCCACTATAAAAATTTCAGTTACAGCAACGTCACCATCAACGGCGTTTCGGATGAATACGACAAAATCCAGGATGTGGATGTCCAGTATGGACGCTATATCAACCAAAGTGAATTTATACATGGAAGTGCTGTCGGCGTAATCGGTTATGAAGTGGCGACACAGTTGTTCGGCTCTCCGCAAGCCGCGGTGGGCAAGCAATTGGCAGTGGAAAACAAGAAAATTACCGTCATCGGCGTAACCGCAAAGTCGGGCGACGGCATCCATATCATCGATTACGACCATTCCGTTACCATGCCTTATTATTGCTATGCGGGTATCTTCAGTACGACCAACAACAACAATTCACCGGTATTGATTGTCATGGCGCGACCCGGTATTGCCAATGCCGCATTGATAGACGAGCTGCGGGGCGCGATGCGGCAGATACGTCGGCTGAGTCCGCGACAGGAAGACAATTTTGCATTGAATGACATCAATGTGTTGAGTAAAAGTACCGAATCGATTTTTGCGTCGCTCAATATGGGCGGTGCATTGATTGCCGGGCTTTCCCTGTTGGTCGGAGGTTTTGGAGTTGCCAATATCATGTTCGTCACCGTGCGGGAAAGGACAAGCCAGATTGGTCTGAAAAAAGCCATCGGCGCCAAAAAGGGAACGATACTTACCGAGTTTCTTTTGGAAAGTGCTTTTCTGTGTGTCCTGGGCGGGTTGCTGGGGTTGATTTTCGTCTATATATTGACATTGTTTCTCAATAAGGTCATGCCGTTTCCGATTGTGATTTCGGTAGGTATTGTGAGTGTTGCCTTTACCATCTGCATCGTATTGGGTGTCTTGTCCGGCATCATCCCTGCCTCGATTGCGGCCAAAATGAATCCGGTGGAAGCCATACGTAGTAAGTAGTGGCATCGGATATATCTATTGGAAAGTCGACGTTGTCCATAACTTTTAGCTTTTTTACGTTTGAATTTTTACTTTTGGGACTTAATTCTTGAATCATGCCGATAATAGCGCCATCGTTTTTAGCCTCGGACTTTCTGCGGTTGAAGGAAGAAGTAGAAATGGTCAACAACAGCGAAGCCGAATGGCTGCACCTCGACGTCATGGACGGTCGTTTTGTACCCAATATCAGTTTTGGACTGCCCGTGATTGAGGCGATAAGTGCCGCAACCGACAAGGTCTGTGACGTGCACCTGATGATTGAAGAACCCGGCAAATACGCAGAAGCGTTTAAATTGGCTGGTGCCGACAACCTCACCGTCCATATCGAGGCCTGTCCGCACCTGCACCGCAATATCCAGCAAATCAAAAACCTTGGGATGAAAGCTGGTGTTGCCGTCAATCCGCACACGCCGATTGCCTTTTTGCACGACATCATTGCCGATATAGACCTGGTCAACCTGATGAGCGTCAACCCGGGTTTTGGCGGACAAAAATTTTTGCAACACACGCTTGTCAAGATTCAGCAACTACGCGAAATGATTGATGCCAAAGGCCTCAACGTCGAGATAGAAATCGACGGTGGTGTCACGGAAGCCAACGCCGCCGAAATCGTCGCTGCCGGCGCAACGGTATTGGTCGCCGGCAGTTCGGTTTTCAAGGCTGCCGACCCGTTGAAAGCGATTGCCGATCTGCGGGCGTTGAGGTAGACAGATAACATCTCATTGACGCAATGACGCGTGAGGTACGAATGCTCAACTTTTGTAATGCTATTCCGTCGATTGTGTTTATCAACGATTTTTTATTTTTTCATTGGTGTTGATGATTTTCAATTCACATTCGCTCAAAAAAACTAAATTGCCCAATGTGTTTTCTGTTTCGCACAATTATAAACGACAACGAAAAATGAAATTAAGACTTATCGCATTAGTAATAGCATTTTTATCCGGTTTTACAGTTTTTGCCCAGAACATTAACATCCAAAAAATTGACAGTTTTGTCAGCTATATTGAAAACAACGACAGAGGAATAGGAAGTGTTTCCATTTTCAAAGACGGAAAAGAAGTTTATAACAGAAGTTTTGGGCAAGCGAAACCTGATACTATTCAATACAACGCAGAAACAAAATATCAAATCGGCTCAATAACCAAAATGATTACGGCAACTTTGATATTTGAACTTATTGAAAATAAAAAATTGAGGTTAGATGACAAACTATCAAAGTTTTATCCAAAAATGCCCAATTCTGATAAAATTACAATCAAAAATTTATTGGAACATTCCAGCGGTTTAGGTGATTATACAATGAAAAACGACAGTATAATTTGGTTAACTGAAAAAGTAAGCGAAAATCAAATTTTTGAAGAAATCATTAAACAAGGTGTTCTCTTCCCGCCAAGCGAAAAAGTTGAGTATTCTAATTCGGGTTATTTCCTATTGACAAAAATCGCAGAAAAACTGTTTAATCAGAATTACGCTACAATCGTTTCGGAAAAAATAGCCAGACCGCTAAATATTAAAAATCTGACACCAATAACCGAAAAAACAAAAAACACTTTTGCATCTTACGGCTATAACCAGAAATGGGAAAAAATTACGGACTTTGAATTTTCAAATGTTATCGGAGTTGGAGATATAGTTTCTACGACAAAGGACTTAAACACATTTTTGTATAATTTTTTCAATAATAAGTTTTTAACAAAAGCATCTGTTGAGCAAATGAAACCAACAAAACAAGAAACATTTGGCAGAGGTTTAATGCATATCCCCTTTTACGACCATATTTTTTACGGACACGGAGGTGACACTTACGGTACACATTCTCTGGTTGCCTACAACGAACAAGACCATTTAGGGTTAAGTTATGCTATCAACGGAGAACGATTTCCACACAACGATTTTGCGATTGGAGTTTTAAGTATTGTTTACGGAGAAGATTATGCATTTCCAGACTTCAATACAATGACGCTTACATCAGAAGACTTGGATAAATTTTTAGGAACTTATTCAAGCCCAACTTTCCCATTAAAATTGACAATTTCAAAAGATAAAAACAATCTAATAGGACAAGCAACAGGACAACCTGCATTTCCTTTGGAATGTTATGAAATAAACAAATTCAAATTTGACCAAGCAAAATTAAAACTTGAATTTAGCCCTGGAGAAAAAAAATTGACACTAAATCAAGGCGGACAGAAATTTGAACTGACAAAAGAATAACTGTACACAACACGGGTCTGGTGTCAGGCAGGCTGACGTCCAAACCTGGAAGTTCCTTCGTTTTTTCCCTATCCCGTCCCTAGAATCCTTCCGACATCACTATTTCCTCGGGTGGCACACCTCTGCAACGACACTTTTATGGGCAACCGACTTATTGACTCGCGACAGCATATAAATATTGAGCAAACTCAGGGCAACCGCGATATAGCCAACCCAGTTGTAATGCTCCAGCGGACTCGTTTTTGTCTTTTGCACGACGACCATCCCACCCAAAGCTGCGGCAATACCGCCTGCAATCTGTTGGAGTGAGGCATTGATACTCATGAAGGCGCCTCTGTCCGTCATTTCAGGCAATGCGCTGATCAATGCCGTACTCGGAATCATGCGGCTCATAATCCCCATCATCATCAACACGTTCAATATCAACACAATCCATAGCGGTGTCGTCGACAGATTGGTATAAATGACGATTATTACAATAAACCACAACGTTGAGAGGGAAAACAGACGCAGCTTGTTTATCTTGTCGCTGAACCGTCCGACCAACGGCATGAAGATTAGCGACGCCACACCCGACACCGTATAGATGATGGGCAGTTGCCCCGTCGTTACATGCAGGTTGTTGATGGCAAACGCACTGCCAAAAGGCATCATCATGAACCCACCAACCGACATCAGAGATGTCGCCAGAAAACCGATACGGTAACGCCTTTCGGCAAACGTGTGCAACAGATGCCGCAGCGGTGATTTTTTCTGTCCGACTTGCAGATGCCCATTGACGGGCAGCATCTTAAAAAGAATCCCGACAAATACCAATACTGCAATGATGGCCGCCAACAGAAAAGGAGAATCCCAACCCCAACGGTTGGCCATCGCCAGCCCGATAGGCAATCCCAATACCTGGCTCGCCCCAAAACCCATCTGTACAAATCCCATCACGCGACCGCGCTGTTGCAGCGAAAACAAGTCCGTCACGATAGCCATCGACACCGAACCAATCACTCCGCCAAACAGGCCCGTCACCGTCCTTGCTGCCAGCAACTGTATGTACGTATGGCTCCATGCGCAGAAAAATGTCCCGATGATAAATCCACTGTAAAAAAACAGCAACAGTTTTTTCCGGTCAAACTTGTCGGCAAAACCTGCGGTCAACAATCCAGAAATGCCCGCGCTGAAAGCATACGCCGATACGCACAACCCAAACTGCCGGGGCGTCAGCTTCAGCGTTTTCATGATAGTGTCGCCCAGCGGAGACATAATCATAAAGTCCAATATAACCGTAAACTGCGTCAATGCCAATAGCAGGACTACCCATTTTTCGTAGCCGCTAAACGGCGTTTTTGTCGTTTTCATTTTTTTGTTTTTTGTCGGAAAAAAGGGAACAAACAGTCTCTGCCTTTTGGCCTTATAAAAAGTCCTCAAACAGCATTTTCGTTTCGTCCCAAAAAGCATCCAGCGCCAATATCCTTGGCTTGAAAAAAGAAATCAACGCCGGCCAGTCCTGTTCCCGAAAAACGTTGACATTCGATAGTTCAAGATATATTCTGTCGTAGGTTTTTCCTTGTTCGTCACGATAGTCTTTTTCCCAAGTCCATTCTTCTGCGAGTTGAGCGTCCAATAGTTTTTTCACGGAAAGGAACTGCTCCCATACAAGTGTACGCTCGTCCGCATCTTTATGGAGCAGTTCGACAGCAATATAGCCTTTTTTGTCCGTCGCATCCGTCTTGAAGCGAATGCCGCGCACACCGGTCTTGTAGTTCAGCCAGTTTTTGGGTCTACCGTCCTCGTCAAAGACTGGAACACCATTCATATATTGTCCAAACGCTGTCCAAAACGCATGTCTAAGCTTTACTTTTTCTTCCCTGGAATACATAAAATATAAAGCAAAAGTAAAGAGATTTTTGATTTAAGATTTATGATTTAGGACGCTGCTGCAAGACTAACGCATCCATAGTATTTCTGCATTATTTTGTTCCATTTTCATTTTATCAAAGAAATAAAAAGACGCGACCTCTTCTTCAAATTTTCAAATTAAAACTATCTTCGCCCGCTATGACACAAGAAAACATAAAAGATATAAGGGATCGTCTGCTTGTCCTGAGGAGGTTTCTTTGACCTGGAGAGCAGACAACACAAATTAGAAAACGACCGTCAGCTCTCACTGTCCGCAGGTTTCTGGGACGACAATACCCGCGCGACGGCCATCATGAAAGAAATCCAAGTCAACGAATACTGGATTGCACTGTACAAAAGCGCGGAGACCGCCGTCGATGACGTTGCCGTGCTGTTTGATTTCTGGAAAAGCGGTGACGCTTCCGAACAGGAAGCGGAAGATGCCTACCAACATGCAGTGAAAATCATCGAAGAAGCGGAATTTAAAAGTACCCTCAACCAACCGGAAGACGAGCTTCCTGCCGTTATGCAGATTACGCCGGGTGCCGGCGGCACGGAGAGTCAGGACTGGGCCGAAATGCTCATGCGCATGTACCTCATGTACGCGCAGAAACAAGGCTGGAAAGTAACCGAACTCGACTATCAGGCGGGCGATGTCGCGGGTATCAAGTCGGTGACCTTGCAGTTTGACGGCAGCTTTGCCTACGGCTTGCTGAAGGCAGAGAGTGGCGTACACCGACTGGTACGTCCTTCTCCTTTCAACGCGCAGGGCAAGCGCCAGACTTCATTTGCGTCGGTTTTCGTCTATCCGTTGGTGGATGACAGCATACAGATTGAGGTCAATCCTGCCGATATCACCATGGAATTTTATCGAAGTAGCGGCGCGGGCGGACAGAACGTCAACAAAGTGGAAACAGCAGTCCGGTTGCGCCACGCTCCCAGTGGCATCGTCGTGGAATGCCAGCAGGCGCGCACCCAACTGGAAAACAGAACCATCGCCATGCAGATGCTTAAAAGCCGCCTCTACGAGGAGGAACTCCGTAGGCGACAGGCTGAAAAAGACGCTGTCAACGCCAACAAAAAAGACATCGAATGGGGTAGCCAGATACGCAGCTATGTACTCGACGACCGACGTGTACTCGACCACAGGACAGGACACAAAGTGTTTAATCCGGACGTGGTGCTTAACGGCGAACTGGACGACTTCATCAAGGCTTACCTGATGCTGGGCAAGACGGATGAATAGCAAATTTTGCAAATAAAATTTTGGGCTGCCAATATTTCCTATTACTTTTGCAGCCCCAATGGCGGGATAGCTCAGATGGTTAGAGCGTCGGATTCATAACCCGGAGGTCTCGGGTTCAACTCCCGATCCCGCTACCAAGTCTCAACAGTTGTTGGGGCTTTTTTTCATGCGCTATATAGTTTACATATTGTACTCCGAAGAGTTCAAAAAACATTACACGGGATATACCTCAAATCTTGAAGACCGCCTATTGTCCCATAACGTACTAGGTAAAGGATGGACTTCGAGGTATCGTCCTTGGGTGTTGGTGTACACTAAGGGGTTTGATACAAAGCAGGAGGCCATGGCTTATGAAAAATGGCTGAAATCGGGTACTGGACGGGATTTTGTAAAAAGAATACCACATTAGCGTCGGATACATATCCGCCGCGGCGGACCCGGGTTCAACTCCCGATCCCGCTACGAAGTCTCAACAGTTGTTGGGGCTTTTTTTATTATTTAACGTGAGTTCGGGATAAGAAAAAGTCATCATAATTTGCTTTTAAATAAGTTATGTTCTTTTGCCTTGATGCAAAAGAACCAAAAAATCAAGACGGTATTGAATTAACTAAAAATCAACGCATAAGTCGGAAACAAAAGAAACTCACTCCACTTCGCTACGTTCAGACAACTTTTATTTCTATCGACTTATTTCATTGATTTTCTTAACGTTAATTCAATAAGGTCGCTTCCAAAATACATATTACCTTATCCCGAACTCACGTTATTTGGCCATATGGATATCCAATATCTACTCCTTGGCAACCCATTGCCCCGTTTTCTTTATTTTTGTCCGTAAATCATATTTCGCTTGAGCAAAATAAAACAGTTGGCAAGTCAGACGGTCTGGTATGGCGCCAGTAATATTGTGGCTAGGCTGCTCAACTATTTGCTGACACCTTTTCTTACGAGGGTGCTACACACGCCAAAAGGTATCGTCGATTTTGGGGACTTTACTTTGCTGTATTCCTGCATTGCGATTCTCAACATTATCTATACGTATGGATTTGAAACGGCCTATTTCCGGTATTCCAACAAGCCGGAAGTAAACAAAGAGACGTTGCTGCGTACCACTTTTGGTTCTTTGGTATTGAGTACCATCGGGTTGAGTTTCTTGCTGATATTGCTGCGTTATCCGGTTAGCCGTTTCGTAGCGCAGGACGGACATCCGGAGTATATTGTACTGAGCGTTTTGATTATCGCGTTTGACACGTTGGCGGTTATTCCGTTTGCGCGGCTGCGTCAGGAAAACAAGCCTCGGAGGTATGCGTTCGTCAATGTATCGGGTGTATTGCTCAATATCGTGTTGACGTTTTTTTTTGCAGGTATTTTGCCTAAATGGGCTGCCAAAAGTCCGGATAGTTTCTGGGCGACATTTTTGTCCAGACATACAATGGTCGAGCTTTTGCTGTATGCCAATCTGGCTCAGGCAATATTTGCATTTTTGTTGCTCTATCCCCAATGGTACAAGGTAGAGGTAAAAATCAACAAACCACTGTGGAGGGAACTGTTTATATACAGTAGTCCGATGATAGTTACGGGGCTGGGCGGTATGATTAACGAAACCATGGACAGGCTGATGCTTGTCAAGTGGATGCCCGGTGGTCTTGAACATGCTAAAATCGAACAGTCCATTTATTCCGCTAATTATAAATTGTCCATTATTATTAGTTTGTTTATTCAGGCGTTCCGGATGGCGGCGGAGCCGTTCTTCTTTAGCCAGTCACAGGACAAGCAAGCACCGAAACTGTACGCTCGGGTCATGAAATGGTTTGTCATCGTCGTCTGTTGCGCCTTTCTGATTACGGTTTTGTATATCGATATTTGGAAGATGATAGTCGGACCGTCGTATCGTTCGGGTTTGGGTGTCGTACCGATATTGCTGATGGCCAATATATTCTTGGGTATTTACTACAACCAGTCGGTGTGGTACAAACTTACCAACAAGATGCGTGCGGGGATGTATATCACGCTGATTGGCGCAGTGATTACGATCGTTGTCAACTATGTGTTTATCCCTAAGTTCGGCATGTATGCGAGTGCATGGGCAACGTTTACTTGTTATGGCAGCATGATGGTGATTTCGTATCTGTGGGGACACCGGTATTTCACGATACCGTATAATGTGAAAAAAATATTGTCCTATTTAATCGTGATGTTGCTTTTGTTCTTTGTCCAAAAAGCCTTGATGTACTGGATTCCCAATACGGTTGTGCATCTCGTTACGGCGACATTGCTGATGGGCGTATTTCTGTTGTTGGTCGTATTTGCCGAAAGGAAAGAACTAAAATCTTTCCCCGTCATCGGGAAGTATATAAAATAAGTCAAAAACAAAAAGTTGTGGGAGACACGTATATAATAATTTGTCCCAAGCTTTTGTTATCCATTTTCAAATTTTCAAATCAAAAATATGATTCCTTCTCATTTAAAAGAATTGTTCGCAAAGCAATCGTATGACGAAAACAGTTTTTTCCTCATTGCCGGTCCTTGTGTCGTCGAAAGCGAGGATCTGATCAACGAAGTCGCGGACAGGGTCGCCACGATTTGCAAAAACCTCGGTATCCCCTACATATTTAAGGCAAGCTACCGCAAGGCCAACAGGACGAGCCTGAGTTCCTTCACCGGTATCGGTGACGAGAACGCTCTGGAAATGGTCAAAAGGGTAGGAGAGCGGTTAGGTTTACCGACTACGTCCGACATCCACGCGCATGAAGAAGCAGCAAGGGCTGCACAATATATTGACGTATTGCAGATACCGGCATTCCTGTGTCGCCAGACCGACTTGTTGGTTGCCGCCGCAGAGACGGGGAAAGTCGTCAATGTCAAAAAGGGACAGTTCGTAAGCGGTGCCGCGATGAAGTTTGCCGTGGAGAAAATCCAACATGCGGGGAACGGCAAAACGATGCTGACAGAGCGCGGGACGACTTTTGGCTATCAGGACCTGGTGGTTGATTACCGCAATGTCCCGATTATGCAGGAAATAGGTGTCCCCGTGATTATGGACTGCACGCACAGCCTGCAACAGCCCAACCAGACGAGCGGCGTGACAGGCGGCAACCCACAGCTCATCGAGACCATAGCCAAGGCTGCCGTAGCAACTGGCGCCGACGGTCTGTTTATCGAGACGCATCCCAATCCTGCCGTGGCATTGAGCGATGGTGCCAACATGCTCCAGCTGGACTATTTGGAACCCTTGCTGGAAAAGTTGTTGAGGGTGCGCAAGGCTGTGTTGTAGGGACACACGATTGAGGGTCTCAATAACGTACACGGTTGAGCGTCTCTACAATACGTTTGCCTTATTCTGAGATATATAATATATAGAAATATGCAGCGAAAATGAACATTTCTTTGTTTTTTGGGGGAATCGGGGACCTTATGTTAAAGAATCCGAAGATTTAATTAATTTTTCTTCAAGAAAATGATTGTTTTTTTGATTTAAACTTTATATTGCACTTGTATATAGTTGTTCAATGGATGTATGTCGAAATACTTTTTAACACATATTGAGTTCCGGGTGGCAGCAGCCGCTGCGCCTCGTCAGGTGTGTTTCTTTAAGACATCATCCTAAAGCAAATATGGTTTGTATTTTATTTTTTAGAAAAATAGTTGGTGGTATTAGGAAAGTTCTTAATTTGCCAATCAAACAAATAAAAAACTTTATTTATTTCAAATTAACAAATCTCAAAAAACAATTGAATCATGGCTGAAATTAAACCAACGACTGCAGGTTCTGCAGCTCCAAAGAAACCAGCAGCATCTGCAACTCAAGGTGGTGGCTCCTCCAATGCGATTTCCATCATTGCACCTATCATTTGTTTAGTTATAGGTTATTGCATTTGGCGTTTTATCATTGGTAGTCCTTCCAACTTCGCGCACCCCGATCCCGCAGGTGGGTTCTGGCCCAAACACAAAGAGCCTATTGGAGGTTTTGCCCGTATGTACGAAGGTGGTATCATCGTGCCTTTGCTGATTTCCCTGTTGTTGATTACCATTACATTTTCCATCGAGAGGGGATTGACTATCGTTAAGGCCAAAGGTACCGGCAATATAGGGTCATTCATCCGTCAGGTACAGTTTAACTTGGCTAACCGTGACGTTGACAAAGCCTTGGCACTTTGCGACAAGCAAAAAGGCTCTGTTGGCAATGTAATGAAATCCGGTCTTAAGAAGTACAAGGAGATGATTACCATCAGTGAACTGGACACCGAGCAGAAACTTGCAGCCATCCAAAAGGATATCGAGGAAGCTACCGCACTGGAATTACCTATGTTGCAGAAAAATTTGATATTCATTTCTACTATCGCGTCCGTAGCTACGTTGTTTGGTCTGCTCGGAACGGTTATCGGGATGATTACCGCGTTCGCAGCACTTGGTGAAGGTGGCGGTGGTAGCAATGCGGGTGAACTGTCCAAAGGTATCTCCGAAGCCTTGTACAACACGGCGTTGGGTATCGGTACTTCGGCTTTTTCCATCATCATGTACAATATCTTCACCACCAAGATCGACCAGGTTACTTATGGTATCGATGAGTGCGGATTTACATTGGGACAGAGCTTCGCAGCTAACTATAAATAATAATTTTTTAAGCAATTTATGGAATTGGGTGCGATGTCGCATCTTAATGATATAAAGAATAAAAGTTTTAAGAATGGCAAGACCCGTAATCGGAAGAAAGACCCCCTCCATAGACATGACCGCCATGTGCGATGTGGCTTTCTTGTTACTTTCGTTCTTCATTCTTGCGACTAAGCTGAAACCTGACGAGGCGGTTCCGGTGACTACACCCAGCTCTGTTTCTACGCAGGCAGCTCCTGAAAAAGATGTCATCCAGGTTACGATCAACAAAGCCGGGAAAGTATTCTTAGCCATTCAGGACAAGGACAAGAAGCAGTCTATCATTGAGGATGTCAATACGTTGCGTAAGCTTGGTCTAACACCAGACGAGATTACCAAGTTGACCAAGCAGTCCTTGATAGCTGTGCCTTTGACCAACCTGAAGGAGCAGGCCGCAATGAATGACAAACAGCTCGATGAAAAAATGCCAGGGGTGGCTGTACATGATTCGGCCAACAATGACATGAAAACTTGGATGAGGGCCGTCAACGATACCTATATCGGGACGAAAAACAACATCGTCATCAAAGGTGACAATGTTGCCAAATATCCCGAGTTTAGAAACGTCATAGACGCGATGAAGGCTAATGAGCTGTTCCAGTTCCAGCTGGTAACAAATCCTGAAGCTGTCCCCGCAGGTACATTGCTCTGGGAAGCAAACAAAGGAAAATAAGAACAATTAAACCTATTTAAATAATTTTTAAAACAAGGGAAAAGCTATGGCAGACGTAGATTTGGGTAGTGACAGTGGCCATGGGAAGAAGGGTCCAGGGGTCAAGAAAGCGAAAAAGCTTTCTACCAGAGTAGACTTGACCCCAATGGTGGACTTAGGATTTCTTCTGTTGACTTTCTTCGTGTTCTCCTCCACGCTGAGCCAGCCTACATCCATGCACTTGACAATGCCGGATGACAGGCAGGACGACAAGCAGGATCAGAACCAGGCAAAGGCCTCCGGTGCCCTTACCATCATATTGGGAAAAGACAACAGTGTTTTCTTTTATGAAGGTGAGCCCAATCCAACTGGAGCCAACTGGAAAGAAAGTAGCCTGTCCGACATAAGAGGCGAGATTGTCAAAAAGAAGCAGTCCACGGCTTCAGACGATTTCGTTGTTGTTATCATGCCTGGTGACAACAGTACATACGAAAACGTGGTAAGTATTTTGGATGAGATGAAAATCAGTATAGTTGAACGTTATGCGCTTGTCAATATTGATGAGGCGACAGCCAAAGTTTTGGCCTCAAAAGGTAAATAAAGCAATTGTCCCAAAAGACTATGACCTCAAATTTTTAAATGATGGATGCAAATAAAATTTTAAAATCAGACTGGCTGGACCTTCTTTTTGATGGTCGTAACAAAGCGTATGGGGCTTACCAGTTGAGGCGTACCTACACTAAGCGTGTGGTGACGGCGTTGCTCGTGGTGGTCGCTTTATTGCTGGTGGTTTTTGGTAGCAGTGCCATTATCAACGGCACTAAGAAACACAAGAATCAGGTTCTGGTGACGGACGTTAAACTTTCCAATGTCAATATCCCCAAACCACCTCCTGAACCTAAAAAACCAGAGCCCAAGCCTGCTCCGACCAAGAAAAATCCGGATCCGATTAAACTGGAAGTGAAGAAAGTAACACCTCCTAAAATCGTACCTGACAATGTCTACAAGGAAGAGAACAAGGTAAAGAAGGTTGAAGAGATTGTGGATACCAAGATTGGTACTTTTGACCAGAAAGGTTTGAAAACCGATGTCGTCGCTCCTCCCGTGAAGGTAGAAGGTCCTGGTGGTTCTGGTTTCGGACGTCCCGACGTAGGCGAAGGTACCGGTCAGGGCAAGGGCGAGGATGATAACAAGGAATATACCAATGTCCAGAAAGAAGCACAGTATCCTGGTGGTCCTGGTGCTTGGAAGAACTATTTGACAAGGAGTTTGCGTTCTGATGTGCCGACCGAGAATGGTGCTCCTTCAGGCAGAAACTATACTGTCATCGTATCGTTCCTGGTGGGTAAGGACGGTGTCGTTTCTCAGGTAAAAGCCGAAAATGATCCCGGTTATGGCACGGCACAGGAAGCTGTACGCGTAATCCAGAGAAGTGGTAAATGGACGCCTGCCGTGCAGAACGGAAGAAACGTTGTTTACCGTCAACGTCAACAGATTACGTTCCAGGTAACTGAAGAATAGGGGAGAGAACCAAGTCAAACCGTAAAGAGTCAAAACCAAGACAGAACTTCTTAATTTGTCAGAGCGTAGAAGATTTGGCGTACAAAATGTCATTTTACGGTTGACATAGAATGGTATTATTTTATTAGATTTGGTTATATTTGGTCAATAAAGAGCCGTGTAAGGAGTTTCACTTACACGGCTCTTTATTTTTATTTTATATTGCAGGGTAAAAAAGGGCGATTAGAGAAGTGCAATCAGACAAGGAAAATATGGACTGGGACGATATTGTTTTCGAACACCGGAACAAGGAATATGGTGCCTATCTTATCCGTAAGGGCTATAGGAAACGTTTTGCATGGTCGTTGGTTATTGCTGTTGTTTTTGTTTCGCTGTTGGCTATTGTTCTTGATATGGGAAAAGCTGATTTTATTCCGCCGCCGCCGCCGAAACAAAAAAACATAAATGTCCATATCCGCGAATTTCAAATGCCCAGAATGCCCAAGGACAGGAAGGAACCCACACCTTCCAAACAAAAGGAAACGGTCAAGTCAAAAGCCTCCAAGATTGAACACGAACCTACCATTACAGACAATGTCCAAAAGGAAAACAATCGTGTGACCGTACGTCCGGTTGTGTCTGACAATCTGGCTATCGATGATGTAGATGCACCCGATATAGATGTAAAACCTTTCGTAAAGCCTGAAAAACAGGAAAAAAAAGAACTTCCGATGGCTCCAGTCGAGGATATTACAGAAAAGGTGGCCAGTACCAAAGTACAATCATTGCCGCATTATCCCGGCGGTGATTCTGCATGGTACCAATATCTCCGCAAAAATCTCAATATCAATACGGTCTTGCGTAACAGAGCGATGCCATCCGCCTATACTGCCATTGTCGCCTTTATTGTCCATCCGGATAGCACAACGTCCGACTTCAGGATTGTAAAAGATCCGGGTTTTGGTACCGGAGCGGAAGCACTGCGGGTCATACGCCAAAGTGGCAAATGGATTCCTGGTATGAAAGACGGTAAACCTGTTACCTTTGCACAGTTGCAGACTGTTGTTTTTAAAGTCAACGATTGACCCAGCTTTTCCGCGATATAGGATGTTTTTATTTTACTTTTTTACTTGCAACTATGTCTGTACTTTCAGATTTTCAGGATACGATATATGCGTTGGCAACTCCGCCCGGCGTTGGTGCACTTGGTGTCATCAGGGTCAGTGGACTAGATGCTATTAAAGTCGTCAACGAAATATTTCCGTCGAAGGACTTGAGCCAACAAAAAGGACGGACAATCCATATTGGTTTTTTGGTTCATAACGGCATTACGTTGGATGAAGTGGTGTTGTCCTTGTTTAAGAACCCGCATTCCTACACAGGAGAAGATATTGTGGAAATATCCTGCCATGGTTCGGCATACATTCAGGCTTCCGTCATGGATGCGCTGTCACAGCATGGCGCGAGGTTGGCAAAGGCTGGGGAATTTACCCAAAGAGCTTTCCTGAACGGTAAGATGGATCTTGCCCAGGCGGAATCCGTTGCCGACATGATTGCCGCCAATTCCCTCGCCGCACAGCAGGCAGCCTTGCACCAGTTGAAAGGTGCGTTTTCGCAGGATTTAAAGTCTTTGAGGACGGAACTTATCAATTTTGCGGCACTTATTGAGCTAGAACTTGATTTTTCACAGGAGGATGTCGAATTTGCTGACAGGACGGCATTGGTGCAGCTTATTGACAAACTGTATTTTTCAACCCAGTCCTTGCTGGACAGTTTCCGCTTGGGCAATGTCGTCAAAAATGGTGTTTCCGTCGCCATCGTCGGAAAACCTAATGCCGGAAAGTCAACGCTTCTCAATGCGTTGCTCAATGAAGAACGTGCCATCGTCAGCGACATTGCGGGGACAACGCGTGACACAATCGAGGAAACGTTGAACATCAATGGGCTTCTGTTTCGGTTGATCGATACGGCTGGGATACGCACCGATACATCGGATGCGATTGAGGCGATTGGCGTTGCCAAAAGCCTGGAAAAGATAAAAGAGGCCGACATTGTCGTGTATCTTTTCGATGCAGGTACCGAATCCGAAAATGACATCCAGAATCTATTGGCTGGCCATTTGAAAGAAGCCAAGCAGCTGCTCTTGGTGGCGAACAAGACAGATTTAATATCCGGTTTTCATTTGGATGGTTGGGAGTTTATTTCCGTCTCCGCCAAAGAGAAGGAAGGTATCGACATATTCAAGCAGTCTTTGTACGACAAGATGGTTAGCGGAGCATTGGACTACGAAAATTCCATCGTCACCAATGCCCGGCATAAGAATGCCCTACAAAAAGTCCTGGAATCCTTGCAGGACATTAAACAGGGAATGGATGCCGGGCTGTCGGGCGACCTACTGGTCCCGGACATCCGCAAATGCCTACACTATCTCGGAGAGATAACAGGCGAGATAGAGGTTGACAGGGATATATTGGGTGCTGTGTTTGGTCAATTCTGCGTCGGGAAATGACTATATAAATAGTTATAAAGTTCCATAAGAATTAATTGTTAAAGTTATGGAATTCAAGGCATTGTAACTTTTTTTATGCCCAAATGCCTTTGCTTATTTGGGTATTTTTGTGCTGGATTTATACCTTGGTATATTTTTAACTATATAAATAGTTGTACATCGGGAGAAATTGGCGGTATACTTTGGTATAGAATGGGTCAAAAATGACTAGTAGTACTCTACATTGAAATACGCATTGAATCAATAAGTTATGAGAGCTGAAAATCTGAAACATTTTTTCAGATGCGGCTCTCCAAAAGTTTACAATATTGATTTTGTTTCTTAAATTTGCTAATTATAGCAAAAATGAGAAATAGAATTAATTATATTGATTTTCAAGATGGCATGATTAAGTTCGGCGTATTCCAACTTTCTGATGTATTGAAGAGCTATCCTCATTTTGATTCCAAAAGGCTAAATGAATGGCAACAAAAAGGGTATATAACTAAGTTGATTAACGGAAGGTATATTTTCAATTCAATTCTTGTTGATGAATCTGTGTTGTTTCAAATGGCAAATATTTTGTTGCATCCTTCCTATGTGTCTTTAGAATCTGCATTATCTTATTATCATTTCATCCCAGAACAGAGTTTTTCGGTAACGTCCATTACTACCCAAAAAACCAAAAGCTATACAACGCCAAAAGGCAACTTTAACTACCAGTCGGTCAAAGAGCCCTTGTATTTTGGCTATAAGGTTTTGCAGACATCAAGCAGACCGATTCTTATAGCAGAACCTGAAAAGGCGATATTGGATTTATTGTATTTGCAATCCAACCTTAACAATAAAGAGGCATTAGAAGCCTTGAGATTGAATAATGAGGAATTAAAAACATTGGATTATCAAAAAATGGGAACGTATTTGAAACTATTTGATAGTTCTGCTTTGGTTGAACGTTTCCAAATTTTTAAAGAAGTGACGAATGTTGGTACTGTCTGAAATATTAAAAGAATATCCCGAGAATATAAGAGGATTTCAGGGTTTTATCATAAGGGAATATTTGCAATACAAGATATTACAAATCCTTTTTGATAGTCCATTTGCAAATGAATTTTCATTTCTTGGAGGTACTTGTTTGCGTATTGTGCATGGGAATACTCGGTTTTCTGAGGATTTGGATTTTGATAATTTTCAAATTCCCAAGGAACAATTTTCTAAGGTCTCCGAAACTATTACCAAAGAGCTAGAAAAAGAAGGTTATGAGGTCGAAATGAGAATGGTGCTAAAAAATGCTTTTCATTGTATCATAAAATTTCCTGAATTGCTTTACAGTCAAGGTTTGTCGGGACACAGGGAAGAAAAAATATTGATACAATTAGACACAGAGCCTCAACAATTTGAATTTACGCCAGATAAAATAATCCTCAATAAGTTTGATGTATTTACGCAGATCAATTGTACGCCCTTGGATTTGTTATTGGCACAGAAATTCTATGCTATTCTCAACCGAAAACGTAACAAGGGGCGTGATTTCTTTGATGTTGTATTCCTACTTTCAAAGATTGATGTTCCAAACTATAATTATCTAGAACAGAAATTAGGAATTGATAATGCAATGGATTTAAAAGATAGAATATTGAAACATTGTGCATGTATTGATATGGAGGAAATGGCAAAGGATGTACAGCCATTTTTATTTAATCCGAGAGATGTTAACAAAGTGAGGCTGTTTGCAGAATATATGGGACATGTGCAACTATAATAATATTGATAAATACTATTATAGTTGGTATTCGATATACATTATTAGTCTTTCTAGTTGTTAAAAAATACCGTCGCTGGGATTGTATGGTTTGATCCAAAAACCTTGTACCTGTTTTGTATTTTTCAACTTTAAATGTATTGAAAATCAATATGTTTTGATTCTGCATCGAAATAAAGTCTGCCCAAAAATGATAAATAAGGATATTCATCTTTCCACAATATTCAACAGACATGATTTTAAAAAACGTGTATATGCCCACCGTTGATTGGCAGTCAAGATTAAATCTAAGCCAATTAACAATTAATAGCGCGGTGGTACAAAAGAAATCCCGTATCTTGTTTTCTTTTACTTTTAATTTTATACAATGCCTTTTTTAGACTATGTATTGCAAACTCCATCATACGGCTGGAAAAATAACGAGGGGGTGTTTATCAAACCTACTGCACGGCAAATATTCAGGGAATTTTTTTCACGGATAAATATCATCAGTAGCCGTAAAAACTGGCTGCCTTTGTTCGGTTGGTTGAAAGTGTTGGCTCTTGTGCCTTGCTTCGTCTTATTCCTTGCCTGCTTTTTTCATTGGTGGACACTGTTGGCGGCATTTATCTACGGCATGATTATCATGGGTACGCATGGAACAATATGGCACCATCGTTACTGTACGCACAATGCTTATACTTTTCGCAATAAGTTCTGGTGCTTTATTACGCAGCACCTTACCGTGAATATGATTCCCGAAGAAATATACGTCGTTTCGCATCATGTCCACCATGCCAAATCCGACCAACCGGGCGACCCCTATAATGCAGAGGGTGGCTTTCTGTATTGTTTTTTAGCTGATGTCAATCATCAGCCTATTGCCAAAGACCTTGACGAAGAAGATTATAACAAGGTAAAACTATTGATGAAACATACCGGTGTCCGTGCCAATAGTTACCGTCAATACAGGAAGTGGGGTTCTTATGCACACCCCGCAAGAGCAATAACGGCATCTTTGCTTAATTGGTTGTTTTGGTACGTGATTTTTTACCTGATAGGCGGCAATCCTTTGGCGTGTACACTTTTTGGCGCAGCAGGGTTCTGGGCACTAGGCGTTCGTATGTTCAATTATGAAGGTCACGGAAAAGGAAAAGATAAACAACGTTTCAGTACGGATTTCAACAGGGATGATAAGTCAATCAATCAATTGTGGCCCGGTATCGTTGCAGGCGAATGGCACAACAACCATCATCTTTTTCCTCGCAGTGCCCGCAGCGGTTTCAAGCCTCATCAAATAGATTTTGCGTGGTGCTATATTTTTCTGATGAAAAAAATAGGCGAGGTAAGCAGTTACCGGGATTCTAAAAAAGATTTTTATAAACACTACTACCTGCCATATCTCCAACAGAAAAATCAAGGGTAGTCGTATATCGGCACATTATAACGATACATTAGACAGCCGCTTTCCGGAGTTATAGGACAGCAGCAGTATCACAGAAAGCAATCTCGGATAAAAACACTAGCATTTGTTCTAAAAAGTCTAAGCAAGTCCATTGATATAGATTTTGTGCATTGGGAGTAACCGCTTTGGAATATAAAATGCAAATACAAAATAAAAAAAGACCCCACATACATTGCCTCTCTTAAAACAGGGTCGAAACATTGCGGGAATATTTCGACCCTACAAAGTCGCCGAGCGTTGGAAAGACTATTAAAAACGTTAGATGAACCGTTAATAGTTTACATGTCTCTACGACCGCCAAAACCGCCCATACCGCCGCCTGGAGGAGGTCCGCCCATTTCATCTCTGTCCCTATCTCTGTCTCTGTCGCCGTCCCTATTGGGCCTCTTTCTGTTAAAGTTCCGTAGGTTGTAGACAAACGAAATCATGCCGTACCTTTTCAGTACGGTGTTGGTGGAGGTGGTGATATAGTTGTCTGTCCTCTGGTTGGAAACCGCCTTGTTTTGGTTGAGCAGGTCATATACCGAGAAGCGGATTTCGCCCGCCTTGTTTTTAAAGATGGACTTGGCAACATAGGCGTTGAGCAAAGGTACGCTCACACTGTACAGACCTGTATAGTAGGTATAGTTAAACGTCGTATTGACCTGCCAGCCGGACTGGGTGTACCAAGTGCCTTCCAGCGTTACGTTCTGCGAAAAATAGTTGGTGTTGGATGACGTGTTCAGGCTATATTTTGAAATCGTATAGGCCGGTTCCGTACTGATGTTGACGTCAAATGTGGATGCGAGGTTAGTCGTCCAGCCGATACGTTCGCCAAAGGAATAGTTGCGCGTATTGTTGACGGAACTGTCTCCACTCGTGCTTACGATGATCCCCGGTGTTTTTTTAGCGCTTATAGCTGTCCTGAACGACAGGTTGGACTGTGGTTTCAATATTGGGAAGCCGTAATCAAACGAACCCTCAAGGCTATAATATCCACCCATGTTGCTGTAGGATGTCTTTTGCCCGCCGTTGCTTAACCGGGTCGTTACATTGGCAATATAGTTGGATGTCATCGAATAGTTCAACATCGAAAACAAGTGCTTATTGTTGGTTCTGTCAAAGAAGAAGTAGTTGGCTTTTACATTGTGTGTAAAGGTTTGTTTCAGGTCAGGGTTGCCGATTGTCTGGCTCAGCTCGTTGGAATTGTCCAGGACCGGCTGCAACTGGCTGGCCGACGGCTGGCTCGTCCTACCGCTATAACGGAAGTCCAAACGCCTACCTTGCTGAATGTTCCAACGGAAAGACGCCGTAGGGTAGAAGTTGGTGTATTTGCGGTTGAGCGTCCAATTGAGAGAACTGTCTATCTTGTTCACGATATTGTTCTGTCTCCCAAACTGCATACCCCCTCCTGCACTGAAATTGATTGTTTTGTTGTTGAAATGGTATCCCAGTTCCACGCGGTCGGAGTTGTATGTATTGTGGAAATTGTTGGTCAACGTCGTGTCAGGCGTGTCGTACAGGTTGGTCGCGTTGTTGAAGTTGAATGTCGTCCTGTCCGAAACACTTTTGGTATAGGAGTGGTTATACGTGAGCGCAATCTGCTGGTATTGGGCGATTGGCTCGGTATAAGTGATGTTTTCACTCAGCGTGTTGCTGTTGGATTTTGTTTTGTAGTAGCGGTTGATGGAGTCTGTATAGTTCTCCGAGACATAGTTGATGATGTTGGTCGTGTAGCCGTAGCCATCGTTCTGGTTGCCGCTCCAGTCAACGCCAAGCGAGATTGTTCTGCCTGCTTTATGAAACCGGTGCATGTACACGGCGTTGCCGCTACCATTGAATCCGGCGTTGTGCGTTATGTTTTTGATATTGGAACGGGTGATATATTCGCGCTCGTTGGCCGTGTCCTCGAAGATATCCGTAATCTGGCCGCTTTCGTTGTCGCTCGTGATGAACGACATGTTGGGGCGTATGATCAGTCGGTTGGAGGAGTCAATTTCTGACTCTATATTGAACTGTAACCTATGGTTCTGGTTACGGCTGAGCGTATTGGTGGTGTCGTACTGGTAGGTGTTTTGGGTAGAGTCGGTGTACAGGTTTTCCCTTTCGGAGTGTCCATCGTTCCACGTCTTGCTGTTGTTGTAGAAATAGCTACCGTCTACATCGGTCTTACCCCATTTGTCAGCATATCGGATGCCGGCTGCGATGGTTTTTGTGATGCCGGAGGAAGATCCGTTAAAAGTTCCTGATGCGCCGCTGCCTTGGCCACCGCCCGAGTTGCGCCCGTTGCCGCCGCCAAGATCCTGCATGGTAAACATCTGGCTGTTGACATTGTTGATCTGTCCCAGAATGGATATTTTCTGGTCGTTGTTGAAACGGTTGATATTGCCCCCGACATTGTAAAGTGTGTTGTCAGCGCGTCCGACTCCCGCTGTCTGTTTACCAAAATAGCCAACGTTTTTGTCTTTCTTGATGACGATGTTGATGGTCTTGACCCTGTTACCGTCGTCAAAGCCCGAAAAGGCACTCTGGTCGCTCTGTGCATCGTAGACTTCTATTTTTTCGACAATATCCTTAGGCAGGTTCTGTGTTGCCATTTTTGGGTCGTCCCCAAAGAAGCGCTTACCGTTGACCAGTACCCGAGAGACGCTTTCGCCCTGCGCCTTGATGTTGCCACTTGCGTCCACTTCCATCCCTGGTAGTTTCTTCAGCAGGTCCTCGGCTGTAGCATTTGGTTTGGTATGGAATGCGTCAGCGCGGAAAGCTGTGGTATCGCCATTGAAGGTAATGGGTGGCGTGGAGACCACGACGACTTCCTCCAGGTTATTGCTGGCTATCGTCATGTAAAACGTAGAAAGCGGGTACGTCGGCATGTCCTTGGATAGCACGGCTTTTTGTTTCATGGGCACAAAGCCGACAAAGCTGATGCGAACCCAGAAACTGTCGAGGGGTAGTTTATTGAAAGCAAAAGTACCGTCGGCTCCAACCGTCGTTGTCTGTAGGGTCGTGGAATCGTTGAAGCGTATAAGGGTAACTTTCGCTCCGTTGACGGACATGTGGTTGAGCGTGTCTTCCGCTTGTCCTGTGATAGAGCCGATACGGGTTGAGTCCTGCGCGTCGGCACATAAGATACTGCCTAGTATAAAACTGAGCAATAGTAATTTTCTGGGCATACGATATTGTTGAAAGAATGTCACGATACGATTGGCGGTAAAAGTATCACATCTGGTAGTGACACATTTTTTCTTTCGGTAAAAAAAGGGTTAGTTTAGGTCAATGCGGAAAATAAAGCCCGTTTAGATTCCCTTTTGTCTTGCATGTGCGTCTGGTATATGGGTTTCATCGCCAAGGTGTATTCGTAATGGCTACTGTCCAATAGACATGTTTTATTCCTCACATGTCGACCGTTAAAAACACGCCTTTCCTTTCCCTATCAATGCCTCCATCTCCTCTTCTTCCCACCGTCCATAACCGATACGCATCGCTGTCCACCTGCGGGACTGGTACAGCAGATGGCTGGGAATCGTGATACCATTTACCACACATTTTTTGGCAAAAGCGGACAGGTTAAAATCCCATGCAAACTGCAACCACAGCCCCAACCCGGCTTGCGGCACTTCAAAATGTGTGTACTCGCCCCAAGAGGTGCGCAGCAATTGGCAAAAACGGTTGCGCCGTTCTTGGTAGATTTTTGTGTTTTTGCGGACGAGGCGTTGCAGCCCGCCGGACTGCAACGCGGAAGCAACGATGCCTTGTGCAATGCTTGTTTCGTCCTCGCCCATATATGCGCTGTATTTCCGGATTTCCTGCAACACGTTTTGTGGTGCGACGACAAATGCAATATTCCAGTCGGGGCGCATGACCTGTTCAAACGAATGGACATAAACCACCGTGCCGTCCGTGTCCAACGACGCCAAAGACGGTAGCTTTCGTTTTTGGAAATCGTACAGGCTATACGTTTCGTCTTCCATTATAAAAAAATGGTATTGGTTCGCCAAACGTAACAAGGACAAGCGTTTGGCGTAGCTCATGGTCGTCGTCGTCGGATAATGGTTTTGAGGATTGGCGTACAGCATTTTTATCGGTTGCTTTTTGCAAAGCTCTTCCAACAGGGTCAGGTCGATACCGTCCCTTTCCACCGGGATTGTTTTCAACGTTGCGCCTGCCTGTTGCACCGCCATGTTGACGATATAGTTTCCAGGTTCGGCGACGACGACGATATCGCTTTTTTGCAGCAATGCCAACGTGGTGAGAGCTATGGCTGCCTTACGGTTCGGCACGACGTGTATCTGGTTTTCCTCGACGCTAGTATTGTGTAATTCGGAAAAATATTGTGTTAAAACATATTGTAAAAAAGAATACGAATGGCTGTATTTTTTTCCGAAAACCTGGGCAAATGCAATACCAAGTCTTTCTGCTTGAAAGAGCCGTAGGTCGGGCATTCCATCGTCCCAAACGAAGTCCCCGCATGGCTTTGCCGCAGTTGTTTCCAATATGCGGTTGTGCGGGACCGACAGTTTGGATTTTTTAGGAAAAGATTTTCCCTCACTATTCCCATCCGAGCCAAGCATGTCAAAAACAATGTCGCGGTTGACAAAAGTCCCCTTGTTGGGAATCGACGTGACAATGCCCTGCAATGCCAGTTCGTCATACACGGCGACGATGGTTTTGCGATGTAGGTGCAGGGTTTCTGCCAGTTGCCGCGTACCGGGCAACGCGCAACCCGGCGGCACTATTTCGCCCTTGACGGCCGTTGAGATTTGCTCTGCCAACTGCACATAGACAGCCTTGTCGTCCTTTCGGTTGACGACGAGCATATTGGACAATATTTCCAAAACCGGACTACCTGACATTTATATAACCGGAACATTCAAGCCGTCCGGCAAGATAGTAGTTTTGCCGTGGACTTAACAAAATGATAAAAATAAAATATACAATTGTTTCGCTCGGTGAAGACACCGACCGATAGATAAAATACAACATAAATGAAAAAACAGCTTTTATTTTCAACCCTTTTGTTTTCGGGTTTTTACGTGCAGGCGCAGATGGAAGGCACGGCATTGGACACGGTCGTGGTTAGAGAAAACCGATTGCAATACAACGTCAAGGAGCAAGACCGCAATATCCGCATCATTACCAAGGCGCAGATAGACGCATTGCCGATACGTTCGGTCAATGACGTGTTGAGTTATGTGGCTGGCGTGGATTTGCGCCAGCGCGGCCCCGGCGGCGTACAGGCCGATGTTTCGATTGACGGCGGCACGTCTGACCAGTCGTTGGTGCTTATCAATGGTATCCGAATGACCGACCCACAGACGGGACACAACATGATGAACCTGCCGATAACATTGGACGTGATTGACCATGTTGAGGTTTTGCGTGGTTCGGCGGCACGTATCTATGGTATCAATGCATTGACAGGCGCCATTAATTTTGTGACCAAAACGCCGCAAAAAGATGCGCTCCTCGTTACAGGTTATGCCGGCTCCAATTTTAAAAAAAGTGAATCTTCCGACAACGACTACAACAATTGGGGTACACGGGTCACATTGGCAAAAACGACCAACAAAGCCAACCATCTCCTCTCGCTTTCGCATGATTTGGGCAATGGCTACCGCTACAATACAGCATTTAAGAACAACAAGGCTTTTTACCAAGGGAAGTTTTATACCAACGAAAACAGCGCCTTCGACGTGCTCGGTGGTTATACCTACAATAAGTTTGGTGCCAATGGATTTTATGCAGCGCCCGGGGACAAAAACTCAGGGGAAAAGGTTGCCACCGCAATGGCAGCCATCGGTTACACGACCAAGCTAAACCCCAACTGGAAAATGGTGCCGAGGCTCAGCTACCATTTTACCGAAGACGATTATCGCTATATCGTCAATCCACTGACGGCGCGCAACCTCCACAAAACGCATATTGTCAACCTTGAATGGAACAACACCATCCACACGACGCAAGGTGATATCGGTTTTGGGTTGGAAGGCAGGAACGAACATACCATCAGCACCAACCTCGGCAATCACAACCGCTACAACTATGGACTTTCGGGAGAATATCGCTTTAACAATCTAGGTCGGTTGTCCTTGACTACAGGTGCTTACCTTAACTATAACACGGAATATGGCTGGCAGTTGTTTCCCGGTTTGGATGCAGGTTATTTAATTGTTAAAAACCTGAAATGGTTTGCCAATATCGGAACGGGGCAACGTCTCCCGACCTATACAGACCTTTACTATAAAGGCCCGTCCAATATCGGCAACGCCGAACTCACTTCCGAAAAAGCACAATACATAGAATCAGGCTTTAAATACAACTATAAAAACCTCAACGCCACCGCGAGCTATTTTTATAGGCGTATCAACCATTTCATCGACTGGACTAAGTCCACGGTGGACGATGCCTGGCAGCCCAACAACTTCCAGCGCATCAATACGCAGGGCATCACTTTCGCACTTGACTATACGGTTAAAGGTACGGAGCATAGTTTGTTTTCGCATAGCCTGTTCGGCATCTCCTATACCAACCTTCAACCTAAAATTACACAACCGTCCAGCAACACGATTTCATTATATGCCATCAACAGTCTGCGTGACCAACTGGTCATGACGGCAAGCTCCGACATCTTCCAAAAACTCAATATCAGCCTCGCCGGACGCTACCAAAAACGTGTCAACTATAAAGACTATTTCTTGTTGGACGGCAAGGTAAGTTACCATCTTCTCAACAAGCTGCGTGTGTATGTCGATGCGACCAATATAACCGATGTCACATATATCGAAGCCGCGGCAGCACCGTTGCCGGGGAAATGGTATAGTGCAGGAGTGCAGTTGGGGTTATAGCATGAGGGCAAAAATAAAAAGTATAACGTATTCAAATATCATTTTAAACTTTTATTCCACTTATACTATAAGAGTTAATCAAGCGTCGAAATAGCCCGCCGCGGTGGACGAGCTTTTCGTAGCAATAATATACATCGAACAACCAAGCTCCGTAGGGGCGGCCTTTTATATAAGGCCGCCCCTACGGAGCTTGGTCAAATAGTATAATCAATACTGCCATATTTTTCTAACGAGCAGAGACGCATGTGTACATTTTATTTGTCTATTCGGCTTTCCGAAGCCTTGAAAAATATTCTTGAAAAATTCTCCTAACCAACCCAACATGCCCAATCGTTCTTACGTATATATCCTATATCAAAACATTTTACGATGAAAAAGACGCTTTTAGCTACTGCATTAGCTGCTGTGATGTTGTCGGTAAGCTGCAAAAAATCTGCTGACACAGGGCCATCAATCATAGGACAGTGGACGTTGATAGAATCAAAAAACGCTATGACAGGTGTAATAACTTACGAGTTAGGGAAAGGTGGAACCGTAGAATTTACTTCCGATTCCTATACTTTTAAATATCCCACCGGTACAGGTTTTTCTGTTGGCAAGTACGGTATCGAGAAAGTTTCCCTTGATACTGCAATGGCCTATTCTGGAACTTCATTCATACAGAAAGCAGGTACTATCTATGGAATAAAAAATGCAGGCGATAACCAATTTGCCATGTTTTTCTATTTCGAGGAGAGCACTCTTGTGTTGGTGAGGGGCTATTATCCTACTGATGGTGGCTCGATTAACAAATATGTGCGTCTACAAGCAACGACTGCTGCTGAATAATGTATTGACCAAGGGCACCGATGACCGATTTTGCCAAGTTGAAAGATGTGGGAATACTTGCCCGTAAATATGGAACGTATGGTGGATATTGGGATATCCATCACAAAACGGATGACTGAAAATCATTGAATGTGTGAAAGAAAAGAAGGAAAATTATAGTCCATGAAGTCCCCGATACATCGACAGGAAAACCAACAGATGGACACCTCTATTGGCTTTTGTCTTTTTCGAGACGATACGAATGATATAATTTTCAAAAGGTGCGCTTATCTTAAACAAAACATAGGCGCGTTTTTTTTGAAGAAAACGAATTTGGAAAAGTGCATCGCTGTGGGCGTTTTTGTTGATGATGTATGACAGGTTTTTCCGTGCGAAATCTTCTCTTTGTTGCAGCGCATCATTTAACGATTTATTTAAAACGCCTGACGTAACTGCACTTCTATTATAAATCGTAACGAGTTGGTATTGGTTATAAATGCGGTTGGCGAGTTCGGTGTCTTCACCGCCATAGGTTGTGATGTTTTCGTCAAAGCCTTGTACGGCCTTCAATATAGCCGACGGCATTGCCACGTTGTTGCTTTCAAAATATTGAAATGGGACTTTGCGTACCGTATTGAATCTAAATTTTCCGCGAGATAAGATATAGTTGGTCCATACGTTGTCCACGTCGTCATATTGGACGCAACCGAGCGAAATCGTATTGCCAACTTCTAATATTTGCAGATGCTTTTCCAGTAAATCCTGGGCGGGAATTAAATCAGAATCCAGAAAGACAACGTATTTATATTTTAATTCGTTTAAAGGAAGGTTCCTGGTAGCTGCGCGTCCGTGGTTTTTATTGTCCGTATGCGTTTTTACTATAAAAGTAAAATGATAATGGGCATTATTTAAATATTCCAGAGTTCCGTCCGTACTCCCGTCTACGCATATCCATACCCGGAAACCACGTATCGTTTGGTTTTCCAATCCTGAAAGGCATTGCTGCAATTCTTCCAGATTGTTGTAGGTCGGTATGATGATGTCGAAAAGCACTATAATCTTTTTGCTGTTTTGTACATGTTTTCAATGATGTTGACGACCGCCTTACCATCTTCTGCTGATGAAACGAATAGTTTGCCATACATTAGATTGTCAATGACATTGGCGATGATTTTGTCATGGTTGTTCATGCTGCCTTGGTAGAACCCATAATCGTTGGCTGCGGTTGTTTCCAACATAGGCACAGACGTGTTTTCGATACTGTTATATTCTATTTTATCTAAGTATTGTCCCCCGATTCTTATCGTACCTTTTTCGGCAATAATCGTTAAAGAGCTTTCCATGTTTTGTCCATGTGAACAAATAGAATAGTTAAAATTTACAATAGCATTTTTTTGAGAGTACATCACAAAAGAACCGCTGTCCTCAATCTCTGTGTAAGGATGGTTAAAATTGGCGGTTATGCCGCCAATATAGTCGCGTATGTCTCCATGCAAATAATATAGTATATCAATAAAATGGCTGAACTGTGTAAACAATACACCGCCGTCCATTGCTTGCTTACCGCGCCAATTTCCTTGGCTATAATATTCTTGGTTGCGGTTCCAGATACAGTTGACCTGTATCTGAAATATTTTGCCTAACGCGTCTTGTTCTATTAATTTTTTTAACCATTTTGCAGACGGTGCATAACGGTTCTGCATAACAGTAAAAATGCTTTTTTTCTTTTTCGTTGCTTTTTCAATCATCTTTTCGCAGTCTGAAACCATTATTGCCATTGGTTTCTCGACAACGACATGACAATTGTTTTCCAGTCCGGCAAGCGTGTGTACGCAGTGCAGGTAGTTGGGTGTGCATACGCAAAGGACATCCAGTTGGCACATCGTGAGCATGTCTTCCAACAATTCAAAAACATGTAACCCTGTATTTTTTATGCTTTTTGTTTTATTATAGTCCATGTCGCATACTGCGATTAATTCGGCATCGGGATGCGCGAGTATATGTTGGCGGTGTTTGTTGCCAACATGTCCATAACCTACGATGCCAAAGCGTATCTTATCCATGCTGTAACAGTGATTTATAGAATGCTAATAATGTTTTAGATTCTGCTTGCCAGTTGAGTTCTTCCCTTGCAGCTATACTATTGGTTTTCAATTTTTTATATAATTCTTTATCCTGCATCAGTCTTGTCATCGCATCAGACAGGGTCTTGCTTTCAATATCAGGAACCATATAGCCAAATCGATATTGGTCGTTGATGCTTCTATACTCTGGAAAATCAATGCATATCTGTGGAATGCCTGCCATCATAAAATCAAAGAATTTATTGGCAAGGGAATTATACAAATTCAATCCGCAGTTTTCAACAATCATAATGCCTGCATACATTTCTGGTGTAATTTTTTTCAATTGCTCGGGCATGACGCTCCCCATTAGCTTGACATTGTTTTCTATTCCGTTGTCCGCAATCAATTGTTTTACTTGGTTGACATAATTGCCGTTCCCATAGATATGCAGTTCCGCATTTACGGATTTCATAGCAGGAATCAAAGTTTCAAAACCTCTACCCTCGTTTACTGCACCTTGGTAGATAAAGATTTTCTTTTCCGAGATACGATTGGAGGGTACTATATTTTCGTACAAAGGGAGGTTGCGCACGATTGCATAATTGACCTTGTACAGTTCTGCCAGTTTGTTTTTAATAAAGGTGTTGACGGTATAACCTTGCGGGAATTTCGGCACGGCAAACCTTTCCACGCGCAGCCAAAACCGATGTATCCTAGGACGCGTGACGACCTCTTTCATTTCCGTGAAATATTCGTGTGCATCATACACCCGTTTGCTGTTCCGGAAAATACCGGCGAAGTAAACGGGAAGTATCGTATCCAGGTCAACCGCGCACATGGCATCCGCCCGTTTGAACAATAGGTAAAAAAACAACCGAACATTATACTCGACATAGAAAAGAGGGCCGGAATTGAAATGACACTTAATCCGCTTTTGGCCGTATGTCCGTTGTGTCAATGTGGAAGACGCTGGGGAGCCGCGTCCAATCAACGTAACATCGTAGCCATCAGCCTGGAGTGTACTGCAAATACGCTGCATACGCTGGTCATAATTGAGGTCGTTGGTTACAGTGAATAGGACTTTTTTCAAGAAATAGATTTTTCGTTGTACATCTTTACCTTGTCTATATTATATAACGAAAAACGAGCGGGATTATTTCTTTTTCGGCAATTTGTATTTCATCTTGACGGGAGCGACGCCTTGGTCGAGCATTCCGATTTTCTTTGCGGCAAGCCAGCTCAGGTCAATGTCGCGGCCTGCCACAAATGGTCCGCGGTCGTTGATACGCACCTTGACAGATTTGCCGTTGGAAAGGTTGGTGACTTTCACGATGGTGCCGAAAGGCAAGGTCTTGGAAGCGGCGGTTTTCTTCCGCTTGGCAAAAGTTTCACCGTTGGCTGTTTTCTTCCCGATGAAATTGCCGGCATAATAAGATGCCTTGCCTGTCTGCACGATGGAACGGGAACAGGAGGTTAGCAGCAATGCCGCAAAAGCGAACAGATGGATGTGTTTACGGGAAAAGACCATGCTCCTAATCGTTGTTTTCATCCACCAAGATAGGCATATCCATTGCATTTTCAACTTATTTGTAGGAAAATTGTCATGGACTTACTTCCAAAAAACCTCCGTTTTGATGCTTCCGTTGCAAGTGGAATGCGTTTTCAGAACCCCTTTCGCGTGTTAGGTATTCAAGTGCCAGCAGGTGTGCCATCGCGCTGACATCCCCAAAACCCAACATCCAACCCGAGCCTTAGTCTGATGAACGGGTATGGTTTACTTGCGCTTCATGTATCATTTATTTCTTAGGTTAAAGTTCGGGTATTCGAATCCTGAGTACCCCGCTTTTTACCGTGCACGGGTATAAAAGGTTATAGCGGGATGTCCTGTAGTTTTTTCCCGTTTGCCAGATCAAGGAAAAAAGTAGAAAGCCCGGCTTGGTCGGCGCCTTCAATATTGCCGATGGTGTCGTCGATGAAGAGCGTTTCGTTTTTGTCAAGTTGTTGCTCTGCCAATATTTTTTCAAAAGACGCAACGCTTGGTTTGCGCAGCCCCAAGTCGTGCGAATAATAGATATGCAGAAAATAATCGTGTATCGGATGTCCTATCTCCTGTACAAACTGTGGCTCAAACTGCTGCTGGTGGATGATATTGGTATTGGAAAAAAGATATGTGCGGTAGCGTTGGTTGACCTGTTCCAACCATTCTATTTTTTCCGGTGAAAAATGTCCCAGCATCGCGTTCCACGCCTGCGTAATCTCCGCATCGGAAAGCGTTGTATGGAATGTCTCTCGAAAACCATCCAGAAATGCGGCTGCCGACAGCTTTCCCGTTTCGAACTCCTGGAACAAAGGACTCACATGGTGCTGGCTGAACTTGGCCGCATAATCCGTGATGCCGCTTGCCTCAAAGGCTTTTCTCGTCTTGTCAAAATCGATGTCTATGAACACGCCGCCAAGGTCGAAGATGATGTTTTTTATTTTTTGCATAATCGGAAAATTACCTTCATTTGTTGAAACGTACATTAAAATTTTCAAATATCGCTGCAATATTTGAAAATATCGAAAGCATTTTCTACATTTGCCGCCCGTGAATTTTCCGTTGTTGGAGATTCAGGGCCTATAGCTCAGTTGGTTAGAGCACCTGACTCATAATCAGGTGGTCCCTGGTTCAAGCCCAGGTGGGCCCACTTGGAAATCAAGCAGTTACGACGTGGAAGTCGTTGCTGCTTTTTTATGTACAAACAATGTACAAACATTTTCGAGTTGGCGGTTTGAATATACGACCTTCAAAAAAGAACTAACAGGGCATATAAATTGCCATCACCAAATCAGAGTAATGTGGTTTTATGCGGTCAACTATTTGGATATAGCTGAAAAATATCTTTTTTAGGGTAGTCATTCGTCTGCTCAGAACCCAGGGCTATGGATAAGGTAATAGCGTCTTTAGACATATCTTGTAATGTGTGTGTTGTATCGACCGTCATGGAAGATAACCCAATACAGCCTGTTGAACGTCAACTCTTCCGTTTCTGTTTTTTGGAGAGTCGGCACATCACCTTTTCCAAAAGAGGAAGGCTGTGAAAATGCCGATTACCTGTCTATAAAACTGTCGGATCGATAAGGATTGAGTGGCAAACCAGCGTCATCGAATAGATTGGGTATTGATGTATTCTGGAAACAGTACCGTACATATTTGGGCGTCCTTACATCCTTGGAAAAGATTTTTATCTTCTTTCCTTTCTCCAATACTGCTTTTGCCTTATGAAACGAGCTATCGGAACCTGCAATTTCAAAACAATAAATTTCATTGCCTTTCATGTGTAGTTCACTACTGGATACATATTGCGCTTCCGCAGATCCGTCGTAAAAGATAGTGCCGACGATTGTTGGAGCTAAAGCTTTTACAGTGGGTTGATGGTAAATGTCCTGCAAAATAAGGTCTGCCATTCTTTCTCCGACTTCCATTTTGACCTTGGGATGGATATTGGTTGTGTCATCGGTCAAATCCAAAATTGAGATCGTCCCATAGTTGGGAACGGTGTGGACAAGTTGGGCTTCCTGCTCTCTCAAATAAGCCGCATGTCGGCCTTTATAACCATTCCAAGATGCAATCTGGATCGTGTAAAATGGAAAGTTGTTGTTCATCCCAAACCGCCAGGCAGCTATCATACTGGAAAGCAGCTTGCCGTACCGCATCCAGTCATAGTCAACATTGGTTTCTCCCTGGTACCAGACACAGCCTTTAATGGTATAGTTGAACAATGGGTATATCATTGCGTTGTACAAAATGGAATATCCCCTGGGACAGCCATCGTAAGCGTCCATGTGCATAAGGGTTGGGTCTAGTTCCGGTCGGTCAAAGCAGGACGCTGGCATCCACGCTTGTATATTGGTGCCTCCCCAATAAGAACCAATAAGCCCAATCGGAAGATTGGTTTTTTCCTGAATTTTTCTGCCGGTGAAATACCCTACCGTACTGAAATCTTGGACCGTATTGGCATCGCAAACAATCCATTTGCCCTTTACATTTGAAACAGGGATATAGTCATAATTCCTGTCAACTTGGAAAAAGCGTATTTTAGGGTTAGGTTTGACATGGTATTTCCCCGACACGGTATCTATTCCCCAGCGCATGTTAAATTCCATGTTCGATTGTCCGGAACAAAGCCATACATCTCCAGTCTGTATATCTGATATGGTTTTGGTCTCGTTGTCGGTTTTGAACAGGATCTGGTAGGGACCTCCTTCCGAGGGGGTCGATATTGGTACGTTCCACATACCTGTTACGGGAATGACAAGCCTGACGGTATCGTGGCTGTTCCACGAAGCCACAATCTTCAACTCTTTCCCTGCGGGGCCTTTTCCCCATAGGTTAATATTACTATTGCGTTCCAGAACAGCATGGTCACTTAGTATATCAGGTAAGGTTATGGGCATTTGTGCACTGGAAGGCAGATGGCACGACAAGATAAAAAATCCGATAATGCCAACGGTTGATGTTTTCAGCTTCATTGTATGTAAAGGCATGTTTTCTGATTATATAAATATCCGGGTTTCCGAAAAGTTGTCCCTAAACTCTTTGGGCGTACAATGCTTTTTCTTCTTGAATATCCTGTTGAAATATGTTACATTGTTGAACCCGCAGGAATAGGCTATTTCAGAGATTGTCTGAGTGGTCTCGATTAGTAGCCTAGTGGCGTATCCAAGTCTGGTTTCGTTCAGCGTGTCCACGAATGTCCTGCCTGTGTGTTTTTTGATGAATCGGCTAAAAGAAGCATCCGGCATGTTCGCCAATTTGGCTACATCGTTCAACGTAACCTCTTTGTTATAGTTTTTGTTTAGGTAGTTATTGACAGCCTCAATCCTACGGCTGTTATAGTTGTTGAGTGAATTGTTGGGCGTATGGGAAGAAAGGATTTTTTTGTCCCGTGCGATGGAAAGGTCGTGCAATATGGACAGCAGCTCAAGAAAAGAATCAAATCCTGTTTTTTCGGTAAGGGAAAGAATGGCCGGAAGTATTTTTTTGATGGTGGCTTCGGAGTAGGCGATTCCTTGGTTGGCCAATAGGAACATGCCCCGGATCTGGCTTAATTGATTACGGCGCAACAACGTGTCATCCAACATATCCTTGTGGAACTGGATGGTTGTTTCCCGGATGGACTTACTTTCACATTTATGGTTGTTCCATGTATGGGGCAGGTCGGGTCCCAAAAAAACCAGTTCATAATCGGATATCAGCCCAATATGGTCACCGACGATTCGCTGGGCTCCGCTTGCGTGCAATATAAGATTCAATTCGTATTCTTCATGGTAATGCAGGGGAAAGTTGAATTTCTCTTTTGTGCGGGAAAAAAAGGTGAAGCAGTCGCTGTTTGTAAGCGGCGTTATCTCTCTCATCGGCTCCATATATGAAAATTTTGTTTCAGCAAAAATAAGAAAACGTTCATTTGTTTGTTAATAATGTTTTATGCCATTGCATAATATTATCATTTTTGTGTTTATAAACATTTAATTTCCAATATATTATAAAACTAACTAACGTTTTTTTGTAAAACTGTTCAAAATATGTTAAAACTGTTCAATATTATGATACGTTCTATGTATATTTTTGCATCTGCTTAAAAAACGATTTATGAATGGTAAATTAATAAGATTGCTCGCCCTAACGATTGCTATTTTTTTTCTGGTAATTATTGGTTCTGCACAAGAGAAAAAGTCAATCACAGGTACCGTAAAAGACGAAAAAGGAACAACCCTGCCAGGTGTAACGGTGTACACATTGGATTCGTCGGTGATGACACAGACAGATGTGGATGGTAGGTTTACCATCTCGTTGCCGGTCAATCAACATGCGATACGCTTTTCTTTTATTGGAAAGCGGTTGGTGGAAATCGCAACCGATTCGGTCAAGGCACCCTTAGATGTAGTCCTTGTCCCCACGATCGCCAATGATTTGGGAGAGGTAATCGTCATCGGTTATGGTACGCAGAAAAAAAGTGACGTAAATGGAGCGATATCTTCTATTTCGGCTAAGGAGTTGGAAAATGTGCCGCAAGCGAGTGTTGACCAGATGTTGCAGGGACGTGCTTCCGGAGTCACGGTGACGCAAAACTCCGGAGCTCCCGGCAGTAACACGTCCGTACATATCAGAGGCATAACTTCTCTTAGTGGTTCTAATGAACCGCTATATGTTATCGACGGCGTTCCTATTTCCGGAGACGCCACCAACTACAGTACAAGTGGCACGTCTCCCATGTTGACCAACAATAGCGATGAAACATCGGTCAGCCCGTTGTCCATGATCAATCCAAGTGATATCCAAGACATCCAAGTATTGAAAGATGCTTCCGCTACCGCTATATATGGAAGCCGGGCATCCAATGGTGTTATTATTATCACGACCAAAAAAGGTAAGAAAGGCGATGCCAAACTGAACTATGACGGATATTATGGATGGCAACAACAGAATCGTTTTATCAAAATGATGAATCTAAAACAGTATGCCAACTTGCAGAATGCCTTAGCGGACGCGTATGGCGTTTCCCGCAGGGCGGAGTTTACCAATCTTGATTTATTGGGTGATGGTACAGATTGGCAACATGAAATCTTTGGGACTGCACCTATGTCTAATCATCAGCTTGCGGTATCAGGTGCCAATCAGGGTTCAGACTATTATATCTCCGGGGGATATTTTGATCAAGATGGAACTATTATCGGCAATAACTTCAAACGTTATACCGTTCGTGTCAATGCCAATACGCAAGCCAAGAGCTGGTTCAAGATGGGAACCAATATGATGGCAAGCAGAAGTTCCCAGCGCAGCGTGCTTAGCGACAACAACGGTATAGTATATAATGCACTGCTGAGCGCACCTGACGTACCTGTCTACAATGCAGATGGCTCTTTTGCTGGTCCGTCTGAGGGACAAACAGGAGGTACGATAAATCCAGTTGCACAGGCACTCAGCATCAATAATACACTTACCAGAAGCCAAATAAATGGTTCGGTCTATGGCGAGTTAAATTTTTTTAAGGACCTGACCTGGCGCCATGAGGTAAATGGAGATTTCACATGGACGGACGGTTTGCTTTTTTATCCTACCTACAGTTGGGGCACCTATGTAAATGAAACGGCGCAACTCTGGAGACGCACGACCAATAACACCTATTGGGGCTACAAGTCTTACATGACTTATGTGCATAATTTTGACAAACATAATTTTGTCGGGATGTTGGGGTATGAAGTAAATGAGGCTACATGGGGTGGCATAACTGCCAATACACAAGGATTTGTAGGAGGCAATGATATACAGACGCTCAATCTTGGAACATCTACCTCGGCAACTAACACGGAATTTAAGGGCAGCCAGGCTTTGCAGTCCTTTTATGGTCGGTTGATATACACCTACAACAACCGTTACAGCATGACAGCCACGTTAAGGTCTGACCGCTCCTCTAAGTTTGCAGACGGTCATCAGACGGGCTACTTTCCTTCTTTTGCGGTCTCGTGGCATATCTCGGATGAGGACTTTTGGAAGTCTCTTTCCAATGCTGTGCAAGATGCCAAATTAAGAATCGGATACGGACAAGTTGGGAACCAGAACGTGCCCAACTACCTATACGGCTCCGCCCTGAGTGCCGTATCTACTGGATTGGGAACCGGATTTGTCATCGACAAGATATCCAATGACGCGTTGACTTGGGAAACTGACATCCAAACGAATGTGGGATTGGATTTGTCATTCGTTAAACATCGAATAGACCTGTCGGTAGATGTTTACAAGAAAACTTCGAAGAATTTTCTTTTTCAGGCATCCCTTCCTGCCTACCTGACAGGCGGCACGGCTGAGTATTCATCTTATGCGGTTATCAGCCCTCCTTACATAAATGGAGGTAACGTGACCAACAAAGGCATCGACCTTACCATTAAGACTAAAAATATTGACAACGAAAGTTTTCAGTGGGGTACCTCCATCGTTTTCTCCAAATATGTCAACCGCGTCAATTCCTTGGCCGATGGGACACCTTATATCAGTGGCACTATTGTCAACGGCTATCTTGCACAGGCAGTTACAAGAACAAGCGTAGGGCGCGCCGTAGGAGAGTTTTATGGTTACAAAATCAAAGACCTGTTCCGCACTGCATCTCAACTGGCATCTGCACCATTACAGTTTGGCAGGTCTGTTGAAAATACCAGTGCAGGTACATGGTTAGGCGACATTCAATATACGGATATCAACAACGATGGCGTAATAGACGAGAACGACCAGACCTATCTCGGAAACCCCAATCCTGGTTTCACTTATGGCATCTCCAATACTTTTAGTTATAAAGGTTTTGAGGCAACGATATTTTTGAATGGGGTCTACGGTGGCAAGGTGCTGAACGCGTTAAAATATAGCACTTCCGGGCTTGCCACTTTGTACCAAAATCAAGTTGCGTCCGCAGCCGATTTCTGGACGGCCACAAATGTGGATTCCAACATTCCTGCTCCGAAAAGTGGAACCGACAACCCCAATCTTTATATGTCCGACAGGTTTTTGGAATCTGCAAGTTTCCTCAGAATACAAAATGTCAACCTTGGCTATACGCTTCCCAGCCAGCTTACTAAGAAATTCAAGGTAAATAGGCTTAAGGTATATATAAGTGGGCAAAATCTTCATTTGTTTACAAAATATTCTGGACTTGACCCGGAAATTGGCGCAATGAACCAGAATGTATTCCTGGCCAATGTTGATTTAGGTCGATACCCAGTTCCGCGCACCATTACGGTCGGCATCAATGCTGAGTTTTAATTTTAATAATTTAAAAATGCAAAAGATGAAATATATATCCCGTTTTTATTATATAATCTTATTTGCTCTTATAGCCGTTTTCTCTGCCTGTAAGAAAAGTTTCTTTGAGAGAAACCCACAGGACGAGCTGACTATAGCGAGTTATTACCAGACCGACGACCAGGTTTATGCTAGTACCAATGCGTTATACAGTGTTCCCTGGTTTGGCTGGAATACAAAAGTGGGTTGGGCCATCGGTGAAATGATGAGCGGCAATGGCAGGTCTTATTCCAGCGACGTGGCTAATTTTGGAGGCTTTGCCGTAACAAGTGCCAATACGGAACTGACAAATGCATGGAACGCATTGTTTACCGTCGTAGCCCAATCCAATGGACTGATCAATAATTTACCCCAGTATGTTGGCTCGTCCGTAACATCCAGTGTGTTGCAAAATGCATTGGGAGAGGCTCATTTTATGAGAGGGCTCGCCTATTTTTATCTGGTACGGTTATTCGGGCCAGTACCCATCATTGAGGATTACGAGGATTACATTACCGATTACCAAATCAATACCAACCTAGTGACAGATGTGTACAAGTTCATTAAAAATGATATGCTGTATGCCGTGAATAATTGTACTTCCATGGTTCGGAGCGGATCATCTACGGCTCAAGGGCATATCTCCAGCGGCTCCGCGGAAGCCATGTTGTCTAAAGTCTATCTTACCATGCAGAACTATGACAGTGCTAAATATTATGCGCAAAAGGTAATCAATAGTGGCGAATTTAAGCTGTATGGAAGTGAGGTTACGGGTATGACATTTGAAGATTTGTTCAAAACAGCCAACAACAACAATGAAGAGTCCGTAGTGGCATTGCAATGGAATGGCAACGGTGGCTATGGTTATGGCAATGCGGTACAATCATCCTTTGCCTATACGACGACACTTACAGGCACAGGCGATGGCTATGGTGTCTGTGGGCCGACTTTCGACTTGCAAGATCTTTATTCCTCTGGCGACATCAGGCGTATTGCTACCATTATGCTTGCCGGAGACTATTATTCTTACCTACTTCAGGCCGATGGTGGATTTACGGTAAGTTCCAGTGTCAATCCACAAGGTACGCATGCTGCCGTAAAAAAGTACGTGGTGGGTACGCCTGCCGACAATGGAGGTGTTGGTTCGGCACAATCAACTTCGATGAACACTTATCTCATGCGTTATTCTGAAGTGTATCTGATCCTTGCCGAGGCTGTTATGGCGGGACAAAGCAGTTCGACGGACGCTACGGCACTTGCCGCTATTAATATGGTCCGGGAGCGAGCAGGTCTGAGCGACCTATTGAGTATCCGTAGAGGTTATTACACAACTAATGCCGCCTATTCTGCTACCACAAATCCGAACGCACCTCAAACGCTTTACCGTGACGACATATTGGACGAGAGGAGGAGGGAATTGGCTTTTGAGAATGATTTTTGGTTTGACTTGTGTCGTTTGGATGGGTTTAATGTGTCAACGCATCCTACTGCAATAACTATCATTAAGCAGCAAGATAGGGGTACATCGGACAACAGCACTGTCCCGGTGCGCTATGGCAATGGTTATTACACGCCTACCGATGACGATTTTATTTTTCCTTATCCTGCTACGGCTACCTCTTCCAATCCTTTGTTGTTAGAGGATCCGGTATCCTATTCCTTCTAATAAAAATTATTTTATGAACAACTTATTTTTGAAGCTGCTGTTTTTTTATCTCTTCGCAATAAATATCTATTCCTGTAAAAAGGACGACAACAGTAGTGGCAGTGCGCCTGTCATAACAAGAATCAGAACTGTTGCCAAAGATTCTACCTATTCAAATGTTTCACACCAGATAACACTGGATTCAGCCAGTGTGTATGACGAAACACGTGTTGTAGCTTTTGACTCTACCGTTACCAGTGGTAGTTTGAGCAATATGTATGCAATCATCGGGAAAAATCTGTCCACCGTTATCAGTATCACGTTAAATGGAGTCTCCCTGTATTTCAATTCCACGTATGTAACGGATACAAGCATATTGTTTACAATGCCCGATACGACCGACTGGAACACAAGCACAGGGTTAGTCGTGACCACATTATATGGTTCGGTCAGCTATGGCTTTACGATCAACCAGCCCGCGCCCACCATCACGAGCTTTGATCCCGTTTCTGGATCAAGCGGCGATACAGTTACCATTATAGGTACTTATTTTATCGATGTGGATTCGGTCTTGTTTAACGCAACTCCCGCAACGATTATCTCATCTACGGCGACGGAAATTCAGGTAATCGTACCTGACGGTGTGGTCACGGCGTACATATATGTCATAACAGCAGGGGGGACGGTTAAATCTTCCAGTCAATTTGGCTTTAAATATCTTATCTATGATGACCAGTTGGCTACCGATTGGAATGCGGATTATGGATGGAGTAGCACCACCGTGCTCAATGAATCCTCTGTTGTAAAGAGAGGTTCTTATGCCATAGGATGTACTTATTCTTCAGGTTGGGGAGGACTACAGCTTTACAATACAGGCTCCGCCTTGAGCCTGACGGGATATAGTTCTCTGAAATTTTCGGTCTATGGCGGAGACGGTTCTTCTACGGGCAATGTATTGAATGTAGTAATCAACAGCGACTATAGTAATCCTCAGCAGATCTCAATCGTAAATGGTGCATGGACTGACCTTTCTCTCTCACTGTCCTCTTTCGGCACTATATCCTCCCTGACTTCCATTGTCATACAGGAGGCCAGTGGAACGGCAGAAACAATTTATATTGATGACATGGGATTATTGTAATAGTAGTTTAATGCGTATGGATTATTTAAAATATATTTTGGTGTCTGCCTTGGTTCTTTTATCCACAGTTTTATCTGCACAGAGGAATCTGCTTAAAAATGGCAGTTTCGAAGACGACTTGGAAAGCTGGTCGGCCAATCCAGACATCAAGGTCTCACCCTATGTGCATTTTGAAGGTAAGAATGCCGCCGTAATCCTGTCATTGCAAGGCACACAATGGGTCGGCATGGATCAGTCCGTACGGTTTCCCAAAAACACCAAGGCTGTTGAGGTAGGTTGTGCTGTCCAGTCCCTGAATATAAAGCGTGGACCCAATGCATGGAATACAGGTGTTGTAATCTTGGAGTTCCAATCGGGGAAAGACAAGATAGGGGACAATGTCACGCTTGCAAACATAGAAGGCACGCAAAACTGGAAGGAAGCGAAAAAGCAGGTCATGGTACCTGATGGTGCCTCCGGCTGCCGTATTATGGTGGCCTTGAGCCAATGTGTGGGTACTTTGTATGTCGACAATTTCGACCTGCATGTAATCTCGTTGGACAGCATTCCCGGACACGAGCCGAACAACCCGTTCGTTCCCATAAAACACGACGGAAAGCCTACCCACACAGAAGCGGAAACAAAGAAAAATCTTACCGACAAAAATGCCATTAATCAGGTGGCAGACCTCTTCTACAACCTGAAACAAAACGCCTCATCCCATATCCTTTTGGGGCAACAGGACGCTACGAAGTCCGGTGTCATCGACTCTGTACACGCCTGGTCTAATGAATTGCAGAACACAGGAATCTCAAGATACCGTTCGGACATCAAAACACTGACGGGACAATATCCTGCGGTATATGGTTTTGATTTTGCCAAGGCGACAGATACCGGCAAAGGAAATACGTGGTTTTCTTATGAGAAGAAGATGATGCGGGAGCTGGCAATCGATGCCTATAACCGAAAAGGAGTACTCACTTTTTGCTGGCATGTCCGCAACCCGGTAACAGATAGCTCTTTTTACTGGCAGAGGTCTCCTGTGGAAGCCGTTTCCCAAATACTGCCGGGAGGTCTGTTTAATGGGAAATTTAAATCGATGCTGAAATCACTGGCCGACTTTGACAAGACGCTCGTGGATAGGAACGGGCAATGGATTCCGATTATTTTCCGTCCTTGGCACGAGATGGACGGCAATTGGTTTTGGTGGGGAGCGGGGCACTGTACACCAGAACAGTTCAAGGTGCTATATCGCTATACGGCCAAGTATCTAACCGACACGTTGGGTGTGCACAATATGCTTTTTGCCTGGTCGCCCGATCGCGGTTTCAGTAATGAAAAAGAATACATGGCATTCTATCCAGGTGACGATGTAGTAGATCTCGTAGGTATGGACCAATATGAAGATATGAAGCCGCAGCATCCCATAGATGCGGCCATTAATAAAATAAAGATTGTTTCCGATTATGCCCAGGGACACAACAAACTCGCCGCGATAACGGAAACCGGACTGCAGGGTGTCCCCGATTCGTCCTGGTTTACCCAGCGGTTATTAAAAGTACTTACCGCCAATAAATTGCCGTTGTCCTATGTGTTGATTTGGGCAAACACACCCTGGGCGTATTGGATTCCGTACAAAGGGCATCCGGCAGAGAAAAACTTTGTTGAATTTACTAAACATCCTTACATAGCATTGGGCAGCAATATGCCAAACCTCTACCAACCTCCTAACTGAGATTGTTTTATCTTCCTATAAACAGTTAAAGGCAGGCTTTTATACAATATTCCAGATAGCATAAATCATACAATATAATGGTCAAAGAAGAGCAGATTGATATCAGTGAAAAAATCTCTTACGGATTAGGAGATGCGGCTTCGTCCATGTTTTGGAAGATTTTCAGTATGTACCTCCTTTTTTTCTATACTGATGTGTTTGGATTGGCGGCAGCAATGGTAGGTACTATGTTTTTGGTGACCAAGATATGGGATTCTCTTTTTGACCCGTTCGTAGGCGTTATCTCTGATCGCGTGGAAACCAGGTGGGGGAAGTTTCGACCTTTTTTGTTATGGGTTGCTGTTCCTTTTGCCGCGTTGGGCGCAATAACATTTTTGACACCCAGTTTTTCTGTTTCAGGCAAGCTTGTTTACGCCTACGTTACCTATAGCCTGATGATGATGGTATATTCGTTGATAAATGTACCTTATGCGTCGTTGCTTGGGGTGATGTCTGCCGATGGAAAAGTGAGGACGACACTGGCTTCTTACCGTATGGTTTTTGCTTTTGCGGGCGGTCTGGTTGCTCTCTGGGCAATAGAGCCGCTGGTCAAGCATTTCGGAGACGGAACACTGACATCGCAGCACGGATGGTTTATGGCTATCGTGGTTTTTGGCGTTGTGTCTATTTTACTGTTTTTGGGGTGCTTTGCCGGTACGATGGAGAGGATAAAACCCATTCAGGAAAAAACGAACTTAAAAGACGACTTGAAAGACTTGATTGCCAACAGGCCTTGGTGGATTTTGTTGGGTGCAGGTGTGGCTACCTTGGTTTTCAATACCATCCGCGATGGAGGTGCTATTTATTTTTTTAAATATTACATCGGTGAAAACGACAGCAACAATATACACTTGTGGGGCGTCTCTATGTCTTTGACATCGGCCTACCTTGTTTTGGGACAGGCTGCCAACATTGTGGGTGTAGTTTCCGCAACCCCACTTTCTAATAAAATTGGAAAAAAGAATACATTCTTTTGGGCTATGCTGATAGCTTCTGTTTTGAGTGTTGTTTTTTATTTTGTACCTAAAGATTGTGTCAGCAGTCTGATGCTGCTCCAATTTTTGATAAGTATTTGCGCCGGGGCTATATTTCCCTTATTATGGTCAATGTACGCCGACACTGCAGACTATAGTGAGTGGAAACAAGGCCGTCGTGCTACTGGACTTGTATTTTCCGCTTCCTCCATGTCGCAGAAATTGGGATGGGCCTTAGGTGGCGCATTGACAGGCTGGCTGCTGGCCTCCTTTGGGTTTAAGGCCAATCTGGCTCAGTCGGCAACTGCATTGGACGGGATTAGGTGGATGTTGAGCTTGCTGCCGGCGGTAGGCTCCATTGTATCCATGATTTTTATTCTGTTTTATCCATTGGATGAATACAAACTGGCAGAAATTACACAAGCATTGAACAATAAAAGAAGTCAGAAAAGTTAATCGAAAAAAATACCAATCATACTATGAGCATTTTTGAAAACAGAAGAAATGAAATTATCGAAGCATACGAAGCTTTGATAACCCGAAAAAATTATCCAGAAGTATTGTCCAACGGTATTTACCAGCGCTACCAACATCCCGTCCTGACTGGAGCGCATGCTCCCTATTTCTGGAGATATGATTTGAATGAGAATAGCAATCCTCTTTTTGAAGAACGCATTGGCATCAATGCGGCGTTTAACGCCGGCGCGATAAAATTCAACGACAGGTATGTTTTGCTGGCAAGAGTGGAAGGCAATGACCGGAAATCCTTTTTTGCCATTGCCGAAAGTCCCAATGGCGTGGACAATTTTCGTTTCTGGAACAAGCCTATTTTGATTCCAGGCGGCAATCCCAACGAAACCAACTATTACGATATGCGTCTGGTACAGCATGAGGATGGCTACATCTATGGCACGTTTTGCGTAGAAAGCCGTGATCCTTCCGCCTCTGCCGCCGACCAGTCTTCCGCAGTAGCGCAATGTGGTATTGTCAGGACGAAGGATTTGTTGCATTGGGAAAGGTTGGACGACCTAAAAACACCATCCCCGCAGCAACGCAACGTCGTGGTGCATCCTGAATTTGTCAATGGTAGATATGCCTTTTATACACGTCCTCAGGATGGTTTTATCGACACCGGCAAAGGTGGAGGTATCGGTTTTGGGCTGGCTGACAATATGGAGCATGCCGTGATCGCAAACGAAACCATTGTGGACGCAAAGAAATACCATACCGTATACGAAGCCAAAAACGGCATGGGGCCGGCACCCATCAAGACAAAGAAAGGGTGGCTACAGCTGGCACATGGCGTGCGCAATTCGGCCGCCGGCTTGCGTTATGTGCTGTACCTGTTTATGACCGATTTACAGAACCCTTCTAAGGTGATATACAAACCGGCAGGTTTTTTCATGGCGCCCAAAGGCCAGGAACGGGTGGGGGACGTGTCCAACGTATTGTTTGCCAATGGCTGGATAGCCGACGAAAATGGCAAAGTATTTATTTACTATGCCTCTTCCGATACGCGTATGCACGTTGCCGTTTCCTCTATAGACCAACTGGTGGACTATGTCATGCATTCGCCGTCCGATGGTTATTATTCCAATGCCTCTGTGGAAAAGATTTTGGCATTGGTGGATACAAATGATGGATTGTATTAACTAGAATGTGAATGGAAATAACAGCATTACTGGAAAAATTAAGGGCTCAGGCCACTCTGGAACTGCCTCGGATTTTAGCATTCTGGTCCAGTAAAATGAGGGATGGAAAAAACGGAGGTTTTTACGGCCAAATCGACGGTTGGGACATACTGCATAAAGATGCAGAAAAAGGCGGCGTGTTGAATGCACGTATTTTGTGGACTTACAGTGCCTCCTATAACCAAACGAAAGACGCCCTTTATCTGACACAGGCAACTTACGCATGGTCTTATATCCAAAAGTATTTTGTCGATAAGGAACATGGCGGTATATTCTGGAGTGTAAGTGCCGAAGGACAACCTTTCAGGACACGCAAACAGATATACTGCCAGGCATTTATGATATATGCTTTAAGCGAATATTATATTGCGACAGAAGATTGCGAAGCCTTGGCCTTGGCAACACAATTGTTTACATTGGTGGAAAAATACAGTTTCGATCCAGAACGCGGTGGTTATTTTGAAGCCTTTACGCGCGACTGGCAGATGGAAACAGATTTGCGGTTGAGCGAGAAAGATGAGAACGAGAAAAAGACGATGAATACGCATTTGCATGTTATTGAAAGTTATGCTGCCCTTTATCGGGTCTGGAAAAATAAAAAACTGAAAAAACAAATCGTTCATTTGTTGAATGTTTTCCATCGCCATATTTACGATGCCAATTCCCGCCACCTGATTTTGTTTTTCGATGAAAAATGGCACAGCCGCCATGCAATTGTGTCTTATGGGCATGATATTGAGGCTGGATGGTTACTACAGGAAGCCGCCGAAGTCATCGAAGATACATATTGGATAGATGTGACGAGGAAAATAGCTATTGAACTGACTGATGCGGCATCTGAAGCATTGGATATGGATGGAGGGCTTTGGTACGAAAAAGAGGGCGATGGATGGGTGTTTCAAAAGCATTGGTGGCCTCAAGCAGAAGCGGTAGTTGGTTTTTTAAATGCTTTTCAGATCTCAATGAACCCTACCTATCTAGAAAGAGCAGCACATACATGGGATTTTGTCGAAGACAAAATAAAGGATTCCAAAAATGGTGAATGGTTTTGGGGAATTAACCAAGATGGGACGGTCATGCGAGAAGGTGACAAGGCTGGTTTCTGGAAATGTCCTTACCACAATTGCCGTGCTTGCTTGGAAATAATGAAACGTGTTCCTATTGTTCAAAATATAAATGCATAAAATGAAAATGATAAGATTTGCCTGGCTGTTAGGTATATGTACATTTTTTTGCTTCCGTTGCTGGGCTGGCCACTATCGGGGTGACGATCCGCGTATTCGATATATGGGACGTATCGAAATGTTTGGAAGCCAACCTCGGTTGTGGACAGGCGGAGCGTATTTCAGTTTTCGATTCAAAGGCGATACCGCAATGGTAATACTGGAAGACGAAGTACGTTATGGCGTTCAGCACAACTATATGGAAATACAGGTGGACAACGACAGGCCTATTCGGTTACGGCTAAACAAAAAAATAGATACAATCTATATTGTCCCAGCAACGAAAAGTGCAGTCCACAATACGGTTGTTTGCAAAGATACTGAAACAGGAATCGGTTATGTTGGCGTCAACGGAATTGTCGCAGAGGAATTATTGCCCTTACCGAAAGGCAAAAAACTGTTGTTTGAGTTTTACGGCGATTCCATCACTTGTGGGGCATCCAGCGATACATCCTCGGTCGGATGCCATGCTGGGCGTTGGGAAGACCAGCACAACGGTTATATGGCTTATGGAGCACAGTTGGCGAGAATGGAAGATGCCGATTGGATTATGAGTTCCGTTTCCGGAATTGGACTGATGCATAGTTGTTGTGACATGAAAATAGTGATGCCTGAAGTCTGGAGAACAATGGATATGCACAACGATTCCCTGCGGTGGGATTTTAAATATAGTCCAAACGTGGTTTTTGTCTGTTTAGGTCAAAATGATGGTATTCAGGATAAAACAACATTCAGGGACAATTATGTTGATTTTCTGCAAAAGTTGCGTATGCAATATCTTCATCAGCCTATCGTGCTTCTCTCGTCACCCATGGCAGATACGTCGTTAAGACAATTTCTGAAGATGGAAATAGAGAGTGTTTTAAAAAAAGCTCAAAAAAAAGGAATGAAGAAGCTTTATTCCTACGTGTTTGAGCAAAACTATAACAGTGGTTGCGACGCACATCCTTCCATTGCGGAACATACAGCAATAGCTGCTCAGTTGGATGCATATCTCAAAAAAGAAAAAGGAATTTTATAGTTAAAAACATAGGAAAAGATGGCGATATGGTTAGGAGAATATTATTACTGGGAGGCTTGACGGTCTTGTTGTCGCGTCAGAGTGTCCATGCTCAAAACAAAACTCAGAATGCGCTTTATATGGATATGGATAAATCAATTCGAGACAGGGTAGATGACCTATTGGGTAGAATGACCGTAGAAGAGAAGGCTGGACAACTGAACCAGATCAACGGCGGCATTTTTACTGGCCCCGCATTGAACGACGATGGGCAAAAAGCCAAAATACAGATGGTTACGGCCGGCAAGGTCGGTTCCATGCTTAATGTCATTGGAATAAAGGACACCAAAGAAATACAGAAAGCCGCAGTGGAAAAAAGCCGGTTGGGAATACCATTGCTTTTTGGCTATGATGTTATCCATGGCTACAAAACGATTTTCCCCATTCCTTTGGCGGAAGCCTGTAGCTGGGATTTAACGCAAATAGAAAAAAACGCTAAGGTGGCGGCATCCGAGGCTTCCGCAGCAGGCATCCATTGGGCATTTGCTCCCATGTGCGACATCAGCAATGATCCGAGGTGGGGGCGCGTCATGGAAGGTATTGGCGAAGATCCTTATTATGGCGCTCTTGTTTCGGCAGCCCGTGTCAAAGGTTTGCAGGGTAATCTATCGAAGACAAACGTTTTGGCCTGTGTCAAGCATTTTGCCGCATACGGAACAGTAGAAAGCGGACGTGAATACAATTTTACGGACGTATCCCGTTTTCTGTTGTGGAACAAATATTTGCCGCCATATAAAGCGGCCGTCGATGCGGGTGCCGTGACGGTGATGAACGGTTTTACGACATTGGACGGCATACCGGTAAGTGCCAATAAGTTTTTGGCAACGGACGTGCTAAAGAAGAAGTGGGGATTTGAAGGTTTCTTGGTAAGTGACTGGAACTCTTTCGGGGAAATGGTAAATTGGGGGTATGCCACGGACAAAAAAGATGCCGTGGAAAAAGCTTTCAATGCCGGTTCTATGATGGACATGGAAACGCGTGGCATGGTAGAGTATGTACCAGAACTGGTCAAGGAAGGAAAGATCTCCATGGAGGAACTGGACAGGGCAGTAGGGCGTATCCTCGCCGTCAAATTCAAATTGGGATTGTTTGATGATCCTTACAAATATTGCGACGAAAACCGGGAAAAAACGGACATATTTACCCCCTCCAATAGGTCGGAAGTCTTGAAGGCCGCCGAAGGTTCCATCATTTTGTTGAAAAATGACAACAATACGCTGCCTTTGGTTTCTGGTAAAAAGGTTGCCTTGGTCGGTGCCTTGGCATCGAGCCATCAGGACATGTTTGATTTTTGGGTAGCGCAGGGCAATGTGCAGGATGCAGTCACCTTAAAAGAGGCATTTGACCATGAATACGGAAATGGTTATTATTTTGCGGAAGGTTATAGTCTGGACGGAAAAGAAAATGGTAATCTGGTAAATGATGCTATAAAAGCAGCTAACAAAAGCGACGTGGTTGTGGTAAATGTTGGCATTTCCGGAAATATGGCAGGAGAAGACCGCTCTTTGGCGAACCCTGTAATTCCGGAAAATCAAATCAGGCTGCTAAAAACGTTAAAATCAACAGGAAAGCCAGTAATTATGGTCGTCACAGCTGGACGGCCGTTGATATTGACAGAGGCACTTCCTCATGTGGATGCAATCGTGTATGGCTGGATATTGGGAACGGAGACAGGAACTGCCATTCTGCATGTTTTAAACGGCAGCCATAATCCAAGTGCTAAGACGGTAATGAGTTTTCCGTATGCCGTAGGACAGATTCCCGTCTATTACAATCATTTCAATACAGGCCGTCCCGATCCTACGGACGGTGCAGGTAATTGGTACAGCCGTTATCGTGACATTCCTTGTGAACCGTTGTTCCCTTTTGGTTTTGGGCTGAGCTATACGCATTTTTCTTATAGCAACATGGCTATTGATACGGAAACTTTGAAGGTTGGACAGATTCTAAAAGTCGCCATTGATGTAAAGAACGATGGAGACAGGGATGGGGAAGAGGTGGTTCAACTATATATCCATGATTTGGCGGCTTCTGTTATCCGTCCGGTGAAAGAATTAAAAAGGTTTCAGAAAGTTTTCCTGAAAAAAGGAACGTCAAAGACGCTCACCTTCGAATTGGATGACGATGCGTTGTCATTTTTTAATTCAAATGGGGACAAGGTTTTGGAATCCGGAAAATTTGATGTTTTTGTTGGTGGCAATTCTCGTGATGTACTGTCAAAATCATTTGAATTGAAATGAATATTTAGGTATGCAATATTCTCTTAAACCCTTTTTTATGCATATAAGAATATGGATGTTGCTTCCTTCTCTATTGTGGGTAAGCCATTCTATGCACGCGCAAGAGCTTTCAGATAGGTCCGCAAGTAGAGAAACGCAGGTGCTTTACCAAAAATTAAAGAAAGTTGTTGACAGAAATCAATATTTGATAGGTCACCAGGACGACTTGGCGTATGGAGTATATTGGAAATACCAAAATGGAAGAAGTGATGTGAAAGACGTAATAGGTGATTATCCTGCCTTGTATGGTTGGGAGTTGGCAGATCTGGAACTAGGACATTCTGTTAATATCGACGGTGTTCCGTTTGATAGAATGCGCTCCTACATTGAAGAAGGTTGTGGACGTGGCGGGGCAATAACCATAGGTTGGCATATCAATAATCCTTTGACCGGAAAAACGGCTTGGGACACCACCTCTGGTACAGTAAAATCCATCCTGCCAGGAGGTAAAAAACATCGTTTGTTCCTTCGTTATTTAGATAGTGTCGCCAATTTTATCGGATCGCTCAAAGACCCCAAAGGGAATCTTATCCCTGTTTTGTTCCGGCCCTTCCATGAGTTGACGGGCAACTGGTTTTGGTGGGGAAGGCAAGGCTGCACTCCTGTGGAGCTGCAAAGCCTTTTCCGATATACAGTCAATTATTTACGAATCGTGAAACAGTTACACAATTTAATAATCGTATACAATACGGCGGATAATTTTATGGATGAAGCCGACTACATGCGTGGCTATCCTAGCGATGAATATGTGGATATACTATCATTTGATACGTATCAATATGGCGATTCCACTCACAGTATAGCTTTTGCCAATAATCTGGAAAAGAAATTGGCGTTATTAAAACAGATTGGGGAAAAGCACCATAAGTTGATTGCCATTGGGGAGATGGGCTTCAACACAATACCTGATTCGAGATGGTTTACCAGCACTATTGCGCCTGTTTTGGCAAAATTCCCCATCGCTTATACGTTGTTTTGGCGCAATGCAGGTTACAAACCCAAAGAAAAGGAAATGGAATATTATATTCCATACCAAGGACACTCCTCTGCAAATGATTTTAAGTTGTATATCGATAACGGCAATGTGCTTACAGAGAAGCAATTTAGAAACGTCGTCCATCCTTGAATAATCTATTGGAAAAGTAACCGGCATTTATACGCATCCTATCCATCAAGTTGTTTAGATTTTTGTTTTTAGGATAAAAGGTTGTTTAATATGAACAAAAACTGTAGTAGTAGAAATTTCATTTTTCAAAAAGCCTAGAAACTTTCATATTTACTTTTAACTCAGAAGCTGTTTGAGTTATTTATTTTCTTCCCGCACAGTCTCCCGCCGCGGCGAGAGACTGTGCGGGAAGAAATACACGTTTTTATGCCTTGGAAGCATATAAAACCGTACAGAAAAACTTAATTCAAACAGTTTCTTAACATTAGCTTATTTACTTTCTTTAACGATAGCTGGCACAAATATTGAAATGTTGATATCATTAAAACAAAAACAATTTACTATGTACACGAAACAATTAAAAAAAATATTCTCCATCGTTTTATTTTTACTATCATTCGTTATTGGGGTCAATGCCCAAACCAAAAAACAGCAACGCATTATAAATGACGCCAAAAAGGCGAAGGCAGCCCTGTTGGAAAAAGATGCAGGATTGTCCAAATTCTTTAATGGTGCGGCAGGTTATGTAATCTTCCCGAATGTCGGTAAAGGTGGTTTGATCATCGGCGGAGCTTCCGGTAACGGGGCTGTGTATGAAAAAGGGAAACTGGTAGGTATGGCTGACTTGAAGAAAGTAAATATCGGATTGCAGGCTGGCGGTCAGGCTATCATCGAAGCCATATTTTTTGAAACCGAAAAAGAGTTGAAAGATTTTCAGAAAAGCAATTACGAGTTTGCAGCGGACGCCTCTGCGGTGGCCTTGAAATCCGGGGTGGCGGTGAATGCCCAATATAAATCCGGCGTTGCCGTATTTGCGCTGCCTAAAGCTGGATTGATGGCAGACGCTTCCGTTGGTGGTCAGAAATTTACCTACAACCCTTTGTAATGAATCGTTGAAAGCCTCTATTGCTCTCTGTTGGATAAATTGATGTTTTTATCACAGGCAAGAGGTACTCCCATGCAATTTGACATTTATCCTTTTTGTAATGAATCGATGATGGAAAATTGCATGGGAGTTTTTTTACTTTTTTACAAAGTAGAATATGCAACCAAAACACAATCGGTAGAGATTTTTTCCCGATATTTTCAATGTAATGCTGCATCCGCGGAAATGCTCTGTTTCTGGGGTAGTTGGAGTATGGGAAATTTCATGTACGTTTGAGAAGCAAAACAATTTGTCAATCGTTGAAAGGTCTATGCGTAAACTTTTTAGAAGTACAATGGGATTGATTACGGCAGGTATTGCTTTTGTGTACCTGATATCGTGTTTCAGTTTTATCATTTCCCCGGCGTTTTTTTCCCCGATTGCGCTGTTGGGGCTGGCATTTCCATATTTGTTTGTGGGCATGGTCACCTTGATCGTACTCAACTTGTTTCGGGACAAAAGACTGGCCTTGATTCTGTCTGTAGTCCTGTTGCCGGGATTGTATAACTTTTTCCATGTGGTGGCATTCCATCCCCGTAAATGGCAAATGGAAAAATCCCCTGGGACCTTACGTGTATTGACCTGGAACGTAGAGGGCTATTCGATGCAGGGAATGCCGCCGGAGAAAGTCCCTGCCGGTATTTTGCATACCATACAGCAATATAATCCCGACATTCTTTTCCTGCAAGAGAGCTCGCATCATGTGTGGACGCTCGACGGCTGGCGCACGACGGAGCAACTGATGGATTCCATTGGTTACAAAGGGCATTTTCAGGCATCGGACAGCACCTTTTGGGAAAGGCACATGGTGGCGTTCAATACGGGCGTCGCGCTGTTTTCCAAAATGCCCATCGTCAATGATACTGCCCTCAAGATACTGGAGGTGCCGCATGAACAGCAGCATTGTATCGGTGGCACGACGACATTCAATGGCGTGCCAATCCGTATAATGACGGCACGTCTCTCGTCGCTCAACCTCTATTGGGACACTGCGCACGTGGGCAAAAACATTTACCAGATCACCTTTGACCGTAAGCGCATGGTGCAGCACCAGATACGTTCGGTGGAAAGGCTGCACAAGGAACAGATCAAAATGATACGCGCCGCGATTGACCGGAGCAAAGAGCCTGTCATCTATTGTGGCGACATGAATTCCGTGCCGACGTCCTACAACTACTCGCTGATGCGTGCAGACAATTTCCAGGATGCGTTCCTCAAGGGTGGTTGGGGTATCGGTGCGAGTTTCCACAATATTGCACCGACCTTGCGCATCGATGCCATCTTTTGCGACAAAGACAGGTTCAAGGTTTTGCAGTCCAAAGTGGTAAAAGTGGACTTGTCGGACCATTATCCGGTCGTGGCAGATTTGCAGTTGCGGTGATGGACATTGGGTAGCGGCGCACAATCGTGCCGCTATATATCGGTGCATTTCAAATTTTCGCTTTTGAGAGAATACGATGGTCGGTGGAGACACCGGCCACTAGTGGCTCTACTGACTGGCGCGATGTCTCCACCCGCCAGCGAAAATTTGAAATGCACCCCTATATTGCCAATCGAAAAAAACCGCCTAATTTTACTTTATATGCCAAGAACCATTCTAAGGAGATTAACGCGGAATTTTTTTCTCCTGCCGACTTTTTTGTTTTGTGGGCTGTTTCTGGTCGGTTGCCTGTCGCCGTTTCTCAATCCAGCGACATGGTGGGGCATTGGTTTTCTGAGTCTTTTGCAGCCGTATCTTATTTGTCTTTTGCTGTTGGTTTTTATTTTTTGGTTGGCAGCCAAGCCTGTTTTTGCGTTGATACCATTGGTGAGCTTGCTGATAGGATGGAAACAGGTACGCGCCATCTTTGCTGTCAACGGCATTGCCAGTTTCAACGTGGAGAAGAAAACGGGCAGCCTGCGTGTCGTCAGTTGGAACGTGGGTAACCTCAACGGACTGAGCAAACGTAAGGATGCGCTGCAGCACAGCCGCACAGAGATTGCCAATACGATACTGAGTATGAATCCTGATATTATATGTCTACAGGAGTTCAACCATTCCAATACGCAGGGTAAGCAGGCGGACAATATTGGACTGTTTTCTGAACAGTATCCTTACTATTATTTTTCCAAGGATGTCAACAAACGCAATGGTTTTTACCAGGCGGGCAGCATCATTTTTTCCAAATATCCTATCGTGGACACCGCACGCTTCCAATATCCTAACGGCATCAAGGAAAGCTTTATCTATGCCGACATTGAAATCCAGAATGACACGGTGCGGGTGTACAATACGCACCTTCAGTCGTTTCGGCTCAATGATTCCGACTATAACAACCTAGAAAAAATCTCCACTGACGAGGACGTGTCGGTTTCAGACAGCAAATCCTTACTTACCAAGATGAAGCGGGCCTTTACGCGGCGTGGCATCCAAGCGGATCTCATAAAGGCAAGAACGGGGACCTGTCCTTACAGAAGCCTGATATGCGGCGACTTCAACGATGTCCCGGGTTCGTATGTTTATTTTACCATTCGGCAGAAAAGAAAGGACGCTTTTTTGGAAAAAGGCTTGGGTGTTGGACGCAGCTATATTTCGCTGGCGCCGACGTTGAGGATTGACTATGTGTTGCCGGACAGGCATTTTAATGTTACCCAGTTTGAGATGATCGACGAAGGGCTGAGCGACCATATCATGTTGGTAACAGACCTTTCTTTAAATTGAGGATGGAGGGTTTATACACTTTTTTTACTCTTTGTGAAGAAACACTCATCATTCCATCGTGGCCCGTGGAGGCTCCGACCATTAGTGCCTCTATTGGCGCGGTGTCTCCACCCGCCAGCGAAAATTTGAAAACAGTACAGCTTTTACCTTCTTTGATGGGCTGGGATAGGCCGCAGTACACAAAAAGAGCTGCCATTTCCAGACAGCTCTTTTGCTTAACTATCTTTATATCTACTTCCTCGGTTTCTCTGCGGCTTTGTCGATACTGTTAAGGCCGTTGACAAGTTCCGGTGTGATATTCCGGAGAGAGTCCTTGAAGTAAAATATGTTGTCGTCCTCGGAAGTGGCGACCACATAGGCGTAGCCGCGTTCCCTTGCAAAACCGTCGAGGAATTTCATGATGCGTGTACGCACGTCGAGGAGTTTTTTGTTGGTTTCATCATGGAACTGTTGGGTGAGTTCCTGCTCTTTCATCTGGTAGTTTTGTTGGAGTTTCTGCATGTCCTGCTGGGCGGCAATCTGCTCGTTCTGGGTCATGTTGGCTCCTTTTTCCTGATAGTATTGCGCTTTGTTGATCATGTTGTTCCTGAGTGTGGTCAACTGGGACTGTATCTGGTTTTCGCGGTTGGACAGCGATTTTCTGATGTTTTTGTAATACGTATAGTTGTTGGAAAGGGAATCCAGTTCAAAGTAGGCGATTTTTATTTTCGTATCAGCGTCATTGGCATGTGCGGGGCCCTCACTTTTTGCAATGTCTTTACCATCCTTGGGCGAGGTGCCTACCGCGGACTTTAGCTGGAACACCAAGGTAAAAAGGACGATCACTGCGATCAGCAAAACGATGTTCAATGTAAGTAGTATCTTATTGTTCATGTGCTTGGTATTAGGCAAAAGGCAATATCAAAACGTATCGTGCCTTTTGTTTTTGTAAATCGGTTTTAATGAAATGAAATATTAACGCTTAAATATAGCGTCATTTTCCCAAAACAAAGCCACAAAAATAAAAAAACAGGGAGCAAAAGCTCCCTGTCTATACCTAAAAAATCCTTAATTATTATTCTTCGTCGTCGAAAGACATTGCTTCCTTGGTAGTAGACAACAGTTCGTATTCTTCCTTGTTGCCGACAATCAGGTTGTCAAAGTCGCGCAGACCCGTACCCGCAGGGATTGCGTGTCCGGTAATCACGTTTTCTTTCAAACCGACCATGTAGTCGGTCTTACCGTGGATAGCGGCAGAGCTCAATACCTTGGTTGTTTCTTGGAAGGACGCCGCGGATATCCAGCTTGGCACACCTAAGGATGCTTTCGTTATACCTAACAATACCGGTTTGGCGGTTGCGGGGTCGGCGTTTCTGACTTCTACCAGTTTCTTGTCTGAACGGCGGAGGTAGGAGTTTTCTTCCCTCAGCTCACGAACAGTCACAATCTGACCAGCTTTCAGTTTGGAACTTTCGCCTGCGTCCACAACGACTTTTTTGTCAAATATACGGTCGTTTTCTTCGTTGAAGTCCACGCGGTCTTCCAAGTCGCCTTCGAGGAATTTGGTATCGCCGGCATCCAGGATTTCAACTTTCTTCATCATCTGGCGCACGATGGTTTCAATGTGTTTGTCGTTGATCTGTACACCTTGGAGACGGTAAACTTCCTGGATTTCGTTGACCACGTATTCCTGTACGGCATAAGGTCCTTTGATGGAAAGAATGTCAAACGGTGCTGTCTGTCCGTCGGACAATGCCGTACCTGCTTTCACGAAGTCGCCGTCCTGTACCAAAATCTGACGGGACAACGGAACGAGATATTTCTTCGTCACGCCGTCTTTGGCTTCCACGACGATCTCCCTGTTACCACGTTTGATGTTGCCGAACGCAACGACACCGTCGATTTCCGCAACGATGGCCGGGTTGCTTGGGTTACGGGCTTCGAAAAGTTCCGTTACACGAGGCAGACCACCCGTGATATCTCCACTCTTACGCAGTGTTCGAGGGATTTTCACCAATACCTGACCCGCTTTTACTTTGTCGCCTTCGTCAACTGACAAGCGGCTACCGACAGGCAGGTTGTAGGATTTGGAATCGTCCTTGCCATCGACAACGATGCTTGGAAGCTTTGTTTTATCTTTAGATTCGATGATGACTTTGTCGCGGTGTCCTGTTTGTTCGTCCGCCTCTTCACGGTAAGTGATGCCGTCAACGATGGCCTCGAAGCTGACGTTACCATCCACTTCCGAAACAATAACGTTGTTGAATGGATCCCAAGAACAAATCACGTCGCCTTTCTTTACATTCTGTCCGTCTTTTACTTTCAAAGTCGAACCGTAAGGAATATTGTGCGTAGCAAGCAGACGGTCATTTTTGTCGTCCATCACACGCAGTTCGCCGGTACGACCGATGACAATCTGTACTGGATTTCCTTCGTTGTCTTCGCCCTTGACGGTACGTAGGCCATCAAAATGCACCGTACCGTCAAAACGGACGCGCAGGGAAGAGTCGATGGAGGAAGAACCAGCGATACCCCCGACGTGGAAAGTACGCAATGTCAGCTGTGTACCAGGCTCACCGATAGACTGGGCAGCGATGATACCGACGGCATCACCACGTTGTGCCAAGTAACCGGAGGCGAGGTTTTTACCGTAACATTTGACGCAGACGCCGCGTTTCGCTTCGCAGGTCAATACGGAACGGATTTCAACGGTTTCAATACCGCTGTCGTCGATTGCCGCAGCTTTGTCGTGTGTGATTTCTTCACCAGCCGCAATCAACAGTTCGTCGGTTACCGGATGGAAAACGTCGTGCAGGGAAGTACGCCCTTCGATACGGTCTGCCAAAGATTCGATGATGTCATCGTTGTCTTTCAATGCAGATATGGAAATGCCACGCAACGTGCCACAATCTTCTTCCGTAACGACCACGTCCTGCGCTACGTCGACCAGACGACGGGTCAAGTAACCCGCATCGGCAGTTTTCAACGCAGTATCGGCAAGACCTTTACGCGCACCGTGCGTGGAGATGAAGTAGTCCAATACGTTCAGACCGGACTTGAAGTTGGACAAGATGGGGTTTTCAATGATTTCGGAGCCAGTGCTGCCTGATTTTCTTGGTTTTGCCATCAGTCCACGGATACCAGCCAACTGTTTTACCTGTTGTTTGGAACCACGCGCACCGGAATCCAGCATCATGTACACGGAGTTGAAGCCTTGCTTGTCGCTCTTCATCTCGTTGATGAGTATTTCGGTCAACTTGGTGTCGACGCGAGACCAAATATCGATGACCTGGTTGTAACGTTCGTTGTTGGTAATCAAGCCCATGTTGTAGTTTTCCCATACTTCATCGACTTCTTCCTTAGCTTGTTCCAATAGGCCGGAACGCGTTTCTGGAATCAGCAAGTCGTTGACGGAGAAGGACAAACCACCACGGAACGCCATACGGTATCCCAATGATTTGATGTCATCGAGGAATTTTTCCGCAGAAGGTACGTCCGTAATCTTGATGATGTCGCTTACGATGATACGGATACTTTTTTTCGTCAACAAAGCATTGACGAAACCAACCGCTTTGGGTACATATTGGTTGAACAATACGCGGCCCACCGTAGTTTCCACGAGCTGGTTTTTCAGCGTGCCGTCTTTTTGGAGGACGTCAACTTTTACTTTGATGACTGCGTGGAGGTTTACGCGACCTTCGTTCAGCGCAATCATCACTTCTTCCGGACTGTAGAAAGCCATGCCTTCACCGGCGACTTTCTCTTCCTCGGTTGATTTACGGGGTTTGGTAATATAGTAAAGTCCCAATACCATGTCCTGCGAAGGCAACGTAATCGGTTGGCCGTTCTGCGGGTTGAGGATATTATGGGAACCTAACATCAATAGTTGTGCTTCCAATATAGCAGCGTTGCTCAACGGTACGTGTACCGCCATCTGGTCACCGTCAAAGTCGGCGTTGAAACCAGGGGTAATCAACGGGTTGAGCTGCATGGCCTTACCTTCCACAAGCTTGGGTTGGAAAGACTGGATGGACAAACGGTGCAGTGTAGGGGCACGGTTGAGCAATACAGGGTGTCCCTTCAATACGTTTTCGAGGATGTCCCAAATGACGGGTTCTTTCTTGTCCACCAGTTTTTTGGCGGATTTGACCGTTTTGACGATGCCACGTTCAATCAGTTTGCGGATGACAAATGGTTTGAACAGTTCGGCAGCCATATCTTTCGGCAATCCCATTTCGTGCATTTTCAGCTCAGGGCCGACGACGATGACCGAACGACCGGAATAGTCCACGCGTTTACCCAGAAGGTTCTGACGGAAACGGCCTTGCTTACCTTTCAGTACGTCGGAAAGGGATTTCAGGGCGCGTCCGCCTTCGGCCTTGACGGCGTTGGATTTGCGGCTGTTGTCAAAAAGGCTGTCCACGGCTTCCTGCAACATACGTTTTTCGTTGCGGAGGATGACTTCCGGGGCCTTGATTTCCAACAGGCGTTTCAGACGGTTGTTGCGTATGATGACGCGACGATACAGGTCGTTCAAGTCAGAGGACGCAAAACGGCCGCCGTCCAAAGGCACCAATGGACGTAGTTCAGGCGGGATGACTGGCAAGTATTGCATGACCATCCATTCAGGACGGTTGGCAATACGAGACTGCGAATCGCGGAACGCTTCCACGACGCTCAGACGCTTCAAGGCATCTGCTTTGCGTTGTTGGGACGTTTCGTTTGCCGCCGCGTTGCGCAAGTCAAAGCTGGCCGTATCCAGGTCCAGTCGTGCCAACAGGTCGGAAACAGCTTCCGCGCCCATTTTGGCAATAAATTTTTGGGGGTCGTCGTCCGTCAGGTATTGGTTGTCCTTCGGCAGACTGTCCATGATGTCGAGGTATTCCTCTTCGGTCAACAAGTCTCCGGACTGGAGACCTTTGTCTTCACGAATCCCTGCCTGGATGACGACATATCTTTCATAGTAGACAATGCTTTCCAATTTCTTGGAACTCATTCCCAACAAATAACCAATCTTGTTTGGAAGGCTCTTGAAGTACCAGATGTGTACGATGGGAACGACCAATTTGATGTGTCCCATGCGCTCACGGCGGACTTTCTTTTCCGTCACTTCCACTCCGCAGCGGTCACACACGATACCTTTGTAACGGATGCGCTTGTATTTGCCACAGGCACATTCATAATCCTTAACTGGCCCGAAAATCCTTTCGCAGAACAAACCGTCGCGTTCTGGTTTGTACGTACGATAGTTGATAGTTTCAGGCTTTAACACTTCACCGTAGCTACGCTCCAGGATAGAATCCGGAGATGCCAGCCCAATGGTAATCTTGGAAAAGCTTGCTTTGGGACGATTGTCTTTTTTGATGGCCATATTCCAGAAAAAATTTGAATTTTAAATGAATGCCGTATTGTACCCTTCCAGAAAGCACAAAAGCCAAGACAGCCGTAACATTTTGAAATTCAAAACATTACGGCTCACCTCTTATTTTGCAACGATATAAAAAGGTAGAATACGAGATTCTGCTATGTACATAGACTGGCAAAGGTAAAATAAATTTGCCGAACTGCCGCCCAATTTTTTTCTCAAAAAAGTAAAAAAAGAAACTGTTCGTTTGGACACGAACCAAGAAGTTACGAGACTTCCCGTAAATATAGGCAACTATGCCATGCGAAACCTGGGTTAGGGTTGGCGGCATGCAGGTAGGCAATGTTTATGTTATAATTCCAGATTTTTATATAAGTCATCGGGATTCCTTCTATTGTCCCAAATACCGACAATGATGATTTTGGTTTCCGTGACTTTATAAAAAAGTGAAAAGTGGCTTACGAGGGATGTCCTAACATCTTCGAAATCTGTGACTCTTCCCAATGGGTGGTCTGTAGCAAGCAAGGCTGCTTTTTCTCGAAAAAGCTTGGACAATTTCTTGGGATAGGTTTTTGACTGGTTATGCACAAACCAATATTCTAAAATCTCCTTTCTGGCAATCCGTGCCGTATTGGTCCAAATTATTCGTTTAGCCATGCGTCTTCTTCTGCATTCAGTGCTTCATCCGTAATGGTAAAGCCATGTTTAATGTCCATCTCGCTGTCCTTGAGCATCATTTTTTGCTTTTGGGAAACCCTGAACAGAGAATTGTCCAGATTGACATCTCCGATTAGTGCATTGATTTTTTTTAGGAGTTTTTCATCCTTGATGGATACAAGTTTATCCAACAGGCTATATTTGAGTTTTAAACTTTCTGCGTTCATCTGTTTAATTTTTATGAATACAAACTTACAAAAAGTCTCCTTAACATTCCTTATGCCATCTCCGCCACCCACGCGTCGCGGTCGTCCGGCGAAAATTTCCAAGGCGCAAAATTGGTTTCGATGTTGCTGAACATGCCGTTCCATTCCGCCGGTGCGTTGCTTTCTTCCATGACGAGGTAGCGGCGCAGTTGCAGTATGATGTCGAGCGGTTCGATGCTGACCGGGCAAGCTTCCACACAGGCGTTGCAGGTCGTACAGGCGCGTAGTTCCTCCTCGGTAATATAGTCGTGCAGCAGGGATTTGCCGTCGTCTTCCCATGTGCCTTTTTCGTTGATGGATTTACCGATGGATTCCATGCGGTCGCGGGTTTTCATCATGATGAGGCGTGGACTGAGCGTTTTGCCTGTCTGGTTGGCAGGGCATTCGGCAGAGCAGCGGCCACATTCCGTGCAGGAATAAGCGTCCATCAGGTTTTTCCAACTCAGGTCGGTGATGTCCTTGGCGCCGAAATTGACTTTTTCCGCAGGTGCCTCCGTCGGCGCGAGTTCTGGTTGCATGGCGTACAAGACCTCGTTTTGGATTTCGGGCATGTTCTTCATTTCGCCTTCCGGTTTGAGGCGTGCGTAGTAGGCGTTCGGAAAAGCCAACAGAATGTGCAGATGTTTGGAATATGGCAAATAGTTGAGAAACGCCAATATGCCAATGATATGCAGCCACCAACAGGTACGTTCGAGGACTTCCAACGTCTCGTTTCCCAAGCCGTTGAACAGTGGTTGCAGATATTGGGAAACGACGAAATTACCCGTGATGGTCTGTCCATATTCCCCAAAACCGCGCTGCTGCATCAGTGTGTCGCAGGCATCCATGATGAGGAACAGCGACATCAGCACGATTTCCGTCGTGAGGATGGCGTTGGCATCGGTCCTGGGCCAACCTTGCAGGTCGGAAGCGTTGAGTCTCTTTACCTTATAGATATTTCGCCGAACCAAAAAAATGGCACAGGAAACCAGCACCAGCAATGCCAATACCTCAAACGAACTGATTAAAAAAGAATACACACCGCCAGCAAAAGAAAACAAACGATGCTTCCCCGATACGCCGTCCAGCAATATCTCCAACACTTCAATGTTGATGATGACAAATCCGGCATACACTAGGAAATGCAGCACGCCGACCAATGGCTTCTTAAACATTTTTTTTTGTCCAAAAGCCAGCAGCAGGACGTTGCGCCATCTTTCTTTTGGATGGTCGTTGATGGTCTCGGCGCGTCCAAGCCGGATGTTGCGGGCAATCTTTTTGGCATTACGGGCAAAAAACCAAACGGCAAAACCCAATAGCGCGATAAACAAAACCTGAAATACAATATGCATATAATGAACGATGTGACGGCGAAGATATACTTTTTTGCAAGGCTACGCCATCGAAGCAACGCATTTTGGCTTATGTCAAAAAAGGCGGAAAGGGAAATTGAAAGTAGAAAGTGGCCACCGACCAATATATAGACACACAATCGTGCGTCTTTTCCATAGACTTGTTTTTGGTGGGTGAAGATGACAATACGAAAAAGTTGTAAAATTTATGGATTATAATCCTAAAAAGTTTAAAAATGTAAGGAATTAAATCCAATAAAGTTGTAATTTTGGCAAAATGGACGAATCGTGATTCAGCGGATTTTACAAAACGGATTGAAAGAAAGGTTGCATACCGGCAAAGCGATTGTTTTGATGGGGGCAAGGCAGGTCGGAAAGACCACGCTTTTGAAAAATATATTTGACAATTCCGAGGATATGTTGTGGTTGAATGGCGATGAACCCGATATGCTCGAACTTTTTGGAAACGCAACGTCCGTGAGGCTGAAGCAATTTTTCGGAAACAAGAAAACTGTGGTCATTGATGAGGCGCAAAGGATTCCCAATATCGGTTTGAAGCTGAAACTGATTACCGATGCGCTGCCCGAAATTCAGCTAGTCGCAACGGGAAGCTCCTCATTTGAACTGGCAAACCATGTCAATGAGCCATTGACTGGTCGCAAATGGGAATACAAGATGTTTCCCGTTTCTTTTGCCGAAATGGTGGAGTACCATGGACTTTTGGAAGAAAAACGCTCGCTTCCGCATCGTCTTGTTTATGGTAGTTATCCAGAGGTCGTTACCCATTTGGGAAGCGAAAAAGAGATATTGAAACAGCTTACGGATAGTTTTCTATATAAAGATATTCTGATGCTGGAACAGATTAAAAAACCAGACAGAATCGTAAAATTACTACAGGTACTGGCGTTCCAAGTCGGGTCGCAGGTTTCCTATTCTGAAATTGGGCAAATGGTTGGTCTGGATTCCAAAACGGTTGAAAAGTACATTCTGGTTTTGGAACAATCGTATGTGGTTTTCAGGTTAGGTTCATTCAGCCGAAATCTTCGTAATGAATTGAAAAACAGCAAGAAAATTTATTTTTACGACAACGGTGTACGCAATTCATTGATTGCCGATTTTGCTTTGGCCGAGACAAGGCAGGACATTGGTAAGTTGTGGGAAAACTACCTTGTCTCAGAGCGGATTAAAAAATTAGCATACCAAAACATCTGGAAAAATTGCTGGTTTTGGCGAACCAAAGAGCAAAAAGAAATCGACTTGATTGAAGAGGGCGACGGCAAGATTGCGGCTTATGAATTTAAGTGGAACCCGAAAGCAAAAGCAAAAATACCCAAAGCCTTTACTGAAAATTACCAAAGCGATTTTGAGGTCATTACTCCCAAAAACTACGAGGATTTTCTGTTGTAGGCAATTTGTCGTGGAGACGCGCGACTGTGCGTCTCTACTTTTCCCTATATTTTCCATTCATGGTATTGGGCTTTATCCTGTTCCTACCGCTGCGACAGGTGATGGATTTCAGTGGTGTTACGCCATGGGTAGCAAAACTTTTTATGGCAATGAGGTTGCTGACGAGGGCAGACCACCCCGTCTGGTGCGACGCACCAAGCCCCTTGCCATTGTCGCCATTAAAGTATTCGTTGAAAGTGATTAGGTTCTGGAAATGGACATCGTCCTGAAACCTGTTGTCGCCGTAGATGGTACGGCGGCCGTTGTCATCTTTCTTGAAGATGTTGATTAGTCTTTCGGCCAAGTCAATGGCAATGGATTTCAGGTCGGTGTATTGCGCGCTGTTGGTCGGGTATTCGACTTTGAAATCGTCGCTGTAATATTGGTAAAAATGCAGAAGACTCTCTATCAGCATGTAGTTGAGCGGAAACCATATCGGTCCGCGCCAGTTGCTGTTGCCGCCAAAGATACCGTCCGTGCTTTCTGCCGGCGTGTAGGTGACGGAGATGTTGTTGCCGCCTATATTGAGTTCGTAGGGATAGGCAAGGTATTCGCGCGAAAGGCTGCGTATGCCGAAGTCGCTGAGGAACTCATGTGGGTTGAGCATCCGGGACAACAGGCGTTTGGTGCGGTGGCCGCGCAAGAGACTGAGCAGGTGTTTCTCATCCGAACCTTTTTCGTCCCAGCGTGAAACGAGGTTGGCCAGGTCTTCCCTGTGGTTGAGGAACCAGCGCATCCGGAAGGCAAATTCGGGTTGTTTTAGCAAAGTGTCGTCGTCGATGACTTCCACTGCCAGCAAAGGAATCAAGCCGACCAGGCTTTTGAGGCGGATGACGATTGGTGTTTGGTCTGGGATTTTTATCTGGTCATAGAAAAATTCGTCCTGCTCGTCCCAAAGTCCTGTATCCTTGATGCCGAGCGTATTCATCAAAGCTCCTGCGATATAGAGAAAATGTTCGAAAAATTTACTTGCCAGGTCGGAGTACACGCTGTTGCCGTTGGCCAGTTCGAGTGAGATACGCAGCATATTGAGCGCATACATCGCCATCCAGCTTGTACCGTCGCTCTGTTCCATCCTTGCACCGTTGGGCAGTTCGGTACTTCTGTCAAACACGCCGATATTGTCCAGTCCCAAGAAACCGCCTGCGAATATGTTGCTCCCGTCGTGGTCCTTGCGGTTGACCCACCAGGTGAAATTGAACAATAGTTTATGGAAAACACTTTCCAGAAAATCCCCGTCTCCATCGCCGTCGTTGAGAAGCGCGTCGATACGGTACACTTCCAAGGCTGCCCAGGCATGTACCGGAGGATTCGTGTCGCTGAAGTTCCATTCGTAGGCAGGAAGCTGGCCATTGGGGTGCATGTACCATTCGCGCGTGAAGAGCATCAGTTGTTCTTTGGCAAATTCCGCGTCGATAAGCACAAAGGCAACGCAGTGGAATGCCGAATCCCAACAGGCGTACCACGGAAATTCCCATTTGTCCGGTACGGAAATGATGTCGCGGTTGTCGATATTGGTCCACTGTGCATTGCGGGACGTGCGGTGTCCTGGCGGCGGTGGCGGATTGTCCGGGTCGCCTTGCTGCCAGCGAGGGACGTTGTAGTAATAAAACTGTTTGTTCCAAAGCAGTCCGGCAAAAGCCTGTCGCTGGATGAGGCGTTCGTCTTCGTCCGTAATCCATTTCTGCACTTCATCGTAAAACATATCGGCTTCCTGTTTCCTTTCCTGGAACAGCGTATCGAAATCCCCAAAAGGGTTGGCGTCTTCTGCGTTTTTCAGCCGTAGGCGGATGGTTGCGCTTTCCTGCCCTGCAATTGCAAGTGCGTATTGGATGGCCACTTTTGTGCCCGTTTCATCTGGGTTGACGGCATCTGTGTTGCTGTGGACGATATATTCGTTCACGGCATCCTTGGTATAGGGCGTTTTGTTGGGGCTGTTGTACAGTTTTTGGTTGTTGGTGGCATTGTCGCAAAAAAGCAGTTTGTGGTTGTCCTCGTAGTAGAGAAACCAGTTGCCCAGTGTTTTTTGGTTCAGGTCGATTTTGTTTGCTTGGCTGACCGAAATGGTCGGTTGGACATTATTGCGTCCCCAGTCCCATCGGTTACGGAACCAGAGCGTCGGCAAGACGGTTAATGTTGCTGCTTCCGCTCCTCGGTTGTGGACTGTGATTTTGATTAAAATGTCTTCGGAATCCGCTTTGGCATATTCGATGAATATGTCGAAATATCGGTTGTCGTCCAATATGCCCGTGTCGATTAATTCGTATTCTGGTTCATGGATTGTCCGGTTTTTGTTGAGGTTCCTGAGCTGTTGGTAAGGAAATGCCGCTTGTGGATATTTGTAGAGCATCTCCATGTAGGAGTGCGTCGGCGTGCTGTCCAGGTAGTAGAATAGTTCCTTGACATCTTCGCCGTGGTTGCCTTCCGTGTTGTTCAGCCCAAAAAAACGCTCTTTGATGATTGGGTCTTTGCCGTTCCAGAAAGCCGGGGCAAAACAAAGGAGCTGCTCCTTGTCACAGATGCCGCCGATGGCGTCTTCGCCCCAGCGCCAAGCCTTGCTGATACCCATTTCATAGGTTGTAAAGTGCCATGCGTCGCCATTGTCACTATAATCTTCGCGTACCGTGCCCCATTGCCTGTTGGAGACATAAGGTCCCCAGTTTTTCCATTCGGGTAGTTCCAGTCGTTGCTTTTCCTTGTTCATTTTGCTAAGATATGGAAAGAGCCGAAGACCGAGGACGGAAAGGCGGAAGCAGACAGGGCAAACCCATCTAAAATTCTTGCGTCGTGAAAATCCTTCGTTACTTTGTCTTGATACAAAGTAACCAAAACTACTCACCCAAAAATATATTTTCAATGGAGTTCGTGAGGGCTACGCCGTTCAAGTCGTCCGGAGGCGAATGCTCCGCACCGTTCGGCATCGGCTTCGGGAACGTTTCTTGCTTTGTGTTGACACTTTTTAGGTGTTGAACTTTACGGCAAGAAACACCGCTCAGCCTTAACCTCACTTTCGCTGCCGGACGACCGGGCTCTTGAAACTCAAACCAGCGTTTACATTGTCAAGAAAGAACCCGATAGACGTTCTCCATACTCCAAGAGACCCGTCCGAAAACAGCGAAAAGGAGCGTTGGCGCGGGAGGTGTTTCTTGCGGTAAAGTCCGAAACCCAAAAAAGTCAAGGACCAGCAAGAAATGTTCCGAAGCGACAACGTGACTGGCGCGTAGCGTTCGCCTTTTTCGGACTTGACTTTTTTGCCACTTTTTTTGTCAAGAAAAAAAGTGGGACAACTTTTAATCCAACATGATTTAGATGCATTTGCCCTGCCGAAGCAGCGTACTGAACCACAACGACACGACGATTCGCAACGTTGTGGCACGTCAGTGTCGTCGTGTCGTTGTAGGTTAAAAAGTCAACATAAAAAAATGATTACATGCTATTTGCCGCCCGGAGGACAGTTCCTTTTGAGGTATTCCGTGAATATCGTCTTTAGGTGTGCCGACGTTCCTTCGCCTTCGCGGATGGCATGCGTTCTGTTGGGATAAGACATGAACTCAAACACTTTGTCGTATTTGACAAGCTGGTTGATGAGCATTTCCGAGTTTTGGTAATGCACGTTGTCGTCACCTGTGCCGTGTACCAGGAGCAGATGCCCTTTCAGGTTTTTGGCGTGTGTGATAGGCGAACCGTCAATATACGGTTGCTTGTCCTCCTGTGGCAGGCCCATGTAACGTTCTTCGTAGATATTGTCGTAGGTCAACTGGTTGGCGACCGGTGCGACGGCGATACCCGTTTTGTATATGTCCGGATATTTGAACAAAAGATTCAGGGTCGTCGAACCGCCACCGCTCCATCCATGGACTGCGACACGAGAAGTGTCCACAAAAGGCAATGCCAGCAACTGTTTGGCAGCGGTCGCCTGGTCGTCGATATTGAGGATGCCGATTTTTTTGTAGATGCTTTTGCGCCATTCCGCACCTTTGGGTGCCGGCGTGCCACGACCGTCGATGCTCACGTAGATATAACCATCTTTTGCCATATCGCCTTTGTATAATCCATTTCGACCTGCGCCCCAACGGTCAGCAACCGTTGCACCGGCCGGTTCGGTATAGACCATGAACACGACGGGATATTTTTTGGTGGAATCAAAATTGGTCGGTTTGACCATCCAATAGTCTGCATCGTGCGTCGCGTCAAGCTTGACTTTTCCAAATCCCACTTTCGGAAAGTCGGCGGGCAGTTCCCTTTCCTTGGAACGCGTGCCGGCAATCGTCTGGTGGTTGGGAAGCGTGACCCACTCGTCGACGGGAAATGTATTGGCGTTGGAGAAACTATGTTCGGCAAATTTTCCGTTCGGGGAGATTTCGTATTCATGTGTGCCGGACTGGTCGAGCGGCGACAACCTTTCTGCGTTGCCCGTGCCGTCCAGTTTGGAACGGTAGAGATAATTTTGCGTAGCGTTGTCGGGCGATGCAGCGTAATAGACATAACCATTGGTCGTGTCGATGGTGTATATCTGCATGATGTCAAAATTGCCTTTGGTTATCAAAGTTTCCTTTTTCCCGTCGCGGCTCACGAGGAAGATGTGTCGCCAGCCGTCTTTTTCGGAAACCCAGACAAAACTTCTGTAGTCGGGCATCCAGTCCCAGCCAACCGGATTGTCGTCGTTCCAACGGCTTTTGATATCAATCCACGCCTTGTCGGATTCGGTGTAGAAGGGCGTCGCCTTGCCGCTTTTGATGTCGGCGTAGTAGAGCGTGCTCAGGTTTTGTTTTCTGTTGAGCTGTTGCAATACAAGGCTTGTGTTGCCCGCCCATTCCATCCGAGGAAGATAGTTTTGGGACGCGCTGCCCGGGACCTGCATCCAAGTCGTCACACCCGAACTGACATTGACAACGCCGACTTTGGTCGGAGAAGGCGCTTCGCCCACGACCGGATATTCCACTGGAACGGTAAAGGAATAAATCGAATCGGTATTGTCAATCATCAGAAAATTGCGAATCTGTCGCGCATCGACTTGCCAGTACGCGATGTTTTTGCTGTCGGGACTCCAACGGAAACCGTCGCGGCTTCCAAATTCCTCTTCATACGCCCAATCAAAAGTCGCGTTGATTAAGCGGTCAGTGCCGTCTTTTGTCAACTGTTTGATTTTCCCTGTGGCGAGGTCTTCGACATACAGGTTGTGCTTGCTACCGTAACCCACCGATTTCCCGTCGGGGGAAAATTTGGCGTACATCAGCGAAGCCACAGGCAGACCTTTGCCCAACTGCACCAACTTTTTGCTGGCAATATCCAAAACCCAATAGTCGCCCCGCGTATGGTAGCGCCAGACACGTTGCGTATTGGTAAACAGCAAGACTTTTTTCTTGTCGGTGGAGAAATAAAACTTCTCGATGGTCAGTGGCTGGCTGCTGTCCTTGGGTGTCAAGGATTCGGAAGAGAGGATTTCCGTGTCGGCAACTGTCGTCAAATCCCTTTTGTAGACTTTCCCACTATCGAAAAAGTAGAATCCATTGCCATCTTCAGTCCAGTTGTATTTGGGGCCCAACTGTGCCTGTGACCGGAACGCAGACAAGCAACAGAAGCAGCATAGCAATAAATAAGCCTTACGTAACATATTGAAAATATTTGGTTGCTAAAATAACGCTCTAATCTCTATTTGCCTAAATATGGTCAATTTTGGAGGTCTTTCGGTTAAGAAACGGGGAAAATTGCTTAACGAAACTTACCTTCTAAGTTAACAAGCGACATTGTATAAGTATGAAGTGGTCCGTGAGAATAGTCCAGATTTTCATAGGGCGATAAAAATGTCACCCCGCCACGGCGGGGTTTTAGATACGTTTCATGATTGATTTTTCTACAATCATCTCACCACTTCGTGGTTGCAAGTCCGAAGGACTGTCATGATTATAGAAAAGTAGGAATGCTTAAAATAAACCCGCGGCGGCGGGTGATATTTTACCCCATATAATTAAGATTCCTAATAAAATTTAAACAGGCTCTAAGTTTTTCTGTACGGTTTTATATGCTTCCAAGACATAAAAACGTGTATTCCTTCTGCGCACAGTCCCCGCCGCGGCGGGGACTGTGCGCAGAAGGAAATAAATAACTCAAACAGCTTCATAGAGTGGTTGCGCACCTTAGATCCGTAGGAGTGTACTTACGGTAGCATACGTTACAATATGGTTATAAAGTTCCGTAGGAACGACCTTATATTGTTGATAAGGTCGTTCCTACGGAACTTAGTTGAGTGCGTCTCGAATAGCTACCCAAAGTTCGTCCGCTTCGGCGGACTTTCCCAACTCTTGATGCGCATATATAATGAACGTGTTTAGATTTTTTAGGGGAAAAAGGTCTAAACAACCTCAATCATTTGATATTCAACATTATAAA
>JASGDY010000113.1:0-71397 GCA_047606825.1 Chitinophagaceae bacterium
GCTACCATAAGTACGCTCCTACGGAGCTGAATTCCATCATCTTTTCACATTATCCAATTTTTGATTAACATTAATGTTTTGTACTTGAACCTATCATTTTATATCTGAGAAAGTTTAAACGACTTCATTTAAACACTTTCCTGCCCGACAAGACTTTCAAGAGCCGTCGCCACATAGCCCACGTTTTGGCTATTGAGCCCGGCGACACAGATTCTTCCGTTACCGACAATATAGATGCCGTAGGCTTCCCTCAGGTGACGGACGGCGCCGGTTGTCAGGTTGGCAAAGGAAAACATTCCGTTTTGTCGCGTCAGGTATGCCGTGTCGCAGGGTTCTGCGCCAGCGTTGATGAGTTCTTCGGCAAGCATCTGCCGCATGGACACGATGCGAGTACGCATCGCTTCCAGTTCGGAAAACCAAAGGTTTTTAAGCTCCGGGTCGCTCAGGACGATGTTGACAATATGCGCCCCAAAAGCGGGCGGACTCGAATAGATCCTCCGCACCGTGACCTTGAGCTGGCTCAACACGGTCTCGGCTTCCCGCTGGTCGCCGCATACTACCGACAGTGCGCCGACGCGTTCCCCATAGAGAGAGAAAATTTTGGAAAAAGAATAGCTCAGTAGAAAACGCATGTTCTCTGCTTCCAGCCGCCGTATCGCATAGGCGTCTTTTTCAAATCCGCGGCCAAGTCCTTGGTAGGCCATGTCCAGAAAGGGGATAAGCTGTTTTTTCTGCAATAGGGCAACCAATCTGTCCCATTGCGTTTCCGTAAGGTCGCAACCCGTCGGGTTGTGGCAGCAAGGATGTAGCAGCACGATACTTCCATGTGGCAACCTTTCCAAAAAAGCGCACATGGCTTCAAAATCAACCTCCAAGGTGTCTGCATTGAAATAAGGATATTTCTTTACCGAAAAACCTGCATTTTCAAAAATGGCAATATGGTTTTCCCAAGTCGGGTCGCTGACATACAAGGTTGCGTCAGGAAACCATCTTTTCAGAAAGAAAGCGCCTATGCTCAATGCACCTGAACCGCCTAAAGTCTGTATGGTTGCTATCCGTTTTTTTTGTAAGGCCTTGGCGTCTGCGCCGAACTGTAGTTCCTGGACATGGCTGCAATAGGAGGCCAGCCCAGCCATCGGCAGGTACAAGGAAGCCGCATTTTGCGTGTTCCAATAGATTTCTTTTGCTTTCCGTATGGACAGCAACTCCGGCACCTTGCCGTTTTCGTCATGGTACAGCCCGATGCTTAGGTTGACTTTTTCTGTACGGGTGTCCTGTTTGAATTTTTCCGCGAGGTCCAATATCGGATCCCCCGGATAACGTTGTATATGCTGGAACATGGTCGTTGACGGTTTGAAAGTAAATAAACGGGGAATGCAATCATTCCAGGACTGGAATCAATGACGCCCCGCCGTATTTAACACATGAGAAAGATTATTTTAGCTCCACGGCAAATTTTTCCGTCACAGGCGGCAGGCACTGCTGGTCGTTGCATATCATATAGTTGACCGAACCGTTGACGGTGGTTTTTGCCTTGCTTTTGACCTGTACGTCCTGTACAAATACCACCTTGTCGGCATAATACTTGACATCCACGTCGAAGTTCTTGTGGTGTATGGTTTTCAAAACGCCTTTTTCCTGTACTTTGCCTTTTAGCTGCACCAACGGATTTTTGCCAAAAGTGAACGTTGTTGGTACAGGACCGCCTTCCGGTGTCGTGGACGAATAGATATGCCAACCCGTCGGGACGGCAGCAACCGCCAGTAACTGGTAGTTGTTGCCCGTGGTCTTGGTCGCACTGAACTTCCATGTTACGTTCTGTCCAAAAACTATTGTTGCTACTACTGACAGTAAGCATGTGCCGATTATTTTTTTCATATCTTTTGTTTTTGTGAATGTTTATAGCCTATGTAATGCTTGAAAACTGTCCAATACGACATCGTTGCTCAGATAGCCTTCCTTCGTAGGCTCCTCTTTGACGAGGTCGGTACTGAGGTATTTCTTGTTGCAGTCCGCAAACGTCGTAACGACCACGGCATCGTCGCCTAATGTTTCCATCACTTTCAATGCTCCTATAAAGTTGGCACCGGAAGATATGCCGACGGCGATGCCCAGTTCCGATGCCAGTTTTTGTGCCATGATGATGGCGTCACCGTCCTGTACACCAACGATGTCGTCCAACCTGTCCAATTGCAGTATGGAGGGAATGAACTCGTCCGAAATGCCCTGTATGCGGTGCGACCCGATTTTATGGCCTGTACTGAGCGTAGGTGACTCTGCCGGTTCCAAGGGATATATTTTTATGTTTCGGTTTTGGGTGCGGAGATAGCGTCCAACACCCATGACCGTGCCGCCAGTGCCGACACCGGCGATGAATGCGTCCGGCTCTATCCCTATGGACGCCAGTTGTTCCCATATTTCCGGTCCAGTCGTGGTCTCGTGCGCCTTGCAGTTGTCCGTATTGTCAAACTGGCGCGGCAAAAAGACGCCGCCTTCCTCGAACATTTTTTGACTCAGTGCAATGCTCCCCAAAAAACCGCCCTCTGCCTTGCTGACGAGCGTTATGTCGGCTCCGAAGCTTTTGATGATGGCGCGGCGTTCCAGGCTGAGCCAGTCCGGCATGATGATTCTGACGCGGTGGCCAAGTGCGCGTCCTACGGCAGCATAACTGATGCCCATATTGCCACTCGTCGCTTCCACGATGGTGTCCGAAGGCTGTATCTTGTCATTGCGGTAGGCCTGCTCAAGCGTGTAAAGAGCCACGCGATCCTTGATGCTTCCCGTGAGGTTGTAAAACTCGCATTTGGCAAAAAGTCGGCGTTGCTTTCCTTTGTAGTGGCACCTTATCTCGACCATCGGTGTATTGCCGATGGTATTTTTCAGACCGTCAATGTCTTCGATTTTGCCGCAGGGGAATGTCAATACTTCTTCCATTTTGTGGGTGTCGTTATCAGAAACAGACAACACAAAATTCTTTAATACCGTAATTATAATTGATAAAAATGCATTTTTTCGGAAAAAAATATACATTTTGCATATTATACTGAATAAAATAAAATTTTAGGGTTCATCTTTAATTCTTTTTATCTATTTTGTTCGCTATGCTGAAATAGTGGAAAAAATAGGCAGCACGCTAAATATAAAATATGAAGTATGGAACAACATATTGACGAACTGGACAAGCAGATACTGCAATTCCTCCAGCAAGACGCGACCGTTACGATAAAGGAGATGGCCATCAAGCTCAAAAAGTCCGTGGCAACCATACATGACCGTGTCGTGCGGCTGCGGAGCAATGGTGTTGTCCTGCGGACGGTAGCCTTGCTTGACAGGAAAAAAATAGGCAAGGAACTGCTGGCCTTCACCCATGTACTGCTGAAAGAGCACACGATAGAGACGCTTGCCGCATTTGAACAGAAAGTGTCGGCGTTTCCGGAAGTGCTCGAATGCTTCCAGATGACCGGCTCTTTTGACTTTCTATTGCGCATTGTGACGGGAAGCATGGAGGAATACCACGATTTTTACCGTTACAAGATGGCTACGCTTCCCGGTATCGTCACGGTGCAAAGTTTTTTTGTTCTGTCCGAATCCAAGTCCGTTACGGTATTTCCATTATAAGAGACTGTTTGATTTAAGTTTTTCTGTATGGTTTTATATGCTTCCAAGACATAAAAACGTGTATCCCTTCCCACACAGTCCCCGCCGCGGCGGTAGACTGTCCGGAGAAGAAAATAAATAACTCAAACAGCTTCTAAAAATACAGAGGCACGGATGTTTTCAAAACTTCTCGTCGCGCATGTACAACTTATCATCCAAAAAATCCTACCTTTCCCCTAAATCAATTATCTGTGTCCCAGACCATCGACGATAGAAAAGTTTTTTCCCTTCTGGAAGTCAACAACAGCATCAAGCGGACGATTGCTGACCGTTACAAATCGTCTTTTTGGGTGATGGCAGAGATGAACAAGCTCAACTACTATTCGCATTCGGGGCATTGCTACCCTGAACTAGTCGAGAAAAAAGAGGGAAAGACACTTGCATTGATGAACGGGCTGTTGTGGCGCAACGATTATGAACGTATCAATACCAAGTTCCAACATATACTGAAAGAACCGTTGAAAAGCGGTATCAAGATATTGTTCCTAGCGTCGGTCAACTATGACCCGGTCTATGGTATCAGCCTGTGGATTAAGGACATTGACCCGTCTTTTTCCCTGGGTGAACTGGAAAAGGAAAAACAGGAATCCCTTATGCGCTTGCATGCCGAAGGCATCTTTGACCTCAACAAAAACCTGCTTTTGGCGCAGTTGCCGCAAAGGATTGCCATCATTAGCGTAGAGACGAGCAAAGGCTATTCGGATTTCCTGAAAGTGGTGGAGCGCAATCCTTTTGGTTACAGGTTTTTCCACATGCTTTTCCCGGCGTTGTTGCAGGGCGAGCGTTCCGTACCGTCTATCATCCGGCAACTGGAAACCATCAAGAAAGTCCTGCACCATTTTGATTTGGTGGCGATTATCCGCGGCGGCGGCGGCGATGTAGGCCTGGCTTCCTACAACAATTACGAACTGGCGTCGGCGATTGCGCGGTTTCCGATTCCGGTGATTACGGGGATCGGGCATTCGACCAACGAAACGGTTTCTGAAATTGTCTCCCATAAAAATGCAATCACGCCCACGGAGCTGGCGGATTGGCTGATACAGCGTTTCCATAATTTTGCCGTTCCCGTGCAGGATGCAGAGAAGTTGCTGTTCAACGAGTCGCGCCAAATCCTTTTCCGGGAAGAGCGCAACCTGACACAGTTACTTCGCCTTTTCCGTTCCGTGTCTGCCAATACCACGCGTCCTTTGGGGCAACGTCTGGACAATGTCGTCGCGACGATGAAGCATTTATCCAAAAACACATTGCAGCAGTCCAAATCAGAGCTTTTGCATATCGAAAAACAAGTCGCGCTAGCCAATCCCCAAAACCTGTTGAAAAAAGGTTTTTCAATGACGATGCACAACGGTAAAATCGTCAAGTCTATTGCCGGCTTGACAAAAGGCGATGTTATCGTCTCGCAACTGGCGGACGGACACATACATTCTACCATTGAAAAAACAGAACAAAATGGCTGAAAACATCAATTACACGGAGGCTTTCCAAGAATTGCAGGACATCGTTGCCGCAATGGAAGACGGCGATATCGGCCTGGACGAACTTTCCGAAAAAGTTCGCCGTGCCGCCGTGCTTATCAAGGTCTGCAAGGATAAACTCACAACCACAGAAGAGGACGTCCAAAAGATATTGCAGGAACTCAGTGCCCAGCCCGAAGCTCCGGAAGAGGACTACTAAAGGTACATGCACCTTCTAAAAGTTAATAGGCAGGTAAGTGCTTTTTTCGTAACTTCATATATGCAATTGTAGGCTTGATAGACGGGAAATATTTTTTCAATGAAATGTATACGCTATGGGTACTTATGAACAGGACTTTTTTATCCATACAGACCACAACGTCTGGAACTATTCCCTTTTTACGGACGAGGAGGTGCGTAATTTCCAGGCGGGGACCAATTACCATATCTATGAACTGTTTGGCAACCATGCTTTGACGGTAAGGGATACGCCTGGTGTGTATTTTGCCGTGTGGGCACCGTATGCCACGGTTGTCAGCGTTATCGGTAGTTTCAACAATTGGGACAAGGCGAGCCACCAGCTGATTGTCAGAAAGGACGGTTCGGGTATATGGGAAGGCTTTATTCCAGGTATTGATAAAGGAACGCGCTACAAATATTTCATCGTCAATCCTGAAAACGCCCAACTGGAGAAAAGTGACCCGCTTGCCAATTATTGGGAACCGCGTCCCAGCACCAATACCATCACCTGGACGCTTGACTATAAATGGAATGACGCTGTATGGATGAACAAAAGGGCAAAACCCAATTCTCTCAAATCTCCTTTTTCTTTGTACGAAGTACATCTCGGCAGTTGGATGCGTCCCGACAAATACAACGAAACGGCATACAACAGTTACCAACAGATGATTGAGCTGTTGGTGCCTTACGTCAAGGAAATGGGATTTACGCACGTGGAGTTGATGCCCGTGATGGAGTTTCCGTTTGACGGCAGTTGGGGATACCAGTGCCTGGGTTATTTTGCGCCCACGAGTCGGTTTGGAACCCCGCAGGATTTCATGGCGTTGGTGGACGCTTTTCACCAGGCGGATATCGGCGTGATACTGGACTGGGTGCCTTCGCATTTTCCCGGGGACGACCATGGACTTTATCAGTTTGACGGTTCGCATGTATATGAATATGCGGACAGCCGCAAGGGTTTTCATCCGGACTGGAATTCCTATATTTTTAACTATGGCAGGGGGGAAGTGCGTAGTTTTTTGATTAGTAGTGCGCGTTTTTGGTGTGATGTTTTCCATGCGGACGGTCTGCGTGTGGATGCTGTCAGCTCAATCGTCAAGCTGGATTACAGCCGCGAAGAAGGAGCGTGGGAACGCAACCAATATGGCGGCAATGGCAATATAGAAGCGATACAGTTTGTCAAGGATTTGAACGAAATGCTGTTCCGCGACTTCCCCGACATACAGACGATTGCCGAGGAATCGACCGACTGGCCGGGCGTGAGCCGCCCGCTGTACGACGAGGGGCTGGGGTTTGGGATGAAATGGATGATGGGCTGGATGCACGACACGCTGGATTATTTCAAGATAGACCCTATCGACCGGAAATACGAACAGAACAAGTTTACGTTCAGCATGATGTACTTCTATGACGAAAACTTCATGCTGCCGTTGAGCCATGACGAGGTTGTGCACGGCAAAAGCCCGATGATACACAAAATGCCCGGCGACGAATGGAAAAAATATGCCAACCTGCGTCTCTTGTACACCTATATGTTTACCCATCCGGGAGGCAAGCTGTTGTTCATGGGAAATGAATTTGGCTCGACTTCCGAATGGAACTATAAGTCCGAGCTTCCCTGGGAACTCCTCCAATATGCGCCGCACCAGGGCTTGCAGAACTGTGTGAGGGATCTCAACCTCTTACTGCGGAAGCATCCTGCGATGTACGTCGAGCAGTTTTCGCCTGATGGTTTTGAATGGATTGACCTCGAACACCGCGACGAATCCGTCATGGTCTATATGCGAAAAACGACCAATTCGCCCGAGGACGACCTGCTCATCCTGCTCAACATGACACCCGTCGTGCGCTGGGACTGGCCGATACAACTTCACGGAAAAGGTAGTTGGAAAGAAGTTTTCAACAGCGATACGCAAGATTATTATGGTACGGGGGAAATCTACAATCCCAAAATCGAAACTGTCGTAGCAGATGAGGAAAACGGGCTGTACAATATTGCCGTGCATCTGCCCCCGCTGGCCGGTGTGGTGTTGAAAAGAGTTGATGTGCCATGACGCGTTGTATGGTGGACCCGTGCAAAGGCGGTTTTCAGACCTAATAAACCATAGTGTTTCTGTGGGCGTATTTCAAATTTCCGCTCGTTGTAGGAATATGATGGCCGGTGAAGACTCCGACCATTAGTTGAACTACTGGCGTGGTGCCTCTACCCGCCAACAAAAATTTGAAATGCGCCCGTTTGTGTTTTTGCCATTTAACTTCTTACTTTGCATAATAATTTTACGAATGAAGAAGTTCAAATTACCCAAAAGCTATTTTAACTTGTTGTTGTTGTTTGTGCTGACGAGTACGGTCTGTCTCGGGTTCAAATACAAGCAATATGACGACCGTGTCAACTATGACGTGTTGGAGGCGGGCAATGTGTTGCTGTTTGTTTTGTCCCTTATATGCAATTGGATGCATATCAAAGCTATGGAACGCGACAGTCCCAATGCCTTTGTCCGCAGCATCCAAGCCTCATTTTTGTTGAAGTTGTTTGTATTGGTTACGGCTACTTTTGTCTATGTTTACATAACTGGGTCTAACCGCAACGCGCCTGCGATTTTCATCTGTATGGGACTCTACGTCGTCTATACAGTATTGGAAGTGCGTAGTGCCTATCAATTAGTGAATAAGAAGAATGCGAAAAAAAACCGAACACCCGCTTAGTGCCTTGAACCGTTTCCTACCCGAGGGTAGCTTTGACCTTGTTGTCGGTTATCTCCACCAATATAAAGTACATCTCACGGTTACGCAGGCGCGCAAAAGCATATTGGGCGACTACCGCAACGCACATGCCGGGCAGAACCACCGCATCAGCGTCAACGGTAACCTCAACCCCTATTCTTTTCTCATAACCCTCCTCCACGAACTGGCCCACCTGTTGACTTTTGACCAATACACCAACCGTGTATTGCCTCATGGCAACGAGTGGAAACAGTTCTATGCTGCTTTGTTGGCCGATTTCGTAAAAGTCAATATTTTTCCACAGGATATTGTTGCGGAACTGAGAAAATCTATCCAAAACCCGGCAGCCAGTTGCGGCGGCGAACTAAGCTTGATGCGGACCTTACGTAAATATGACCCTGTCAAGGAAGGATATCTACCCATTGAAAAAGTGCCTTTTGGTAATCCATTTATCGACGACAAGGGGCGTGTCTTTGTCAAATTGGAAAAGCGCAGGACGCGTTTTGTGTGTCGTGAGATAAAAACGGGATTAGTGTATCTGTTCAGCCCGCTTTATGAAGTGCGGTTGGTGGCGGACAACAAACAGTAATGCCCACACGGAGAATGTTCCTCTTCCGAAAATTTAAAAGATGATATAAAAACTATTAATTTAGTTAATTCTTGCTATCTTTGATAGGTGAAGACTTTTGTAGTAATCTTATTGAGTTTTTGGCAAGCTGTCGTTATGGCGCAGACCATTACCGGAAAGGTTTCGGATGCGGAAAACGGCGCACCTTTGGGCGGCGTGACGGTTTATATCAGCAACTCGTCACGCGCCACGACGACCGATGCCAAAGGGCAGTTTTCCATAGAGGGTTTTAATAGTTCTTATGAGTTGATCATTTCGATGGTGGGCTATCAAATCGTGTCGATACCTTCTACCAATATCGGAAAAACACCTTTGGACATCCGGCTGCAACCCAAGGAAAACACACTCGACCCGGTCGCGGTGCAGAGCTATGAAAAGGACGGCTGGAAAAAATGGGGACGTTTGTTTATCCAACAGTTTATCGGCGCGTTGCCTTATTCCAACCAATGCATCATTAAAAATAAAGAGGCAGTCAAGTTCCGTTATTCCCGTAAAAACAACCAATTGGAAGCGGTCGCGTTCGAACCTTTGATAATTGTCAATGATTATTTGGGATATAGGATTCGTTACGATTTGCAATATTTTATAAGTGATTTCAAGACGCACTATACATTTTATGCAGGTTATCCGGTGTTCAGCAATATTTCCAGCAAAGCACAATATCTCAGAGTCCGCAACAGTAGGAGGGAGGATGTCTATGCGTCGTCCTTGCTGCATTTCATGCGGGCACTATACAATGGCCGTTTGGATGCGGAAGGTTTTCAGGTACGCAATATGAAAAAACTTCCCAACCTTGAAAAAAAGCGCGTGGACAGCATCTACAAAGCCAACACCTATATATCGTTGCTCGCCGACGGCCGCAAGATGGTCATGAACAAGACCGAACAAATATTTCCGCGCGACTCGCTCAACTATTACAGCGTCGTAAGACGGCAACCCGATATCCTAAATGTATTGGACGATAGACTTTTGTCCAGCAAAGACCTGTCGGTCAGTACCGATTCCATCGGGAAAACCTTTGCCATAAAGGATTATCTCCATATTATCTATCCGTCCAAATGGGAGCTGCCCGAATATTACACGGGCAAAATCGGAGTATATGCAGACAGTTGTATTACCTCCGTCATTTCATTGCTGGACACCGACACTATACAGGTTTTCTATAACGGTCAATACATTCCGGCGACAAGCGTCTTGACCGAACAGTATTGGGGTTGGTCGGAAAAGATTTCCAGTATGTTGCCTTTTGACTATAAAATGGGAAGTATTAAAAAATGAATTGATTTATTATATAACATTTACATGCTCTAAAATATTAAAGCTGTACAATAAAAAAATAAAGCATGAGAAAGTATGGCGTATTATTAATAGTTGGTTTGCTCTGTTTGTTGCAATCTGTTTCTGCTCAGAATGGCAACGATTGGAAGCTTGATGTCCAGCAGTTAAAAACATCGGCATCCTTATTGTTTATAGGTGTGACACCCAATGATTATAATAAACAGCTTGCACAGTATTTCCTGCATCACAACTTGTATCGTGTTGGATTTCTAAGTTTGACAAGAGGCGAAAATACGGACTTGGACAGTATTGCCTATCCGTTGCAACCCATGCAGCGAGGTATCTATCATGTCAACAAAGCCGTATCGGAAATCAATCAATGTTATAGCGACCTTTATTGTACGCGGGCTTACGATTTTTTGTCCAATGAAAGAGAGGACAGTACGGCTGTTTTTGAAAAGTTGTGGGACTGGCGCACGATTGTCGGCGATATCGTTTGGGATATACGCACTTTTTGCCCTGATGTGATTATCGTTCCGTCTTATAGCCATCTCAATCAGAGAGGAAAACGTTTTTATAGTTTGCGTATGGTACAGGATGCCATTCGTATTGCGGCGGATTCCGCCTATTTCAAGGAACAGTTTGACGACAGCCGTTATCCTTGGAAAGCCATACGTGTATTGTCTTTGGACGCACTTGCCGGAAAATTAGATTTTGCTATCAATGATTCATTGAACATTAAATATAATCTCCTTGCTGGTCGTCCGTTCCAAAATAGTATCATGGATGGTGTGGACACAAGCTGGGACAGGATATATAATGGTTCGGACAATGGGCGGTTTGACAAATATCTGGATTCAATAAAATCCTTAAATTTCCCTGGACTCCAACAGGCAAAATCCTTATTGGCATTGAGGCACGCGTTGGATACGACAAATTATTTTAACTCCTTGTGGCGTGAATATAAAGATGGACAACTGAATAATCTTTTGTTGAAATATGCTGGCATCAAGATGTCCATTGACTTTGGCCAACCGTTTCTGGTATTGGGAAAACCGTATCGTTATCGTATCAACTACGATGGAGATACTTCGATTTTTAAATTAAAGCATATTCGTTTTGGTAGGTTTGATACGAGTTTCAATACGATTGCTACGAAATATGCCATCGTTAAGGATTTGGTTTTTTCGAGTAAGGAAACGCCGTATCAGCCTTATTGGTTGTCGTCTGCCATGGGGTCTGATGGTATGTATGAAATTGGCTCGAGAGCTTATCTCAACAGTCCAACGGACTATAATATTTTTAATGGTACATTTCGTTTTTTAGCGGATGGATTCTTTATTGACTATAATGTTTTTGCCCATTATCCCAAACCGCAGGATTCCGTTCGGGAGATGCCGATTATTACATTGCCGGGCTTTTCCAATATCGCGCCCGGTGTCGTGTTGACACATCTGCAACCCAGTAGGAAAAATGAAACAATATATGTCCAGTTGCAGCCCAACTTCACCGAAAAACAAGTGCCGATAACGATTGACATGATGCGGAAAGGTGTTGTCATCCGTAACAACCAAGGCTTTAAAAGTGGGCGTTCCAAATTATTGTTGGCAACGAAAGATACTGTTGCAGACCTAAACAATGGCAAGAGCCTGGACTGGACGTTTGATATTCCGAAAACTGTTTTGGATTCTTTGGATGGCGACATCGGCGCCGAGATTTGGCTGGGAAAGGATAAAAACAAACTGAAAATCAATTCCGGCCTTGCCCATATAGCGCTTCCCGGACTTTCGGATATCAACTATCATTTCCAATCTGGTATCAGATTGTTGAGTGCAGATACATTTATCGTCGAACAAAAAAATCCAATCGCATTATTGACAGATTCATCGGGCAATCCAGCAGTTCAATTATTTAAAATGATCTTGCACAGTTTGCATATCGACTATAAAATGTTGGACATTGGAAAACTTTTTTTGAATGATAGTTTATCATCCTACAGCACGTTGGTAATAGCATCCAAAGTGCCGTCAGACAAGGATTCCGTACTGTCCCAATATGTCAGCAACGGCGGAAGATTAATTGTTCTTCCATTCCGAAATGACAGTTTGCCATTGTTTATAAAAGATTCCGTTGGGATGCGACACGATAATCTTATCGCTGTTTCCGGACTGAAAATAGAGGCATCGGATTCCAGTGCTTTATTGATGATGCCGAATAAAATTTCATTTGGACAATATCCAGACAAAGATATCATCAGCACGTGCAATTGGCATTGGAAAGGCCTGCAAAACACAGATGTTCCATTCCGTTATATGATGAATGGCGATACGATTGCACCATTGCTTTTTTATCGATATGGAAAAGGCAGTATTGCGCTGAATGCGTTTTTCTTGGATGCAGAAACGTTGGAAAAGCCGTTTGTCTATAAGTTGTGGGCTAATTTGTTGAAAGAGGAATAAAAGAGACGCTTATGAATATTAAACCTTATATTCAGTCTTCGGTTTCCCATTCCTTAAAAAAATCCAAAAAAATGAAACCGATTACATTTATTTGTTTACATTCGCTGCTGACACGATGGACAACAAAAAAGAAATAACGATATATGACCTTGCCGATACGCTCGGTTTGTCGCCAGCGACCATTAGCCGGGCGTTGAACGGTAATCCGCTTGTCAAGGAAAAGACCAGGAAAAAAATCGCTACCACAGCGGAACAACTGGGCTATCGTATGAACAGTTTTGCCCAGAATATCCGTACTGGAAAGACGAAAACGATTGGCGTCATCGTACACGAACTCCGCAGCAATTTCATCACGTCGGTACTTGCAGGCATCGAAAAAGTGGCAAGCAGCAATGGCTATGACATCATCATCGGCCACTCTGCGGAAAATGCCAACAAGGAAGTGCAAAACACACGTAACCTGTTCAACAAAAGAGTGGATGGCTTGCTTGCATCTTTGGCGTTTGACACGCTGGATTTCGCCCATTACAAAATTTTTACGGATAAGGGTATTCCGGTTGTTTTTTATGATCGCTCTTTTGTGCGTGCGCCGTTTCCGAGTGTGGTCCTTGACAATTACAGGGCGGGTTACGACATGACGGAACACTTGATAGCGCAAGGTTGCAAAAGGATTATGCACGTCACGGCGGACATTTCCAAAAACGTCTATCTCGACCGGTTGGAAGGTTACAAAGCCGCAATGGAGGAACATAAACTTCCCATTCCGAAAGATTTTGTGCAGGTAACGACATTGAACGAAGCTGCTGGCGTGGAGCTTGCGGACACAGTCCTAAGGATGAAAGCAAAGCCGGAGGCGATATTTGTTACCAATGATTTTTGTGCTGCCGTGATTATGAACCGGTTGTTGGAAAATGGTGTTCGCATACCGGAAGACATTGCCTTTGCGGGGTTCAACGACGATTCGATTGCCAAAATCATCCGTCCAAGGTTGACAACCATCTATTATCCCGGTCAACAGATGGGCGAAATCGCGGCACAACGATTAATCAACGAACTCAAAGACAACAAAAACGCCGCCCTCGAAAGCCAGATTGTCATGCGCCCGCAGTTGGTTGTCAGAGAGTCGTCATTGAAATTGAAGAAGTGAGATGGATTTTAACTATCGGTCGGTAGAGACACCGACCAGTAGCGTAGGTTTAACGCGTTGGCAATATTGCAACCGATTTCTTTTGTATAATCGTTTTTAATTTAAAACAACAATGTATCTACTTGGCATAGACCTTGGCACTTCCTTTATAAAAGCTACTTTGGTGGATGCAACCACCAAAAAGCCAATTATTTCCCTTACTTATCCCGAACAGGAAATCCCGATTGACGCGGCACAACCTGACTGGGCGGAGCAAGACCCCAATCTTTGGTGGAGCAATGTCCAGGCGGTGATCTTGAAACTCAAACAATCGCATGGACAGCTTTTCCCCGCGATTGCAGCCATTGGTATCGCTTACCAGATGCACGGTCTGGTCTGTGTGGACAAACATAAAAACGTACTCCGCGAAAGCATTATCTGGTGCGACAGCCGCGCGGTCGCGATTGGCAAACAGGCATTTGAAACTATCGGAAAGGAAAAATGCCTTGCGCATTTGTTGAACTCGCCCGGAAATTTTACCGCATCCAAACTCAAATGGGTCAAGGACAACGAGCCGGAAACCTATAACAGGATTGACAAGATCATGCTGCCCGGTGATTTCATTGCGATGAAACTGACAGGCGAAACCAATACAAGCATCTCGGCGTTGAGCGAGGGTGTTTTTTGGGATTTCAAGGAACGGAAGGTTTCGGACGACGTGTTGAACTATTACGGTTTTGACAAAAAAATCATTCCCGACATACAAAATGTTTTTGAAAACCATGGAACGGTTACAGACGATATTGCCGAAAAATTGGGACTTCCCAAAGGTATCCCCGTTGCCTACAAAGCGGGCGACCAACCCAACAACGCGTTGTCGCTCCATGCGCTGAAACCTGGCGAGGTTGCCGCGACGGCCGGTACATCGGGTGTCGTCTATGCCGTTACCGACCAGTTGTTGTACGACCGGGAATCACGCATCAATGGTTTTGCGCACGTCAACCACACCAACGAACAGCCGCGGATCGGCGTGTTGCTCAACATCAACGGCGTCGGCATTGCCAATAGCTGGATGCGCAAAATCGCAGCGAACGGTCTCGGCTATCATGCAATGAACGAAAAAGCCGCACAAGTCAAGCCCGGCAGCGACGGTTTGCAGGTCTTGCCGTTTGGAAACGGAGCGGAGCGTATGCTCGGCAACCGGATCATACAGGCGCATATTGACAATATCCAGTTCAATATCCACGGCGACGCGCATCTCTACCGTGCGGTGCAGGAGGGCATTGCGTTTGCATTCCGTTACGGCGTGGACATCATCCGCGAAAACGGTTTGGACTTGTCCGTCATCCGTGTCGCCCATGCCAATATGTTTTTGAGTCCTGTTTTTGCGCAGACATTTGTCAATACCCTTTCCGTCCCGATTGAGTTGTATCCCGTCGATGGAAGCGTGGGCGCGGCTTTGGGTGCAGGTATCGGTGCAGGTGTTTTTGCCAATGAGGACGAGGCTTTCGCGGACACCAAGCCTATCAAGCGTATCGTGCCGGAAACGACGGATTTGTATGAAACATTATACCAAAGTTGGAAAGAATTATTAAATAAACATATCATTTGATTCAATAAAAACATTGTTCTTTTCCCACATTGGTCGAGACAGGTAGTAGTTGGAAAAATAGGTGGCTTACAGATGCCACGGAAAACCACAGAAGTTTTATCCGTGCTGATCCGTGTAATCTGTGAGAAAAAATCTTTAATTAAATAAAAATTATAAAAATGGGTATCGTATTAGGAGAAAAAGAATATTTCAAAGGCATCGGACAGATTGCCTATGAAGGACCAGAATCCCAGAATCCACTGGCATTTCGGTGGTATGACGCGGAAAGGATTGTCGCCGGAAAGACCATGCGTGACTGGATGCGTTTTGCGGGTGCGTATTGGCATTCTTTCTGCGCCAATGGCTCCGACCCGTTCGGAGGGCCGACGCAGGATTTTGCATGGAACCAACAAGCGGATGCGGTGGCTGCTGCCAAGGATAAGATGGATGCTGCGTTTGAGTTTTTTACCAAACTGGGGTTGCCGTTTTACTGTTTCCATGACGTGGATTTGGTCAATTTTGGCAATGACGTTGTCGAAAATGAAAAACGTCTGCAAGCACTTGTCGATTACGCCAAAGAAAAACAGGCCGCAAGCGGCGTGAAGTTGCTTTGGGGTACCGCCAATGTTTTTTCGCATAAAAGATATATGAACGGTGCGTCCACCAATCCTGATTTCCACGTGTTGTCACATGCGGCCACACAGGTCAAAGGCGCGATTGACGCGACGATTGCCTTGGGCGGCGAAAACTATGTGTTCTGGGGCGGTCGTGAAGGTTATATGTCACTTCTCAACACCGACATGAAACGCGAAAAAGAACATCTCGCACGCTTCCTGCATACCGCAAAAGATTATGCCCGCAAAAACGGTTTTACAGGTACTTTCCTCATAGAACCTAAACCATGCGAACCGACCAAGCACCAATACGACTATGATGCAGAAACGGTTATCGGTTTCCTCCGTGCCAACGATCTGGACAAGGATTTCAAACTCAACCTGGAAGTCAACCACGCGACTTTGGCGGGACATACTTTCACACACGAGTTGCAGTGCGCTGCCGATGTCGGCCTGCTCGGAAGCCTGGATGCCAACCGCGGCGACTATCAAAATGGCTGGGACACCGACCAGTTCCCCAACAATATCAATGAACTGACCGAAGCGTTCCTTATCATCATCGAAGCTGGCGGACTGAAAACCGGTGGTGTCAATTTCGACGCGAAAATCCGACGCAACTCCACCGACACGGACGATATCTTCCATGCGCATATTGGTGGTATGGACGCATTTGCGAGAGGTTTGCTCACCGCAGAAAAAGTGTTGAACAGCACCAAATACAAGGAATTGCGCCAGGAACGTTACGCCAGCTTCGATTCCGGTAAAGGAAAAGAATATGAAGAAGGCAAACTGTCGCTCGAAGACTTGCGCACCTACGCCATTGAAAAAGGCGAGCCACAATCCCAGAGCGGCAAACAGGAACTTTTTGAGAACTTCGTCAACTGGAGCATCTAAAAAAGCAAAAGTTAAAAGTCAAAAACAAAAACGGGTCGTCGAAAGGCGGCCTGTTTTGTGTCTACGAAAAAGGGTAAGGAAAGTGCTTTGTTGGTGTAGGCTTACATAAACGATTTCGAACAAAATTCATTCTCAAGTAATTGTTCAATACGCTTTATCTCGTCCATAAACAATGACTGCTTACGTTTGCCGAAGTACAAGGCTTTTTCAATCGGTGTATATCCTTCCCAAATCTTTCTAACAGCATTGTTTTCAAGGACATCTTTACACAAAAAATCAGGTAAAACCGCAAGCCCGTTTCCGATAGAAAGGCAGCGGATGATGGAAAATTTATTGGGAACAATATAATTGGGAAGGAAATCAGTGCGTTCTCCAAAATTCTTTTCCCAGAAAGTATTCAGCACTTCCATGTCAGAAGCGGTGCTGTACCAAAACTGCGATTTCAGCCATTCCTTCACTGCTTTTTTATCTTTCATATTTAAGGAACAAAATGAAGATAAATCCATATCCTTGCCAGCGACAAGCACCAGTTTTTCGGTTGCAAATGGTTGATAAACCAAATTGCCGTCATTGCTTTTTATGTTGGATAGAATTAAATCAACAGAACCATTTTCTAGCGAATGAACCAACTGCTCGTTGTTTCCGAATTGCATAATAAGGTTAAAACCGAGTTGCGGAATGTGCTGTTCCAAAACTTGCTGAAACGTTTCCACGCACATTCCTACGCTTATCGTTGGCCTTTCAGCACCCGATTTGCGCTGAAAACGTGTTTCAATATCTTCTAGGCATTGCACCGAATTTAAAATCTGCTGGTATAGTAGTTTTCCTTTTTCTGTTGGTATCATTTTTCGAGGAGTACGCTCAAATAAAGGAAAGCCGGTGTATGCTTCCAAAGCGTTGAGATGTAACCCGATGCCTGGTTGCGATACAAATAACTGTTTTGCCGCACCACTCATCGTCCCCGTGTCATAAATCGCTTTGAAGGTTCTGAACCATTCTAGATTAGCCTGCATATTGTATAATAATTATTATAGTTATATATAATTTGTATTATTTTTATTTCACAAAACTACTGGATAATTTTGCAACCGGATAACAAAATATAAAACAAATGAAAAAAGTATTCATTATCAATGGCGGACAAGTCTTCGCGGAATCAAAAGGGAAATTCAACAAAACACTGACAATCTGGACAGAAACTTTCCTTAAAGAGAACGGTTTTGATGTTCGTGTAACGGACATTAACGACGACTTCGACCCGAGGCAGGGAGCGGAAAATTTTGCATGGGCAGACACCATTGTTTTGCATACACCTATTTGGTGGTTTCAATTACCACATAAACTGAAAGAATATATTGATTTGGTTTTTGAAGCGGGGCGCGGCACCATCTTCAAAAATGACGGACGTACGCGCGCAAATCCTGAAACCGATTACGGCACAGGTGGTTTGCTACAAGGCAAAAACTATTTCATAACAACGAGCTGGAACGCACCCGAAGGTGCTTTTACGCTCAAAGGCGAATTGATGAACGAAACGTCTGTTGACAACGGCGTTTTATTCGGTGTTCATATAGCGATGAAGTTTGTCGGTTTGACAAAATTAGATAGCTTTCATTTTTATGACGTTATAAAAGGCTTGACACCTGAACGGTTTGAAACGTATCACAATGGATACCACCATCATTTGAAAAAGATTTTTGATTTATTGGAAGCTGTTTGAGTTATTTATTTTCTTCTCCGCACAGTCTCCCGCCGCGGCGGGGACTGTGCGGAGAAGAATAAATGTTTTTATGTCTTGGAAGCATATAAAACCGTACAGAAAAACTTAACTCAAACAGTCTCTTAGATTAGCCGGATTGCGCATTTCCATCCAGTGTGACATATTGTATAAATAAATTAGGCAATACGGTTGATACTCCTTATCTTTGCGCCGTTATTTTGAGTAGATACAGCACTTATGACAATCGGCAATTGTAGAAATAGTTATTCGCAACTTCAATAATTCCTTCTTTAGTTCCTTGTTTTTTCTGTTTTCCTCAGATTTTTTTATTATTTTATTTTAGTTTTTATGAACATTTATGTTTCCAACCTTGACTATGAGGTTGCTGATGACGATTTGAGAGGTTTTTTTGAAGATTACGGACAGGTAGATTCCGCACGTGTAATCATGGATCGCGAAACTAGACGCAGCCGCGGTTTTGGTTTTGTTGAAATGAACGACGACGACGCTGCCGAAAAAGCCGTGAAAGAATTGAACGGTGCCCACGTAAAAGGTCGTGCCATCAATGTGGCCGTAGCCAAAGAAAGGGAAGAAAAACCTCAAAGGTCATTTGCCGGCAGACGTTATTAATATCAACGATAACCGCAAAAAATGAAAATGCGCGCTGAAAGTTCAGCGCGCATTTTTTATGGCAATGCCCTAGTGTTAAGGCTCTCGCGGACACACACGACCAGGGGATATTATTAAACTTTCTTTTCGACTTCGACATCTTTGCTTCGGCCATGATTCGCATCCTTCATTATTTAAATGCTTCCTGTATCACCGTGCCGACACATCCGCTTGGCATCTGGATATGGAGCAGTGCAGCCGTAGTGGCCGCAATGTCGGTCATATAGGTTTCGCGGTTCGTCTCTCCATGTTTGATACCCCAGCCGTACCATACGAGTGGTATATGTGCATCATAGGGATTCCATGCACCGTGCGTCGTCCCTTTGGCACTTCCACCGTAATATCCGGGCTTAGCGATGAACTGTATGTCACCGCAGCGTTGTGCATAGTAGCCGTTGATGATACGCTCCCGTTGTACGGCGGGTAACAGGGTCTGGCTGATACGGTTGAAGGCTACGGCCGAAGCGATTTCTGGACGCGCTGTCAGGTAACGGATGACCCAGTTGGTTAGGTCTTCGCGGTTGATGTTCTCGGTGCGGTTGAGCAGGTCGTAGTTAAAGGAGACCTGGTATTCGCTGATACTTTTGATGATATTGGGAAAACCGTATTTGGCTTTCAGTTGTTCGTTCATGTCGTTTTTCATCGCGGACTCGCTGAATGCGCCGCCGGGTAGGTTGTGTATTTGGGAATAGGCTCCTGCATGTGCCGCGCCATGGTCTGCCGAGAGGAACACGGTGTAGTTCCCTTTGCCGACCTGTGCGTCCAGCGTTGACAAGAGCTTACCAATCTCTTTGTCGAGACGGATATAGTCGTCCATCTGTTCCCATGAGTTGGGTCCGTTGCTATGGCCGATGTAGTCCGGAGCCGAGTAGCTGATGGCCAGCATGTCGGTGACCTCGCCCTCGCCAAGCTTTTCTCCCTTCAAAGCGGCAATCGCCATGTCGGTCGTCAAGGTGTTGGCATAAGGCGTGTACATGATTTTACCGTAATCTTTGCCGATAAACTGTGAAAGCGTATAGGGAAATGCTGTCTGTCCATTGACGATATTGGAGCCTTCATAATCCGCGCTGTCTTCCGATGAATAGACTGGGTAGAGACTGCTGTCCGCCGTCAGGTTCCAGTCCAAGGCATACAGTGAGTCCACGATATCGCGCGCGTTGAACGCCTCGACCCATTCGGGGAGTGCTTGTCTGTAATAGGTACTGGTCACAAATTTTCCGGTTTTGCCGTCGTACCAGTATGCTCCGCTGGGATTATGCCCGCCGGGCAATATGGAAGCCCTGTCTTTGCAGGAGATGGCAACTACTTTGCTCCTGAAATTGGTCGCCAGCCGCAGTTCGTCCCCGATAGTCGTGGCAAACATATTGCGCGGACTCATCTTACCCACGTTTTCTGTCGTGCTTCCGACCGTGGCCACGGTGGAGTCGTCAGTGCAGTAGACTTCTTTTTTTAGGATGTTGTCGTACCAGCTATTGCCGACGATGCCGTGTATGGCGGGGACGGAACCCGTGTAGATACAGGTGTGTCCGGCGGCCGTCACCGTCGGAACGTATGGGATAAACGTATTGCCGCAGGAAAAACCTTCCCCCAAAAGCCTTTCAAATCCAGTGCTGCCATATAAGTCGTGGTAACGATAGAGATAGTCCCAGCGCATCTGGTCGACCACAATGCCTACGACCAGCTTAGGCCGGGCAAGGTTATTGGCTGACTTGCTGGATTGTCTGGACTGGGCGCTGGCTAATAAAGAAAAAAACTGGAGCAAAAGGGCAAATGAAAAGGAGATTCTGGACATCGTACTGGGTATTTCAAATGAATGAACAAATAGCGGGACGAATATACAGAAGAAAAGGATAATGAATGTTAAGCCATTGCAATTTTGAGAAAGTCGGGAAGTCAATGTGTCTTGCTGTTTGGAATCGGTCTGTTATCAGCGTGGACTTTTACCTTTAGCTTAACACCGTTTTACCGAAAGAAATTAGCTGTTGGTCGATTTTGGCAGGTCGGTATTTGTGGTTGTGATATATTTAGAGCAGAATTTTTTGCCGTAAATCCATATTTTATGAGAATCCAATTTTTAAAACTATCCGTTGTAGGAGCAATGTTTTTTACGTGTGTGGCCGTTTCGGCACAGGAAACCGTTGATTTGTTTGTTGTTGACAAAATCAAGGCGGAAGGGCTTAATCAGTCCAGGCTGAAGGATATCGCCTTTCACCTGACGGATGCCAATGGACCGCGGTTGGCCGGTTCAGAAGGTTATATGAAAGCCGCCAATTGGGCAAAAGACCAGTTGGCTCAATGGGGATTTGCCAACAGCGCACTCGAACCCTGGGGGGAGTTTGGAAAAGGCTGGACGCTCAAGAAAAGTTACGTGGCCATGACCGCACCTTACTACAAGCCTATCATCGCTTACCCAAAAGCCTGGACGAAGGGAACCGGCGGGCCGAAAAATGCGGATATCTTGTTGGTGGAAGCTAAAGACACGACTGCACTCGACCAATATAAAGGCAAACTCAAAGGAAAAATATTGTTGCTGTACAACCTGGACACGGTAAAGCAATCATACGAAGCAGATTCCCGTCGCTATACCGACCAGGACCTGGAGAAAATGGCACAGGCTACGCCGGAAGAAAGGAACTTTGACAGAAATGATACTGCCGCCATGCGTCGGAGGCGCGAAATGATGCGCCGACGCAACAGCGGTCCTACTAGGATATTGGCATTGTTGAGGGAAGCCGGGGAGAAAGAGGGTGCCGTCGCCATCCTCAGTGCGAGCGTAAGGGGAAAGGACGGAACGCTGTTTGTGCAGGGAGGCGGAGCCTACGCTAAAGGCAGCCCCGAAAATTTTCTGGACATCGTGGTTGCCGTGGAAGACTACAATACGCTTTGCCGCCTGATAAAAGCAGGCATCCCAGTCAAGATGGACGTAGACGTGGCAACGGAGTTCAACGAAAAAGATACCAAAGGTTATAATGTCGTTGCCGAAATCAAAGGCACTGACCCCAAGCTGAAAGACGAGGTCGTCATGCTGGGTGGACATCTCGACAGCTGGCATTCCTCCACGGGTGCTACGGACAATGCAGCCGGATGTACGGTCATGATGGAAGCCGTTCGGATATTGAAAACAATCGGTGTGCAGCCGCGCAGAACCATCCGGATTGCACTTTGGGGTGGGGAAGAAGAGGGGCTGATTGGTTCGCGGAACTATGTCAAGAACCATTTCGGCGATCCGGCAACCATGAAGCTGACACCGGAGCATGACAAGTTTTCGTCTTATTTCAATATCGATAACGGTACTGGAAAGGTGCGCGGTATCTATCTCCAAGGTAATGACAAAGTCAAGGATATCTTCGCCAAATGGTTAGAACCTTTCCGTGACATGGGGGCATCCACGATTACTTTGTCCAACACCGGCGGGACAGACCACCAGTCTTTTGACGCGGTCGGCCTTCCGGGTTTCCAGTTTATCCAGGAGCCTATGGAATACAGTACGAGGACCCACCATACCAACATGGATTCGTATGACCATCTGTCTTTTGACGATTTGAAACAGACCGCCGTCATTGTCGCTTCTTTTGTGTACGATGCCGCTATGCGTGATGAAAAATTGCCGAGGAAGGAGCTACCCAAACCCAGAGGCAACGGTTCCATGTTTTAAAAAATATTCCGTATTAAAAACAGCAATGCGCCGTACTTCTACGGCGCATTGCTGTTTTTAATTGAATGGAAAGATTCCATTCCGTCGGGTTTTTATCGTTTGTGTGCTTTTCGGAAGCCATGCTGGCACCGTTATTGGCGTGGCGGCTTGTTGTTATAAATATTTTTGTTTCAATTGTCTGTCTTGTACACATTCGGGTCATGCTTTTCCATATACAGTTCTGGTTTCGGAACTTTGACGAACCCATATTTTTCGTATAACCAGTCGGCAGTGGATGTCAATAAAATCCAACGTCTTAGCCCTTGTAGGTTTGGGTGGGCCATAACGCAGTCCATTAGTTTTTTGGAAAGCCCTTGTCCACGATAGTTGTCCAATATATAGATGTCGCCCAGATAGGCAATCGTTGAAAAGTCAGAAATTACTCTTGCAAAACCAATTTGTTTGCCATTATGGAACAGTCCAAAGTTTAATGAATTGTCAATAGCTGTTTTTACCTTGTCAAATGGAATGTTGTCGCTCCAGCCTGAATATTTGGATAAAAAGTCGTGGATGGCAACGACGTCCAGTTTTGTTTTGTCAGTTGTGATTAGAAACTGACCAAATACGTGTTCAACAATTTCCATTTATGGTTTTTCTTTATCTCGTTTTCTACTTTCCTTGGCGACCCACGGTCTTAACCGCGGGCAATTCCAATTCACGCGCTATGGTATCAACGGCCTTCCGATACCCAATTCACGGAAAGGCCAGGGAATAGTTGCCAATACGATAATCAATGCTACGCTAAACAGCCATGCAGAACGCTTATGTTTGTTGTAGTCGGAAATGTCTTTTTTGGCAACGCCTTTGCCAATCGTAATCAACGCAATTGCGACTATCATTCCCACGGGATGCTCAATCAGGTAAAAACGCCAAAAGCCATCTTTCATGATGTCGGTGTCTGCCGGTTTGTGCAACCAGCCATAAGGTCCGGCAATAAACTGGTATAGGCCAATCAACAGTGTGATATGCGCTGCTATCATCAAAAACAGGCCTAGTTTCTTGTCGGCTGCCGTAAAAGGTTTGTGCAGGTTGGCTAAGTTTTTGAAAATATTCACCAATAACAATATCAGGATGATATAAGCCAAGGTGTGGTGTAAATGAAGTAAGCCTGTGTACATGCGTGTATCTTTTTATTCCGGCAAAAATAAACCGCAATTGCATATAAAGGAAATAATGTTTGGATTGCCGAGATAGCACGCTGTTTTTATTCTGTGTGCAGTATAATAATGGCGGATTTTTAATTTTCAAATTTTCAAATCATCAAAATAACCCTAGTCCTTCCATAGGAACGGAAACAATATGATTGCCAACAATACAATCAATACATCCAGACCTGCCAGTAGCCCGACCATTCCCCAAAGCCCCGAGGTAAATTCCGGGGCAAATGCGATGGTTGATATTTTGCTGACCAGCAGCAACTGTGGGATGATAATCGGGAATCCCATGATTGCCATCAACGCCGCGTTTTGCTGTGCCCTTGCTGCAATGGCCGCCAGAAAAGTAAATACCAGGCTTAATCCCGTGCCACCTAGACATGTAACACCGACGAAGCGTAGCATGTCATATAGCGGGTTGCCCATCCAGAGCGCATATATCAGCAGGCTCAACACCGACATGACCATCATCAACAACCAGTTAAACAACAATTTGGCAATGATGAAATCGCGTGCGCCTGCGATAGAGTAGAAATAGAGCATGCGTCCCTTGCTCTCTTGTAAAAAACTTTTGGCTACGGCATTGACACAGATGAAAAGTTGGACGACCCAGAACAAAGCGTTCCATACCTTGTTGTCCTCGGGTTGTCCCATCGTAAGGTACACCACATATATGGTCGATGCGACATAGAGCAATACGCCATAAAGCGTGTACTGTTGCCGCACTTCCAGTAGCAGGTCTTTTTTGACTAACGTGATGATATGTCGATTCATTTTTGAGCTGTTGGCTATCGGCTTTTAGCCGTTCGCTTTTTATATTTTGATTCATGTCCTCGCCAACCCACGGATACAGCAACAGACTATTCACTGACCGCTTTTTCCCATCCCTTCCATATAGCATTTCCTACAACGCGGTTCGTACTTGTCGCTTTCACCCAATACAAACTGGTTGTTTTCCACTGACTTCCTAAAAGAAAAGCTCGCAATATTGCCGCATTGTACGCAGATGGCATGTAATTTGGTCACGTAGTCCGCAATCGCCATTAGCTGTGGCATGGAACCAAATGGGCGTCCCATGAAATCCATGTCCAGCCCTGCAATGATGACGCGGTGGCCATTGTTGGCAAGGGTTTGGCAGACGTTGACGATTTCGCTGTCGAAGAACTGGGCTTCGTCGATACCAATCACGTCTGCGCCCTGTGCCAATAGCAATATGTTCTGTGAATTGTTGACCGGGATGCTCGCCATCGTCGTTGCATTGTGGCTGACGACGTCCGTCGCATCGTAGCGGATGTCCACTTCGGGTTTGAACAGTTCCGCTTTTCGGTTGGCAATCTGTACACGTTTCAGGCGGCGTATCAGTTCTTCGGTTTTTCCGCTGAACATGGAACCGCAGACGACCTCTATCCATCCTCTGTCTTTGTCCGCAATCCCGGGTTCTATAAACATGTTAAAACTTTATTTGTAACCATATTACTTAGTAACTTTACCCCAAGTCTTGCAAAAATATAATAAAAAATAGCATTATTGATGGAAAATAGAATGGACACCCCAACAATTACGGTTGGTTGGCAACACATTATAAACAAGATTGAACAACTAAACCGACTTAAAAACAATCCCGACGCGGTCGCGGACATGGTCACTGTGGTCAATGGTCTACATAGCCTGTTGTTGCGTTATTCGGTTGAAAAAAATGACACCGTCAATATAGCCAACACCAGACGTGTGGCAGTGGTGATGCCTTCTGTCTTTCCAGATGGGAAAGTGACGACGGTCAAAAATAAGGAACACGAGGTGATGAAAGAGGAAGTCGAAACGATGGGCACGCCGACAGATTTTGAAGACCTCTCCGAAGTCAATGAACAGGATTCTTCTGAAACTACGACCGTCGAAGCTCCCGTCCAGGAATCCGTTGCCAAGATACAGGAAACGGAAAAAAGCACACCGGAGCCAACGGCTTCCGAAGAAGGACATGATGTATCGGAAGATACAGATGCAACCTCAGACAATATCGACAACACAACCGAACCCAAGGCGGACGGCGGCCTGAAAGAATCCACCCCCAAGCCCGTCGTCCCCGAAGCAACAACCGAAATAGCAGAGGAAACGCAACCAACGGAAGAGAAAAAGGCCGCAGCGTCGCCTAATAAGCAATTTAGTATATGGGAAGCCTATTCCTCGTCCGAAATCCCGACACTGGTCCAGCAGGATCAGTATAAATCTTCAGAAAACACAGAAGAGACGATAGCAACGACAACGACCGATGTCGAACAAGCAAATGCCTACGGTGCATCTCCCGCGCCTATCAAAGATTTGAGGAAGGCTATCAGTATCGGAGACCGCTATATGTTCATCAGCGAGCTTTTCCGTGGTGAAGAGTCCATGTATGAACGTAGCATCAAAACCATTAATAATTTTAACGTCTACCAGGAGGCATGTTATTGGATTGACCGTGAACTGAAAGTAAAGCTTGGGTGGATTGACAAAAGTCCCGTTGTCAAACAATTCGACGCCTTGGTAAAGTGCCGGTTTGCCTAAGGATGGGAAGTAGTTAGACTGGAAGTGTGAAATTAAGATAAAAAAGCCCATTTGGTCAAAATGGATGCTCCCATGAAGTTGATTGGATTATATTTGCAGTTTTCGTACTGTGTTTAATGAAAGTATTCCGTGTAATTACATGCATTCTGTTGTTGGTCGGCTCTCTTCTCCGGGGACTCGATGCAGTCGGGCAATCTACCACTACCAGCACTTCCGATGTGACTTACGACAGCCAGGGGCGTATCATCAAAAAGACTGACCAAAGTGCTGACACGCTGCGGCACCGTGATGGCTCGGAAGACTCCATTTCGGTTTCTTTCCGCTATTACGATTCCTCGCACATATATACGATAGACTCGTCTATCAACGATTTCAACAAGATTTCACCGTTGCCCTTTACCTATACCGATTTGGGCAATATGGGTACGCCGGCGCGTTCGCTGTTGTTTGCACCGAGGATGACGACGGGCTGGGACGCTGGGTTCCACGCGATGGATGTTTTTCGTTGGACGGTGGAGGGAACCAGATATTTTACCTCTACCAAGCCCTATACCAATCTAGGATATGAAATAGGATCCAGCTCTGAACAGTGGATTGACGTGCTGCACACGCAGAACAGGAACAGCCGTATCAATTTTGCCATCGAGTTTCGCCTGACCAATAGTCCGGGTGCCTACAAAAGCCAGAATACCAATGATGGGAACGTGCGTTTCAACATAGCTTCCCAGAGCACCAACAAACGTTACAGCTACAACCTTATTTTGATCAACAACTCCATGAATGCTTCCGCAAATGGAGGTATTGTCAGTGACGAGTCCCTGAACTCCAACGGGTTGACCGGGCTCAACAGTATTTCCACACGGTTGGGCGGAAGTGGTACGACTACCAAGAGTCCGTTCAATACGACCATCTACACCGGCAACAAATTTTCGGACCGTAGTCTTTATTTTAGGCATTCTTTTGATTTTGGACAGAAGGATTCGATTGTGGGCGATTCGACGGTTACGATGCTCTATTATCCGCGTCTGCGTATCGAACATCTGTTGCAGTATTCGGGTTACAATTACCAGTACATCGATGTTAATCCTGTTGCCGCGGACTACCTTACCTATTACCAATACCTTGCGACGAACGACACGGTGCATTTTCAGGACAAATGGACGGAAATGAACAATATGTTGGCGGTCTATATGTATCCCGACAAGAAGAACCAGTGGCAGTACCTTAAGCTGGATGGTGGTTTGCAGGCGTTGACAGGAAATTTTGGTAATGGTTTTCGGCGCAATTTCAACAATGTCTATATCGGAGCGGAATACCGCAACCGTACCAAAAACCAAAAATGGGAAATCGAGGCGCTGGGTAAGCTATACGCGACGGGAACCTATGCCGGAGACTATTCGGCCTATGTAAGTCTCAAACGCAATGTGGAGCGTGTCGGTTCTTTGGAAATCGGAGGACAGAATGTCAACAGGACTCCTTCGTTTATATTCAACACGACGACCAACGACGGCAACCTCTCTTTTACGGCCACGACGACCGATACGACCTCCTATACCGCAAAATCCAATTTTCCGGTAATCGCCAACGGTTCTGACTGGGGAAAGGAAAACATCACCAAGTTGTTTGGGAATCTTTATATTCCTAAGCTGAAACTGTCGTTGCACGGCAATTATTTTTTCTATACCAACTACACTTATTTTACGGATTACTTCACCGCGACGCAAAGTAGCGGTGTATTCAATATATTGCAGATCGGTGCCGAAAAGGAAATCGACCTGTCCAAACATTTCAAATGGTACTTAGAGGCTTACGTACAGACCAAGGCCGGGAACGCCCCTGTGCATCTCCCAACATTGCTGATGCGGCACCGTATTGCTTATGAAGCCAATTTTTTCAAGAACCTGTTTTTGGCAACAGGTATCGAGGCACGTTATTTCACGCCCTATAAGGCGGACAATTATTCGCCGTTTACCGGCCAGTTTTTCTACCAGGACGATATCCAGATCAACAACCGCCCGGACATTTCCTATTACCTCAATTTCCGCATCACGCGTTTCCGTTTCTTCGGTCAGGTCAGCAACCTCAATACGATGAACTATTCCAAGTCCACCGGTTTTGGTTTCAACAAATATAGTTTCTACGCACCGCATTACCCCGGCACAGGCACGTGGATTCGCTTCGGGTTTAAGTGGATGTTTATCAATTAAAGGCCGGAAATCCGGCGCCTTTAGCTGCCGGGGGATTTCGATTTCAGGGTGCCTTGGGTAGGCTTTAGCTATCATCAACATCAGCACAAAATAATAAATGGCCACGGATGCAAGGATAATGTAATGGTTACTTGTCCTTGCATCCGTGGCCATTTTATTTTTGGTTTATTTCTTTATCCCAATCTTATGCCCTTTCGCGGCAAAGAAGATAATGTACAGGTAGCAAGGAATAACCGCAAGGAAGTACGCCAACTGGAAGTTGAGCTGGAGCGTGTCTTTCAGGAAGCCGTAGAACAACGGTCCTATGCCACCGCCGACAATGCCCATAATCATGATGGCCGAACCTATCTTGGTAAATTTCCCTAAACCTTGGATGCCCAACGGGAATATCGCCGGCCACATCAACGAATTGGCGAGACCCAGCAAGGCGATAAAAATGACCGATGCAAATCCATGCAACAAATAGGCAAGTATGGAAAACGCTACACCCAATATCGCACAGATATACAGGGCTTTTTGTTGGCTGATAAACCGTGGAATTGTAATAATGCCAGTGACGTAACCGATAAGCATACCTATGAGGGTGAGCGACGTGAGGTATTTGCTGACGTCAGGCGATATGCCGAGTTCCTTGCCATAGACGCCGATGATGTCGCCCGCCATGACTTCTGCCGCCACATAGACCAATATACACAACGCGCCGAGAAACAGGTGCGGGTATTGGAATACGCTTGTTTTTGCCGTTTTTGTTTCTTCCAGATCGACGACTTCTTCTTCGTTGCCGACTTCCGGAAGATGGACTTTTAAAAATATAAATGCCAATATTGAAAATATAATCGCCAAGGTGACGGACGGTGTATTGACACGGCTAAGCAGCTCACCTACGTATTGGGATTTGGTGGCGGCATCCGTGGTGTTTTTGATGTTGTCCTCGACGCTGGAAGCATTGGCCAAGAATAGAGCTCCCATTATCAAAGGAACGATGATGCCCGCAAACTTGTTGCAGATGCCAGCGATACTGATGCGCTGTGCAGCACTTTCTATCGGTCCGATGATGGTGAGATATGGATTGGCTGCCGTTTGCAACAATGCCAAGGCTGCGCCTTGGATAAAAATGCCTACCAAAAAGAATGTAAACGACTGCGCTTTGGCCGCTGGTATGAATACCAATGATCCTAATGCCAATACAAAAAGCCCCAATACGATACCATTTTTGAATCCTGTCTTTTTCAATATGAAAGAAGAGGGAAGCGCCAAAAAGAAGTACGGCGTGTACGACGACGACGTTACCAAAAAGGACTGCGTATCCGTAAGGCTAAACGACAATTTGAAAAACTGTATCCATGTACTGTTGGCCCAGGTGACAAAGCCAAAAACAAAAAACAATACACAAATCATGATTAAGGGTAATACATATCCACTACGTTGTTGTGTAGTGGCTGCGGTACTTACGGAAGCTCCAGGCATACGTCTTTAAGTTTTAAGAAATGAGCGAATGCGTAAATGTATTAAATAAATGAACTGATTTAAACTTTTTCAGATATAAAAAATAGTTTTCGAGTATGGATACAAAATCCGAGATTCCTCCCCCGGTCGAATGACGCTTAACTTTTGAACTTTTTAGGAAAAACAAGTCTCACTGGGAAGAAATACGGCGAAGAAACCTCGTCCTCTATTGCTAAAAACAACGCATAAAAGTTTAAATCAGTTCAATAATGTATTGGATATTACTTCCCGCAATCGTTTGCGTAAAAAATATCAAAACATGATTTTTGTCATTTTTTGGGACATCGCTCGTGGGCACCTTTGTACTCTAAGAATTTAAGTGTTTCAATTTGATAGGAAAAGACGGGCATTTTTTCTAAAATGCCCTTTTTTATTGGAACAAATCTCGGAAAAGCTGATAAGATTTCAGCTTGGCTTCCTCGTCATAGATATTGGTGTAGGCAATCAGTTCGTCCGCACCGGAACGTTCCAGGAAATCTCCAAGTGAGGTTTGGAGACTGGATTTGCAGCCGATGAATGTCAATGCTAACCAATTGTCCAACGTATTCCTGACAGATTCCGCATTTATTGTCAAATCCGCTTCTTCCGGTGGCGCCAGCGGTGCTCTTTTGTCCGTCAGAATGTTGATGACTGCTTGTACATGTGATTTGGACAGATGTTGCGCTTCGGCATCTGTATCTGCAGCGATGATGTTGACACAAGCCATCAGGTAAGGTTTTTGTAGATGCTGCGAAGGTTGGAAACTTAGTCGATAGATATCTGCTGCCTGGAAGAACTGTGTCGGTGCAAAATGTCCCGCAAACGCATAAGGAAGCCCGAGCTTGGCTGCCAGAAACGCACTGTCCGTACTCGAACCCAATATATAAATGGGTACTTCCGCACCTTCGCCGGGAATCGCCCGTACCGAACTGGTCGCGTTTCCTTTGTCAAAATACCGAAACAGTTGCAATATGCTACTTTCAAAATCGTAGTCTGTTAGGGTCTGCCCACGCCGCAGGATGGTCGCAGTACGACCGTCCGTTCCCGGGGCGCGTCCCAGCCCCAAGTCAATCCTGTCGGGAAACAGTGCGTCCAGCGTGCCGAACTGTTCCGCTATCGACAACGTGGAATGGTTGGGTAGCATGATACCGCCCGAACCCACACGGATTTGTTGCGTGCCACCGGCGATGTACTCAATCAACAAGCTTGTCGCCGCACTGGCAACATTGGGCATGTTGTGGTGTTCCGAAAGCCAATAGCGTGTGTAGCCCAGACTGTCCGCAGCCTGTGCCATCTTAAGGCTTTTCTGGAAACTGGTTCGGATGTCGTCCCCTTTGTTGACCGTCACGAGATCGAGTATCGAATAGCGGATATCTTGAAAATTTTTCAAAGTAAAAAGGTAAAATTAAAAAGTGAAAAATACCTAGTCCTCAATACTGGAAGCTTAACGCCCCACACCTTGGAACGGCGTTGTAAAGATAGACAAAAATAGATTGGTGTTTAAACATTGATTATGGAAAGGGTATATTGCCTCGTGGTCGTTGTCCCCACCGACCACGAGTGCCCCTACTGGCGTGGTGTCTCCACCCGCCAGCGGAAATTTGAACTATTCTCACCGACCACGATGTAGCCACCGTAGGTGAACAAGGATAAATACACCTATTAGTTGAATAGTTGTTTATTTTTGCCGCGCATGCATATAAAATCTGTCTTAAAACTTACGCCGCAGGAGATGGGTGATGACGGTCTCATTAAGGCACATATCGCTCAGGAAAACGGTATCGACGTCCGTTCCATTACAGGCTTCCACCTGTTGAAAAAATCAATGGATGCCCGCGGCCGACAGATATGGTTCAACGTGACCTTGCAGGTTTTTGTGGATGAACCTTTTGTAGATAGGCCTTTCAATGAATTGATATTAAAAGAGGTACACCATGCAAAAAGGAATGTCGTCATCGTTGGTGCTGGCCCCGCTGGATTGTATGCAGCACTCGAACTGATTGCGCACGGCATCAAACCCATCGTACTGGAACGGGGAAAGAATGTACGCGACCGCCGCCGCGACCTCGCTGTGCTGAACAAGGACGGCATTGTCGACCCCGAAAGCAACTATTGCTTTGGGGAAGGTGGTGCAGGAACCTACAGCGACGGAAAATTGTACACGCGCAGTAACAAACGCGGAAGCATCGACAAGGCTTTGGGCATTTTTTACCAATATGGCGCCGAGGAAAATATCTTATACGAAGCGCATCCGCATATCGGTACCAATAAGTTACCGCACATCATTACAGCGATGCGTGAAGCGATACTGCAAGCCGGAGGCGAATTTCTGTTTGAGAAAAAGGTCGTTGATGTTATTTTACAAAATGATGAAATACAGTATGTTGTAACTTCTGATGGGGATAAGATTGCTGTTGAGGCTTTGATATTGGCTACCGGACACTCTGCGCGTGACATATTTGAATTATTGTGCCAAAAACGGATTTTGATAGAGGCAAAACCCTTCGCGTTGGGTGTGCGTATCGAACATCCGCAAGAGCTTATCAATGAAATACAATATTGCCGTCACCGTTCACGTCCGGAAAACCTGAAACTTCTGCCTGCGGCATCTTACAGTCTTGTCAATCAAGTAAATGGGAAAGGTGTCTTCAGTTTTTGTATGTGTCCCGGAGGTATTATTGCGCCAGCGGCAACCAGTCCCGATGAATTAGTCGTAAATGGTTGGAGTCCGAGCAAACGGAACAATCCCTATGCCAACAGCGGCATGGTCGTACAGACGGAACTTTCGGATGCCATCACTTATTTCCGCAAGACCAAGCGTTTCGGTAAACAAGTGGACTGGGAAAGAAATCCACTGCTTTTGATGTATTTCCAGCAGGAAGTCGAGCGGCAATGTTTTGCTGCGGGCGGTGGCCGGATGGTCGCTCCAGCGCAACGGATGGTGGATTTCATTTCCCGAAAAACATCCGCCAATCTTCCGAGATGCAGTTATATACCTGGATTATATTCCATTGATTTACATAATGTTTTACCTAATTATATAAATAAAAGTTTAAGTGAAGGTTTCAAGGCATTCAACAAATCGATGCCAGGCTATCTGACCAACGAAGCAGTGTTGGTGGCGACCGAAAGCCGCACTTCATCACCTGTCCGCATACCGCGCAACAAGGACTATTTTCGGCATCCACAAGTCAAAAACCTGTATCCATGTGGCGAAGGTGCTGGTTACGCGGGCGGCATTATCAGTGCTGCGATGGACGGGATGGCGGTCGCGCAGAAAATAGCCGAGAACATTTGATCGTCAATAGTGAAAAGTTGGTAGTTGCCAGTAGCGGCAAGCTTTTTGTTTTTGTCTTTTGCTATTGACTTAACACACACTAGCATCATTTTTGAAAACAGAAACACATGTCGGATTCGAAAAAGGATTCTCATCGGATAGTATTGAACACCGCCATTTTGTTTGGCAGGTTAGTCATCACGATAGTGGTGGTGTTGTTTTCCACCAGGATTGTGTTGCGCGCTTTGGGAAGTGCGGATTTTGGGATTTTCAGCCTAGTTTCGGGTTTGGTATTGATGCTGGCGTTCCTAAACGCGGCACTGGGATCGAGTACACAGCGTTTTTTGTCGTACTACCACGGCATTGGCGACGGCAACCTGCTCAAGAAAGTATTTACCAATAGTCTGTTCCTGCATATCTTCATCGGGGTTTTCATCGTCGTGTTTATATTGGTTGTCGGTTTTTTTCTGTTCAACGGTTTTCTCAATATCGCGCCGGACAGGGTTCATGCCGCGCGGTTAATTTACAATTATACGGCGCTGGCTTTCTTCTTCAATATTGTCAGTGTGCCGTTCACGGGTGCGCTCACCGCACACGAAAACCAGTTGTGGACAGCCGTTGTCAACCTTTTTGAGTCTTTTTCCAGATTGGGGATTGCCTATTATCTGCTATATACGCATGGCGACAAACTGATTGTGTATGGTATCTTGATGAATGCCGTAACGGTGGTGAAATGTGTACTGTTTTCGGCGTACTGTTTTCGGAAGTACCCAGAGTGTACGGTGCATGGCCTTTTCAAGGTGGACAAGCCGTTGTTGAAGGAACTAACGTCTTTTGCCGGTTGGAACTTGTTTGGCGTGGTCTGTTCGCTTGGACGATTCCAGGGGGTGGCGATAATATTGAACCGTTTTTTTGGGACAGTCGCCAACGCCGCTTACGGCGTCTCTAACCAGATTGGCACGCAGCTCAACTATATGTCCGAAAGCCTGTTGGTTGCGGTCAATCCCCAGATCATGCGGGCGGAAGGCAACGGCGACAGGCGCAAAATGCTGACGTTGGCGACCCTCGCCAGCAAATATGGCTGTCTGATCATGGCGGGTTTCAGCATTCCGATACTTTTTGAGCTGCCGTCCATATTGCACCTGTGGCTCAAGGATGTGCCGCCCCATACGGTTTCGTTCTGTAGCCTGACGATATTGGCGATTGTCATCAACCAGGAGACCGTAGGTCTGCAATCTGCCGTGCAGGCCATCGGAAGCATTAAACTGTACCAGATTGTTATCGGCTCATTGATGATGTTAAATTTACCTGTTGCCTATTTTTTGTTGCACTTGGGCTTTCCTGCCTACTGGGCAATACTTATATTTGTTCTTATTGAGGCACTGGCTTGCGTGTTTAGGTTGTTTTTTCTGCGTAGGCTGGCTGCTCTGTCTATCAGGGAGTATAGTCAAAAGGTATTCTTGAGGCAGGTTGTGCCGATTGTTGTGAGTGTCCTGGTCAGTTGGACTTGTTACCTATCTATTGGTTTTCAATGGAGATGGGTTGTAACCATCGCTGTTTCCTGTCTATGCTTTGCCGGAGCGGTATATCTGTTTGGCATGGGCAAACAGGAAAAAAAGATGTTGCAGGATCTTGTCGCCAACGGCAGGAAAAGATTTTTGAAGAAATAAGGGAAAACGGAAAAGCACGACAGGCGAATAGAAAATGAACACCTCTGCCGTCATTCCCGCATGCGCGGGAATGACGGTAAGATGTCTGTATTCTTCGTCTCCTATTTTCCTTTTCACTTTTTAATTTTTGCTTTATATATAAAACCAAAATATGGCTGAACTGAAAGAAAGGATCAAGGATTTTGTCGGGGATTTGTATTTTAAATGGATTTTTGGGAAACTTAGACCTGGATATGAAGGATTGGAGCAAGGAAATTTTTTGCTGCTGCCACCGTCTAACTTAGACGGGAGTTTTGGGGACGAATTGATGGTCAACTCATTTGTGGCCAATTTTTCGGGAAAGTCACAGGTGACAATTTTTACGGATCACCTTATCCACCGCGATGATTTTCTGGGTCAGTACGAGCAGGTCAGGTATAGGCACAACTTCCAGGTGCGTAATTATGGACGCTGGGTAGCAGAACTGCGTAAAGCCTCTGCCGTGTTTATCATTGGCGCCGATGCGCTGGACGGCATCTATTCCACGCGCCACTCGCTGCGTTACCTGCGGTTGGCAATGATGGCGCACAAGATGGGGAAACCTGTTTATTTTTCTGGTTTCAGCCTCAGCAAAAACGCCACCGAGCCCGCCAAGCAGGCCTTGGCGGAGGTGTCCAAGTTTGCACTCTTGAAGGCTAGGGACGTGGATTCCTACAATAGGCTTGCAACTTTTGTGCCCCGTGAGCGTCTTTTGCAGGTAAGTGATATGGCTTTTGTCTGTCCTTATAGTCAACAAATAGAACAATCGGATGGTTTTCAGTTATTTATAAAATGGATAGAACAAAAACGGAGCGAAAACAAACGTATTGTTGCTGTCTGTCCCAATAGCATCCAAGCACATAAAATCGGTGGGGGGAAATATATCGCCGGATTGAAGTCTCTGTTGGACGCGTTCAAGTCGCAAGGCAATATGGCATTTTTGTATCTTTACCATGATACTCGGCCGTTGTTTGACGAAATCTCGGACTTAGACATAAGCCGCGAACTGTATGTGCAATATGCAAAAGAAGATACGACGCACGCCTTTTTTACCGAAAATATACCCAACGGCATTGCTCTGAAATCTTATCTTCGGTACGCCGATTTTACCATGACGGGAAGGATGCATTTTGGTATTTCGGGATTAGAAGCAGGCAAGCCGATGTTTGGTATCTGTTATGCCCATAAGTTTGAAGGGATGCTGCGTCTCTTTGAGATTGAACCGGACAATGCCTTGGTCGACTATACCGAAATGGACAAAGGGGGAGAAGTCGTTGCCAAGTTTTTGAATGACCTTGACAATCAACATTATAGAATAGAAAAAAATACAGAGAAGATAAACCAGTTGTCTTTTCTCAATGGACAGGATATTGCATGGATATAACGAAAACAAAAGTCCTTTTTATCAGCAAACACGCCGCCCATGCCACGATGGCAATGGCGGGCAACCAGGTTTTTTACAATACGTTGTGGAATTTCTGCCAAGACACCCGTTTTGAGACCGCGTTCCTGACCGTACAGAAACAGAGCGGGGATTTTGCTAAAATGAAGTCAACTTTTTCGCCGTTGTCCAAGGATGTTTCCATGACGTTGCCCAATCGCTGGACAACGTTTACCTATCTGTTTTACCGTAGCTTTTTGAGGGTTGTATTGTCTTTGTTTCGTCCGGATTGGTATTTGTTGGATCCTGTTTACCGATTTTATTTTAAGAAAGCGATAAAAAAGACTAGAAAACAACGCTTTATACCGGATATAATTGTATTGGAATGGACGGAAGTACTATTTCTGCAAGGTTTTTGCAGGAGGTTGTTTCCTGAAGCAAAGATTGTCGTGACGGAACATGACGTGACGTTCACTAAGTTGGAAAGGAAGTTTGCAGGCAGGAATTGGCTGCAACGCCGTTTGGTCGCACCGTTCCGCAACAAGGAGCTGGAGGCATTGCAGGCGGTAGACCTGGTACGTGTCCTGAGCGAGGACGACCAAAGCACGTTGTTGAAATACCATATTGACCGTTACAAAATCCGTCTGGTCGCGCCTTTTTTCCAAAAAAGAAACTTGGAAGCGTCTCCCAATACGAGGAAGCAGGTCGTGTTTTACGGAGCGTTGAACCGTCTGGAAAATGAAGAGGCCGTGAAATGGTTCATTGAAAAAGTATATATGCCTTTCCGTCTGGACAGACTTGTCTCGTTTCTGGTCGTAGGTGGCGGCAATGCGCAGATCAAGTCGAAGTATGGACATATCCAGGGTGTTGCGTTTACGGGGTATTTGGAAGATCCTGCCACGGTATTTGTGGAGTCCCTCTGTATGGTCGTTCCCCTGGTCAACGGCGGCGGCATCAAAATTAAGGTGCTGGAAGGCATGACCTGTTCGCTTCCCGTGTTGACCAACGAAATCGGTATTGAGGGAATCGGGGGCGAGGACGGCATAGAATTTCTCTACTGCAAGACGCCGCAGGATTACGAAAAGGCTGTCAGGCTGCTCGTGGAAAGACCTATGCTGCGCTGGGACATCGGTAACCATGCCCGCGAATGGGTCAACGGACATTTTGATTATCAAAAAGATTTGGAGCTGTACAAAGCAGAGCTGGAGCGTATGGGGCGTGGTGTGGACAGAAAGTCCGGAGACCTTGGATAGGGATAGCCCGCTGCTGTAGCGGCGGGTTGACTAGGATCTAAATTCTCAATTCATAATTTATCATGGTTGTTCAGATTATATTATTGGTTATTCTACTCGGGATTACTTTTTTTCTGGAGGAGGAGAAGGCTTTGTTGTTGGTATTGATGCTGTTGCCGTTCCATTTTCTTATCAAGTCAGCTCTTTGGCCATTGATAGGTGAGGGGCGGGTGTTTGGTGTGTGGAAAGAAGCGGTACTGGGCATTGTGTTTTTAAAGATTGTGTACAAGATATTTACCAGGAAGATCAGCTTGAACAAGTATTTTCCGGTTTGGTCAATATCTGTGTTTTTTATAGGGTTGGTGTTTTTGTTTGTCCGGTCGCCTATCAAGTCGGACGCATTGATTTCGCTGAAGAGCCTGGGGTTTTCGCTGGTCGCGTTTTTCATATTTGCACATGTGCCGATACGGTTTCTGACCAACCCGAAGATCAGTATCGGTATCGGGAGTAGTGCGTTGGTGGTTTTTGTCATTGCGCATATCGAGCAGTTTTTCCTGACGCGGCAGTTTGCCGAGCTCTACCATGTCTTCCAGACGCAGTTACCCAACGGGAAAATCATCTATACGGAATCGGCTTATACGATATTGGCACGCAACCGAATGTTTGGTCCGATGGTCGGCCCCAATGAGCTGGGTATGTACACGTCGCTGGTATTGGTCTATTTTTCTTATTTGTTCTTTACAAAGCAGTATCACCCTAGGTATAAGGTAGGGATGTTGGCAATCTTGGTATTGGGCATTTCGACATTGATAGAGACCTATTCCAGAGCGAGCTGGGCGGTATTTCTGATGTCATCGTTCCTCGTTTTTGTTGTGGGTGTACGCAAGTGGAAACCGATTCTTAGTTTCGGGATGTATGTATTGTTGTCGGTGGCGGTCATGGTTGCGGTCAACAAGGATCTGCGCGTGATATTTATAGGAAGCGTGACGGGGGAGGAAGCTAGCGCCGGGACCAGGGCGGCGACTTTTGGTGAAAGTGGACATATGATCTACCAAAGACCCCTGGGTTATGGGCTGGGAACAATCCAATATTCGACGCGCAACGAGCGTAGCTTCCGGACGGAGATTTTTTGGTGGCTGGTCGCGGGCGAGTTGGGGATTGTATTTGGGGTTATTTTGCTTTTGATATATCTGATAACAACGTTCAGCTTGCTGCATTATGGGCAGCGGGCCATGTACACCAATACATTTACGGCAGTGATGCCTGCGTTTTTGTTTACGGTCGTGGCGGCCGGTTGGGCATCGGTGATTGTTTTTGACCCGACATTCCAGGAATATCTATGGGGTTTCTGTGGACTGGCTATAAACCCTCTATTGACCAAATCTGATTATGAATTGTAAAGTCGCCATCGTCATACTGAACTGGAACACGTCCGGTGTCACTGTCGAATGCCTGGAGTCTTTGTCTAAGGTAGTTTATGGTGATTTTCATGTTTTTTTGGTAGACAATGCTTCCAAAGACACTGAATATGAACATATTAAACGCTATGTTCAGGGGAACAAACAGTTTACGTTGATAAGCCTGGCGTACAACTACGGTTTTGCGGAAGGCAACAATATCGGCATACGCATCGCCGAAAAACAATATGCACCTGACTACTTCCTTTTGCTTAACAACGATACGGTTGTGGATGCCCATTTTTTGCAAAATCTTGTGGACGCGGCTCAGGAAAATCCGAAAATAGGCATCGCCGTCCCCAAGATTTTCTTTTTCGAACCTTCGGATCGGCTGTATTATGCGGGTGGTTATATCAACAAACTGAGTGGAATGGGTGAGCATTACGGTTGGCAGAAAAAAGATAATAACCAATATGGTATTACAAAGAACGTATCATTTGCGAATGGTTGCTGCATGTTGATAACCAGTAAGTTGTATCATGAAATAGGAGGACTTAACAGGGATTTTTTTGCCAATATCGAGGACGTGGAATACAGTTACCGCTGTACGCGGTCAGATTTTGGCATAATATATGTACCTACTGCCATAGTAATTCACAAGGAAGGCTACGCTTCCAAACGAAACAAAGGGCAATGGTTCAGGATTTATCTATCGACTCGAAACCTGATCCTTTTTTACAAAGAAAGAACCGAGTGGTACAAACTGTTGCTTTTTATTCCTTACTTCACTATCCGATGGATCACCTATATGACCTTGAAATTGATGATCATGCGTGATTACCAAAGCGTCAATGCCGTGTTTCGGGGTGTAAGGGATGGATGGAAGAATAGGTTAAGTTTCGTGGAATTGCCGAAGGAAACCATATTCAGAAAACAAAAGTAAAACAAGAGGTTTTTATGCAAGCAGAAGTGGAAATCTTGTTGTCGACTTACAACGGGGAAAAATATTTGGCTGAGCAATTGGATTCTATACTGGCGCAGACCTATGGTAATTTTTGCATTACCATTCGTGACGACCATTCTACCGATGGAACGTTGGATATTATACAGTCGTACATCGACAAGTATCCCGCAAAGATATCCTTGTACAAAGATCCTATCTGGAAAACCAAAAACATGGGTTCGACCTTCTCTTTTGGTCGTCTGATGCAGCAGGCAACGGGTCGGTACCTGATGTTCTGTGACCAGGACGACGTATGGATGGAGGACAAAATCGCTTTCACATTGACCCGTTTCAAATCCATAGAGGCAGAGAATCCCAACACGCCTATATTGGTGTTTTCAGATATGGTTGAGGTCGACGAAAACCTGAAACCAATGAATCCTTCTTTTATCCGCAACCAGAAATTGTTGCCGGAAATAAAGAACGAAGCAGTCAAAGTACTGGCGATGAACGTGGTAGCCGGATGTACGACAATGTTCAACAGGCAGTGTGTCGACGTCGTGTTGCCGTTCCCTTCCAAGAAAGTAATCCATGACCACTGGATGGCCATCAACGTTTCGCAGTACGGCGTTGTGGAATATATCAACAGGCCGACACTGTATTACCGCCAGCACAGCCACAACGTGGTTGGCGCCAACGAAGTCGGACTGAAATATTTCCTTTCCAAAATCGGAAAACCGATGAAACAACTCGGACTGTACAACGACTTGATTTACAACCTCAACTTTAAGATCAACGTTTTCAAATTTATGTACTACAAAGCAGCATTTAACATTAAAAGGCTGTTTATGGCTAATCCGCGGACAGTCGAAGTAAAATCATAAATCTATCTCTATTGAAACTGAGGAGCGGTTGATATCATTTGCCCAGCCGCTTTTGCTCTTACACAATATCCTAAGCCACAATTAAAACTAAGAGCCTTTATGAACGTAGCGATTATAGGAACAAGGGGAATTCCCAACAATTATGGAGGCTTTGAACAATTTGCGGAGTATTTGTCCCTGGGACTAGTCAAGAGGGGGCATGAGGTGACGGTGTACAATTCGCATAACCACCTGTACCAAGGCAAAGACTGGAACGGCGTGCATATCATACATAAGTTGGACCCCGAAAAAAAAATAGGAACCGCGGGGCAGTTTATCTATGACCTCTGCTGTATCTGGGACACGCGGAAACACAACTATGACATAATCCTCCAACTAGGCTATACGAGCAGCACCGTCTGGGGATGGTTGCTTCCCCGCAAGAAGTCCGTGGTGACGACCAACATGGACGGCATCGAATGGCGTCGCAGCAAGTTTTCCAAACGCGTGCAGCGCTTCCTCAAATTTGCCGAAAGTCTTGCCATCAAATACAGCGACCACCTGATTGCGGATTCCAAGGGCGTACAGCGTTACCTGATGAACCAGTATGAGGCACCGTCCATCTATATTCCTTATGGAGCCGAGGTGTTTCATGCGCCGAACGAGGACATACTGGTAAAATATGACCTGAAGCCTTACCAATATAACATGCTGATAGCACGTCTCGAGCCAGAAAACAGCATCGACAAGATATTGGATGGCGTTGTGATGTCGGAGTCGAAGTTGCCTTTTCTGGTGATTGGCAACTATGACAAGGCTTACGGCGATTTTCTCCGTAGCCGTTACAAAAACCAGACCCAGATACGTTTTCTCAGCAGTATATACGACATCAACATATTGGACAACCTCCGGTACCATTCAAGGATGTATTTCCATGGGCATACGGTTGGTGGCACCAATCCTTCCCTGTTGGAGGCGATGGCGTCGTCGTGTATCATCTGCGCCCACAAAAATGTATTCAATGAAACGATATTGGGTCCTGATGCCTATTATTTCATGGATTCAAAAGATGTGGCAAGGTATCTCGACATGCCGGAGCTCGATAAGTCCTTTGTCCCAAACAATATCCGAAAAATCGAAACACTCTATACCTGGGACAATATCATCGGTCAGTATGAGGCGTTTTTTGAAAAAGTGAAAAGAACCTGAAATGAAGAATTGAAGAACGTCGTGGGAATAAAAATGTATTCTGCCTAAAAGACCAACCTTGGATAGTCCGCAGCTTTAGCTGCGGGTCAGAGAAAAAAATAATCGGCTGTCCGACAATTCGGACAGCCGATTATTTTTTAATGCCTTGTGCCTCAAGCCCCTTGCGTCGATTACCATTCCTGGTCTTCCGGCGTGTTGGGGTCAAGAAGGTTCATCGCTTTCGCGAAATAGGTCACTGTTCCCGGCAGAGCCAACCAAAAGAATGGACGGACAAATATCAACATCAATATGATGATTACTAACCAAAGGAAAAACAAACCCCAATATTTTCCGGTAGACTGTTGTTCTGCTGTCATGGTTCTATGTTTATACGTGCAAATATAAAGTCAAAACGATTACGGATGTAATTTTTTTCTGCTTAGTGCCAAGTTATTGTACAAGGGTATTCGGAGTAGCACTTAGTTGCTTTTTGCCTTTTATTTTTAACTTGATACTACTTTTTGCCATAGGTCTCTTTGTAGAGGTTGATGGCGGTCTCGATGATGGAGACGGCGACGTCCTTGTTTTCAAATCCGGTCACTTTCACTTCCTTCTTTTCCAACAGCTTGTAGGTTTCAAAGAAGTTGCGGATTTCGTTCAGTTTTTGTGAAGGCAGGTCGTCCAGGGACTGGACCTGGTCTAGCGTCGTGTCGTCGTCGGCCACCGCGATGATTTTGTCGTCACCTTCGCCGTTGTCGATCATGCGCATCACGCCGATGACCCTGGCACTGACGAGGCAGAGGGGTACGACCGGTTCAAACGTAAGCACCAGAATGTCCAGTGGGTCCTTGTCGTCTCCCAGTGTTTGTGGGATAAAACCATAGTTGCTGGGATAGTGGGTAGCACTGAAAAGAACCCTGTCCATCTTCAGCAGGCCAGTGGTTTTGTCTATCTCGTATTTAGTGCGAGAGCTTGCGGGGATCTCTATGATTCCGTTGACCACAGATGGTGCTTTCTTGCCGTAGCCTGCACCGTGCCAGGGATGTAATACATTGGTATTCACAGACATGTTGTTTGTTTTTTGTTAGATAACAGAGCGCAAAGGTAATATTACCCCGTAATATTTTTATGAAAAAGCGAAAAAAGCCTGCAACTGTTTTTTCATCCCCCAAAAATAGGGGCATGCCACCCGTACAACCGCCAGTGGTCGGCACCCTTGCCCACTACCATCTTCATGCGATGGACGAAAAATTTGAAATATACTTTTGTCATTGGCGAAGTATAGTATGATATTTTTTTAGATATTTGTCCAAGGAACGAAGGCTTTCGTTTATATTTATCTTTCAAAAACGCTAGAAAGTGACAATGATGGTATCCGAAATAAATAAATTAGTAAAAAAAATATGGATGACGCTCCTGGTCGTAGGGGCGTTTTCTATTGGTAAGGCACAGATGCGGATCGACAGCGTGCTGAACATTTACAGCACCAGCTACCAACCCGAAAGGCTTTATTTCCAGTTGGACAGGCCTGTCTACACGCCGGGCGATACGATTTGGTTCAAGGGCTATGTGCTGGCAGGCATCAGCCCGAGCAACATCAGTAAAAACCTCTATGTCGATTTCAGCGACGTCAATGGCAGGGTATTGGCGCATTTGGTGTATCCCATCGTACTTGGCGGTGGAGGCGGTCAGTTTACGGTTCCCGATTCCATTGTTGGCAACGCTGTCCACATGAAGGGCTATACGGTCTGGATGAAAAATTTCGACTCTTCTTTCTTCTTCAACAAGGATATACGTATTGTCAAAAAAGCTACGAAGAACACCGTAAAAACCGTTCCTGTCATCAAACCTACCATCAATTTTTTTCCGGAAGGCGGCAATATGGTTGCCGGTATCAATGCCACTGTCGCGTTTAAGGCCAACGACCAATATGGCGTTCCGCTTGCTGTTGCTGGAGGCATTTACAACAGCAAAAACGAAAAAGTGGTCGATTTCAAGTCTGTGCATGACGGCATGGGGACTTTCAGCATTTTCCCCGACGCCAATGAAACCTATACGGCAAAGTGCAAAGTAGGTGACGCTGATGTCGTACAGGAACTGCCCAAGGTGCAGCCATCGGGCGTCGTATTGCAACTGAAGGGAACGGGTATCAAGGAAGCTTTCCAGGTTAGCCGTACCGCCAACGTGCCTGCCGAGCAAAAGCAGCTCCACATCTTGGCGACCATACAGCAAAAACCTGCTTACTTGGCCAATATCAACCTGGAGGAAAAACAGACGGTCGGCGGGGCCATCGACATGACTGGTTTCCCCGCAAGCATCATGCAGGTGACGGTTTTTGACAAAAACTGGGTACCCCTTTCGGAAAGGATTTGCTTTGTGCCCAACATGAAAGACGCCAAGGTAGAACCCGAATTTGGATTCCTGAAACTCGGACTCGGCAAGCGTGCCAACAATGAATTGGTTTTGCGTATGCCGCAAGGCAATATTTCCAATCTCTCCATTTCCGTGATAGACGCTTCATTGGGTAAAGACAGTGCTGACAATATCTTGACACATTTTCTGGTGACGGGCGATTTGCACGGAATGGTGTACCATCCGGATTATTATTTTTCGGATTCGACCAATGAGGTTCTCAACAATTTGGATTTGGTTATGTTGACGCACGGTTGGAGACGTTACGACTGGGACAAGATTACCAAAGCACAGTTCCCGACCATACAATTTCCGGCAGATACCAGTTATATTACGTTGTCCGGGAAAGTTTTCGGCGCGACCGCAGATCAGTTAAGGACAGCCGGTGACCTGCTGATATTGGCCAAATCGACATCCAAAGGCCAGGATGGCGCGATGCAGACCTTCATATTGCCCATCCGACCGGACGGCACCTTCAACGACCCGAAAACGATTTTCACCGATTCTTTGAACGTGAGCTACCAGTTTGCACAAAAGAAGAACCTTGCGGACAGGGTTTCCGTCCGTTTTATGAACAACCGCCTGGTGTCGCCTTTGAAAATAATGCCTGATTCGTTGAGTCTGGAGTACCTCAAGGTTTCCGATACGACGGGCAATGCTTTCCTCAATTTTCTGCTGTTCGAAGAGGCTAGGCTGGCAGCACTGAAAAAGACAACGACGTTGGAAGACGTCGCAGTCAAAGCCAAACCTAAAAGCCCGTTGCAGCAGATGGACGAAAAATATACGTCCGGCATGTTCAGCGGAGGCTTCGGTTCGAGTTTTGACTTGGTCAATGACATGACGGCAGCATCCTCCATGAACATTTTGCAGTGGTTGCAGGGACGTGTTGCCGGATTGCAGATCAGTAACGCGACGAGCCCCAACCCGTCTTTGCAATGGCGTGGCGGCACACCGCAGATCTACCTCAACGAAATGCCCGTGGACGTAGAGACTATTACGAGTATGCCAGTCACCGACATGGCGTACGTCAAGACGATGCCGCCGCCGTTCATGGGCGGTTTCGGTGGAGGTAGTGGCGGCGCCATTGCCATTTACACCAAAAAAGGGGACGAACGTGGACCCAACGACGCCGCCAATACGAGCAAAGGGTTGCCACACCAGTTGATAGCCGGATATTCGTCCATGAGGCAATTCTATGTGCCAAACTATGACCGTATCGACGAGTACAACGACAAGCCAGACCTGAGGGCAACACTGTATTGGGCATCTACTATATTGACCGATGCCGACCATAAAGAATATCATCTCGAATTTTTTAACAATGACATTACTAAATCTTTCCGTGTAACGTTGGAAGGTATTGACGCCGACGGAAGGTTCATACACGAAGAAAAAATAGTCGAATAAAACCAAAACAGATACCTATCATGCAAGAACAGAAAGAAGGACAGTTGAACATAGAGATTACCGAGGAAGTAGGAGAGGGCTCCTATTCCAACCTTGTCATCCTTACGCACAGCCAGGCAGAGTTTATACTGGATTTTGTCAATATCATGCCCGGGCTTCCCAAAAGCCGTGTCAAGTCGCGCGTCATCATGGCACCCGTACATGCCAAACGTTTTTTGCTGGCACTGTCTGACAATATCAAAAACTATGAAAAGGAAAACGGCACCATCAAGGAAGCCAACGCGGAATTGGTCATGAACTTTGGCGGGCCGACGGCACAGGCATAGTTCTTTTTAGTTGAAAGTGGAGCGTTGGAAGTGAAAAATTTCCAACGCTCCACTTTCAACTGAGATTAATTTTTTCCTTTTTACTTTTGCCTTATTTAAAACAACAATACGCCAATATATGAGTGTAGGTACATTTTCTTATCCGCGTCCTGTCAACGAGCCGGTATTGAGCTACGCTCCCGGCACACTGGAAAAAAAGCAGCTTAAAGAGGCACTTCAAAAACTAAAAAATAAACAGGTAGACATACCGTTGTATATCGGTTCAGAAGAAATCAGGACCGGCAACAAAGTCGTCATACATCCGCCACATGAGTTGAAACATACTTTGGGGCATTTTCATGTCGGTGATGCGAGTCATGTACACGCTGCGATTGACGCTGCGTTGAAAGCGAAAGACAATTGGTCCGGTATGCCGTGGGAATCCAGGGCAGCCATCTTCCTACGTGCCGCGGAACTCGCTTCCACCAAGTATAAACAGTTGCTCAATGCCTCGACGATGCTGGTACAGAGCAAAAATGCCTACCAGGCCGATATCGACAGTGCGTGCGAACTGATTGATTTTCTGCGTTACAACGTCCATTTTTTAAGCGAAATCCATGCAGAACAGCCAGCTCCGTCCGTCGGCACCCACAACCTGACCGACTGGCGTCCGTTGGAAGGATTTGTCGTGGCGGTTACGCCGTTCAACTTTACGGCGATTAGTGCCAACCTGCCTTGTGCGCCGGCCTTGTGTGGCAATACGGTCGTATGGAAACCTGCCGAAGCGCAAGTGTACAGCGCAAACATTGTCATGCAGATTTTGAAAGAGGCCGGTCTGCCAGACGGCGTTATCAACCTGATAGTGGTCGATGGCAATGTACTGGGCGATGTGTGTTTTTCCCACAGGGATTTTGCTGGCATACATTTTACGGGTTCTTCCGCAGTGTTCAAACATATCTGGAAAACCATCGGTAACAACATCGAGCTTTTCCGCACTTTTCCGAGGATTGTCGGCGAGACGGGCGGCAAGGATTTCGTATTGGTCCACAACAGTGCCGACGTGGATGCTACGGTCGTGGCGTTGGCTAGGGGCGCATTTGAATATCAGGGGCAGAAATGTTCCGCCGCCTCCCGCGCCTACCTGCCAGCGAGCCTTGCCAATGAAATATTGGACAAGCTTGTGGCAACGGTCAAGACCTTCAAAATCGGAACGGTCGAAGACTTCACCAATTTCATCAACGCCGTGATACACGAACCGAGCTTTGACAAAATCGCCAAATATATCGACGGCGCCAAGGCGTCTCCCGATGCGGAAATATTGGTCGGCGGCAACTACGACAAATCCGAAGGCTATTTCGTGGAACCTACCGTTATCAAGGCTTTGAAGAGCGATTACGTGACGTTGCAGGAAGAAATTTTCGGACCTGTGTTGACGGTTTATGTCTATCAAGACGACGCTTTTGAAAATATCATAGACATCGTCAACAATACATCTCCTTACGCCTTGACCGGTTCCATCATTGCCAAGGACAGGAGTGTCATCAACCATGTCAGCAACAAGCTGCGCAATGCGGCAGGCAACTTCTACATCAACGACAAACCTACTGGCGCTGTCGTCGGCCAGCAGCCGTTTGGCGGTGCACGCGCTTCCGGTACCAACGACAAAGCGGGCAGCAAGCTCAATCTGTATAGATGGCTGAGCGCACGCAGCGTCAAGGAAACCTTTACGTCACCTACGGACTATAAATATCCGTTTTTGCAGGAAGCATAGCGTTAAGCCAAGAGTAAAAAGGCAAAAACAAAAAGCCTAACGAAAAACGTAATGCGTAAACAGAGAACAGGCTGTCCCTATACGGGGCAGCCTGTTCTCTGTCCATTGCGCACAACGATACAACCATTGCAAAGTAAACAACGTTGTCCTCTTTGCGTGAAAAAACGTTGGTCTGTTCTCAATTGTCCATTTTTAAACACTTCATTGTGCACTAATCCACATCCCTGCATAACTTTCCGCTTGTGTTTTTAGGAATGTTTTGTTATTTTGTCTAAGGGCAGTTTCGAAGAATGATACAATCCAACGACAAAATACAGGCACTGTTGTCCTTGATGGACGATACAGACATGGAAGTGTACTCCATCGTTACGGAACAGATCTGCCAGTACGGAAAAGGTATCATTCCCCATCTGGAGAACCTTTGGGAAAATATGGAGCACAACGAGGTACAGGAACGTATCGAGCTACTGATACACCAGATCCAGTACAACGATTTGGAATCCGAACTGCTCCTCTGGAAAGAACAACCATCCAAACTTATCGACGGTGCTATATTGGCTGCCAGGTTTCAGTATCCCGATCTCTGTGTTGACCAGTTCCAGGACAAGATTCTTCAACTTTGGAAAACGGTGTGGCTGGAGATCAACGACCATTTGAGCTCGCTGGAACAGCTGCATATATTGAACAGTATCCTTTACCACTTCTACAAATTGGAAGGTACTCCCTACAACCATGATGACATCGATTGTTTCCTGCTCAACAAGGTATTGGAAAAAAAGAAGGGAAATGCCTTGTCCAACGGCATCCTGTTCCAGATTGTCGCCGAGCAGATAGGGCTGCCTGTCAAGACTGTGCATATCCCTAAACATTACCTGCTCGCTTTTTTTGCCAGAAAAAATTCCTATTGGCCGTCAAAAGGTTTCCATCCTGGGAACATACTTTTTTTCATTGACGCCATGAGTGGGAATGTCTACAACCGACAGGACATGATGAAATACCTGGAAGACAATGGCTGCCTTGTAGGCGACCGTCTTTTTTCCGTCATGCGCAACGACGAGATTATTTCTTATCTTTTGCGTGAAATGGCAGCTTGTTTTGACAATGTACAATATGGCTACAAAAGGACGGAACTGCTCCGTCTGGCCGATATTTTGTCCCGATAGAGGAACCCTTTTCGCTAGAGATACGGAGATGGCTGTTTTCGCTGCAACATTTTTTATTCTCCTTCTGGTATCAATGACTACCGCGGGTGACGCCGTCTTACTTCCATATTAGGGTTATGCCTCAAACGCAAGATGATATTAAAACCGAATGATGTGCAACGTATGTAGGCTCGTATAGTAAATTCCCAATGTTATCAGCCAAAACCATACATTGACAAGCCATTTGGCGTTGGAGTAATAAAATGTGCAGGCTCCCAGCAACGCCGCAGGGACGATGCTCAACTGTAATATCTGTAGTGACGCATCGGGAAGTAAAAAGGCATTGCCCACGGTCAGCACGAACGCAAGCGTACACAGCCCCCATACTTTTCGGGCGATAGTCACCAGTTTGCCACTGTTTTGCATGCCGTTCAAGATGCCCAGCAATACTGTCAACAGGATAAAGCCAAAAGCTACCAGATAGAGCAGCGGCGGACCTTGTAACGACAGGTTGTGGACAGCGATTTGTGGCATGTACTTTTGCAGGAGAAGGATGTGGTCTTTTTGGAAGTAATTGTTCAGGAAAAGATACGCTGCAAGGAAATAAAAGGGCAATAGAAGCCCCACTATCCAAACGATTGCCAGCCGGGGGCTAAAACTTCCTAGGAAAACCAATGCAAAAAACAATACCAATACCCATATCGCTGTAGGAGGATACAGTATTGATGCGATACCACAGACGAGACTAAGGTTGAACATAAGCCTGCCCTTTTTCTCCAAAGTGTACAACAGCCTAAAGCTTGCCAGTATTTCTATGAACAAAGTATTGATTATCAAAGTACTGCTGATGTTGTTCCATTGGGGCAACAAGGCCGTGAACAATACATAGACCATACCAGGCAACGCGTTTTCCTTTGGAAAAAGGGAGAGATTGTTGGCTGCGGCATTGAGCCGGTTGGCCTGCAAGGAAATAATGATCAAATACACCAAAAACAAAGCAGTCCCCGACTTGTCCGACAGGTTGGACAGCAACTTGTCTAATAATGTACTGTTAGTTGACAAAATGATTTGCGGTCCTTCAAATATGAAAGGAAGATGCACAAAAATGCAGAGCAACGTAATCCATACTACTGCCGACGTGGACTTGGTTTTGAATAGAGAAACCACTTTATGTTTTTATGATTTATTGATTGTCAATGCAAACCTACATGAAATTTTTTGTATTCGTAGGGGTACGGTATGCCCTGTCCCTACGAATACCCCGACAAATAAACGGTCAATACGACAACGTATTACCACCTCGGCGGAAGAGGTTGTAATATGCACATTTTTGTCCCTTGTGCAAACTATATTACATTTGTCGCGTTTACGTGTAAGCAACTGTTTTGGATGGCGGTATGCCAGCAAAGCGTTTTTTGTCTTTTATAATTTTTAAGTGGGAAATAAACATCATCCAAAAGGTTTCTCGATAGCGGGACTGATTGTCGCGTTGGGTATTATTTATGGGGACATCGGTACTTCGCCGCTCTACGTGATGAACGCCATCATCAGAAACCATTATGTCAACGAGTTTTTGATCATCGGCTCCATCTCCTGTGTGATATGGACACTGACGCTCCAGACGACCGTCAAATATGTGATACTCACGTTGCAGGCCGACAACAACGGTGAAGGTGGGATTTTCAGCCTGTACGCACTTGTGCGACGGCAGAAGAAATGGCTGGTCTATGTGGCAATGATTGGCGGAGCGTCCTTGTTGGCCGACGGCATCATCACACCGCCCGTAACCGTGACTGCCGCGATAGAAGGCTTGCACCTGATACGTTTTGAACACTTCAACCTGAGGGCGATAACGACCACGGAAATCGTGTGGATTGTCATATTGATCATCGCAGGTTTGTTTTTTCTCCAACAGTTTGGGACGGCGTCTATCGGGAAGTTTTTCGGACCGATTATGCTTCTTTGGTTTCTGATGTTGGCGATGGTCGGTTTTTCCAACATCCATAATTTCTGGCCGGTGCTCAAGGCACTGAATCCCTATTACGCTATCAAGTTGTTGGCAGTGTATCCGCATGGTTTTGGGCTGTTGGGAGCGGTTTTTCTGTGTACGACGGGTGCTGAGGCACTGTATTCGGATATGGGGCACTGCGGCAAGAAGAATATCCGCATGTCGTGGATTTTTGTCAAGACTTGTCTGATATTGAACTACCTGGGACAGGGCGCGTGGTTGTTGAACAATCTCCAAGGTAGCTACATCTCGCCGGAAATGCAGGATGCGGGCAATGCCTTTTTCAACATGATGCCCGAATGGTTCAAGCTGACAGGTATCATATTGGCGACATTGGCGGCGATTATCGCGTCGCAGGCGTTGATTTCCGGCTCGTTTACGTTGATTTCGGAAGCGTTGCGGCTCAACCTTTGGCCCAAAATAAAAATCATCTACCCGACCGAGGAAAAAGGGCAGGTGTACATTCCCGGCATCAACTGGCTCTTGTGTTTTGGCTGTATTTTCATTGTGCTTTTTTTCAAGGAATCGTCAAGGATGGAAGGTGCTTACGGCCTCGCGATTACGTTGTGCATGATCAGCACGTCCATCCTGTATGCCAATTATCTACAAAAAAAGCGGACGCATGTCCTCTTGCGCTATCTGTACCTGGCAGTTTTCCTGACGATTGAGTTCTCGTTTTTCTTTGCCAACCTTGACAAGTTTCCGCACGGCGGTTATGTCACCGTCATCGTTGCGGGACTTTTGTTTTATGTCATGTACACGTGGTATCGCGCCAGGAAAATCAAGAACCGATATGTCGAATTTGTGCGGCTGGAGCACTATATCCCGATGATACAAGAACTCGGGAACGACAAAACTGTGGTCAAATACGCCACGCACCTCGTCTATATGACGAGTGCCGACAACCCTAAGGAAATCGAGCATAAAATCGTCTATTCCATATTGAACAGAAAACCGAAACGTGCCGACATCTACTGGTTTGTACATGTGGACGTACTGGACGAACCTTATACCTGCGAATACGTCGTCGACCATATCATCCCCAACGACATCATCCGCGTCGAGTTCCGCCTAGGTTTCCGTGTGGAACAAAAAATCAACCTCATGCTTCGAAAGGTAGTCGAGGATTTGGCGACCAACAGGGAAGTGAATATCGTCAGCCGTTACGAAAGCCTTGAACGTAACAATGTCGCCGGAGATTTCCAGTTTGTTGTCATGGAAAAATACCTGTCCAACGACAACGACCTGCCGTTTATGGACAAGATTGTCATGAAATACTATTTCTGGCTGAAACAGATTAGCTTGACGGAAGAAAGAGGTTTTGGCCTGGACCAGAGTTCGGTCGACGTAGAAAAATATCCGTTGATTGTTTCCAGCTCTGCCTCGCTGCCTTTGAAAAGGATATTTCCAAAAGAGCGGTATTAGCCATGTTGACGTAAAAAATAAAGAGGATGGCCGATTTTATTCCGAGTCCAATCATTGGCGGCGTCGGCATATTATTGATAGGTCAATATCTTACAGTAAAAACTCGGTTTTCTCAGAATGGTGCGCATGTTGAGGTCTGAAAATATGCGCGTCATGATCTAACTTGAAACTTGCAATATTCCTCACATCTCCTATAGCCATTTTCTACAACAAACAAGCCCTGTTTTTGTTATAAATTTCTGCACAGCGTTTTGTGGATATGCTTGTGTATTAGGCGCAAAACTTTTATTTTTGGGGTATAAGTTTGGACAAAAGGTGGATAACATCAAGACCACAGTGGATAGTATGTGCGTTGTTTGTGGAATAAATTTCGTCGCGCCAAAATTTTTTCTGAAAAACGAAGTGCTTATTTTCGCCCTCTTGCTTCATGCGCCAAAGGCAGGTTCTGCCATAAACAGGGAAATACATAATGGACAATTTTTCAAACATAAATAAAGACAAAAAAACATTCAGGCGGAAGCCTTCATCTATCGATCTAAGTCCCATGATTTTCGGGAAAGTCCCACCGCAGGCCAAGGACCTGGAAGAGGCCGTGCTGGGTGCCGTGATGCTGGAAAAAGGTGCTTTTGACAACGTCATCGAGGTCATACAGGGCGAATGTTTCTACGTGGATGCCCACCAGAAAATATTTAAGTGTTTCCAGGATTTGGCGCAGAAAAGCATGCCTATCGATATGCTGACAGTCGTGGAAGAACTCAAGTCCAAGGGTGAGCTGGAAGAGGTCGGCGGCGCCTACTATATTTCCAGACTGACCAATGTCGTCACCTCCACCGCCAATATCGTCACGCACGCGCAGATCATCCTCCAGAAATTTATCCAGCGTGAACTTATCCGCATCAGCGGCGAAATCATCAAGGATGCCTACGAGGACAGCACCGATGTATTTGACCTGTTGGACGACGCAGAACAGAAAATGTTCAACATCACCAACAACTACCTAAAAAAGAACTACGACGAAATCGGCGACGCGCTGGCAAAAGCCATTACGCGTATAGACAAACTGCGTTTCCAGACCGACGAAATCTCTGGCGTTCCCAGTGGATTTGATAAGATGGACAGGTTGACTTACGGCTGGCAGCCTTCTGACTTGATTATATTGGCTGCGCGTCCTGCCGTGGGTAAGACCGCATTTGCGTTGAACCTTATACGCAACGCGGCACTCAATCCGCGTAAACCGACACCCGTCGCTTTTTTCTCCTTGGAAATGAGTTCCGCGCAGCTCGTACAGCGTATCCTCTCCGCCGAAAGTGAGATACCTTTGGAAAAAATCGCCAGAGGCAAGCTGGAGGATTACGAATACCAACAGCTCCACCAGCGTGGCGTGAAACGGCTGGAGTCGGCTCCGATATATATCGACGACACCGCTGCGTTGAACATATTTGAGTTCCGTGCCAAGGCGCGCCGTCTGGTCAACAAACACGACGTGGGCTTGATCATCATCGACTATCTACAGTTGATGAGCGGCAGCGGTGACCGCAACAGCAACCGTGAACAGGAAATCAGTACGATTTCGCGTAACCTGAAAGTATTGGCCAAGGAACTGATGATTCCCATCATCGCACTCAGCCAGTTGAGCCGTGCCGTGGAAACCCGTAAGGAGAGCAAGATGCCACAGTTGAGTGACCTCCGCGAATCGGGTGCGATCGAGCAGGATGCCGACATGGTCATGTTTATCTACCGTCCGGAATACTATGAAATCGGCACCAACGAAATGGGTGAAAGCACGCATGGCGAAACGCATATCCGTATTGCCAAGCACCGTAACGGTTCTTTGGACACGGTTAAACTGCGGGCACGTTTGGAAATCCAGAAGTTTGAAGAAATGGATGAAGACAATTTCGGCGGTGGCAACTGGAAACCGATACAACCCCAGGACGACGGCGCGGGCGACGGCGCGCATTTCTTCATACAGGGCAGCAAGATGAACGACGGCAACTTTGACGACGGCCAGGATCCGTTTTAAGCGACGAAAGGTCGATTGCCGTCTGGGCGGCATTGTTAAAGGAAACATTTTTATTGCTCTACACCGGGTCTTTGCTAATCCAACCAAGCGTTGGGTTTTTATTTTCATGGTACTCCATTTCAAATTATTTTACTACCTTTGCACCTCAAATTTTTTTAATTAACCAAAAATCAGGGTAATGAACAATTACGAATTGATGGCGATTTTTACCCCTGTGCTTTCTGACGACGAGTTCAAAGCGTCCCAGAAAAAGTACACCGACTTCATCGAAGCCAACGGTGGTGCTATTGTGCACAGCAACCCTTGGGGACTAAAATCGCTGGCGTATCCTATCCAGAAGAAAACTACGGCAATCTACTGGGTATTGGAATATACTGCGCCATCCGACCTCAATGAAAAACTGAAAATTCAGTTTTTGCGCGACGACCAGTCGTTGCGTCACATGATCACTGTACTTGACAAACACGCCGTCGAGTACAATGCTAAAAAGAGAAGTGGCGTGCTTTCCGATACCGAAGAAAAAGTGGAGGCATAAAATCATGGCAAAAGCAAATGAAATCAAATACCTGACCGCTATCAAACAGGAACAACCCAAAAAGAAGTTCTGCCGTTTCAAAAGGTACGGTATCAAATACATCGACTACAAAGACGTTGAGTTCCTCAAAAAGTTCCTGAACGAGCAAGGTAAGACATTGCCGCGCCGTCTGACGGGCAACTCCCTAAAGTACCAACGTAAAGTCGCAACCGCTATCAAGCGCGCAAGACAGATGGCTCTGTTGCCTTACGTAACAGACCTTTTGAAATAGTATTTTAAGGTTGTAGTAAGTTTTACTTACTGCTTACCCTTACAACTATATTTAGTCACCATTCCCTAATTCCCTTCGGTGGGAAGACAGTCCAAGGACTGGGCTCTTGGGATCTAAACATGCAAACAAAATGCAAGTAATCTTAATCAAAGACGTAGACAATCTAGGTCAGGCGCACGAGTTGGTAACAGTGAAAAACGGTTACGCTCGCAACTTCCTCATACCTAAGAAATACGCTGTCGAGGCAAGTATCGTCAACCTGAAACAGCTCAACGAAAAGTTGAAGGTAAAAGCGAAGAAGGAAGCTGCCCTGCTGGCTCAGATCAACGAAGTTATCGAAGTACTGAAAGGTGCTCCGGTGAAGATCGGTGCCAAGACCGGTACGACGGACAAAATCTTTGGACGTGTCACTTCCTTACAGGTTGCCCGTGCCATTACGGAGCAAAAAGGATACGAAATCGACCGCAAACGTATTTCCATCCCAGAAGAAGTAAAAGAAATCGGTACGCACAAGGCTGTCATCGACTTCGGCAACGGCAACGTTACGGAAATAGACTTTGAAGTCGTTTCTGAATAGGTATTTGTCCCGTCAAGAAACAAAAAACCGCCATCGTTGAAAAACGATGGCGGTTTTTTGTTTGAAAATTGTGTAGTTTTGTGAAGGGTGCATTTACCTTTGTTCACCTACGGTGGCTACTTCGCGGTCGGTAAAGACCCCGCAATCTCTAGAATTTTTGCTGGCGTGGTGTCTCCACCGGCCAGCAAAAATTTGAAATGGACACTTCTATAAGGCTAGATAATTGAACTTGGAATTAAACATTATAATGAAACGGAAGTCTAATGGATAGCTAGAATACGCATGAACCCTACCAGATCCAAAATAGTAACTATTTTTTTGATGTTTCTTTTTTTTCAAAGAGTGGGTCCCGCCCTTTTTTTGAAAACGTATATCTGCGAGCATATCTATAAGGAACAGCCTATGGCAGTTTCTCTCTCTTATTACCAAAAAGGAAAGGTTAACTCCAAGAAGCTGATTTGTGCCAACAACCGGATCTATGAGATGTCCCAGGCTGTGACGTTTACTTCTATCGTCCCTCTTCCAGAGAAAACGATAAAGTATGTTGTGTACAATCTTTCGATGAGTGATTATTTTGTTTTCATAGGTACATTTCTAAAACACTCTGCTTTAAGAGGTCCTCCCCAAAACTGCTGAATTAAATAAAAAATGAAAAGCCCAAAGCATAATCGTTCGACGGCGCAGGCCAACAAAGGTTGGTACCCAGTGTCGTTTTGGCGAAACTGGCAAGAGCGACAATCGCAATGACCGATATTTTGCGGCTTATGTAATACTGTTTCCCTGCCGTTGGAAAAGGTGTAGGTATATCCTTGCAGTGCTGCTTTTGCGGGCTGTTTCTTAGGTGTGCTTATTTCACGCACAGTCCAGACATGTGCTGCTATTCAGCGGGTGTCGGTGGTGTTCCGTTGCCTTCCCAACCGTATTGAAATAAATCTTAACGCTTAAACCAACAATTGGTAATGTACGAAAAAAAATACGTGCCGAAGATGGCTATCTTGTTCGTTTTTCTTTTGCCCTATTGCTTAATGGCACAGGACAAAGTGTTGACGATACAGAATGCGATAGATTCGATGGCCAATAATTATGGTGTCATCAGGGCCAAAAGAAATATCGTCAGGCAATCGCAATCGCAATTGGATTACAGCAAGCTCCAGGCTATCCCAGACCTTAACCTTTCCGTCGAGAATTTTTACGGAACGATAAACAGTGTCAATGGGCCATCCTATAATTTGGGAAGCGGCGGTCTTGCTTCGTCCGGCCCCGTATTGTCCGGCCAGAACTGGAATGCGGCTTTTGGCGGACTTTACCTGGCGAATGTCAACTGGAATTTTTTCTCTTTTGGAAAAATAAAAGAAGGCGTAAAAGTCTCCCGGTCCAACCTGGTCAGCAACGAAAAAGATTTGGACCAGGAAATTTTTCAGGATAAGGTAAAAGTGTGCGCGGCATATCTTAACCTGCTCGGGGCACAGCAACTTACGCGCGTTGCCCGCGACAACTATGAACGTGCTGTCATTGTTAAAAATGCCGTCGTACCCCGGGTATTGAGCAGCTTGAACGCGGGTGTGGATTCTTCCATCGCCGTGGCACAGGTATCCAGTGCGCAGATTGCGTGGACGCGCGCCAAGGACAAAGAACAGGAACTGTCGAACCAACTGATACTGTTGCTGGGAACGCGGGATACTTCGGAACCGGTATTGGACACGCTTTTTATCACGCGGATTCCCGAAAATTTTCTCGACACGTCAAATTATTATTCCCCCCAGCATCCTGTTTTGCAATATTACAGCAGTAAGATTTTAGCGAGCAAGGAACAGGAAAAATATCTGCACACACAGTTTTTTCCGACGTTTAGCCTATTCTCGTCCTATCAGTACCGCGCGTCGGGCTTTAAAAGCGGATATGGTGCAAGCGATCTGGATGCCTATTCCAGCAATTATTTTACAGGAGTGGGTGCCGGTCGGCAAAACTATCTAGTCGGTGTCGGCGTGTCGTGGAACCTCAGCAATCCGATACGTTACAAACGACTCGTGCAGGCGCAGCGCAACCAGACGAGTGCCTTACTGGACATTTACGAAATGAACGACCAGCAGCTCAACGCACAGGTTGCCCTCGCCAACGCGAAGGTCAAAAACGCACTCTCCAACTATTACGAAATTCCCAAGCAGCTCAAAGCCGCCAACGATGCCTTTGTCCAGAAGACTGTCCAATATAAAAATGGTCTCAACACTATCATCGATGTGCAACAGGCGTTGTACCTGCTCAACAGTGCCGAAACGGACAAATATATCGCCTACAACAACGTATGGCAGGCTTTGCTGATCAAAGCCGCCGCGGTTGGAGACCTCGACGTTTTTATACAAAAATTGTAGTGTGTCAAGTAATGTCTTGTACTTAACGCAAGACAACAGAAAATTTATCATTAAAAAAGCTATCGGCCGACAGTTAACAGCCAATAGCTAAAAAAATAAGAATATGGGTTTAATAAAAACGGCACTACGCAAACCAATCACCATCCTGGTATTGGTCGCGGCACTCATCTTTTTTGGGATAGGAGCGGTCAAGAAAATCAAGATTGACATCTTTCCCAACATTGATCTGCCAGTGATATACATATCGCATCCTTATGGTGGATACACACCTTCGCAGATGGAAGCTTTCTTTGCCAAGAACTACGTCAATACGCTGTTGTATGTTTCGGGTCTTAAAAGTATAGAAACCAAGAATATACAAGGTTTGACTTTGATAAAGCTCACGTTTTACCAAGGAACCAACATGGCGCAGGCAGCAGCGGAAGTGACGGCTTTTTCGCAACGTTCACAGGCGAACTTTCCCAGTGGTTCGCAGCCTCCGTTCATCTTGCGGTTTGACGCATCGACCTTGCCTGTTGGGCAACTGGTGCTGAGCAGTCCGAAGCGGACGGTCAATGAGTTGCAGGATCTGGCCAATGTGTATGTACGGCCCAATTTCAATACGATTCCCGGACTGGTTTCCCCCGCCCCGTTTGGCGGGAATGCACGTACTATCGTCATTAAAGTCAATCCCGAACTGATGCGGCAGCATGGCATCTCGCCCGACCAGATTGTGACGGCGTTGCGCAACAACAACCAGGCGACACCGTCCGGCAACGTGCACATTGGTAACTACAACTATGTGACACCCATCAATACGACAATTGATAAAATACAGGATTTTGGAAACATCCCTATTTACACGCAAAATGGTGTCGCCAACATTTATCTGAAAGATATTGCCACTATTGACGATGATGCCGACATCACGCAGGGTTATGTTCTGGTCAACGGCAAAAGGTCGGTGTACCTGCCTGTAACCAAGTCGTCCAGTGCCTCTACCTGGTCGGTCGTTCAAGGTTTACGCAAGGCGATTCCGACATTTCAGGCGCAGCTCCCACCGGATGTCAAAGTCAGTTATGAATTTGACCAGTCCGTCCAGGTGATGAATGCTGTCAAGAGTTTGATGACCGAGGGTGCTATCGGGGCGGTGCTGACAGGCTTGATGGTGTTGTTGTTTTTGGGCGACCCGAGAGGCGCGTTGATTGTCATCATCACGATACCGACCTGTATCATTTCGGCGGTGTTTTTCCTCAATCTTTTTGGGCAGACAATCAATATCATGACCTTGAGCGGTCTGGCACTGGCGATTGGGATACTGGTCGACGAAAGTACGGTGACGATTGAGAATATCCACCAGCATCTCGACATGGGCAAGCCCAAGGCACTCGCAATATGGGACGCCTGTCAGGAAATAGCTTTTGCCAAACTGCTTGTCCTGTTCTGTATCCTCGCGGTCTTTGCACCGGCATTTACGATGCAGGGAATTCCGGGTTCTTTGTTTTTGCCTCTTTCCTTGGCGATTGGTTTTTCCATGATTACTTCGTACTTCATGGCGCAGACTTTGGTGCCGATACTTTCCAACTGGATGTTGAAAGTCCACAAACACAAGCACGAAAAGAACGTACTCGAAGAGCCGGAAGCCGAACGGAAAAGCGAACTGGCGATGCGTGAAGATACCAACGACAACGGAAAAGTTTCCGGGTTTGAGCGTTTCCATCAGCGTTTTGTGCGTTTTATCACCCGGCTTTTCCGTATCAAGAAATCCGCTATCATTGTGTATCTGGTCGTGGCATTTGCCGTGGTGGGCTTGCTGGTGACGCATATCGGGCGTGATATTTTGCCGTATTCCAATGCTGGACTTTTTCAGGTGCGACTGCGTGCGCCAGACGGTACAAGGGTAGAAGTAACGGAAAACTATGTGCTGAAAACCTTGGAACAGCTCAACCAGCAAGTCGGAAAGGACAATATCAAAATATCTTCCGCAATGGTCGGTATGCACGGCGGCGCGTTTTCGACCAATCCTATTTATCTGTTCATGGCAGGACCGCAGGAAGCCGTGCTGCAAGTGGCGTTCAAGGAAGATTACAAAGTCAATATGGATGAATTTAAGGATGCTTTCCGTGCGCGGATGAAAAAAGTGCTGCCGGAACTCAAGCTTTCTTTCGAGCCTATCGAACTGACCAGCAAGATATTGGCGCAAGGATCGCCTACACCGATAGAAGTGCAGATTAAAGGAAAAAACAAGGAACAGGATGCCGAGTATGCTGAAAAAGTTGTGGCAAAGCTCAAAGCCATTCCTTACCTCCGTGACGTGCAGATTGACGAGGCTATCCATTATCCGGCTATCAATGTCAATATCGACAGGGTGCGTGCTGCGCAGTTGGGAACGGATGTCAATACAGTTGCCCGGTCTCTCATCGCCGCCACGTCGTCCTCTCGTTACACGGAAAAAAACCTGTGGATCGATACTAAAATCAACAATAGCTACAACGTGCAGGTACAGATTCCCATCAACCAGATGAACAGTCTCCAAAGCATCAAGGAAATTCCTGTCGTACCGAACCAGGCGCGTCCTTTGTTGCAAGATTTGGCTACGGTGACATTTGACACGACCGAAGGCGAAATTGATGATATAGGTGCTTTGCCTATCTTGAATGTCACAGCCAACCTGTACAAAAAGGATTTGGGTACGGCAACGGACGATGTGACGAAAGCAGTTAATAGCATTGGAGAATTGCCAAGAGGCCTGACGATGTCCGTCATGGGACAGAGCCCCGTATTGACGGACACTTTGGACAGTTTGCAGTCGGGACTATTGGTGGCGATAATCGTGATTATGCTCATGTTGACCGCCAATTTCCAGTCGTTCAAAGTGTCGCTGGTCGTGTTGAGTACCGTTCCTGCCGTGTTGGCCGGTTCGCTGTTGCTATTGAAGTTGACGGGCTGTACGTTGAATTTGCAGTCTTATATGGGCATGATTATGTCCGTCGGCGTGTCTATTTCCAATGCGGTTTTGTTGGTTTCCAACGCGGAGTTACTTTGGAAGTCAGGCATGTCGGCGATGGAAGCGGCGAAAGAAGCCGCCAGCCTACGTATGCGCCCCATCATCATGACAAGTGTTGCGATGGTCGTCGGTATGGTGCCGATGGCTTCCGGCCTGTCCGAATCCGGCGACCAGACTGCGCCACTGGGCCGTGCGGTCATTGGCGGATTGGTTTGTTCCACTTTTGCTGCATTGTTGATTTTACCGTTGGTATATGCTTGGGCAAAAGGAAAAACGAGCCGGGTTTCCGTTTCGCTTGACCCGGAAGACAAGGAAAGCCAGTATTATGTGGAAGTAAAAAGTTAAAAGGAAAAAGTAAAAAAATTGTGCTGTAGTCTTTCCATTTTCAAATTACCAAATTTTCAAATTGAAAAATCATGTCCCATACATTTAAAAATATCGTACTCGCTGCCGGTTGCAGCCTATTGCTGTTGCAGTTTGTAGGCTGCAAGTCCGACGAAGAAAAAGAAGCAAAAAGAGTCGCCCAAGCCCAAAAGGAGCAGGAAAAAAACAAGGCTCCCGAGGAAGTTTTCCTGTTGCGGAAAGGTACGTTGACAACAGACCTGCAAATTCCCGGCGAACTGGTTTCCTACCAAAAAACGGACATTTACGCCAAGGTCAACTCCTTTGTCCAAAAGGTTTCCGTGGATGTCGGCAGCCAAGTCCGCAAAGGACAGTTGTTGGCAGAAATGGTCGCACCTGAGATTTCATCCCAGATTTCCGCCGCCTATTCCCGTTGGAAATCCCAACAGTCCACCTATACGGCGAGCAAGGCGTTTTACAACAGGTTGCTGGAGACGAGCAAGACGCCGGGAACGGTTGCCGGCAACGACCTGGAACAGGCGGAGGCACGTGCCAATTCGGATTATGCGCAGTTGACCGCCGCCAAGGCATACTATGACGAGATGAAAGTAACGCAGTCCTACCTGACGATAAGAGCACCTTTTGACGGTGTGATTACCGCCAGGAACATCAACCAAGGCGCGTATGTCGGATCGTCGGGAAGCGGCGATGCCTTGCCGATGCTGACTTTGCAGCAGCAGGATCACATGCGGCTTGTTATTTTTATCCCCGAAGGTTATACTTCCGTGATACATGTAGGCGATACGTTGCAGTTTACGACATCATTTCTGGCTGGGCAGGTTTTCAGCGGGAAGATTGCGCGTCGGGCTAGCGCGCTGGATCAGAAACTCCGTACCGAAAGAGTAGAAATGGACGTCTATCCCAAAGGCAGCAACAAGACTTTGTTGCCCGGTATGACTGTTGAGGTCAGTATGCCTTTGCCTATGAACGAAGCTTCGTTTATCGTTCCGAAGACTGCGGTCATCAATTCTGATGCGGGTATCCGGCTCGTGCGCGTCAGGGACGGTAAGTTTCAGTACGAAAAGGTTTCTTTGGGCAAGTCCGACGAGAAGCGCATCCAGGTTTTTGGTAACTTGAATGTCAACGACACGATCGTGTTGAGCAGTTCCGAAGAGCAGCGTGAGGGAGACGATGCTGGAAAAGTGATCTTGAGTCAGAAGTTTTAGTTTAGTTGAATGTTGCGCTTGAAGGATTCATCTCTTTTCCGTGGTTCGTGTCTGCACGAACCACGGAAAAACTTTTCGTCTTTGCTCCGTTGCGGTCTTTGCGTGAAAAATTCCTGTTATTGGCGAATAGCTGGTCATTGGCTATTTTTACTTTTTTTTACTTCAATATAATGAAAGCAAACGTAATCGTCGAAAGACCGGAAGGAAATACACTGGAATGGAAAGACTATGCCGACCCAACCATTGGCGGTGATGAAATATTGATTGACGTAAAAGCCGCTGGTATCAACAGGGCCGACGTGTTCCAACGTAAAGGGCACTATCCCGCTCCCGCTGGTGTGCCGCCCGATATTCCGGGGCTGGAGGTATCGGGCATCGTGGAAGCCTGTGGCGAGAACGTGACGATGTGGAAGCCGGGCGACAAAGTCTGCGCACTGTTGGCCGGCGGCGGCTATGCCGAAAAAGTGAAAGTGCAGGAAGGGCAATGCCTGCCCATCCCGCCCAACCTTTCCTTTGTGGAAGCGGCGAGTCTGCCAGAGACGGTGTTCACGGTCTGGTCCAATGTTTTCCAGCGATGCCATTTGCATAAAGGCGAAACTTTTCTAGTGCATGGCGGCACGAGTGGTATCGGCATCACGGCTATCCAGTTGGTGAAACTGTGGAACTGCAGGGTTTTCACAACGGTTGGCAGCAAAGAAAAAGTCGATGCTTGTCTGGCGCTCGGTGCGGATAAGGTCGTGAACTATAAAGACCAGGATTTTGAACAGGAAATTGGGAAAGACCAGGTTGATGTCATATTGGACATGGTCGGTGGCGATTATTTCGGCAAAAACATCAACCTGTTGAAACCGGAAGGCCGCCTTGTCTATATCAATGCCTCCAATGGCAACAAGGTCGAACTCAACATCGGTAAACTGATGCAAAAAAGGCTATACATTACAGGCAGCACCTTACGCCCACGGGAATATGCTTTCAAGAAAAGCCTCACGGAAGAAATACGCCAACAAGTCTGGCCATTGGTTGAAAAAGGCTCGTTTAAACCTGTCATTTACAAAACCGTTCCTATATCGGAAGCTTTGACGGCACAGCAGATTATGGAAGGCGGCAGCCATATCGGGAAGATTGTGTTGGAGAATGGGCGTTAATACGATTTTGATTTATATTTTAGACCAAAAATCCATTTGTGTTGTTCGGGATTTGTAATCCCGAACGCTTATCCGTGCATTTGCAATGCACTGCTATTTGCGGACTGCAAATCCGCCGATACGGCTTCAGGATTACAAATCCTGAAGAGCGGACAATGGGCGTTAAGATGCCGTTTTCTTTTGTTGGGACGTTTAAGGGATATACGATATGCAGGATAAAAATGTGCATTGAAAAAAATGAACACCTCGCCGTCATTCCCACGTAGGTGGGAATCTGATGGTGAGGTGTTTATTCCTTATTTAGGTTTTCATTGCTTGAGTTCCTTGCACATATTTATGCAGCATTTATCTGGTGAAGTATGTGGGGAAGATATTGGTTGCATAGTTATATCGTTGGCAGTTTCCAACCGTTGTGGTAAGTGGGTTTTACCAGTTGGGTTGCTTTTTCCACGTTGAACCTGTTCTTATTTTCGTCCCAGTATATCTTCTCGCCAGTGCGTAGCGCGATGTTTCCAAAATGGCTTACGATTGCGACTCGGGCTCCTGCGTCAAAAGGACAGTTCAGGTTTTCTTTTTTGCGGGATTTGACGACGTCGATAAAGTTGGACGCATGTTTATCCAAACCATTGTCAACTGATTTTGCCCAGGGTATTGAATCCATTCTGTCTTTTTCTCCGTTGACAGACCATCCGCTGCGATTCAGTAACAACGTTCCGTTTTCTCCGATAAAAGCAATCCCATGCTGCAAGCCATATAGACCAACACTTGTCGCCATATTATGTTCCCAGCTCATCATGAAGTCCCCGAAATCGTACAATGCCGTTTGTATGTCCGGTGTCTCGCGCGCATCCCTGGGGAAAACGTATTTGCCACCCGTTGCGATGACAGATTTTGGAATGCCGGCATCCATTCCCATCAACACCATATCGATGAGGTGTACACCCCAGTCGGTCATCAACCCTCCTGCGTAGTCCCAGAACCAACGAAATTCGTAATGGAAACGGTTGGCATTGAATGGATGTGCAGGTGCGGGCCCTAACCACATATTGTAATCCACGCCAGCAGGTGTATTGCTGTCGGGAACGGCTATTAATGGTTTCGTGCCGCCTCTGTACATCCAAGCCTTGGTAGAAGCTATTTTGCCCAATTTTCCGGAACGGACATAAGCGATGGCATCTTGGAAATGCTGTTGGCTACGCTGCCATTGAGCCACTTGTACGATATTGCCATAATGCTGGACGGCTTTGTTCATTAGCTGAGCCTCGTATATGGAATTGGCGACAGGCTTTTCGCAGAAGACGTCTTTTCCTGCGGCGCAGGCCTCTATCATGATAAGGCAGTGCCAGTGGTCAGGAGTGGCAACAACCACGACATCTACATCCTTGTCGGTTATCAATCGGCGGTAGTCGTCGTATGTTTTAGGTTTTATATTGAGCTTTTCCAGTTCGGATGTCCGTTGACGGAGTACATGCTCGTCAATATCGCAAAGCGCGACGCACTGTACTTCCGGAACTTTCAGTAATGCTTTTAAATTGTTCCAACCTTGACCTTTGCAACCCACAACACCCAGACCGATTCTGTCCGTCGCCGCCACATTTCCCTTTATCGCCGCCAGTAAATCTGACGTCAACAACAAACCTGTACCAAGTATCGCCGAATTTTTGATGAAAGCTCTTCTATTGTGCATATTGCTTGTTTTTGTAATAGTTGTTAGGTCAAAAGTAAAAAGGACAAGGCAAAAAGAATCCTTAGACCTTATAGTACTCTTCCCAACCTTTGCGGGGCGGAGGGCCTACGAGTAGTGCGTTTGCTTTTTCGTTGTTTGTGATTATTTTTTTCTCCCGGTCCAATTGGATGGTTTCGCCTGTCCATTGTGCAATGACACCCAGACAGAAAACCTGGCTCAACGGCCCGGCAATGGAAAAGGGAGAACGCGTCTCTTCCTGTCCTTTGCAGGCAAGTAGGAAATTCTTGAAATGGTTGGATGTCGATGCGGGCACTTGCGGTAGGCGTGATGCCATATCCCTGGCTTTTTGTTCGGGGATAATGGACAGCGTGCTACCGTGCGACCCCCCTTTGAACGTTAGTTCCTTACTGTAGATGATTTTTCCGGGATTTAATTTGGGGGCTTCGATTGTCCCTGTACTTGGTGGCGGAATATTGGGGTCAAGCCCTTGAACGCCATAGCCTGCGGGAAGCGGTGGCAGATTGTCGACACCGTCGTACCACAGTACTTCAACTTTCGGCATGTTGCCTCTTTCCGGAAATTTGAAAGACAGAGTTGTGGACATCGGATAGAAGAAATCATTGTGTCCTGTTAGTTTGATTGGGCTTACTTCATTTGGTAAACCCAAGTCCAAAAACTGGTGTGCCGTGTCCAACAGATGTGCGCCCCAGTCGCCTAAGGCTCCCATGCCAAAGTCGTACCAGCAACGCCACTGGCCATTGACAAAATCATGGTTGTAGTCATGCCCGGATGTCTGCATCTGCCAGATATCCCAATCGAGCGTGGACGGAACGGATTCGGCAGGAGGGAAGTGCTGGATGTGCGTGTCCCAACCATGCCATCTGCGGGCAGAGTTCATGTGCGCCACGATTTTGGTAACGTCTTTTATGATGCCCGCATCCACCCAAGCCTTGAACTGGAAATAGTTTGCATCGGAATGTCCTTGGTTGCCCATCTGTGTCACGACGTTGCTGTGCTTTGCCGCGGCCTTCATCATCAGTTCCACTTCGTTGAAAGTCCTTCCCATGGGTTTTTCGACATAGACGTGTTTGCCTAATGAAAGTGCCGTCATCGTAATCGGAAAATGCGAAAAATCAGGCGTGCCGATACATACCGCGTCCATCTCGTTGTACATCTTGTCAAACATCTGCCTGAAATCCTGAAAGCGTCTGGCGTTCGGAAACTGCGACATGATTTTCAGCGTTTGCGCTGCTCCCATGTCCACATCGCACAAGGCAACGATGTTTGCCAAACCCGTTTTGGCAAATTCTGCAATTATCTCGCCGCCGCGGTTGCCGATGCCCACGCAGGCAAGGTTTACACGCTCCGACGGATTGGCCAGTGCGTGTGCTTTCAGAAAATCGGGAAGTAGGAGACCACCTGTACCTGCTATTACGGTATTTTTTAAAAAATGGCGTCTGGAGGATTTTACTTGTTTCATGTGGCTAAAATGTTGTTTTTAAAAATTTATTCCGTGCAGGATAAAGTTGTGCGATGAACAAAAAGCCAGCAACGGAGATGATATGCTGTACGCTGCACAAAAATGTGCAGTAAACTTTGAAATAGAACACGTAACTAAACAATGAAAACGTTCACCGTCATTCCCGCGTAGGCGGGAACCTGATGTTGTCATAGAGCGGATTCCTGCCTATGCAGGAATGACGGAAAGGTGTTCACTTTCTTCATTGCACATTTGTATCCAGCGTGGAGTATAATTGCTGTATCCCATTACTCGCCTTTCAACACCTGTATTTTTATACTTCTGAAATACACGGCATTGCCATGGTCCTGTATAAGAATATGTCCTTTGGGCACCACCCCGAAGTTTTTCCAGTTTTTGTATTTACTGATAGCGACGAGGTCTTCAAATTCCTTTGAGCCGCGCGTATATTTCAATACTTTCCATCCATTTAACCAGTGTTCGACTTTATTGTTTGGAAAAACCTTTATCATGCCACGGTTCCATTCTCCAATTTTCTTGCGGGCACGGGGTTCCCTGTCGGAGGTCATCAAATCATATAAAGAAGCCAGAGTGCGGTCACCGTCCCTTCCCAGTTTGGCATCCGGATGTCTCGCGTCGTCCAGTATCTGGTATTCCAACCCGATGGCAGAGCCAGTGTTGTGCTCACTTTCCGTTACAAAATATTTCACGCCGCTGTTGGCGCCTTCCGTCAGTTTGAAATCGAACTGTAAAATAAATGCGGCATATTCGTCATCGGTTACAATGTCGCCACCATTGGTGGATTCCGCACCACTGGACGGCAGCACTTCCAATACGCCGTCGTTGATTTCCCAGCCTTTTTCGGGAAATGTTTTTTTGTAGGCGCCGCGCCAACCGTTGGTCGTTTTTCCGTCAAACAGTAGTTTGTAACCGTTCCGGATTTCGGCCTTGGACAGGTCGTTGGGAAGCGTGTTGACGACAAAGATGTTTTGCAGTGGAGCGGGTTTTAGGTTGTCGGTTTGGATACGGATATTGCGCCAGGCAATCTGCCGACCTTCGTCTTTTTTGTTACCGATGGCGTGTACCTGGAGGGCAATAAAACCTTTGGGTGTCATGGCGTCTATAAGGTAAGCGCAAGGCACGCCGTTGACCCAGGTGCGTATGTCGTTGCCGATACATTCAATGCGCGCTTTGTTCCATTCGCCCTGATGGAATGCTGTCTGCGCAGAAGGATTGAGGTTGAGCTGATAGAGCCAGTCTCTTCTTGCCTCGTCGTAAATGCCACCAGTCCACGCACGTGCGGAAGGGTCTATTTCGAATTGATAACCGTGCACACGGCCATGTTGGTAATCGGATGTACTTTCACTTCTGAACTGCATCCCGGAATTCATCGTGCTGTCCACCTTAAATTCAAACTCCAATATAAAATCACCATAGTCCCTGTCCGTCACCAGGAACGAATTGGGCTCGCCAAACACAGTGGAGCCAATGATTTCGCCGTTTTTGACCTCGTACTTGGCCTTTCCGTTCAACTGCTTCCAACCTGTCAGGTCTTTGCCATTGAACAAAGGATGCCATTGCGAAAATAAAAGGGAACAGTACAACAGAAATGCTGGCAGCAACAATACTTTTTTCATTTGCATATTTTTTGTTTTTTAATCGTCAGATGGAATGAAGCATAAAAATTTTCATCGCCTTGGGAAGGAATATGCTTGCAAATGTTTATACTTCATTCCATCGTTCTTTTGTGTTGAATCGTTAGTGGAATTGAGGTTAAATATAAGAGCGGAAAATTTGAAAGTATTTAAAAGAAAAATCAAATGTAACATTTTTTTAGCCAGCTAAAAATAGAAAAGAAGACTGATGCAAATTCCAATTTTCCGACGGTGTTGTCGGATATTTACTTTGGGTTTCTTCGAGTGGAGAACATTGGTTTTTAACTAAAAAGCCTTTGGAAATCCTGTTTTCCAAGGGCTTTTTGTAATTTTATGCAATATAAAACCCTGATTAATTCACGTTTAAACGCTTTGCCGCCCAACAGCTTTTCCGTGCTTTCTAGGTTGTTTTCGTAGATGCAAAAACGACGTAATCAATTTCAACGGAATGGCTATCTGACGGCTTATCAAATGCAGGTGGTAAATATTGGACGGCAGCCCCAAACTCGCATCGCTACTCTGCTGACAGGCACTTACGACCAACTTTCCGTTGCATATCTGGAATCGAATCAACGACGGTTAGTAGTAAGCAAAAACAAAATAGTCTTTTGTTCTTCACAAAGGAAAAATTAAATGCGATTATTCTGTAAATCCTTTTTTCTTAAAAAGGTCGGCTATATAGCCGACCTTTTCTTTTTATCTACCCCACGTGTGCCAGTACTTCTTTTTCTTCCAGCCATTTGTTTCTGCCGTAGCCTTGGAGGACATGGCGTTCGCTATGGTAGGACGAGCGGACGAGCGGACCGGATTCCACATAGTCAAAACCGAGTTCATACCCGATTTCACGGTATTCGGCAAACTCGTCGGGATGTATAAATCGGTCAACAGGCAAATGTTTGGGCGTGGGTTGGAGGTATTGTCCGATGGTCACGACGTCCACGTTGACGGCGGCGAGGTCTTTCAGCGTTTCGATGACTTCCTCTTTCTTTTCGCCGAGGCCGAGCATGATACCGCTCTTGGTACGCATACCGCCCTCTTTCAGGATGCGGAGCGTGTCCATGCTTCTTCTGTATTTGGCTTGGATGCGCACTTGTTTGGTCAACCTTTCGACGGTTTCTATGTTGTGGCTGACCACTTCGGGCGCAGCATCAATCACACGTTGGATATTTTCGGTTTGCGCCTTGAAGTCCGGAATCAGTGTTTCCAAAGTCGTGTCGGGGTTCAATGCCTTGACGGCGCGGATGGTGTTGTACCAGATGATGGAACCGCCGTCTTGCAATTCGTCACGGTCCACACTGGTAATGACGGCGTGTTTGACTTTCATCAGGTTGATGGCTTCGGCGACACGTTGCGGTTCATCCCAGTCAACAGCCAGTGGACGACCTGTCGCCACGGCGCAGAAACCGCAGCTACGCGTGCAGATATTGCCCAATATCATAAAAGTTGCCGTACCCGCACCCCAACATTCGCCCATGTTGGGACAGTTGCCGCTTTCGCAGATGGTGTGCAGTTTGTGTGTATCGACAAGGCCGCGGACGTGTTTGTAGCTTTCCCCGATGGGAAGTTTGACACGTAACCAGTCCGGTTTTTTGACCCTCGTTTCCTTGGTGTCCACTTTGTTTATTACAGGCAACTCACGCATATATTCCTCTTTCTTTCTATTATAATCGACAACAAAAGTACGGAGGAAAAAGGCAAATGCCAAAATGGGTAGAATGCCTAATGCTCTAGTCCATGGCTCGTGTCCGCATTAGATAAACGTATCTAATTAATTCAACTATTTGATAATAGCATAAAAATATATAATTATTTTTTATAATATATAGTTTTGTTGAGCATATCGCTGCTTTTTTTTGCGTGTTTTGTCATTTTTGTTCGTTTTATGTTTGCTTTTTTTTAAAAAAAATATTTTAAATTTGCGTTATTGTTAATTTAGATTTAATTATATTTGCTGGAGAAGGTGTGTGTTTCTTTTGTGTCCGGTTGATTGGTTTGAGAATGTGGTAAATAGATGCAATGAGAAAAATGTTTTCTTGATTGTGGAGTCGTTTCTGTTGTATATGTTCCAATGTTGGGGAAAAAATGGGAAGAGCTTTTGACCTTACTGGGCTTATATATTATAAATAATGTTTAATCAATTGTGTTTTTATTATTTCAAGAATGCTGTTGCGAGAAAAACCGAAGCGCATACATAATATGTTGTCACAATCACGGATTGAATGTGACAAATATTAGATGCGGTTTTGTTTAACCAATCTAAAGAATCCCTCTAAGTTTTGTGCTTATGCTTAGGGTTGTGAAACTTGTGAGGGTGCTTATTCTGCGAAGCAAAGGCTGACTTTTACAATATAGTAGTCGGAACCAAATTTTTTGGCAGTTCTCCGCCAGCGTTGCTGTGGAGATGTGCCATGAGGTAGACTATTTTGTTTTTTTGATGCGAAGAGATGAGTTTTTTTATTAACATTCACTATGTAACACCTATTTAATCACTACTATGAAAAACTGGAAATGTGGCGTTGCCCTTACC